>JAFRQM010000012.1 GCA_017428625.1 Clostridia bacterium
GTCATCTTTCATGATGATACCTCCTTTGATAGTTAGCGCGGTTGGCGAACCTGCTCTATTCTACCACAGGAGGCTTTTTCGCTGTAAGCGTTTTAATGCCACCGGCATAGCCGGTGGTTGTTTGTCTCTTAAGAGCCAATACAACTGCCGCCCGTGTCTGAGCGGCGGTGTGAAAAGGCTCGGCATTCCCGCCGTCGCGTTTTCTGACGGCCCTCGCGGAGTGGTTATGGGCAACAGCACCTGCTTCCCCGTATCAATGGCAAGAGGCGCTTCATTTGACGATGAACTCGAATATGAAATAGGCTCCGCCATAGCCGATGAGGTTATTGCTCAGGGCGGAAACTACTTTGCGGGAATCTGCATAAACCTTTTGAGAAATCCACGCTGGGGAAGAGCGCAGGAAACCTATGGCGAAGACCCGTTTCTGCTCGGAAAAATGGGTGTTGCTCTGACAAAAGCCGTGCAGGAAAAAGGAGTTATTGCCTGCCCGAAGCACTATGCGGTAAACAGTATTGAAAACATCCGTTTTGATGTTGACGTTCAGGCGGACGAAAAGACGCTGCACGAGGTTTATCTGCCACATTTCAAAGCCTGTGTTGACGCGGGTGCCATGTCAATTATGGGAGCCTATAACCTTTTCAGGGGCGAGCACTGCTGCGAGAGCCGGTTCCTTCTGAAGGATGTTCTCAGGAAACAATGGGGTTTTACGGGCTTTACGATTTCCGATTTTCTTATGGGTGTGCGCAACGCTCCGCGCGCTCTGAAGGCGGGGCTTGATATTGAAATGCCTCAGATTATGCACTACGCGGCGCTTCCGCTGGACCTGAAACTCGGAAAAGTTACCGTTGAAGACATTGACAACAGTGTGCAGAGCATATTGAGAGGGTTAATAAAAATCACACCGCGCATAAAACCCGTTTCAAAAGAAAAAGTTGCCTGCAAACAACACACAGACCTCGCTGAAATGGCGGCGCTTGAAGGCACGGTTCTGCTTAAAAATAACGGGCTTCTGCCGTTAAAGGAAATCGGAAAAGTTGCGGTTATCGGAAGATATGCGAACAAAATCAATGTAGGAGATCACGGCTCAAGTTCTGTTTTTTCACCTTATACGGTAACCCCTTATGAGGGATTATGCAACCTTTATGGAAAAGATAAAGTTGTGCTTTGCGAAGGGACTGATTTCTCCTCAAAGGAAAACGAAATTAAAAAATGCGACGCGGTTTTGCTGTGTGTGGGCAGCGATTACAGGCAGGAGGGTGAAAACCTCGCAAACTTTTCAAAGAGCGACAAGGTGACGGAAAAGGCTCTCGGCGGGGACAGGTATTCGCTGCGTATTCCCGCGCAGGAGGTTGAGCTTATTCACAAAGCCTGCGCCGCGTTTGAAAATGTTGCGGTCAATATTATCGGCGGCAGCGCATACATCATTGAGGAGTGGAAGGACGAAGCAGACGCCATACTTCATTCGTTTTACAGCGGTATGGAGGGCGGCAACGCTCTTGCAAAACTGCTGAGCGGCGAGGTTAACCCGAGCGGACATCTGCCGTTTACAATGGCAAAAAGCGAGGACGATTACCCTGACTTTTTATTTCCGAGCGCGAAAACGCGAAAAATCAATTACGGTTATCTTCACGGATACACCCTTCTTGACAGTCAGAACAAAAAAGCGGCTTACCCGTTCGGTTTCGGGCTCTCATACACCGGATTTGAGTATTCGGATATCAAAGCAGCAGACCGCGGAAATGAAGTTGAAATCTCGCTGACAATAAAGAACACCGGAAGTTATGACGGCAAGACGGTTGTTCAGGTTTATGCGGGAGCCGAAGGCGAAAACGCAGTTAAACTGCTTAAAGGGTTTAAAAAAGTGTTTGTAAAAGCCGGCAAAACGGTGTTTGAAACAGTAAGGATAAACAAGGATGACCTGAAGTTTTATAATCCTGACAAGAAAGCGTGGTATCTTGCGGATAACTATACTTTCTATGTCGGGCAGGACTGCGAAAATGTTTTTGCGGTAAAGGTCTGAAAGCGGAAATAACTGTCAGAACAATTATTAATTACCAAATATTTTTTATTAGTTTTCAGTGACCGTTTTTATACAGTATAAAGGAGATGCGACAATGCCTGTATTATCCGAAAAAACAAGGGGGTTTACCGATTCGGCTATCCGCCGGATGACACGAATCTGTCTGGAATGTGACGCCGTGAATCTTTCACAGGGTTTTCCTGATTTTGAGCCACCGCGTGAAATTCTTGACCGGCTCGCAGAGGTTTCAAAAGAAGATTTTCACCAGTATTCTGTCACCTGGGGCGCTCAGAACTTCAGAGAGGCGCTTGCGCAAAAACAGACGCGGTTTATGGGGATAACCGTTAACCCCGACACAAATATTGTTGTGACCTGCGGCAGCACCGAAGCGATGATGGCGGCAATGATGAGCGTAGTGAACCCCGGAGATAAAGTAATTGTTTTTTCTCCGTTTTACGAAAACTACGGCGCAGACGCCATTCTCTCCGGCGCACAGCCCATATATGTTCCGCTGCATCCGCCGGAATTCAATTTTAATACGGATGAACTGGAGGCGGCTTTCAGACAGAACCCGAAGGCTCTGATACTTTGCAACCCTTCAAACCCGAGCGGCAAGGTGTTCACTTATGATGAACTTATGATTATTGCCTCGCTTGTTGAAAAATATGACGCTTATGTTATTACCGACGAGGTTTATGAACATATTGTTTTTGAGCCGAACAGACATATATATTTTGCTTCTCTGCCGGGGATGTGGGAGCGGACCGTTTCGTGTTCCTCCTTGTCAAAAACCTATTCGATTACGGGCTGGAGGCTGGGATATATCATTGCCCCTCCCGAAATAATTGATGTTGCGAAAAAAGTTCACGACTTTCTTACAGTGGGCGCGGCGGCTCCCCTTCAGGAGGCGGCGGTGACGGGGCTGCGGTTCAAAGACGACTACTATGCCGACCTTGCGAAAAAATATGCTTCAAAAAGAAACCTGTTTCTGAAAGGACTTGACGACCTGAACATAACTCACACTGTTCCGCAAGGCGCCTATTATGTTCTTCTTGACATATCGGAATTCGGCTTTGAAAGCGACCTTGAATTTTGTGAAACTCTCGCGAGAGATGTCGGCGTAGGAGCCGTTCCCGGTTCAAGCTTTTTCCGTGAGCCGGTAAACCATCTCATCCGTCTGCATTTCGCAAAAAAGGATGAAACACTGTTTGGCGCGCTTAACCGGCTTGAAAACATGAGAAGTAAAATTCCATGCCGCAAATAAAATAACAGTAAACTGCCGGGCTGACTTTGAAAGTCAGCCCGGCTTGATTATGCCTTTCTTAAAATATTTGTTTTAATGGTCAATAGAGTTTAAGCGTTTTGTTGTTTTGTCAGAACTTTCCAGCCGTTCAGACTGCCCTCGACTGTGCGGATATTTACAGAGCCGTTTCTGATCTCGAGCGTGCCGAGCACACCGGGGAGGCAGAGCGGAAGGGTGATGTTATCGGAGACGGGTTTAATGCGGATTGTTCGACGTGCGCTGTCAACCTTAAGACCCGATGCCGCGATAAGTGTAGTCCAGCTCGACATAGGTCGTGTATAGTGATGGCCGCACTCCCAGTGATCCCAGAGAGCGCCGAAAGCCGCCTGATTATCTCGTATGGCAGTGATAACGGCATCCGCCTCGCTGAGCATACCGACACTCAGGCAAAGAGCCGCGGCAACATAACCGATGCCCGTCCAGACGGCTTGCGCCTGACAGTTTTTGTGAGAGTAAAGCGTAGTTGCGCGCCCCTCAGGGCACGATGCGTTTATAAGACCGCTGTCAGGGTCAAAATTGCGGCCGAGAATATATTTCATAACGGACTTTACCCGTGCTTCCGGCAGATTGCCTCCTATGCCCGCCATGCGCAGGAACCACTCCCCGTCAAGCTGGTCGGTCATCAGGGTTTCGTCTTTGTTGTTATCTGACATCCAGAGGTTGTAGTATTCCCCGTTCCACAGGCGTTTTTCAAGCGAGTCAAGACCTTTCGCGAGCAGATTTTTCCACTCTTCCGCTCGGACCGAATCGCCGGTTTCTTCCGCTATACGGGATGCCGCTTTAAGAGCGGCGAGCCGCAGAACTGAAATATAAACCGGCGTTCCCGCAAAATTCCAGGCGTCATAGGTGTTGCGTTTTGTTTCGCTGTCAGGGAGACCGTCGCCGTCTGTGTCAAGAGCGGAGATGGAATCCATTGCGCTGACTACATGCTGCCACATATCTTTGAGATATTCCGTGTCGCCTGTATAAAGGTAATCACGCAGAACCATAAGCACAAACTGATTATTCATATCCACACGGTCAAAGCCGTTGTCAACATGTTCCAGATCGGGTGTAAAGAAGTGATGCACCCGCCCGTCGGCACGCTGGAAGGCGGCGCCCATACGCATCTGCCCCAACTGCAATTCGGGAAACAGAGCCAAAAGACCGAATGACGCGTGGTAGGTGATATCTGTGGTATGGAAGCCGCAGAAACCGAGCCCCTCCCACAGACCGAATCTGCCGTCTTTCAGATACCACGAGCATTTGACTATAGTGCTCAGGTGCCCGCTCCAGGAATCGGGGTAAACTTCGGGAAGACTTGTCGTATAGAGCAGTTTTGAGAAAGCCTTTGCTTTTTCAAATACCTCTGAACTGTTCTCACGCAGGAACGCGTTCACCTGTGCCGCTGTGCTGAAAAGGTTTTCGTAAAAGTGCCCGAATCTGCGCCCGTCTTTTGAAAAGTGATTTGGGAAAAACCAGCTCAGAATAAAGCGCACGGTCTTTTTTTCGCCCGGTTCAAGACAGACTTTGCCGCAGAGAGCGGCGGCCCCGAATTCTTCCGCTTTGAGGAGGCGCTCCTGTTCGCGAAAACTGTTAAGAAAGCGCTCCTTTTCTTCACGGTCGGAGGGGAATGAAGGCAGAACATCATTTATGCGCCCCAAAACGGATGCGGCGAAAGGATATCTGCTGTATTCGCTGAAAAGCGCATTTATTTCATTATCGGACAGAGAGCCTGTGTTTTCGGGGATAACGGGAGGAGGAGCGACCGCCTCACTGTCGGGCAGACTTCCTTTTTCGCGGAAACCGAAAAGGACGGATTCCTGACTGACTCCGTATTCGCCGTCATAAATATATTCCCTGATAAAACGCTTGTATTCACCGGCAATAAAGCTTTTTTCACCGTCGCCGCTTATACCGAGACAGACCTCGCCGCAGTCCGGCGCGTCGTTTTTCTGAGCCGGCTGCATGGTTACGCTGATATTATCGCCGTTATCTGACAGAATATTTCTGCATCCGCAGTCATTGCAAAAGTCCGGCACAAGGGTTCCGAGCAGGCTTACAGTCAGTGCCTGCTCCCCTGTGTTTTCAATTTCAAAATCCATATAAAACCCGGGTGTTGCGGCAATATCAATATGATGAGGCACAAAAGGAGCGACCGCTCTGCCTGTAAGACGGCAAGGCAGGGCATTATCTTCATATTGTAGTTCGCACACAGGGAAACGCCCGTCAAAGATGATTTTTTCGACAGGTTTATTCCACGGAAACAATCTGTAGGTAAAGTCGTCGGGGTCTGTTTTCATACCGAGTTTTCGCACAACGGGGCGTCTGCCCGCCTGTTTTGCGCGGACCCAGAACGAAAGCGCGCCTGCGCTGCTTTCACCGTCATCGGCCTTTTTCTCCCAGCAGACCTCGGTAAGCCTCGGCGGGTTGGCAATCTGCCAATAGTGAAATTCACCGTCAGGCATAAGTTCAACGCTTCCCGCGCCGATGCCGCCCAGCGCGATTCCGCTGCCGCTCGGCTTGGTCATAATGATTTTTGCCATAAATAATCCACCTTTCATTTACGCCTGTCGGGTTTACACCGATTATTTTATTATACAGCCCTTACCCGGGGATAGAGCTTTATGATAAAATTATAGCAGAACGGGTTTATTTATTCAACAATATGCCAATCGGGTTTTATGTATTGTATTGACGGATTATTCCTGCTATAATCAATAACCGGAAGACTTAATACAATGCGTTAATACAGTTCGGAGTTCAGCATAAAAAAGAACGGAGAAAGAATTTATGGAACTTATCAGATCCACCTTGAATATCGGTCTGGAAAAACCGGTAAAACTGCTGCACGTGACCGATTCCCACCTTGCATTCGCCGATGAACATGACGACGAGAGAAAACATAAACTTGCGCAACGTTTTCACTCGGCGGAAAAAGAAAAATACCTTTATGAGCACATAGCTTATTCAAAGGCTAACTGCGACGCGCTGATTCACACGGGCGATCTTTTTGATTTTGTTTCTCACGCAAACACAGTAAAAGCCCGTGAAATTCTCTCTGACGCTCACATCTTTTTTATTGCCGGCAACCACGAGTATTCTCAATATGTCGGCGAGGCGTGGGAAGACAAGGCATACCGAATGAACAGTTATATGCAGATAGAGCGGGACGGCGGATTCGGCGTGCCTATGCTGTGGAACACAAGAGTTGTGGGCGGCGTCAATATTGTGGGAATTGACAACAGTTACTATTTATTTGAGGACTGGCAGATTCACCGCCTGAAAAAAGAATCGGAGAAGGGTCTGCCGATAATTCTCGCTTTTCACGACCCTCTTTTTGAGCAGTCGCTTTATGATTACCATTTTGAGCATTCGCCTGCTGAATCCTGCACCTATCTGACGGGAGTTGATGAGAAACATCTGGAGCGTTACAGCGAATTTCGCGCTTATCAGCAGAGGCCCGACGAGCCCACCCTGCGTATGATTGAATACATCAAAAGCGAGCCTATGATAAGGGCAATACTCACAGGGCACCTTCACTTCAGCTTTGAGAGCAATATCACGGAAAACCTGCCGCAGTTTGTCACCGGCGGCGGTTATGACGGCTGTGCACGAGAACTGACGATTATCTGACATTATAAACACGGCTCAACCCGAAGCAGATTAAATTGCGATAATGTTACTGCATAAGAAAAGGCAACGGAAAATTCCGTTGCCTTTTTTGACTGATGAAATATTCTTTTTGCCTGTCTGACGCTCCGGTGTTGGCGGCAGTTTTTCTTTTAAAAAAACTATGCCGCCGCACCGATAAGCGTTAACCCTATAGCAACACCGGACCGGATTCACAGAGCGGAAAACGCTCCGGTGTTTCCTCAACTATTTGGAGTTTAACACATACAGGGTAACAAAAAGGTGACAAATTATTCAGTTTTCGGCGTCTGAAACGAAAAATTTTAAAAAATTTTTCGTTTACAGTTTTTTCTTATACTTAAAGCCGGATTATACCTGACCGCACAAATCGTTGAAAAGATTTTTTACCTTTCATATTACAGATTGAAATGAAAAATAAAAGCTCCGGCTTTCGGATTTCCGATTGCCGGAGTTGCTCTGTTTGATTATTTTTTGTTTTTAAGGCGGTCGCAGAGTGTTCTGTCGGGAACCGCCCAAATTGTGTTGTAAGTGTGGTAAATGACTTTGCCGGGTTTTGCTCCCGCCGGCTTTCTGAGTTCGCGGACTTCGGTGTAATCAACCGGCACTCTTGATGAAAACCTGCCGCTGCTGTGATAAGCGGCGAGAGCCGCCGCCTGACGCACGGTTGTTTCGGGAATAATATCGCCTTCGCCGCAGACCACCACATGAGAACCCGGCATTTTTGAAGCGTGAAACCAGGAGTCGTCTTTGCGCGCGGTTTTGAAAGTCAGGGCGTCGTTTTGCAGATTATTGCGCCCGACAAGTATTCTGTAACCGTCATCGGAAATATATTCGAGAGGAGGCATAGGCTTTGCGCGTTTGTCTTTTTCCTGCTTCGCCCTTTTGAGATAGCCCGCGTCATAAAGTTCAGCCCGTATTTCGCCGAGTTCCGTAAAACCCTCCGCGCGTTCTATTGAATCTATGACGCTTTCAAGATAGGAAAGTTCCTGCGCGCCGTTTTCAATCAGCCCGCCAAGGAGCTGTTCGGCTGTTTTGAGTTTGCGGTATTCTTTGAAATATTTTTGCGCGTTTGCCCCCGGAGAGAGCGCGGGGTCTGCTTTAATGCGGATGTTTTCGCCTGTGTAATAGTCAATAACATCATAAAAAGCGACGCCCTTTGCGAGCGAATACTGATTGGCTAAAATCAACTCGCCGTATTTGCGAATTTCATCTTTGTTTTCGCACTCTTTTAATTCCGCTTTCTGAGTTTCGATTTTTCTTGAAAGCCTTGCGACAGTATTGTTGAGAAGTTTTAACAGAGAGGAACTGCGCTGGCGTGTGCGCTCATGAAGATCTTTCTCATAATAGAACTCATCGAGCATTTCGGAAAAGCCGTTCATTTTTACACTCTCAACCGAGAAGCCGTATTGAGTGATGTCGGTGAACGAAAAATCGAAAAGATTTCCTCCGTCTTTTTTGAGAATATACGCAGACGCGGTGTTATTACAAAGAGTTCTTTTAAGGTTTTCAAGTTTTGAAAAGAGTTTTTCTTTTGCCGCTTCGCGCAGGGTTTCAACCGCTTCATCATCGGAACTAACCGAAAAAGCAATTTCTCTCGCGACAAGCGGAGACATACCTTCAACTGTTTCAAGCAATGCGGCGGAAAGGCGTTTGCCGTTCAATGAGAAAATGTGATTGCAGAGTGTATTAGCGTCTGTTTGCAGAATATTCAGTTTGTTCTGCAAGGGAGGCAACCGGTAGATTGTGCCGGGCAGAATCTGCCGCACGGCGGACTGGGTCATATCTATTCTTTTGACGGAGTCGGTGACAACGCCGTTTTCGTTTATCAGAATAATATTGCTGTGTTTTGCCATAATCTCAACGGCAAGGGTAAAAGAGGTTCTGTCGCCTATTTCATTTGTTCCGGCGAAATCAATAAAAATAATTCTGTCAAGCCCCTGCTGGCGGACATCTGTTATTGCCGCCCCGCCGAGGTTTTTGCGCAACAGCATACAGAGCATCGGCGGCTGAGCGGGGTTTTCGGGAGCGTGTTTTGTCAGGTGAAGGCGCGGACAGTTTGCCGACGCGCTGACAAGAAGACGCATTGAGCCCTCTCTTGTGCGCAGCAAAAACACCAGCTCGTCACGGGACGGCTGGTATATTTTATCGACTCTCGAACCGATGAGAGCGGATGAGAGTTCATTTTTTAAGAAATGAAGAGTTAATCCGTCAAGGGGCATTTAAATCACCTTAAATCCAGACGGCAGTCTGACACGGGGCGGATGAGGGAGCGACAAGGGTATTTATGCCGAACTGCTCTTTTATTGCGTTTGCAAGAACTTTAACAACGGGATTCTCCGTTTCGTAGTGTCCTGCCGCGATAATGCTTATGCCGTCGGTTATTCCGTCGAGAAAATCGTGGTGGCTTGCGTCGCCCGTGATAAGCAGATCGCAGCCGTGCTGTGCGCAGACAGAAGCGAAATCGCAGCCCGCTCCGCCGCACACGGCAACTTTTTTGACAAGTTTGCCGCAGTCGGAATATCTGACCGCGGTTTCAAGCGCTTTTGCGGTTTCTGCCGCGACATCGCCGATTGCACGCGGTTTGTCATATTCAAAAACGCGCACCATAGCCGCCTCGCCTTCGGTTGTGAGAGCGGGGCATTTGCCGTAGCCGAGTTTTGCGGTAAGCGCGTCATTTACACCGCCTTCGGCGATATCGAGAGATGTATGGGCGCAGATTGCGCTCAGGCCCGCGTTTGCAAGCATATAAGCGGGGTCGTTGCTCATCAGCCGTTTTCTCGGTCTGAAAATGACGGGATGGTGGCTGATTACAAGCTGAGCGTTGTTTTCACGGGCAAAACCGACAACACCGGCGGTGATGTCAAGAGCAAACACGGCAGTTTCTACCTCTGTGTCAAAACTGCCCGCGGCAATACCGCTGTTATCCCATTCACTCTGGCGGTCGAATGGAGCAGTTGAATTTATATAATCATAAATATCTTTAACCGTCGGCATTTTCAAGCATCCTTTCAATATCTTCAAGTGCTTCGGTAAGAGAATTGTATTCAGCCGAATAATCTTTGTTGTTTTCAATTCCGCAGATTCTGTTTTTAATGCGCTGAGCCTGTTTTTTGACATATCTGCGGGCAAGGGCGTCTGTTCTGACGGGAAGCCTGCCGTAATAGACGAAACCGGGCGGATACTCCGCCTTATTGCCCGTGTAATATGCGGATATGGCGATATATACCCTGCCCGAATCTTCACAGGCTGTTTCTTTATCAATCGAAAAGCCGTTTTCAACAAAAAAGCGGCGCAGATCTTCGGCGTGAGACATAGGCTGGCAGACAAGATGTTTGGCCGGATTTTTAAGCCAGGGTGTTTCATCGATTATTCTTACCATAAGTTCGCCGCCCATACCGCAGATTACAATATCGTCGGCATCGTTTTCGCCGATATTCCACAAGCCGTCGGAAAGGCAGAGAAATATTTTATTGTTAAGATTGTATGCGCTGACGGTTTTTGCGGCGTTTTCAAGCGGACCTTCGCCGATATCCGACGCTGTCGCTTTCGGGCAGATACCGTTCAATATAAGATAAGACGGCAGATATGCGTGATCGGTACCGACATCACACACGGTTTTGCCGCACCGAACCATATCCGCCGCCATCTGCAGTCTCGGTGAGAGTTTAAGCATTACCGGCAAGGAAGTTGTTGATGTTTGCGATGAGTTCATCGGCGTCAACGCCGTGAACCGCGCAAGCCTGTTCTACCGTTTCGCTTCTCGCGGAAGGGCAACCGAGGCAGTGCATTCCCATTTCAAGGAAGAAGGGGGCAACTTCCATATTTGCGTCAAGAACATCACCGATAGTCATATCTTTACTGATTTCCATTAGCGTAATCTCCTTTGTTTATTTTTTGATATTATAACATAATTCTTTTATAATATCAATGTCTATTAAGTTGACTTTTAAGGGTTTAAATAGTAAACTTTTGTGTAAACCAATCAACGGAGGAAAAAATGAAGAGGTTTGATGTTATTATCATCGGCGGATGCGCTTCGGGGCTTGTCGCGGCAATAAACGCGCACCGGCTTTACCCTGAAATGAGTATTGCCGTAGTTGAAAAACTGCCGCGAACCGGCAAGAAAATTCTTGCGACAGGCAACGGCAGGTGCAACCTTACAAACATAAACACCCGTTGCGGCTGCTACACAAACGGCGGATTCGCGAAAACCGCGCTTGAAAAATACTCCGTTGAAAAAAGCCTTGAATTCTTCTCCTCCCTCGGACTTAAAACATACACCGACAGTGAAGGCAGAGTTTACCCCACCTCCAACACAGCGGCGAGTGTAGTTGACGCTTTGAGGTTTAACCTTGACGGGATTGAAGTGATTACCGGCGAGGCTGTAACGGATGTTAAAAAGCAGGACGGCGGCTTTGTTCTGAACAATGAATACCGCTGTAATTATCTTATTACTGCAACGGGCGGAAAGGCATCGCCTTCGCAGGGCTCCGACGGCAGCGGATACGCGCTTGCAAAAGCGCTCGGGCACACGGTCACCAATCTTTACCCTGCGCTTGTTCCCCTTACGGCAGACCCTGCGGTCACAAAGCCGCTCAAAGGCGTGAGAATTCACAACGCCGTTATAACACTTGAAAAAAACGGCAAATCAATCTGTCCGGCGCGGGGTGAGATACTTTTCACAGACAGCGGTATTTCGGGAATAGCCGCCATGGAACTTGCTGCTTCGCTTGAAAGAATCAAAGAAAAAGGCGCTGATATTTTTGCGGTTATTGACCTTGCTCCCGATATGAGCAGAGAGGAAATTATTGAATATTTGACCGTTCTCCGCAAAGAAAACCGGAGGGATTTTGACTCGCTGCTGACGGGAATTATTCCCAAGGCGGCGGGAATTGCCGTTTTGAAAAAGAGCGGTGTTAAATCAACAATAAGCGGTTTTAGCGAAAATGAAATAAAGATTATTTCGGAACATATAAAACAATTCAGAATAAAGGTTACCGGCACAAAGGGGTTTGACTGCGCGCAGGTGACAAGCGGCGGTGTGCGCACAGATGAAATAAACAACGAAACCATGGAGTCGCTTATTTGTGAAAACCTGTTTTTTGCGGGTGAAATAATTGATGTTGACGGCATTTGCTGCGGAGGCTTCAACCTGCAGTGGGCGTGGTCATCGGGGCTTACCGCAGGCGAACTCGGAGGAAAAGCACAATGCTGAGAATCAACGAAATCAAACTGTCTCTTGACAGCGACGAGAGCGAACTTTTAACTCTCGCCGCCAAAGCGCTGCGATGCCCGGAAAGAAAAATAACGGGAATTGAAATTGTTAAAAAAGCAATTGACTCCCGCAAAAAAGACGACATATATTTTGTTTACAACATCAATGTAACCCTTGACGGCGATGAAAACACGGTGCTTAAAAAGTGCCGTAATTCAAAGGTTGAAGAGGGCAGAGAAATCAGATATGAGCCCCCTGCCCTGAGAAGAACGAGCAAACTTCGCCCTGTTATTGCGGGCTTCGGGCCCGCGGGTTTTTTTGCCGCGCTTATTCTCGCGAGAGCCGGGCTGAAACCCGTTGTTTTTGAGAGAGGCAACGATGTTGACACAAGAACGCGGGATGTTAAAACATTCTGGAACACGAGAAAACTCAACACAGCTTCAAATGTTCAGTTCGGAGAAGGAGGAGCGGGGACATTCTCTGACGGTAAACTTACCACGGGAATAAAAGACCCGCTTTGCAGAAAGGTTATTGACGAACTTGTCGCGCACGGCGCTCCCGCAGAGATAAAGTATTCTTCACACCCGCACATAGGCACAGACCGTTTGGGCGGTGTTGTAAAGGCGTTCAGGGAAGAAATAATCTCACTGGGCGGCGAGGTGCATTTCGGCGCGCAGATAACCGACATTATTGTTGCCAACGGTGTTGTTCAGGGAATAACCTACCGCAACGAAAACGGCGGTTACACCGACTTTGAAACCGACACGGTTATAATGAGCATCGGGCACTCTGCGAGAGACACAATTGAAATGCTTTACAAAAAAGGAATAAAGATGATGCAGAAGCCGTTTTCCGTAGGAGTGAGAATTGAGCATCCGAGAGAGATGATTGACCGCGCTCAATACGGAAAATACGCGGGGCATCCCGCTCTCGGAGCCGCAAACTACAAAATGGCGTGCCACCCCGAACACGGCAGAGGAGCATACACATTTTGTATGTGCCCGGGAGGTATGGTGGTTGCCGCGGCATCGGAAAAAAACAGCGTTGTTGTAAACGGTATGAGCGAATACGCGCGCGACGGCGAAAACTCCAACTCCGCTTTACTTGTGGGCATTGAGCCCGAAAACTTCGGTGACGAACATCCGCTTGCGGGTATCACATTGCAGAGAAAAATCGAAAAAACCGCGTTTCAAAAAGGCGGTTCGGATTATTCTGCGCCCTGCCAGACGGTTGGAGATTTTTTGAAAAACACACCTTCAAAAGTTCTCGGAAGTGTAAAACCGACCTGCCCCACGGGAGTTACGCCCGGAGATATAAGGGAGATTCTGCCCGCGAAAGTAACCGACACAATGGCGTCGGCGCTGCTTAAAATGGATAAAATGTTAAACGGATTCGCCATGCCCGACGCGACGCTTACAGCGCCGGAAACAAGAAGTTCCTCGCCCGTAAGGATATTGCGTGATGAAATATACCAGGCGAATATAAGGGGCGTTTACCCCTGCGGTGAAGGCGCGGGTTACGCCGGCGGAATAGTATCGGCGGCGGTTGACGGAATACGCTGCGCGCACGCGGTAATGATTGATGAAAATGATGAGTGGTAAGCGTAAAAAATGCTTACGGATTTGAAAAACAGCGTAAAAATTCCCGACAGTTAAAAGACTGCCGGGATTTTTAATCAGGTAAAATATATCCCTGTCTGACATTTCCGCTTTCGTCAATAATAACTGCCGCAGTTGCCGGAGGGTATGAAGTCATTGCGTTTTCGTCTGTAACATAGGGTTTTTCTTCAACCATTATTTCTTCAAATTTTTCGGGTTCCTCAGTTGTTTCCGGGCTTTCTGCTGTTTCCGGTTCTTGTGTCGTTGCGACGGTGTTCGTTACGGATTCGGCATACGAACCGGCTTTTTCTTTGTTGCGGCTGTGAAAAAACACGGCGGCAATTGACAGTATAACAACAAGCAAAACGGCGGCAATGACAGCGGCGGCAACGCTTTTGGCATTTTTGCGTTCAACGGGTTCGGGAATTATTACTTTTTCTTCGGTGAATTTATAAAGGCAATAGGGGCAGAACCCGCTGCCCCGGGGCAGTTCTTTTGAGCAGTTGTTACAAATCATTTCAGAACCTCAGAAAGGGTAGTATTCATAATCTTCAAGCACTATTTCTCCGTTGCCGTTAATGCTCCAGAAATAAGTGCCGGGCGTATAGTAATCACCGTTTATTTCAACGGTTACGGTTTCTTTTTCCGCTTCCGTTTCCGCTTCGGTTTCGGCATAAGCCGCCGTTGTTTCGGGCTGCGGCATATATCCGTTTGTTTGTTCGGCGGCAGGCTGTTTTTTGCCCGCCGTTTTTGCAAAAACGGCAATAACCGCCGCAATAATAAGCGTTGCGGCAATCAGTAAAAAAGCAATTAACTTCTCTTTTGATTTTTTGAGTTTTCGCTCTTCGCCGCCTTCGCCGTCGAACCGCACCATACAATACGGGCAAAACCGGCTTTCATCGGGCAGAGGGGCGGAACACTGTTTGCAGGTCATAAAAACACTCCGGATTATGTTTTATTGATTGTAACAGAAAAGCAACCGTTTTACAAGGACATACACTTAAAATCGAAAAATCCAAAGTCAACAGTAAGGAAAATCCAAAGTCAAGTGTTAGCAAAATCCAAAGTGAGAGTCACAAAAGTGTTGAAACAACGGGGTTTTGCGGGAATAACGGCAGTATATCGGATGTCAGATATTGGATTTCAGATTTTGGATGTCGGATGTCAGATTAGGTGGTAGGAGATAGGCGGTAGGAGGTAGGTGGAGATTCTTCGGCTTCGCCTCAGAATGACAGGAGGCGGGCTGTAATATGCCCCTACTACCTAACTCCTTACACCTACTGCCTGATTTTGCGGGCGGATAAGAGGAAACGGAGAGACTGGAGACACCTCATCCACCGCAAGCGGTCCCCCTTCCCCTCAAGGGGAAGGCTGATTGCTGACATTTGATAAACACCCCTACGGTTGGAGATTCATTTTAAAATTGCAATTACAAGGCAATAATTCTGAATTCCTGCCGCTTATTGCCTAACACCTAACGCCTTATGCCTAATGCCTGACACCTAATTTCGCGGGTGCTGAGGGTTAATCAGAGTTTTCTCGGTATATACCGCAACCCGCTTAAAAAATCAATGCTACTGAGAATTTTTCCGGATTTGAGAAAAATTCTCAACAGCAATGAGAAAAATGACATATTTTTTGTGTTTATTCGGCAGAGGATTTCAGAATACCGGCGCAAAAAAGGGGCTACCGTAAAGGCAGCCCGAAAAATTTAAATATCACCAATCATTTATTACAGAATAATAACCTATAAAAGCTCCGCAGTAACAGATACAAGCGGCTACAGCAGACAAAATGGTTGTAATAATTCCTATTACTCGGCCTGTCAAACTTATGCCTCTTAAATATAAAAATGAATAACACTGCAAGAAAAAGACAACAGCACAAATCAGAGAGCAAAAGTAAAAAAATATTACGAAAAGAAAATAGTGCTCGTTATCATAAAGATATTTCGGGATAAAGCAATCCATTATCAAAACCCAGATAAGAAAAACAGTTCCCGTGAGTATTATTCTGTCTGACTTGTTGTCGGTTAGTATGAGTGATTTTAATGATTTCATGCTTCTCCTTTACAATATTTATCAAAAATGGCTTTGTCAATAAAAATGTGCAAGTTTTTTAAAAGCAAATCTTTGTTGCCCCAAGTTGCACCGATTCCCCAAACTTTTATTTAATTATTGCCTCTGCCATTTCGCTCGGATTCAAATTTTTTGTAATTATCTTTTGTCATTGCAACTATAGTGCAACCGGTTAAACCGTCATCATTTTCTCCGATTGACATAGAAATACCGTCTCTGTATGCAAACCCGTTTTGAGCCGCTTCGGAAATAAGACTTGCCGGATCCTCATCATAAACAGGCATAAGGCAAAGCAAAATATGGTTAGACATATGTTCGGCAGACGAATTCTTTCCATATACTATAGCAATTTCCAAGACAAGTCCTGTTTCTTTATCATAAAAAATGGAATAACCTGTTTCGTTTTCAAGACTTTTGTAGCCAAATCCATTTGCGTAATTTTTAGCATTGTTGCCAAATACATTATTCATATCGCTTGCAAATGAATCTATCCATTGATATA
>JAFRQM010000013.1 GCA_017428625.1 Clostridia bacterium
AATCGCTCTCTCCGCCAGAAAATCAGTTCGCCCGTCAGGGCGGGCTGATTTTTTTAACAATGAGGGATTCGAACAGCGAGGGGAGCGAGGCAAAGCCGAAGCCAAACGCTCCGGTGGAGCGTTTGCCGAGTCGCAACGAGCGGAGCGAGGCGATAAAAATCCCTTGCTCTCCGCCAGAAAATCAGTTCGCCCGTCAGGGCGGGCTGATTTTTTTAACAATGAGGGATTCGAACAGCGAGGGGAGCGAGGCGATACATTGATTAAGAAGACACCCTATCTGCATTAAACAGATAGGGTGTCAAGGCTTTATTCTTTAAACTGTTTCAAACCTTTCTTTCAAGCGCAATGTCAATAAAGACTTCCATTGCTTTTGTGGTATATCTGCCGTGTTTTTTGAACACGCACACATCGCGTTTGCTCAGCGAACTGTCAAGCTTAAAGTAGCAGACATCCGGGTTGGGTGCCGCGCGTGAAATAAGCATACTGCCCGTAAAAGATATTCCGATTCCCGAACAGCTCGCGAGATATGCCGTCATCTGCTGGTCGAACTCCATTATTACCTGCGGCTCAAATTTTTGTTTTGCGCAAATTTGTTCCGCTCTGCGCCGTGAATTGTTAGCGGGTTTGAGAAGAACAAAAGGCATATTTTTAAATTCTTTCAAGGGAACGGCGGAAACACCGCTCGCGCCGACGTTTGCAATCTCCGAATGGTCAAGCATATATTTGCTCAGCCGCCCGGCTTTGCCGTCAACAAACGATTTCGGAACAGACAGTATTATTCTGTCTTCTTCCAGCACCTCGCTGTCAAACAATTTTTCTCCTTCAGATTCGTAGTCAAGCATTATGTCAATGCTGCCTTTGAGCAGCATTTCTTCGAGATTTGCGGTTGTGTCCTCAACAAGTTCAAGCGTAACCTGAGGGTATCTTTTGCGGAATTCACCCATAAGCGGAGGAAGCACAAGCGATGAAAACAGACTGCTGCCGCCGAGAACAAGTTTTCCGCGTTTGAGCCCGTCACGGTCATTGATATATTCCGAAAACTCGCGTTCAATGGCGAGTATTCTTTCAACGGCGTCAATATACTGCCTGCCGCACTCCGTGAGCGCGAGGGGCTTTACGCTCCTGTCAAAAAGGCAGCAGCCCGCTCTCTCTTCAGCTCTGCGCACCGATGCGCTGACAGACGGCTGCGAAATGAACAGTTTTTCAGCCGCTTTCTGGAAACTTCCCTGTTTGTAAACCTCATACACATACTCCATACCCTGAAAAATGTTTTCTTCCATAATCAGCCTCCGTAAAAGTTATAGTATAATTATACAGTTATACTATATAAAATTCAATCGGTATTTGATTATATTTCTGAGCGGTGTTATCATTTATTGCAGAAAGCATAAAACAATAAAACACGGGAGGCGCGTTATGAGCAGAAAGGGCTATCGCAGCGAAAAGGATTCAATAGGAACAAAAGATGTTCCCGAAAATGTCTATTACGGCGTGCAGTCACTTCGCGCAGCAGAGAATTTTCACATCACCGGGCTCAATATGCACCCCGAAATCATAAACAGCCTTGCCTATATCAAAAAGGCGGCGGCAATAGCGAACTGTGAGGTTAATTTGCTTGACAAAAGCATAGCCGACGCCATTGTTCAGGCTTGTGATGAAATACTTGGAGGAAAACTCCGTGAGCAGTTTATTGTTGACCCGATTCAGGGCGGAGCCGGCACATCGATCAATATGAACGCAAACGAGGTTATCGCAAACCGCGCCATTGAAATTCTGGGCGGAGAAAAGGGCGATTATTCCGTTGTAAACCCGAACGACCATGTCAACTGCGGGCAGTCAACAAACGATGTTATTCCAACGGCGGGCAGAATCACTTCCCTGCGCCTGCTTTTTAATCTGAAGGCTGAACTGAAAACTCTTGTTGACGCTCTCAGAAACAAAGCAAAAGAGTTTGACGGGGTAATCAAGATGGGCAGAACGCAGATGCAGGATGCCGTTCCCGTGCGGCTCGGGCAGGAGTTTGCCGCTTACGCAGCCGCCCTGAGCCGCGACATCAGCCGTATGGACAAAGCGATGGAAGAAATGCGCACGGTCAATATGGCGGGCACGGCAATCGGCACGGGAATAAACGCCGACGAAGGTTATATGAAGCGCATTGTGCCTACTCTGAGCGAGGTTGCGGACTTGCAGCTTGTGCAGGCGTTTGACCTCATAGACGCAACGCAGAACCTCGACTCTTTTGTGGCTGTTTCTGGTGCGGTCAAGGCGTGCGCGGTCACGCTCTCCAAAATCGCGAACGATCTGCGGCTTATGTCATCCGGCCCGCGAGCGGGTTTCGGCGAAATCAATCTGCCTGCGAAACAGAACGGTTCCTCAATTATGCCGGGCAAAGTCAACCCCGTTATTCCGGAGGTTGTCAACCAGGTTGCTTTCAATATTATCGGCAACGATATGACAATAACAATGGCGGCGGAGGCAGGGCAGCTTGAACTCAACGCCTTTGAGCCTATTGTGTTCTACTGCCTGTTCCAGTCGATTGACACGCTCGCTTACGCCGTCCATACATTCACTGTCAACTGCGTAAACGGAATTACCGCAAACGAAGAGCATTGCGCTCAACTTGTTGAAAAAAGCGTGGGCATAACAACGGCACTCTGCCCGCACATCGGCTACGGCAAGGCAGCCGAAATTGCCAAGCGCGCGCTTGAAACGGGTGAGTCTGTGCGAAATATTGTAATATCTTTAGGCCTTCTCAATGAGGATGAATTAAACGAAATACTCGACCCTATGGCTCTCACTCAGCCGGGAATCGCCGGCAGGGAGCTGCTGCTTAAAACCAGACAGGGGGGTTGAAAACACAACCGGTTTTCATACCTTTATCGCAAAACGCCCTTCCGCAGATTTGCGGAAGGGCGTTGATAGTCATTTTATTATGATTATGCAGAAATAATCAAGTGTTTTTTAACAAGCGAAAACAGAAACCGAATGAAATTCAGAAAAGTCGGACTGTTTCTGAACCGCGCTGATTCATCGGGCGCACCCGTAACGGGATATACCGTGTCGGCATCGTCATCCGCTTCGAGAAACTGCGGGAACCGTTCAAAAGAATCAACGCTGACTTCATCGCCTGTCATTACCAGGTTGAACAACTCGTCAATGCCGGCGTTGCCGTTGCAGTGAAGCCAGTCGCGAACAAACCAGGTGCATTCGGGCAGAGCGCAGGTTGAGGCGTCAATCATATTGTCGGGTGAAAGATACTTTCTGTTTTCAAGCGCGTTTAAATAATCGCCGCTGAGCGTTTCCTTGACATTTCCGCAAGTCGCGCCGAGCGAAGCATATTTTGTGTCAACCGTTCCGTCTGATGTTGACTTCCACAGCGTAACAAGCGGAGTTCTCTGCACATTATATCCGCAGATAATGCAGATTTTAACGCCGTTGTCACGCGCTGTTTTAAGGTTGCTTTCAATGTTCGCCATTGCGTTACGGTAAGCAAAAACTTTGTCGTGAAGTCCGCCTTGCGCGGGAAGCCTCATAAACTCAACCGCGTCTTCAAAATACTCTTCGGGAACAAACGACCATATACCGGGCAGCGTGCCGAAAACGGGAATCAGCGCCTCGTCAAAAACTTTGTCACCGACATCTTTGATAAGTTTGTCGCCGAGGGCGCATAATCCGTCAACAACTCCCGCTGCTTTGAGAACATCCAGAAGAGCATAGAGCGACCCTTCAATAAAATCATCGGCAAACCCGGTTTCGAGGAACGGAATGGCGTCTTCGCCGTATCTTGTGAGTGAGGTTGAGTTGATTTCGATTTTTTCGCAAAACGCTTCGCCCGCAACGGCGGTCCCTTTGAGAGGGCAGCAGCGGCAGATAATAACATCAATGCCGTCATAACCGTATTTGTCAAGATACGCCGAAAGCACAACGCCGCCCATACTTGAGCATTTGAGTTTGACGCTGTTGTGCCCCGTGAGATTCTTAACCTGATTTATGAATTCATAAAGTCTGTCGGCGTGTTCATACGGGTCGAGCCTGAAATCATAATCAAAGTAATAGTCACTGTCGGGGCCGTGCCTGTCACCTTGCGGCACATTAAGTTCGGGAGTTGTAACATTCGGCTTTGAGTTGCCTTCGCTGTCAAGCGTAAGGTCGCCGAAACAGGCGTTTACAAAACTGACAAGCGCATCGCCGAGCAAATCCGTGTCGCGTGTCAAAAGAGCCTTTGAAATATCGGGAAGAACTGCTCCGAGATTAGAAAGAAGAAACCTTGTGTCGATTTTCCATAACTGCTGAGCGTTTTCGGTGCCTGCATCTCTGACTATCGATGAACAGCCGAGAGGACCGACATAAATAACCGGAGAAAACCCGCAGTTGCAGCCGCCGTTTTCCGCAAAGGCAGGTGCCGCAGCGCAGCAGATTATCACCGCGCATAAAACCAGAGACATAATCTTTTTCACAGCCGGACCTCCTTATGTATAATCGGTAAATGTTTAACCCTTAACCTTTTCAATCAGTGTTTTTACAAGTCCGATAATAAATCTGAACGGCCGCAGGAGCGTGCCGAAGAAATCGTTGCGTCCGTAAATTCTGTATGCCGAATAACCTGTGTCAGTTTTGTATATAAGCTGATAAAACCGTGCCGAAACAGTTCCGTCATCGTTTTTGACGCCTACTGTCAGGTTTGCGCCGATAAGCGCGGGATAGGGGATGTCAAGAACAAACCCGTCCATAGAATAATCTGTTACAGGCAGACCGTTTACAAGAACATAATCGACTTTTTCAAATCTGCCGAGGTCAACCGAGATGCCCTCCTTTGCCGTTCTTTCGGGCAGAACGGAGAGAATCTGACGAACCATATAGTCGTAACCTGCCTGTGTGGGATGAGTTGCGGTAAATGTGTTGTCTTTGAAATCGCCGAGAAGCGACCAGTCGTTTTCGGTTGCCTGAACTTCGGTGTTGGCTACATCGGCATAAAGAACATTGAATTCCTTTGCCCATTTTTCATACTGAATATTCATTTTTGTTGTAAGCCCCGAGAAAAGAGAACCGAGGGGAATAACGGTCTCGTCAGTGAGGGTGAGTTCGTTGAGAAGATTGAACGAGCCTACCATAACTATTGTGGCGTCGGGATTGAGTTCCTGAATTTTCTTTATAAGATAAGGATAATACTCTTTCCAATAATCAAAGCCAAAATTGATTTCGTTTATTGCTGTTTTGACAAGGTTGAGAATGCCCTCCGCGCTGCTTAAGTCAAAACTCGCGCCGCCAGCAAGACTGCCGCCGTTAGAGGCGATTCTGTAAACGCGGTAAAAAACATCGCACATACCGAGTTCAACGGTGATAAGGTCGGCCTTCTTGATGACCTCAATTATATTGCCGCATTTGCCACACTCGCCTTCAACATAAACCTCGCCCTCTCTTGTGCCGTCAAAGGAGCCTTCCCAGCCGAAATAGCGCAGCATTTCATCATAATACTGATAGTCGAGCGCTGTGTCGGTGAAATTGTCTTCAATTCCGAGAAGATCCATCATCATACCGACCGTCATACCGGGGTAGCACAGAGGCCAGAAATTGCCGCTTGAGTCTGTCATATCGTCGGGAGCGTTACAGCCGACTGCCTGAGAAATCTGATTAGGCACGGCACCGACAACATTGCGGAGAAAATACATATCATACTGGCCGCCTTCATATTCGTCGTTATTGATATAAAAGCCGTCTGCTCCGCAGCCTCTGAAAAGGCTGTCGCCTATTGCGAGATAGCCGCCCGCTTTGCCGTATTGCTTGACGGTCCGTCCGTCGGCGGACTGCCCGGTTATCGCAAAACACGAAACGATAAATGTTACGCAAAGCACTACAGAAATGATTTTTTTCATAATTCTGCCTCCCGATTGTTTTGTTGTATTCTGCTGAGAAAAAACTCTTTCTTCTCAATGTTGTCAAGTGAATGAACCGGTTTTATCTGCGCCGCCGAAGCCCCGAGCGACACACATCGTTCCGCCCACTGTTTATGCGTGCCCGTAAGTTGCTTCTGCACGGCAAGTCTGCCGATAAAGCCTTTTTCTCTTTGTGAAGGATAGCGCTTGTTGCACTGACCCATATAATCCTCAATCTCGTCGATATAATCTCCGAGGTCAAAGCCGTTTTCATCTTCATAAAGAAGAACATATCTGTTCGGCAAAACGCCGTCATCCTGATAAAACAGCCAGCTTTCAATATTAAGACCGTGCGCTTTTTCAATCATTTCAAACGTGTTGCGCGCATCCTCTTCGCTGAATTTTTCACCCGCAATGTTGAACATCTGCCCTTTGCGGAAAACAAAGGAAATAAGCGGGCATTTGTTGCGAAAGCCTCTGACTTCAAGCACATCCTTCAGACGGTATCTGTAAAGCCCTGCCTGATTTGTTATGAGAATCTCATACTTTTCACCTTCGGCAAGGTCACCTATGCCCAGAACGGTTCCGCTTTCATCGCCGTAGCGTATAAACTCGTAATAACAGCTGTCTGTCAGCAACTGCATGTCCGTATTTTCAAGCTCGTAACACGCCGCCACAAGGGCTTCGGAAGCGCCGTATATGGAGAAATCAAGGGGAATACCCTGCGAAAGCGAGCGTATATAATCCGCCGACGGTCTGAAAGAAGCGTTTCCTATGCCGCTTACAACGGTCATATTAGGCCATATTCTTTTAAAAACAGTTTCATCAAAGCCTTTTTCAAACTGCTCACGTAGATATGCGGCTCTTTCGTGCATCGGCTTTATGCGCTTTTGCAGATACCCGCGCAGTTCCGGCTTGATTGCCACGCTTTTGTCAATCGTGCCCTTGTCAATGTCGTCAACAATCATCCGCCAGTTGTTTTTGAGATATGCAACCTGGCTGACATTTATGCTGAAAAACACAGAGAAAATAAACGAAGCGTTTTCGTCCTGCAAAGCGAAACGGTAAACATTGTAAGTGTAGTCCCCGTCGTGAACATCAAAAAGGTTTCTGCCGGGCACGGTCAGAATATAGGGGTAAAACCTGCCGTATTGCCGAGCGCCTATTTCAGCAATATTGCTGCAAATCATACCATTCGGCAGGCACTCGTTTGTGGCGGGCGAGAGAAAAATTCCCTTGCCGGGCTTGTATTTTCCGCCCTGTTTTTCAATGCGTTCGGCTCCGAGCGCGAGCGCCCTTGTCCAGGTGTATCTGACATAGGCTTTGAGCGAAGCGGCGGTTGCGGGAATGTATTTCGGAACTCCCGACGAGCCGGATGTTCTTGAAAACCCGAGAATTTTTGAAGAAACAAGAACGTTTTTTTCTCCGTTTTTGATTCTTTCAATATAAGGAGCGTAATCCTCATAGCCCGAAACCGGCACATTCTTTCTGAAATCATCGGGTGATTTTATATCACCGAAGTTGTGAAGCCTGCCGTATTCGGTATTTTTATTTTTTTTGATTATTTTTTTGAGCAGTTGCAGGTTTTCCGCCTCCGGATTGTGCGAGGCTTTTTCCATCCTGCGAAGGGACGCCTTCCCTTTGGCAACCATTATTCTCATTGCAAATCCGCTCAGCAGTTTTACAGACATTACATCAGACCTCTTGATATTGCCTTTTATTAATATTAAGTATGATAACAAAACGCAGCAATAAATTCAACTGTTTAAATGCAGGCGCGGCAGAAAAAACAGAAAACCCGATAGACGCAGTATGAAATGTTTATAAGTTATTAAAATATAGTAAAAATTATTAAATTTTTCTGTTTTCAAGTTGACAAATAAACTTTTGTTGCTATAATATGAAAAATATTAAAATGGAAAAATATCGCTTATATATATGTGTGGAATTAATTAAGTGGAACAAAAATATTTAAGGAGGAAAAGGCGACAATGAAAAAGAATATCACTCTTATCGTCACAACCGTGGCGGTTATTGCGGCATGCGCGCTTATGATTTCCGTTGTGCGTTCGCGCAGCAACATCGTTACGGAAAACCCTGACGCAACGCAGGAAGAAATAATCAGCGAAACTTCCGCAAAAGAGAGCGAAACACAGGCACAGACTGTTACCGAAACAATCAGAGCGGTTGAAACAACAGTCAGAACAACGGCAACCACAAAAGCGCCGTCTGTGTTTGAAAGGGCAAAAAAAGCATTGACCGGTAACGAAGAGGAGACTGCCGCAAAGACGGAGACAACAACAAAACCGGCGGAAACCGAAACGCAGTCATCCACTCAGGCAAAAACCGAAACAACAACCAAGGCGGTTGAAACAACAACTAAAAAAGATGTGCAGACATCATCCGGTGTTCTTGCCCCGGATATGACAATCAACGGGCTGAGAAAAGAAGGATATGCCGTTTTCAGCACGGGTCAGTATATTTATAATGATGACAAAAACGCCAAACAGGCAAAATTCGGCTATAACCGTTTTTATGACAAGGCAGCGTCGCTCATTGATTTTTATATTGATACCTGCCGCATAGCCTTCAAGAATTATGACGGTAAAGACTGGATGATTCAGTTGTGGAAAGGCACTTATATCACCGACCCCGAAATCGGCACCGTCGGCTGTGAAATCGGCCTTTACAACCGCAAGGCGGGAACATACGGCGGGTTATATGACCACTACAACTGCGCGACCGAATCCGACTGGCTCTATATGGAAATGTCAATGCTCTGGGATGACGACTACGACGGTGTTTACACACCGCAGTTCACAAGAACATACGACAAATACTGGTGGCCCACGGGTTTTGTTGACGGTCAGCTTCAGAACAAAAAAGACACATCCTGCTTAAGGATCTTAGGCAGAATCACATTCAAAGACAGCGAAATGGCTGAACTGTTCGACGCCGCTTTAAGCAGGGTCGGTTTTAAAAAAGTTACAACATTCAACCCCGATTTCAAAGACACTTATAAAAGACAGATTTGCGATGTCATTTTCTGCTGGCAGGACGCCAGAGCTTAAGAAAATGTGAATTTTGTCAAAGCTTTTATTAAAAAACATTAAAAATGTCTTAATGAATTATTAAGTTAGTTGACAGAATTTAATACCTTTTGTTATACTTTGCGTGCAAATGAATTGTTTGAGGTGATAATTTATGAGTAAATCAAAAATCATGGCTATTGTTATTGCGGCCGTAGTCGTTGTAGCAGGCGTCGGCGTAACAATACCCATACTCAGAAACAGAGTGAAAACTTCAACCGAAGAAACCACAACCGTTGTTGAAGAATCAATGACCGAAGTTTCAACCGAAGCGCAGGCTGAAGGCGAAACCGAAACCGTAGAGGAAACCCTCACGGATGAAAACGGCGAAGCTGTTACCCAGTCTGACGGTAAAGTTGTTACCACCATCAAATCCGTTAAAAAGACCGTTTCGGGCGCCACCAAAAAGGCGAACAGCGGCAACGGCGGCAACTCAACAAAAAAGACTACCAAAAAAGTTACCGAGTCCGGCGTATGGTATGTTGACGCTCTCAACAGAGGTCTTACCAGTATGGAACAGCAGGCAGTTCTCGGTTACAGTTACAACAGCGAAGGTGATTATTTCTACACAGATGACAAAGACTGCTGGCAGTATGGTTACGGCTACAACGAAGTCTATGACCAGGCGGCAGGCTTCGCGGTTATGTTTATTGATAAAGTCAGAATCCGCTTTGACTATGACGACAAAGCTTACATGATTCAGCTTTGGAAAGGCCAGTACGGCTGGGTGTTCGTAGGCGCCGAAATCGGTGTTTACACATCAAAGCAGTTCAAAACAGCCGAAATCAATCAGACCGATGTCAACCATTATGAATGCGCCGACAAATCCGACTGGCTCAACATGAGTATGGATGTTTACTGGGACAGCAACAAAAACGGCAACTACGAGAGAATCTTCTCAAGACCCTACACCAAATACTGGTGGTGCACCGGCTTCAAGTTCGGCACCCTCAACAGATTCTCATCCCCCATCACCGAACTCATTATGAAAGCGAGAATCACATTCAAAACCGCAACACAGGCATCGCTCTTCACAAACGGTATGAAGAAGGGCGGCTTCAGGGCGGCATCATCGGCAGGCAGCCTTTCAAACGACAGCATCTTTCAGAACGGCGCTGATGTTTACTTCAGATGGTATTCCGCACTCACACAGTGGCAGACTGTTGATTCTCCTTCTTCACCCTCTCAAGGCAGCAACAACACAACCGTCGCCGGCAATAACAACAACGGCACAACAACCACAACAAAGTCAGGCGGCAGTATATGGGATATGTTCACAACTCAGCCTTCCGGCGGAACCACGGCGGCTCCCACTCAGGCTCCCACACAGGCAGTTACACAGCTTCCGATGAAAGACGACTGATAAGTCAAATTGCTCAAAGCGCAGGCTCAATGTTGAAGGATTTTGTGTAAATGCTATCAAAATTCCGTATTATAATAATAAAATTAAAAAAAGGTTGACAATGAGCCTTTTGCGTGGTATTATTAGTTAACAATTGTTGCTCTTGCAATAAATAACGAAAGGAATGGTTCAAAATGAAAAAGGTAATCGCTATCGCTCTTGCACTTGTATTTGCTCTTTCAATGAGCACAATCGCATTTGCAGACGAGACACCCGATCTTGCAGGTGTCAGTTCAACAATCGAGAACATCGTTGATTCCACGGGTCTCACCGCAGGCACAGACATCTTCTCAGCAATTACAAACGCTGCAGCTCAGACTCTTGAAGCTATTTCAAAGTTTGACATCAAAGCTGTTAACGACAACGCAATCGCAGGCGTAATCGATGATTTCCGCGGCGCTCTTGAAAATGTCGGCATCAGCACTTCCAGCGGCACAATTGCTCAGCTCTTCAGCAACCTCAAGCAGAAGATTAAAGATCTCTACATGCCCGCAGCAGCAACAGTAGAACCCCAGGAAGAGACTCCTGCAACAGGTTCATCCGCAACAGCGGCTATCGCAGCATTTGCTTCCATCTCAGTAGCAGCTGCAGCAGCTTATGTTTGCACAAAGAAAAAGGTTGCTTAAGTTAAATTAACGCAAAATTTAACTCAACAATGATTTTCACCGGTTCATCTTCGGATGAGCCGGTTTTTCCTTATTCTGACAACTTGACTACTTATATTAAAATGTGATAATATACTTTATACTTTATATATAATGGCAGTTGTAAAATGGATATTCGGGATCAGAACAAAAAAATAAAACTGCAGTTGATTTTTATCGGCACCGGCTGCGCCGTAAACCTTGCGCTGTTTTTTATAAAACTCTACATAGGGCTTTCGACAAACAGCATTTCGGTTTATGCCGACTCCCTGAACAACGGGCTGGATTCAATCGGCTGCATTGCCGCCCTTGCGGGAACAGGGCTGCTCGCAAAAAAGAAAAGCGCCGCTTATCCTTACGGCTTCGGCAGAGCACAGAATTTAACAGATTTTCTTTTATCCGTCGGTGTTATTGTTACGGGTTTTTATTTCGGGTATATTTCACTTGAAAGGCTTATGTATCCGGTTCCCCTGTGGTTTTCGGTCAAATATGCTTTGCTGCTGGCAGTAACGGCGGCAGTTAAAATAATGCTCGGCGTTTTCTTTCGCATCGCGAATAAAAAAGTCGCATCCGGCACTCTTAAAGCCATGAGTTATGACAGTTTTCTCGATTTTTTCATAACTCTTTCAACAATTATCTCAATGACTTTATCCGAAAAATCAGGCTACAGCATAGACGGAGTAATCGGCATTTTAATCGCCGTTGTTCTTGCGGCGCAAGGTGTTAAATTGCTGACAGAAGCCGGCTGTAACATTCTCGGGAAAAAGGATGGGAACCGATGTTCCGCCGCTCTTAAAATAATTGAAGAAGAGGGCTTGACGGCGAAGAGGGTTAACTGTCATCTCTACGGTGAAAAAACCGTTTTTACCGCTGATGTTTTGCCTGATAAAGACTTTGAAAAAAAGTCCGGTAATATAAAAACAAAAATTCAAAATGAAATGCAAGCGGAAATATTTTTCCGCTTCGGGGGTGTAATTGATGAGTAAAAAAGAAAAAACACTTGAGATGAAAAAGAACAGAAAGAAAAAGATTCTCAAAGTTCTTGGGTGTATTCTCGCGTTTATTATGGCATTTGTTATTGTTACCACCTGCGTTTCGCTTGTCGGCATCAAATCAAACACCAACAAAGCAAAGTCGTTCCCCACAGTCGGCGGAGAACTCAGTTTTGAAAATGAGGGTAACGGTGTATGGAACATATATTCCGACAAAGAACTCAAAGTTCTTCAGCTCACCGATGTTCACATCGGCGCGGGCTGGATGAGCATACGCAAGGATTCAATGGCGTTGAACGCGGTTGCTGCGATGATAAGCGCCGAAAAACCCGACCTTGTTGTTGTTACCGGCGACATTGCCTACCCCGTTCCCTTCCAGGCGGGCACCTTCAACAACAAAACAAGCGCCAGAATGTTCGCAACCCTTATGGAACAACTCGGTGTTTACTGGACTTTTGCATTCGGCAACCATGACACAGAAGCTTATTCATATTTTTCACGCGAGCAGATTTCGGAGTTTTATTCGTCCGGCGAGTTCCCGCACTGCGTTTTTCAACCCGGTCCCGATGATGTTGACGGCTACTGCAACCAGATATTCAATATAGTTAATTCCGACGGCATAATTACACGCGCTCTTATCACACTCGACTCACACTCTTATGTTGACGGCGACTATTTCGGTGTGCGTTGGTTCTATGACAATATGCACGAAAACCAGGTTCAGTGGTATAAAAACAGCGTTAAGGCTCTCGCTCTTCAAAATGCGGAAATCTGTAAAGATTCACCTGAACTGGCAGCAAAATACTCGGAACTTTGCAAAACGGTTCCTTCATCGCTCTTCTTCCATATTCCGCTTACAGAGTATAAAGACGCGTGGAATGAATATGTTGACAACGGTTACAAAGATACCGAAAACGTTAAATTCAATTACGGCGCCGCCGGTGAAAAAGGCAAGGTTGTTTACTGCGGAATTCACGACGATGACCTGTTTGAAACAATTCTCGAACTCGGCTCAACAGACACAGTTTTCTGCGGTCACGACCACCTTAACAATTTCTCTGTCAATTATAAAGGTGTCAACCTGACTTACGGCTACAGCGTTGATTACCTTGCTTACATCGGCATTTACAAGTTAGGCTCACAGCGCGGGTGCACGGTAATCACCATTGCACCTGACGGCAAAATCTCATTTGAGAGTCAGAATTACTATCAGGATAAATATATTTCGCACTACGAGAAAGAACCTGTCGAAATGCAGGTGCTCGGCGCGGCTGAGTAATAAACGGCAAAACAAGAGGGCTTGCAGAAAACTTTTCTGTAAGCCCTTTGAAATTTATATTTTTATTTTGCCAGTTTCTCAATGCAGTATCTTTCGCGTTGAGCCGTCTTTTTGCCGAACTGAATGGCGTCAACGGGACAGGAGTTTATGCATGCCACACAGTGCTGGCATTTTTTCTTTACCCATTCGGGTTTGCCGTCTTTCAGTTTTATTGCCGCGTCCGGGCAGAAGTGCTCGCATTTACCGCACCCGGTGCATTTTTCATCCGCATAGAATCTGCCCGTGTTACGGCAAATGTTGTATGCGGGATACATCAGGGCTGTCGCAAGGTCATTCTTTATGTTTTTTCTGACAACAATCCGCCGTTCGTTAATGTCATTGCAGATTCTGTCAATCTCATCTGAGGCGGCGCCGAGAATCTCAATTGCCTCATCCCTTGATGACGGATTATACATTAAAACATAGTTGTCCGGCATAACAAGTTGAGCGGAATAGTCAATGTTGACGCCGAGTGTTTTCGCAAGCAATTTGTCAGCTGAGGCAATGGAGGCTCCGCAGGTTATGACCGAATAAACATAAACGCCGAGGTTCAGTTGTGTGGAGGAGTCGGATGCAAAGCGTTTAACAATTTCAGGCAGACCGGAGAAATAAACCGGAAACACAAATCCCGTAACATCCCTTTTGCCGTTTGTCGGGAATCTGCCGTTGACAACTCCTGCAATGTCATAGGCAACATCACCTGTTTCCGCTGCAATTTTTGCTGCGGCATAATGAGAATTGCCGGTTCCCGAAAAATAAAAGACCATACCGTCACCTCCGTCCTATTTATTATATCATAAGCATATTTAACAGTCAATAACGCCCGAATCCCTTGACAATAGAGTGATTTAAGCCTTTATTCTACTCCCTGTAGAGAAAAAAGGCTTAATTGAACTGACAGTAGGGTGACAAATTGTGCTTTTTTCGGTATAATCAGGGCAGAAAAAAAGAGTCGGTCAGGCAACCGACACAAAGGAGGAATGAAAAATGAAATACACAAACGCCTATCCGAAATACCAGTTCAGAAGAATTACGGACATCACAGTTGAAGATTTGCAAAAGATGGGAGTAAAAGCCGTCGCGGTTGACCTTGACAACACAACGGTAATCGATTCTTCATACAAACTCCCCGAAGAAACAAGAAAATGGATTGAAACAGTCAGAGAAGCCGGAATACAGGTTATTATAATTTCAAACACATGGTTTACGCGCGCGTGGTATCTCGGCAAAAAAATGGGAGTCCCTTTTATCGCTCCCGCGCACAAGCCCCATACAAGAGCCATACGCAAGGCGGCGAAAATGCTCGGCGTTGAACTTGAAAATCTCGCAATGATAGGCGACCAGCTTTTCACCGACATCATTTCGGCAAACAAGGCGGGAGCCGTCTCAATAAGAGTTGAGCCAATGAAAAAAGAAAAACTTTTTGCAGGTCATTTCAAAAAAGTCAGAGAGCGCGAAAGGGAATATATGAAACAACACCGCGCCGAAAACAAACAAGGCAAATGCACCGCATAAGTGAATCCTCCGCAGAATTTTTCTGCGGAGGATTTTTTTCTTTTTTTACTTAGTTTGTAAAACAAAGAATTATAGATATAAATAATTGACTTAGTAATAAAAAAATATTAAAATAAATTTATTATATCTGAAATCGGAGAGTTGTGTTATGAAAAGGCTGTTTGCTGTTCTTCTCTGCGCTGTTATGCTTTTCGGTCTTGCGTCCTGCAAGGTGCGAAAAACAGACGGCTCGTTTGACGCTTCCGTTTTAACCGAAAAACCCGCTCCCGAAATAACGGTAACCTGCCATACGGATAACACAGGCATTGCCTTTGCTTATTTCAAAGAAAAACTTTCTGATGATTATACGATAAGTTTCACGGGCGCGTCAACAGATGTTGCCGCACTTCTGAAAGCGGAAAAGACCACCGTTGCGGTGTGCTCGCTCACACAGGCGGCGGAACTTTACAATTCAACAGGAGGAGGCGCCCAGATTCTCTGCGTCAATACTCTCGGCGGCATATATATTCTGTCAAAGAATATAATAAGAACAGGCAAAGACCTTGTTGATGAAAATATCTATGTCGCGGGTGAAGGCAGTCAGACGGATTATATGCTCCGCAGCCTGCTTGACGAAAACAGCCTCACAACAGGCGCGGATGTTCAGATAACTTATATGCCAGATGAAGCGCAGACTATGTCCGCCGCTCTTGACGGAACAGCTCAGACTGTCGTTCTTACTGAACCTTACGCGTCAAAAGTGCTTGCTGCCACAGATTTCAAAACCGTTCTGAATTTAAGCGAAGAATGGGCGGCTCTGGGCAGCGAGGATATGCAGGCGGTATGCAGTTGCGTTGTAGCAACAAGAGATTTTGTCAACAACAACCCCGATGAAGTTGAAAAACTGCTTGATGACATAAGAACCGCCACGGCGTTTTTCAGCCAGGACAATTCAACACGCGCGGCTGAAATGCTTGTAAAAAACAATTTCTATAACGATGCCGCCGTTGCAGAAACAGCGCTCTCGGACTGCGGAGCAGTCTGCCTTACGGGCAAAGAGATGAGAACGCTCGTCAACCTCAATGTTTCGGCGCTCTATACAGCCGACCCTGCGAGTATGGGCGGAAATCTTCCCGATGACGGCTTTTGCTATATTCAATAAAACGGATGAATAAAATGAAAACAAAACTTATTTCGCTCTTTACGGCTTTCGTCTTTAGTTTGCTTTCTGCCGTTCCTGCCTACGCGATTGTGCTTGACGGTTATAACAAAAACGATGAGTATGACACAGAAAAAAATAAACCGTTTAATCTTTTTGAAGATAATACCGTCAGCGGAAACGGGGCTTACTGGGCGCAGGCATTTGTCAAAACCGAAGACACGCTGTGCTATATAATATTCAATGTTTTATGCGACGGCGTTACCGACAACTGCCCGGCAGGTGTGATAATCAAAGCCGACGGCGAAACGCTGAAAGCCGATTTGACTCAGAAAGAATATGAAGAATATGACAGAAGAAAATTTGATTTCAGTTATGTCGGAAAATCGAAAGCAGGCGGCTTTACGGTGGAGGTCAGAATTAATTTCAAAAACGGGCTGGAAGACGGCAAAACAATAACGGTTCAGGTTCTGGATGCAAGCGGAGAACCGTCGGCTGTCAAAGATATGATTATCAGACAAATTCCACCGACAACTACCGAAAAAACGACAAAACTAACCACCGAAAAGACTACCAAAGAAAAGACTACAAAGGAAAAAACAACCAAAGAAACAACAGAAAAAACCACCAAACCCACAACGGAGAAAACAACAAAAACGACCACAACCAAACCTGCCGCAACAAAAGAAAAGCCCGCCGCCGAAGCGAAAACAGGGCGTGAAATAACACACAGAGCGGTAACAACAACCCTGAAAAAAGAACAGACCGCCGCAGCGGGAACATCAAAACCCGCAAAAGATTCAAAAGAAAAAACTACAAAATTCAAAGCGCAATCTTATATAAGCGAAAAAACAACAACCGCACAAAAACATCCGGACGAGCGCCTGACAGACAGTTACACTGGCGAGGTAACATACTCATATATAACAGAAGAATACATAACATCGCCTGAATCAAGAAGCGACACTTCTAAAATCAAAAAGAAGGTAGCCGCTCTGGTGAGTATGACGCTTGTAATTGCGGCATGCGTGTTTGGTTCGGTTTCGTCCAAAAAAGAAAAACCCGATGAATAACGAAAAAATCCGAAGGGAGTTAAAATATGAAACACGGTCTTTTTTCAAAAACACTTGCGGTTGTTATTGCCGTTGTGCTTGTCTGTGTGCCGCTTTTCAACGCTTTCGGAGCGGCAGACACAATAACGCAGGAGTGCCCTTATATCTACATTCACGGGTTTATGGGCACAGACCTTTATGAAAACCCCGATGACCCGGATTCCGATGTTATATGGCCTCCTTCAACAGATTCGATTTTAGCGGCTGTCAAGGTGGCGATTCCCGCTCTGGCAAAACTTGTTATTGACAAAGACTGGGACGCTTTCTCAAAGAAGGTTATGCCTTACGCATACGCGATTTTTGAGCCGGTTATGCTTGCGCCTGACGGCACTGTCAAGGATAATTCAGGCGCACGGATGGTTTATCCGGAACCCGAAGATGTCAAAAGCGACTCGCACCTCAATTTTAAATACGATTGGCGTATCGACCCGATTGAGGTTGCCGCTCAGCTCAATGACTTTATTGATTTTGTTCTTGAAAACTCCGGCAGCGAACAGGTTATGATAGAATGCCACTCCTTCGGCGGAATAGTTGCCAACACCTACGCGAAGCTTTACGGCAATTCAAAAATCAGAAGCATTGTTTATAATACCACCGCGATTTATGGTGAAGGCTACACGGGCGAAATGCTTTCCGGCCATATTGTTCTCAACGGCGAATCTCTTACCGAATATCTTAAAATGACTATGGATCGCAACGAATACCGCAATCTCATAAACGGTATTTTCAAGCTTCTTTATGATGCCGGTCTTACGGACGCGGTCTGCGCTCTCGGCAATAAGATTATTGACAACCTTGCCGCTGACGCCAGTACGCAGGTTCTTGCTCCGCTGTTCGGAGGCTGGCTGAGCATCTGGGCTATGGTGGAGGATGACGCCGTTGATGAGGCTATGAGTTATGTTTTTGACACCCTGTATGCCGGCAGTGATGTTGACCGCAGCGGCCTTCTTGAAAAAATAAACGATTACAATACCCGCATTAGGCCTTACAAAACAGAAACAATTGAGCAGATGAACGAAAACGCCAATGTTTATGTTCTTTCGCGCTATGGTTATTCGGGACTTCTGCTTGTCAGTTCGTGGAAGACGGTTACCGACGGAACGGTTGACTCGAAGAACTCTTCATTCGGGGCTACAATAGCGCCTTACGGCGAAACGCTAAGCGATGAATATCTTGCCTCGGCAGATCCGAAATATATATCTCCCGACAAAACGGTTGACACATCAACCTGTATGTTCCCGGACCAGACCTGGATGGTCAGGCGCTTTGAGCATTCCGACGGCTGCGCGACCTCCGACGAACTTATTATGAAACTCCTCTGCTATGACGGTCAGGCTACCATTGAAACATTCGGCGAATACCCGCAGTTTATGTATTATGACCTTGAAAGCGACAGTATTATGCCCGACACGCTCGTCGACAAACAAGTCGAAGATGGCTTTTTTGACAAAATCAGGCTTATCTTTGAAGATATTCTGAAAATGATAAAAAATCTCTTTCTTAAGGTGATCGGCAGATAATGGGAATGAAAGAAAGAATGCACACCGGGGAACTTTACGACCCCAATGATGAAAGTGTAATCAGGGAGCAGATTGTCTGCCTCGACAGGCTTTACGACTTTAACAACACGCGCCCGACGGAACTTGAAAAACGCAGTGAAATGCTTAAAGAGATGTTTGCCGAAATAGGCGAAAACTGCTATATAGAGCCTCCGCTTCACTCAAACTGGGGCGGCAGACATGTGCATTTCGGCAACAATGTTTACTGCAACTTCAACCTCACTCTCGTTGATGACACTCATATTTATGTGGGTGACAATGTGCTTTTTGCGCCCAATGTGATTGTTGCTACGGCAGGGCATCCGCTTGACGCTGACCTGCGCAGCAAGGCTTATCAATATAACAGCCCGGTGCGCATAGGCAATAACTGCTGGATAGGTGCCGGGGCAAAGATTATGCCAGGAGTTACCATCGGCGACAACACCGTAATCGGCGCCGGCAGTGTTGTCACAAAAGATATTCCTTCAAATGTGCTCGCCTACGGTGTTCCGTGCAGAGTTGCACGCGAAATCGGCGAACATGACAGGGAGTATTATTTCAGGAATCTGAAAATAGATTACAGTAAACTATGATTTTACGGACGGCGGATTTGTCTGTCGTCCGTTTTCTTGACACTTTACTTTAATAATGCTATTATTCTAATGTTATCCTATAAATCGGGAGGTAATGATATGAAAAACTACACAAAAGCAGACATCCTCAAAATTGCCGACGAACAGAACGTAAGCATAATCCGCCTGCAGTTCACAGATATTTTAGGCGCTGTCAAAAATGTTGCCATTACAAGAAGCCAGCTTGAAAAGGCTCTTGACAACAAGTGTATGTTTGACGGCTCTTCAATCGAGGGCTTTGTGCGCATTGAAGAATCAGATATGTACCTTTATCCCGATTACAACACATTCACCGTCATTCCCTGGCACCTTGACAAAGGCGAAGGCAGAATAGCAAGACTTATCTGCGATGTTTACGGCTGCGACGGCAAGCCCTTTGAAGGCGACCCCCGTTATGTTCTCAAAAGAGCGATTGCCGAAGCCGAAAAGATGGGATATACATTCAATGTCGGCTCCGAATGCGAGTTTTTCCTGTTCGATCTCGACGAAGACGGTTCTCCCACGACGGATACAAAGGACCGCGGCGGTTATTTCGACCTCGGTTATGCCGATTCCGGCGAAGCCTGCCGCCGGGATATCTGCCATAACCTTGAAGCTATGGGATTTGAAATTGAGGCGTCGCACCACGAGTGCGCTCCCGCGCAGCACGAAATAGATTTCAAATACTCCGAGGCTCTTCGCGCGGCAGATGATGTTGTAACATTCAAATATGTTGTCAAAAGCATTTCACGCCGCCACAAACTGCATGCGACATTTATGCCCAAACCCGTTTACGGTATCGCGGGCAGCGGACAGCACTGCAATATGTCTCTTTTCAAAAACGGCGAAAACGCCTTCTTTGACAGCAATGACGCCAATAACCTGAGCAAAGAGGCATACAGTTTCATCGCCGGCATTATGAAATATATCAAACCGATGACGGCTGTTCTCAACCCGCTTGTAAACTCCTACAAGCGACTTGTTCCCGATTACGAGGCGCCGGTTTATATTGCCTGGTCAGCCAAAAACCGCAGTCCTCTCATCAGGGTTCCCTCCGCAAGAGGCAACAGCACAAGAATAGAACTGCGCAGCGCCGATCCGGCCTGCAACCCCTACCTTGAAATGGCGGTCTGCCTTATGGCGGGGCTTGAGGGCATTAAAAACAATCTTGCCTGCCCGCCCTCAACAGACTACAATATTTTTGATATGAGTGAGGATGAAATCAAAAAAGCGGGCATTGAGCTTCTTCCGAATTCACTTGAGGAGGCAACCTCGGAGTTTGAAAACAACGAGTTTATAATGACTGTTCTCGGCAAACATGTTTATGAGAAATACCTTGAAGCGAAAAAAGAAGAATGGCTCGCTTACAGGCGCAGAATATCGCAGTGGGAGATCGACCGTTATCTTGCGGTTTATTGATTATTAATTTGTTTAATAAAATTTAAAAAAACACTTGATATTATAATAATATTGTGTTAAACTTTGAAAAGTAAGATATGTATTGACAAAAGAGTGGGTCTGACCCGCTCTTTTGTTTATAAAAAGGAGGAATCTGATGGCAGGCAAAGGCAAGGGCGGAAACACAGTCGCCGCCGTGTGGCAGATAGCCGAGCCCATAGCAAAACAACTAGGTCTTGAACTTTGGGATGTCCGTTTTGTAAAAGAAGGCGTTTCGTGGTATCTGCGCATTTATATTGACAAAGAAGGCGGCGTAGGCATTGAGGACTGCGAAAATATGAGCAGGGCAATAGACGCCCCTCTCGACGAGGCTGACCCAATAGAGCAGAGTTACTGCCTTGAGGTTTCATCACCCGGTCTTGAAAGAGAACTTGTAAGGGATGAACACTTTGAAAGATATAAGAGTGAAAAGATTATTGTCAAACTTATACGCCCGCATGAAGGCAAACGCGATTTCAGGGGCGTGCTTGAGGAATATGACGGCAAAAACATAACCGTCCGACTTGAAAACGGAGAAGGTCTCTGTTTTGAAAAAAAAGAAGCAAGTTACATAAAACTTGATGATTTTGATATCTGAGGAAAGGAACATAACGGAAAAATGGATAACAAAGAATTTTTTGAGGCATTAAAAATGCTCGCGAAGGAGAAGAAACTCTCGCTTGACCTTCTCTGCGAAGGAATTGAGCGCGCAATAGTTACTGCAGTCAAAAGAGATTACAACAACAAAGAAATCGTTTTCTGCGACATAGATCCGGATGCCGGAACAATCCGCGTTTATGTGCGTATGAATGTTGTCAATGAGATTGATGACCCCGACACCGACTTAACGGTTGAACAGGCAAAGCGCTATAAAAAAACAGCGTTGCCGGGCGATATTATTGAAATCGACCTTGACACAAGAGAAGTCAGCCGTATTGCGGCAGAAAAAGGCAAACATGTTCTGCGCCAAGGTATTCGCGAGGCGGAGCACGGTCAGATAAGAGAAGAATTCCAGTCGCGTAATCAGGAAATTGTCACTGTCAAAGTTTCACGAATTGACCCCGAAACTCTCGACGCCTATGTTGAATTCGGCAAACTTGAAGAAAGACTGCCCAGAAGCGAACAACTTCCTAACGATAATTTCAGAGAGGGTGACCTCATCAAGGTTTTTGTTGCCGATGTAAAAGACACATCAAGAAACATCCCCAAGGCAACAATTTCAAGAACACACCCCGGTCTTGTCAGAAGGCTGCTTGAAAGCGAAGTGCCTGAAATCTATGACGGCACGGTTGAAATCAAGTCTGTTTCAAGAGAAGCGGGTTCAAGAAGCAAAATCGCCGTTTACTCCTCCGATGAGAATGTTGACCCTGTCGGTGCCTGCATAGGTCCCAGAGGCACGAGAGTAGGCAAAATAGTAGATCTGCTCGGCGGTGAAAAACTTGACATAGTCCGATACAGCGACGATGTCGCGGAATATGTTGCCGCTTCACTCGCACCCGCAGATGTTATCTCCGTAACTGTTGAAGAAGGCGAAGAAGAAACGGTTTGCAGAGTAGTTGTTCCCAACAGCCAGTTGTCGCTCGCTATAGGCAACAAGGGTCAGAATGCCCGTCTTGCCGCAAAGCTTACCGGCTGCAAAATAGACATCAACCCGGAAACAGAAACAGACGATGTTATTGACTACGGCTTTTAATTAAAGCCGCAATACTGATGAAAGGAGAATACCTATGCCGGCAGCAAGAAAAATCCCGATGAGAAAATGCACGGGCTGCAATGAGATGAAGCCCAAGAAGGAACTTGTCAGAGTGGTAAAAAGCCCTGAAGGGGAAGTATCGCTTGACCTGACAGGCAAAAAGCCCGGGCGCGGCGCCTATGTGTGCAGAGATGAAGAATGTCTCAGAAAAGCGCGTAAGGCAAAAAGATTTGAAAAGGCTTTTTCGTGCGCAATACCGGATGAGGTATTCGACCGCATGGAAGGGGAGATGAAAAATGGCGGATAATTCCGCATTACTCTCTCTGCTGGGGCTTTGCAAAAAGGCAAACAAACTCAGTTGCGGTCACGACGCGGCAGTGGAGTCCATCCACTCCGGGCAGGCGGAAATCTGCCTTATGAGCAGCGATTCATCACAGAGGCTCAGAGATGAAATCAAAAGAGAAATCTCAATGAGCAAACGCGAAATTCAGTTTTGCGTCACAGACAGCACGATGGATGAAATCGGGCACGCAGTCAGGCTGCGTTCCGCGGTAATTACAGTCAATGACAGCGGTTTTGCAAAATCGGTAAGCAAACTGACACATAATGAAAGACGGGAGGAAAACGAATGTTAAATAAATACAAAGTTTCAGAAGTCGCAAAAGACTTCGGTCTGAAAAGCAAAGATATAATTGACCTTCTCGCTAAGTATTTTGAAGGTGAGAAAAAGCATTCATCCGCTCTTGAAGAGGATGAACTTGACATTATTTTTGAAACCTTTACGATTGAAAATCAGGTTGATGAAGAAGGTCTCAAAACCTATTTTGATATGGCTTCCGAAAGAAAACCGGAAGAAAAGAAGCAGGAGAAAGCCGAAGAAAAACAGGAAACACCTGCCGCAGAAAAACCGGAAGCGAAGCAGGAAGAAAAGAAAGAAGAAAAGCCTGCAAAAGCGGAAAAACCGGCAGAAACCAAAAAGGAAGAAGCGAAAGAAACACCGAAAACACCTGCAAAGCAGCCTAAAAAGGATGAAGTCGGCAAATTCCGTATGCCCGAAAAGAAAGCGGAACCCGTTCCCGGAAAGAAAAAAGAGAACAAGCCCACACATGCAAGAACAAAGGGCGAGGTTCGCACCATTGACACAAGGGCGAGCAATGTTGACCTTGAAAAATATAACGAAAGATATGAAAATATCGCTCCCGGCACAGCAATGCGCAGGAATGAGAATCAGACCAACAAGCAGAAAATCAAGCAGAAATCACAGCAATACCGCAAGCAGGGCATGCGTTCGTCCAAACACGAAACAGAGGCGGAGCGTCTCAAGAGAATTGCCGAAGAACGCGCAAAAAAACCCCAGCTTCAGCTTAAACTTCCCGAAGAAATCACAGTCGGCAATCTCGCCGCCATGATGAAGAGAACCGCGGCGGAAGTCATCAAAAAACTGTTCTCGCTGGGCGTTATGGCAACGGTGAACCAGACACTTGATTATGACACAGCGGCAATAGTCGCCGAAGAACTCGGTGCAAAAGTCGAAAAAGAAGTTGTCGTTACGATTGAAGACAGAATTATTGATGACAGCGAAGATGCGGCTGAAGACCTTGTTCCCAGAGATCCGGTAGTTGTAGTTATGGGCCATGTTGACCACGGCAAAACATCAATTCTCGACGCGGTTCGCAACACGGCTGTTACTGCGACCGAGGCGGGCGGCATAACCCAGCATATAGGTGCATACAGAGTTGACCTCAACGGCAGCAAAATCACATTCCTTGACACTCCCGGTCACGCCGCGTTTACATCAATGCGCGCAAGAGGCGCCATGGCAACAGATATTGCAATTCTTGTTGTTGCCGCCGATGACGGTATTATGCCGCAGACAATAGAGGCTATAAACCACGCGAAAGCGGCAAACTGCCCCATTGTTGTTGCTATCAATAAAATGGATAAACCCGCCGCACAGCCCGACAGAGTTCTTCAGCAGCTCACCGAATATGAACTTGTTCCCGAAGAATGGGGCGGCGACACAATCTGCGTCCCCGTTTCCGCATTAACACACCAGGGCATTGACAAACTGCTTGAATCCGTGCTGCTAGTGGCGGAGATGAAAGAACTCAAGGCAAATCCGAACAGGGCCGCCAAGGGTGTTGTAATCGAAGCAAGGCTTGACAAGGGCAGAGGCGCGGTAGCAACCCTTCTTGTTCAGAACGGCACACTTAAGCCGGGCGATACGGTTGTTGCCGGCACGGCTGTCGGTAAGGTCCGCGTAATGCTTGATGACAAAGGTCGCAAAGTCAAATCCGCGGGACCTTCCGTTCCTGTTGAAATCACCGGTCTTGCTGAAGTTCCACAGGCAGGCGATATTTTCAATGCGGTAAATGACGAGCGCCTTGCAAGAGAACTTGTTGAGCAGAGAAAAACAAAAGAAAAAGAAGAACAGTTCAAACAGTATGAAAAGGTTACACTCGACAATCTGTTTGACTCACTCAAATCGGGTGAACTCAAAGACCTCAACATTGTTCTCAAAGCAGATGTTCAGGGTTCGGTAGAGGCTGTCAAACAAAGCCTTGTCAAACTTTCAAACGACGAGGTTGTTGTCAAGGTTATCCACTCCGGCGTAGGTGCCATAAACGAGAGCGATATTATGCTCGCCAACGCATCAAATGCAATAGTAATAGGCTTCAATGTGCGCCCGAATCCCGTAGCCTCTGAGAACGCAGAGCGTGACGGTGTTGAAATACGCACATACAGAATAATCTATGACGCCATTGAGGAAATCCAGTCGGCAATCAAAGGTATGCTCGCTCCCAAATACAGGGATGTTGATATTGCGAGAATCGAAGTGCGTCAGGTTGTCAAAATCTCGTCCGTCGGCAACATTGCGGGCTGCTATGTTCAGTCCGGCAAGGTCAGCAGAAACGCGAAAATCCGCGTAGTCCGTGACGGTATAGTAATAACCGAAGACGCGATTGCTTCACTGAGAAGATTCAAAGACGATGTCAAAGAAGTCGCCACAGGTTTCGAATGCGGTATCGGTCTTGAAAAATACAACGATATCAAAGAGGGCGACATTTTCGAAGCGTTTATAACCGAAGAATACAGGGATTAAGATATGGCAAGTTACAAAACAGACAGAGTGTCGGAAGACATAAAGCGCGAAATAGTCGCAATCATACGCGAACTCAAAGACCCGCGTGTTGCCGATAAAATGCTTACCGTGGTCAGAGTGGATGTCGCAAGCGACGCCTCATTTGCAAAGGTGTATGTCAGTGCGCTCGACGGTATTGAAACGGCAAAAACCGCCGTCAAAGGTCTTGTGAGCGCTACGGGTTATATCCGCAGAGAGGTGGGTCAGAGGCTTCACCTCAGAAAAACCCCGGAACTGCGTTTTATAGCGGACGACTCAATTGAAAAGGGTATGGAGATTCTCAAAAAACTCGATACCTTTGCAACCGATAAAAACGGAGAAAACACAGATGATAGTTGAAATTGAAAACTGCGCGGACTCTTTGCTTGAAGCTCAAAGCGTGCTGTTCCTGTGTCACGCCCATCCGGACGGCGACACACTCGGTTCGGCTACCGCGCTGGCTCATGCGCTTAAAGGTCTGGGCAAAACCGTTGCGGTTACTTGCGATGACAAAATACCGCAGAGGTTCGATTTTATGTTTGTCGGCATAAAACAGATTGTTGACTTTGAACCGGGGTTGATTGTCGCCGTGGATGTTGCCGATACATCACTCCTCGGCAGAAACGCCGAACACAAATATTCCGAAAAAATCGACCTCTGCATAGACCACCACGCGTCAAACAAACTCTACGCGAGCGCGGTATGGCTTGAACCCGACTCCGCATCAGCGGCGGAAATGGTTTATAATTTAATAAAAATGATGGAACTGCCGATAACAAAACAGATGGCTTCTTGCCTGTTTACCGGCATTTCGACCGATACGGGCTGTTTCCGTTTTTCCAATACCACGCCTCGCACTCATCGTATTGCTGCGGATTTAATCGAACTCGGCGCGGATTCCAAATCGCTTATTCAGACATTTTTTGAGACAAAAAGCAGGTCTTATGCTTCTCTTGAGCGTATGGCTCTTGATGAAATGCAGTTTTATCTCGGCGGCAGATGTGCCATTATGCCCCTGACGAGAGCGATGTTCGGCAAAAGCGGAGCGGATGAAACCGATACAGACAGACTGGCTAATCTTCCGCGTCAGGTTGAAGGCGTGCTTGTTGGTGTAACTCTCAAAGAACAGACTGATGGCTCATTTAAGGCTTCACTGCGCACACACGGCGATGTTGACGCTTCCGCGATCTGTTCAAGGCTCGGCGGCGGCGGTCATAAAGGAGCGGCAGGCGTTACGCTCACCGTTTCATTGGCTCAGTGCATTTCGCGCCTTGTCGAAGAAATTGAAAAAGAAATAGGAGATTAAACCGATGAAAAAAACAGCAATGAGGATTTTTTCTTTTGTTCTGGCGCTTATTATGGCGCTTTCGGTTGGTTGTGCTTCGTTCTCGGCGGCACAGGCAACTTTTTCCGCAGATGCTTATTCAACAATAATAACCGCATCGGATTTTCAGACCGATGACGCTGCGGCATACAACCGTTTTGCAACCGTTCTCGGTAAAATGAAAAATGACGGAATGCCGACACCGCACTCCGTTCTTATCGGCGGCGACTACACAAAGATTCTTTTTGATATTGCCGCGCCCGGCGTGGTTCTGATAAAGAACCGTTTACTGAGTGTTTATCCCGATGCAAACAAAAACAGTGTGGTGTGCATTCAGGGCAATCACGACAATCCCTCATCTGCTTTTGCAAAAACCGGACTTTATGACATGGGCACATATTCCCTTTTTTGCATAAATGAGGACGACTTCCCGTGGAAGCAGTATCTCAGAAGCAACAGCACAGTCAAAAACACGGCTTCTGCTCTCGAAGCAAGCCTGAAAAAACTTGAAGAGAAAGGCGACACAAGGCCGGTTATAGTAATCACGCATGTGCCGCTTCATCACACGGTAAGAGCAGGCGGCGGCGACAACCTTTACGCTTCATACATATTCAATGTGCTTAACAAAGCAGCGGAAAACATGGATATTATTTTTCTTTTCGGGCACAATCACTCTTCCGCTTATGATGATTACATCGGCGGAGCGGTAAACTTCTTTGAAGCGGGCGACACAATAAGAATACCGGTGCCCGGTGAAAGAAGTGAAGACACATATTCAGAAGAAACACTCAATTTCACCTACACAAACTGCGGTTACATCGGTTATTCGGGCAACACGGATTCCGCCACATCAACAAGCAAACTTACCGCAACGGCGATTGAACTTTGCAGTGACAGAATCAATTTTGTCCGCTATGGTGAGGACGGACTGTTTTCAACCGAAAGCGTTGAAAGAATCAATGAGGCGGGTGACAGTTGTTTTACAGACGCAGCATTTGACAAACCCATAGTCGGCGATGAAACCGGTTGGAACAGAAGCGAAAGTTTCTGGACTGTTATTCTGAGTATTCTTTCAAAACTCGGTTTTATAAAGTTTTAAAAAAACAACGGGACTGCACTTGAAATGTGCAGTCCCGTTTTATACATATCTGCTTAAACAGCATATTTATTGAAAAAATCAAGGTCGTTCATATACGCGCAAGAAACAGTTTTGAGGTAGTCAACATAGAAGAAATACGCATAGTATGTTTTGCCGCCGATTATTTTTTTTGCCTCAATCGTGCAGTAGTTGCCGTGATCGTTTGACCCCTCTTTTTCACTGAGAATAAATCCCTCTTTTTCAAGAGCGCTTACATATTCGTCAAACATAAAGAAAGTAACGCCCGCAAAAACTGCCTCTCCGTTGCAGTCACAGCGCCATTTGTAGGAGTCAATGCTGCTGAAATTTTTGACTTCTTTTCCGTTTTTGGTAAAAACGGAAACGGTGGCGCTGCCTATATTGGGAGCATTAAAAACGGGGAAATATTTCGCAACCTCATCGGGAAATTCAAAGTAATTCTCATAAATATCAAGCGATACCGTATATTGCATATTTTCTTCATCGTAATCGCTTTCGGATATTATACAGATATATTTTCTGTCACTCCAATAGCCTTGAATACGGTTTGTTTCATCTTCACCTGTTCTGCCTTCTTCTTCCGGAGTATAAACCTCACAGCCGCCCGTCCATCCTTTGCTTTTCAGAAGAGTGTTCAGAGCTTCGAATGATGCGGAGTCTCCTTTCAGGCGAAGGCGAAAGAAATCTACCTTATAGCTGTATGTAGCTTCGTCCGCAAAATATTTTGCCTGTGATTTGCATAAAAGACCGGCAGGCAGACTGTCGGGAAAACTGTCAGGCAGCATTTCAGGCAGAAACCCGTCCGCTTTGATTTTGTCTCTCAGTTGCACGGTGGTGACAGGCGCTTCTGTGGTTTGAGTTGTTTCCTTTTCACCGCCGGTGTTTTTGGAGCAGGATGCAAAAAGAACTGCAGTCACGGCGCAAAGCAGAAGGCAGGTTGTTCTTATGAGTAAAGCGATGTGTTTCATAAAGCATCTCCGCAAATTTGATACACTAATTTTAATCGCTTGAGCGGTAATTGTCAATTACCCTCATTTATTGACAAAATGCTGTATAAAATGTAAAATATCATTATAAATTTATATAGATAAAGAGATGGTAATTATGTTCAGGTGTATATACCTCCCCATAGGCGTCGGCACGTTTCACCTTGAAACCGCGCAGGCGGAATTTGAAAAGTCGGTAAATATGCTTAAAAGCATTGATGAAAGCATAAGTGTTCCCGGCGAGATGCTTTTAAGTGTTGACAAACTGGTTGAATATATTGACGGCGCGGATGCGGACCTTGCCGTGGTGCAGAACATAACATTCGCAAACTCCGCTTATATGAGTGAAATACTCCGCAGGCTTGACTGCCCGGTTGTGCTGTGGACTCTGCGTGAACCTGAAGCAGACGGCACAAGACTCCGTCTCAACTCACTTACCGGCGCATTCTCTGCGGCAAACACACTCAAAGCGTTTGAAAGACCTTTTGAGTATGTTCTCGGCGCGCCCGGAGAGGAGAAAACAAAAGAACTCATTTATTCTGCAATCCGTGCGGCAAAAGTTAAAAAAGCAATGCGTTCATTAAACCTGCTTCAAGTGGGTCACACCCCGCAGGGCTTCGGCTTCGGCAGAGCGCTGGATTCGGAAATGCTTAAAACATTCGGCGTAAATACGGTTTCCATTGAGGCAAGAGAACTGATTGACAAGGCAAAGACTTTTACAGATAATGATATAGTTCCTTACCTTGAAGACGCAAAAAAACGAATCTGCGGTCTTGATAATATTGACAGCGGAAATGTCGCAGATTTTGCCAGACTCTACAAGGCTTATGACGAATATGTCAAAGAAAACAGCATCGGCGCGCTTGCTTCAAGATGCTGGCCCGACTTTTTCACTTCTTTTGGAACACCGGTGTGCGCCGTGCTCGGCATATTGAATGATCAGGGTGTAGCGTGCGCCTGCGAGGCGGATTCATACGGTGCGCTTTCCATGTATATCTGTTCTTATCTCACAGGCAAAAGCGTATTTTTCGGAGACCCTGTCGCTGTAAATGAGAATGAAAACACAATTACTTTCTGGCATTGCGGAATGGCTCCGTGCTCGCTCGCAAGGGAAGATACCGGCGCTTGTGCAGGCGTTCACTGTAACCGCAAAATCGGACCCACGCTTGAATTCGGCTGCAGACCGATGGATGAGGTTACCGTTTTCCGCATAGGCAGAAAAGCGGACGGCTCTTTCAGATTCTTTATCGCATCGGGAAGCGCTCCCGACAAGGGCAGACAGTATTACGGCACATCGCTTGTTGTCAGAACTGAAAACAACGCTCCCGTAATAATCAACAACGCGGTAAAAGACGGCTGGGAGCCGCATTTTGCCGTGGCAGCGGGCAATATTTCACAATCACTTGAAATACTTGCGGATATGCTCGGCATAGAGGTGTGCGGATTCTGATGCTCAGACATGCGGTTTTTGAAGTTGTTGTTTTGCTCACAAACATAATGCAGTGCATTACGGGCTTTGCCGGCACCGTGCTTGCAATGCCGTTTTCCGTTATGCTTGAAGGCTATGATGTCGCAAGACCTGTTCTCAATGTTCTCGGCGTCGGCGCTTCACTCGTTATTGTTATAAAAGAGTATAAACACATCAACATTAAAGAGTTCCGTAAAATGGCGGGCGTAATGCTGCTCGGCATAATCGGCGGACTTTATCTCAAAGAACTTGTTTCGGGCAATCCGTCGGTTATATACAAGATTCTCGGCACAATAGTTGTTGTGTTTTCAATAATCAGCGCGGTCCGCTTTTTCAGAAAAAAAGACGGCTCGCCCATTCCCGGCTGGCTTGCTTTTATTCTTCTTGTTATTTCAGGTATTGTTCACGGGCTGTTTGTGTGCGGCGGTCCTGTGCTCGTGACTTATGCTTCAACAAAACTCAAAGACAATTCTGAGTTCCGTTCAACGGTCTCCGCTGTGTGGCTGGTGCTCAACAGCATTATTTTTGTGCAGGATATTATGAGCGGAATCTTTGTAAAATCAACCGTATATTTAACTCTCGTCAGTCTTGCTGTGCTTGCGCTCTCGCTTGTAATCGGAAATCTGATTTTTAAAAAAATGAGCAGAAATGTTTTTCTTGTGCTCACCTATGTTTTAATGTTTATCAGCGGAATTACCCTGCTTATAAAATAACACCGGAGGATAGATATGGAAGAAAAATCACTCACTCACGGCATAAAATTCAAGGATAAAGTAGGTTATGCTCTCGGTGACACTGCCGGTCTGCTTACCTTTTCTCTGATAGGCGCGTTCCAGAACAAGTTCTATACAGACGCGCTCGGCATAAGCCCTGCGAAAATCGTTGTTCTTATTCTTGTTGCGAGAATATGGGATGCAGTAAATGACCCGCTTTGGGGTGCGTTCATACGCAGCCGCAAGCCGAGCCCCAAAGGTCAGTTCAGACCGTGGATTGTGGGCTTTTCAATTCCGCTGGCTGTTTCGGCGGCACTTATGTTCTTTAAAATTCCCGGCTTGAGCGAAACGAAATATCTTATTTATGCCTACATAACCTACATTATGTATGGTATGATGTATACAGCGGTTAACATCCCTTACGGCTCGCTCGCCTCCGTAGTTACGGATGATGAACTTGAGCGCTCATCGCTCTCAATGTGGCGTTCAATCGGAGCCGGTGTAGGCGGTCTGCCCGGCACCATTCTTCTGCCGATGATTGTATATACCGTAACGGGCAAGTATGCAAACGGCACCGACATTAAAGCTCTTGATGAAACAAAACTTTTCTGGTGTGTGCTTGTTCTTTCCGTAATCTCCGTTTTTGTTTACTTCCTTCACTACAAACTCACAAAAGAGCGCATCGCTCCCCGAAAACACGAAAAGAACGCAAACAGCGGCGCACTTGTTACAATTGGCGAACTGATTAAAAACAGATCTTTTGTCACACTCTCGTTCGCTTCAATGCTGCTTATAGCCTTCCAGTTCTATTACCAGTCAACCTACACTTATCTTTTCACTGACTATTACGGCAAGCCCGGACTTTATGCGTTTGTCACCATCTGCACCTACGGACCTATGGCAATATTCATTCCGCTTATGAACAAACTGATTAAAAAGTTCGGCAAAAAAGAACTCTGCGCCGCAGGTATGCTTTTTGCCGCGGCGGTCAATGTCGGGCTTTTCCTGTTAAGAGGCTCGCCTCTCGCCCTTAATCCGACGGTATTTCTCGCATTCACTTTCTTCTCGGGTTTAGGTCAGACCTTCCTTGTACTTGAAGTATGGGCGCTCGTTATGGATACAATAGATTATTATGAAGTCCGCACGGGCAAAAGAGAAGAGGGTATGATTTATGCCGTTTTCTCATTTACGAGAAAATTAGGGCAGACTCTCGCCGGCGTCGGTCTCAACGCGCTGCTTGCCTATATCGGCTATGACGGCGAACTTTCAAAGCAGGGCATCGGCTTAAGCGAAGAAGTGCTTGCAAAACTTTATGATATTTCCACTTTCGTTCCCGCTGTTATGCTTGCTCTTATGGGCGTAATCCTGCTTGCAGGTTACGACCTTTCAAAGAAAAAACTTCAGACAGTTCACGCCGATCTTGCCGCAATAAGAGAAGCGGAACAGGCAAAATAATCAAAATACAAAATATTGCAAACAAAAATCAGCCCTCGGGGCTGATTTTTTTATTGGCTCTTAAGAGACAAGAAACCACCGGCTATGCCGGTGGCATTAAAACGCTTACAGCGAAAAAGCCTCCTGTGGTAGAATAGAGCAGGTTCGCCAACCGCGCTAACTATCAAAGGAGGTATCATCATGAAAG
>JAFRQM010000014.1 GCA_017428625.1 Clostridia bacterium
AAGGCATAATAAAAGGCCGCTTTAGCGGCGGCCTGAAAAACATGTGCGATTGGCGGACTTTTCATACATCTTGAGATGTAGCAGGTAAAAGGCCCTTATAGGGCCTCATCAAACCACCAGTTCAACTGGTGGTTTTGATTATTTATTATATTTTGTTTATTCTTTTTCTTCCGCCTGCTTTGAATATTTAAGCGAATAGACAATTCTCATAATGTAACTGTCAATAACGCTTATTCTTCTGGGCTTTTCAATGGCAGTTGCCGCAAGAAGGGTGAGCGCATTCTTGCTTGTAATCATATCAACCGCCTCGGCGTCGAACTTGCAGCCGCCGCAGCACAGCGCGCCTTCGTTTCTGATAAGAACGGCGTTCTGCCTTTTGAGCGCTTTGGGCGCGCCCGAGTAGCCCGTGCATTTAACCATTGTGCCTACTATCTGCGCAAAGTCGTCAAGCAGAGGGGGCATCTTTTTGCCTATGCAGGAGACGGCGACAGTTTCGGGGTCAACATTGTGAATAATGCAGGAATACTTGTCGTTTTTACGGTAAACCGCTCTGTGAAGGTCCGCTTCAAGCGGAAGTTTGCCTTCAATAGCCTCTCCGTCTTCAAGCGCCGCCACAGCGACTGGTTCCTCCGCGCCCTTTTCGGTGAATACTATCTGACCCGTTGTTCTGTCAAGCGTGCTGTCATAAGCAGTCTCCGCCGTGCATACATACTCGTGGTCAATGCCGAATTTGCCGGGAATTGCCTTGCACATATCGGTAAGGGTTTCAACGGGGCCCGTGAAATTCTTTGAAAGGTTGAGAATAGCCCTCTCGCACAGGGTTTCGAGCACCGCCGTGACTTTGAACGCCTCGTCGTAATCCGCTCCGAAACATACGGCGCCGTGGTGAGCCATAATAATCGCCTTTGTGTCGTATTTCTGCAAAGCGGCAATTACGCCCTTTTTAAGTTTGCCCGTGCCCGGCATACCGTAGGCTGCGATGGGAACAACCGTGCCGATAAGTTCGGCTTCTTCGCCCTCAATGTCGCAAAGCCCTTTTGAAAGGTCGCTGATTACCGATGCGTATTTCTGATGTGTGTGAATAACAAAATTCGCTTCCGGGTGCGCTTTGTAAACCTCGGCGTGAACACCCTTTTCGGATGAGGGTTTTACGCTGCCGCGGTATGAAAGGTCTTCGATTCTTACCTCGACAATATCGTCGGGAGTAAGCCCGTCATAAGGCTTTCCGCTCGGGGTTATAACAAAAGTTTCGCTGTCAATACGGCAGCTTACATTGCCCCATGTTCTCGCGATAAGACCTTCCGCCACAAGTTTGTGACCCGCTTCTATAACCAGATTTTTAGCTTCGAGAATATCCATTGTTTATCTCCTTTGAAACAATCTTAAACTGAAAACGCCTGACATTCAATATTATATCATATAAAAATTATTAAGCAAGACCGAGTTTTTTCGCCATCTCCGCCGTGTGCAGTTCGAGTATTTTCGAAACGCCCTTCTCCTGCATTGTAACGCCGTAAAGAATGTCCGCCTCTTCCATCGTGCCGCGGCGGTGAGTGATTAAAATAAACTGCGTGTCCTTCGTCATACTGCGCACATATTTCGCGTAGCGCACAACATTAACATCGTCAAGCGCCGCCTCAACCTCGTCGAATATGCAGAACGGTGCCGGCGTAACCTTGAGTATCGCAAAAAGCAGCGCTATTGCCGAAAGCCCCTTTTCTCCGCCGGAGAGCAGGTCGATGTTTTGAACCGTCTTGCCGGGAGGCTGAACCTTTATGTTGATGTCGCACTCAAGCACATCGGCAGGGTCGTCAAGCACAAGTTCCGCCTTGCCGCCGTCAAACAGTTCGCGGAAGGTTTCGCCGAAGTGCAGGTTTATAAGCCTGAACTGTTCGCGGAACTGCTCCGCCATTTTTCCCGTAAGTTCGCTTATCAGTTTTTCAAGTTCCGCTTTGGACTCCTCAATATCCTTGACCTGACCGCTCATATACTCATAACGCTCGCTGACTTCCCTGTATTCGTCAACAGCGTCAACATTGACGCTGCCAAGCGCCCTTATTTTGTTGCGCAGTTCGGTGAGTTTTGCCCTGCTCGCGGAAATATCCTCAAGCACAATTCCCGTTGCCTGCGCTTCCTGAAGGGTTAACTGATACTCGTCATAGAGTTTATTCTGAGCGCTCTCAAGTTCGTTCTTCATTGAGTCGCGGCGCTCTTCGAGTCTCGCCACCTCGCCGCTGAGCTTTTCTCTCGAATCGTTGCACTCCCGCTCTTTTACGCGCAGGGCGGTTACCTCCGCCTCCTTTGCGGTGCGCTCTTTTATGTAACTGTCTATTGTCTCTCTCGCGTTCTGCGCGTCTGAACGAAGGCCGTCAGCCTTCTTTTTGAGTTCTTCGATTTTATTCAGTATTCCGGCGTTTTCTTCTTCAATGGCCTTCGCCTCTGCTTCAAGTTCTTGCGCCCGTTCGCCTGAAATCTGCTTTCTGCGTTCGCAGTCTTCGATTATTACGCGCTTTGCCTCAACATCCTTGCTCTTTTCGACTGTCGCAAGGTTTATCTCGTTCTGACGGGTTACAAATTTCTCCCTCTTTTCAACAAGCTGACTTCTCATTTCGTCAAGTTTGTTGAGAGAATCCGAAAGAATCTGCGTCTCTTTCTCAACCGAAGCGATTTCCGCTCTCAGTTTTCCGCCCGATTTTTCAAGTTCAGCGGCTCTCGCCGTGTCGCGCCGTTTTTCTTCTTCAAGTTCGCCGAGCGCCGCTGTGACCGCTTCATAGTTGTTTGCTATGAGCGCAAGGTCGCTCTCTTTGCGGATTATATCCTCCTGCGCTTTCGCGAGTTCCGCTTTCACGGAATCATATTCCGCCGCCACGCTGTTGAGTTCGGCGTTTGTTTTGTCAAAACTCTTCTGACTTTCATCAAATTTCTTCTGTGCCGCTTTTACCGCGTCACGCAGCTGTTCAATCTCGTTCATCCTCGATAAGAAGCCGACATTCTGCCCCCTCGAACCACCCGTCATTGAGCCGCCCGCGTTCATAACCTGACCGTCAAGCGTAACTATTTTAAAACGGTGCGAATACTTTTTCGCCATTTCAATTCCGTCATCGATAGTCTCAACAACAGCCGTTCTGCCAAGCAGCGAGCGTATTATTTCCGAATATTTTTTTTCCGCCGAAACAAGGCTGTCCGCCATATCCACAAAGCCTTCGCATTTTTCAAGCCCTTTTTCGGTAAACGGTTTGGCGGTTATTGCCGACAGCGGCAGAAAAGTTGCCCTGCCCGCGCGGTTGTCTTTAAGGTAGTTAATAGCCCTTTTCGCGTCGTTTTCGGTGTCGGTTACAATGTTCTGTATAGCCGCTCCGAGCGCCGTCTCAACCGCCACGGCGTATTTGCCGTCAACATTTATGAGCTGTGACAGCGTGCCGTGAATGCCTTTGAGCGCCCCGCGTTTTGCCTGTGTAATCACCTGCCTGACGCTGCCCTGATATCCGTCGAGATTTTTCTCGAGTTCGTCGAGCATTTTAATACGCGCCTGTTTCTGGTGAATGTTGAGGTTTATGTCTTCAAGTTCTTTGCGCTGTTTTTCGAGCTTTTCCGTGCGCTGTTCAATAATCATTTCATAGCCCGAAAGCGAGTTTTCATACTCCTGCGCCGCGTCTCTCAAACTGCCGAGTTCTTTTTCAGCCTGAACTTTGCGCGCCTTCAACTCCTCAACGGCGGGAGTTCTCTGCAATACGGCTTCCTCAATGCTTTTTATTCGGGCGACAAGTTCCTCGCCCGATGATTCGTCAGCCGAAAGTTTTACTCTCAGGTCGGCGAGGGCGAGCGTTTTCTCCGCTATTGTGTCGCTTAACTCTCTCGCCTTTTCGGAGCAGCCCGAGTCCTCCGCTATTACCGCTTCCGCGTCTTTTACGGCTTTTTCAAATTCCGCCCTGAGCTCGTCGATTTCCGCGCTTATCGCTTCAATGCCCGCCTGAGCCTCTTCAATCTGTCTGTCGGTCTGTTCGCTGCTGTCAAGCGCCTGCGCCGCGTCTTTTCTTATTCTGTCAATGGTGCTTTCATTGTGTTCAATGGTGTTTTTCTCAACGGCTATCTGACCGTCAACCTCAGCGGCTTTTTCCTCCGCCTGCGAAGTCTCGGAACGGATATTCTCAATCTCCATTGTAAGAGTCTGCCCTTTCTGGGTAGCCTCGTCAATGGCGGCAGTCAGCCGTTCAAGTTCAAGTTCGGTGTTCTCATACTGCGATGACGCTATTGTCAGCTTGTTCTCCTGCTCAATAAGACCTTTTCTCGATTTTTCAACCGTGAAAAGCCAGAGACCGATTTCAAGTTCCTTCTTCTCCGCCGCCAGAACAAGATATTTTTTCGCTTTTTCGCTCTGCGTTTTAAGCGGACCTATGCGCCCCTCAAGTTCCGACAGAATGTCGCGAAGGCGCACAAGGTTTTCCTCCGCCTGTTCAAGGCGGCGTGTCGCGTCGCCGCGGCGGTAGCGGAAATGCGAAATACCCGCGGCTTCCTCAAGCATATCCCTGCGCTTTGACGAGCGCGCCGAAACAAGGTCGGCTACCTTGCCCTGACTTACCAGAGAATAGCCGTCCCTGCCGAGACCCGTATCCATAAACAGTTCGTGAACATCTTTGAGCCTGACCTGTTCGCCGTTTATGCGGTATTCGCTTTCGCCCGAGCGGTAAAAACGCCTTGTTACCGAAACTTCATCCTTCTCCATCTGGTTAAGGGAGCGGTCGGAGTTGTCAAGGTTGAGCGTAACCTCCGCGTAGCCCAGCGCCTTTCTCAGGCTTGTGCCGGCAAAAATGACATCTTCCATTTTGGAGCCGCGAAGCGATTTCGTTGACTGCTCGCCGAGAACCCAGCGCACAGCGTCCGAAATGTTGCTTTTGCCCGAACCGTTGGGGCCTACAACGCCCGTAATTCCCTTGCCGAAATTAAAAACTATTTTGTCCGGGAAAGATTTGAAGCCCTGCATTTCAAGTGATTTTAAATACATTTTTTACCTGACCTTTATTTATGTGAATTGAAGATTGATTTCATATTTTTTAAGCGACGGGTCGCCTTTCACGGTGCAGTCTATGCCTGCCTCTGCGAGTTTTTTCAGATTGCTCTTTTTCTGCCCCGTCATTTTCGAGATACAGGAGGGGTTTACATATATGACCGCGCCGCCCTGCCTGCCGCCCGCTTTTTCAAGTGTTTTATCAAGAAAAATCAGGCTTTCCGCCATCTCTCTGAGCGCGGGATGATACGCCCCTCCCGTGCAGTTGCCTTCAACATTTCCGCCCGAATGAAGTCCGAAGCGTATAACCTTTATGCCCGCATTTTCAAACATCGGAATAAGCACGCTGCCGAGCCGAGCCGCCTGCTCAACACTCTGCGGAGTGTATTCTCCGCTTTTCATAAGGCGGTCAAGCCGGGTTCCCTCTATTACAACGGTGGGGTAGATTCTCACCGTTTCGGGCGCGAGAGCGATTATCTTCTTCGCTGTTTCAACGCTGTCTTCATCCGTTGAGCCGTAAAGCCCCGTCATCATCTGCAACCCGAGCGAAAACCCGTGCTCTTTAAGCATAACGCAGGCGTTTATAACATCCTGCGCCGTGTGCCCTCTCCGATTTAAAAGAAGCACCCTGTCATCCATACTCTGCGCGCCGAGTTCAACGCTCGTAACACCGTATTCTTCAAGTATTGCGCAGATTTCTTCATTTATCCCGTCCGGGCGTGTTGAAATGCGGATTCCCGAAAAAACGCCGCTGTCAACGTGCTGTTTTGCCGCTTCGAGCAGCGAGAGCATATACTGCCGTTCAATCAGCGTAAAACTGCCGCCGAAAAACGCTATCTCTCCGCCCCTTGCGTCCGTTTTTCCCTCAAGAGCCGTCTGCGCCGCTTTGTGAACATCGTCGGGCGTCAGCCGTTTTTCGCTGCCCGAAATGCTCCTCTGGTTGCAGAACGAACACATATGCGGGCAGCCTTCATGAACCGCGAAAAGTGCTACGTTTATATGTTTCATTATTCGCGCAGACCCATAAGTTTAAGCGCCTCTTTGGCAGCCGCCTGCTCCGCGAGTTTTTTGCTTCTGCCCGTGCCTGAGCCGAGAACATTGGAGTTGAGATGAACCTCAACCGTAAACTCCTTCGCGTGGTCGGGGCCTTTCTCGTCAACAACAAAGTATTCAACCGCCTCTTCGGGGTGCTTCTGCACAACCTCCTGAAGCATTGTCTTATAGTCGCGAACGGATACATCTATTCCCTCTCTCGTGATGAACCGCAAAATCAGTTTTTTCGCAGGTTCAATGCCGCCGTCAAGGTAGATTGCCGCGAGCACGGACTCAAAAGCATCTGCTAAAATCGAAGGTCTCTGCGCTCCGCCCATACGGATTTCGCCTTTGCCGAGCCTTATGACTTTGTCTATTTCAAGTTCTTTTGAAAAGGTGCACAGCGTCTTTTCGCAGACCGCCGCCGCCCTGTGCTTTGTCAGGCTGCCTTCCGGCTGGTTTTTGTAAAGGTTGAAAAAGTATTCGGCAGACACAAAACCGAGAACGGAATCGCCGAGAAACTCAAGGCGCTCGTTGCTCTCTTTAAGCCCGTTCTCATTGGCGTATGACGAGTGAGAAAGCGCCCTTTCAAGCAGTTCGATGTTTCTGAATTTATATCCTATGTTTTGTTGAAATTTTTCAAGAGTTATTTCCATAATTATTCCTCTGTCAGAAGTTCGCCCTGACCTTCCAGAGATTCTTTCAGGCAGGTGAGCGCCCTTGCCGAGAGCGCCTCGTATCTTTCGCGTTTGTCGCGTATTTTTTCATCAAGCGGCGGCAGCAGACCGAAACTCGCGCCCATAGGCTGAAAGTTTTTGTTCGGTGCGCATACATAAGCGGCAAGGCTTGAAAGCATTGACTCCGCAGGCAGTTCAAGCGGTTTCCCGCCTTTCAGAAATCTCGCCGCGTTTATTCCCGCGATTATTCCGGAACCCGCCGATTCCATATAGCCCTCAACACCCGTTATCTGCCCCGCGAACCAGAGATTATCTCTGCCTCTGAAACGGTAGCCGTATTCAAGCGCTTCGGGTGAATTGATAAATGTGTTGCGGTGCATAACGCCGTAACGCACAAACTCCGCGTTTCTCAGGGCGGGAATCATCGAAAACACCCTTTTCTGCTCGCCGAATTTAAGGTTTGTCTGAAAGCCGACGAGGTTGAACATTGTGCCCTGTTCGTTTTCTTTGCGCAACTGAAGGTTGGCCCACGGTCTGCGACCTGTGGCGGGATCCGTAAGCCCCGACGGTTTCATCGGGCCGAAACGGATTGTGTCTTTGCCGCGTTTTGCCATTATTTCAACGGGCATACAGCCCTCGTAAACGCCCCTGTTTTTATCAAAATCGTGAACAAGAGCAACTTCGGCATTTACAAGTTCGGCGTAAAACGCCTCATATTCCTCTTTGTTCATCGGGCAGTTGATGTAGTCGTCCGGCTCGCCTCTGTCATATCTCGACTGGCAGAACGCCTTTGACATGTCAATACTCTCCGCCGTGACTATCGGGGCGGCGGCATCGTAAAAACTGAGGTTGCCGCTGCATAATCCGGCGATTTTTTCGCTCAGAGCTTCGGAAGCGAGCGGACCTGCCGCGATGATTGCGGGGGTATCGGGTATTTCCGTTATCTCTCTGCGCTCCACTGTTATAAGCGGCTCGCTTTCTGCTCTCTGCGTAACAAGAGCGGAGAATTTTTCTCTGTCAACGGCGAGCGCGCCGCCCGCGGGCACAGCGGTTTTTTCCGCGCATTCAACGCAGAGCGAACCCATAAGTTTCATCTCCGCCTAGAGAAGCCCCGCCGCACAGCCGAGCCGTGTTGCCTTGAATGAGTTTGAGCAGACGAGTTCCGCCAGCCCCGTGTTGCTGTGGGCAGGCGAAAACTTTACGGGCTTCATTTCATATAATGTAACGCTCAGCCCTCTTTTCGCAATCTGCCACGCCGCTTCAACTCCGGCAAATCCGCCGCCGACAACCGTTATATCAGTCATTTTTCTTGCCTGTTTTTTTCTCAAAACCGCAGCCTTCGGCAAGGCATACGGTTTTGCCGTTCTTCTTTTTGAACAGCGCTTTGCCGCAATTCGGGCAGTTCTCGCCTGAAGGCTCGTCCCAGCTCATAAAATCGCACTTGGGCCAGTTGCCGCAGCCGTAAAAGGTGTGCCCTTTTTTGGAGCGCCGCTGTATTATTTCGCCGCCGCATTTCGGGCATTTCGCCTGAGTGCTTACAACAAGGGGCTTGGCGTTTTTGCATTTCGGGTAGTTCGGGCAGGCGAGGAATTTGCCGAATCTGCCCGTTTTGATAATCATCATGGCTCCGCACTTGTCGCACGGAATGTCCGTTAAGTCTTCCTGAAGCTGAATCTTGACATCCTTCATATCGCTTTTCGCTTTTTCAAGCGTTTTTTCAAGGTCCTCATAGAAGGTCTCCAGCATTTCGACATAATCCGTTTTACCCATACCGATTTCGTCAAGGTTAGCCTCCATCTGGGCGGTAAACTTCGTGTTGACTATTTTCGGGAACTCGTCTTTGAGAAGGGAGGTAATCGCTCCGCCGAGTTCGGTGGGAACAAGCTGTTTCTGCTTGCGCACAATATATGCTCTTTTTGTGATTGTCGAAATTATCGAAGCGTAGGTGCTCGGTCTGCCGATACCGTTCTCTTCAAGTTCTTTGATAAGTGAAGCCTCGGTGTAGCGTGCGGGGGGCTGGGTGAAGTGCTGCGACGCCTTTACATCTTTGCACTTGAGATGTTCGCCTGCCTTGAGTTCGGGCACACTGCTGTTTTCATCGTCGTCATCGGTGATTTCATAAAGTTTTGTAAAGCCGTCAAACTTTACACTGTAACCCGCAACGGAGAAAAGGCAGAAGCCGCCCTTTGCCGAGTCCGCGGCTTTTGCGGCGGTAACCTCCGCTTTGACGGTGTTCTGAACACACGGAGCCATAAGGCAGGCTATAAAACGCTTCCAGATAAGCGAATAAAGCTTATACTGGTCTGCTGAAAGGCTTGCCTTTATCGTGTCGGGAGTGAGCGCCGGGTCTGTGGGTCTTATTGCCTCGTGGCCGTCCTGGGCGTTTGCCCTCGATTTGTAATAAGGGTCTTTTTCGGGCACATAGGCATCACCGTAATTGCCTTTGATATAAGATTTTGCCGCCGCGCGCGCTTCCTCAGATATTCTGAGCGAGTCCGTTCTCATGTAAGTGATAAGGCCGGTCATACCGACGCCCTGAACATTTATGCCCTCATAGAGTTCCTGCGCTATACGCATTGTTCTTTCAGCCTGAAAGCCCAGTTTGCGCGACGCCTCCTGCTGAAGGGTGGATGTGTTAAACGGAGGGGCGGGGTTCTTTTTGCGTGTGCCTTTTTTATATGATTTAACGGTGTAGCCCGCGCCGTCAAGTCTCGCAAGGTAGAAGTCCGACTGCTCCTTATTTGTTATTTTGACCTTGCCCTTTTCGTCGGCTGTCAGAGTAGCCGTGAAACTCTTGCGCTGTGTGTTGGCGAGTTTTGCCTCAATGTTCCAGTATTCGTCGGGAACAAAAGCGTTTATCTCGTTTTCACGGTCAACAATCATTCTTACCGCCACGCTCTGCACTCTGCCGGCGGAGAGGCCGCGGCGGATTTTCTGCGAAACAAAGGGGCTTAACCTGTAACCTACAAGGCGGTCGAGAATTCTTCTCGCCTGCTGTGCGTTTACAAGGTCCATGTCAACGGCTCTCGGCGTTTTCATACCGTTACTGATGCCTGTTTTGGTAATCTCGTTGAAAGTCACGCGGTTTTTCTCGTTCAGGTCAAGTCCGAGCACTTCCGCCAGGTGCCACGATATGGCTTCCCCTTCGCGGTCGGGGTCGGCCGCGAGATAAACAAAATCGCTCTTTTTGACTTTGTCCTGCAGTTCCTTGACAAGTTTTTCCTTATCTTTGATAACCGCGTATCTGGGTTCAAAATTATTTTTGACATCAACACTGAGTTTTGCCGCGGGGAGGTCTCTTATATGACCTTTTGAAGCGACAATATCATAGCCGGTGCCTAAATACTTTTTGATGGTTTTTGCCTTTTCGGGTGACTCGACAATAATAAGTTTTGACATATCTTTTACCTTTCGTGATTTATATGAGTGTAAATCTGCCGCCCGGGGCGGAGATTATATAGTCGTTGATTTCAAGCGATGTAAGTATGACATTGACCTCGCCGAGGTCAATACCCGTCATCGCCGCAACATCGCCGGGGTAAAGCGGCTCGCTGCCGAATTTTTCATAAACCGCCTTTTCTTTTTCGCTTAAAAGCGCTGTTGATTTCTTTACTGTTTTCGCTTGCGCGCTCCGGTTATCCGCGGCGGGGCTGAAGCCCTTCCTTTTGAGTTTTCCGGGGTAGAGCGACTCATATTCGTCAATAATGTCCTGTGCGCAGGTGACGGCGGTCGCGCCGTCGCGTATAAGCCTGTTCGCTCCGACATAAGATGAGGTTACAATGTTGCCGGGCACGGCAAAAACATCCCTGCCCTGAAGCATGGCGCAGTTCGCAGTGATTATCGAGCCGCTTTTTTCACCCGCCTCCACAACAAGCACCCCCGTGCTTATGCCCGAAATTATGCGGTTGCGTATAGGGAACGTTGTTTTTGACGCCGGCGCGAACGGCGGAAACTCTGAAATAACCGCTCCGCTTTTGCTGATTTCCTCCCTGAGGTAAGCGCTCTGCATAAGGTATCTTGTGCCGAGACCGCACCCCAAAACCGCAATGGTTTTTCCGCCTGCTTTGAGCGCGCCCTGATGCGCGGCGGAGTCAATGCCGAGAGCGCCTCCGCTCACAATAACCGCGCCCGCGTCAGCGAGCTGAGCGCTTATTGACATTGCGGTTTTTACGCTGTCTGCCGAGGGGTTTCTTGTGCCGACTATGCCGAAACACAGCGAATCGTTTACACAGTCTAAACTGCCGTTTATGTAAAGCACAACGGGAAAGTCGGCTGTTCTTCTCAAAAGAGCGGGATACTCCCCGTCTTTAAAGTCTATGCACTGCCAGCCGTTTTTTTCACAGGTTCCGAGCTGAACCGCGGCATCCTGCAGTTTTGTCTTTTCGATTTTTTCAAGCTGTCTCTGCGTGAAAACCCCGCTTAAACGAAGGGTTTGCATATCGCTGTCGTAAATCTCACGGGCTGAGTCAAACGCTGAGAGTATTTCGGTGCATCTCGCTCCCGCGCCGAGCGCGAGTGAGAGCCATATTGAATAAACCTTGCTGTTCATCGGTTAACCCTTCCGTAAAATTTCCCACATAAGAATTGCCGCCGCGGCTGAGGCGTTGAGCGATTCCGCCCTGCCCTTCATCGGAATCGTGACTTTTTGCGAACAGGCGCGGATGACTTCATCCGAAAGTCCGCTGCCCTCATTGCCCACACAGCATATAACGCCGCCGTCAATTGCAATATCGTTTATTTTCACGGCGTCTGTCTGAGGAGTTGAAGCGAGCGTGAGCATTCCGTTCGCGTTTGCGTTTTCAATAAACGCCGCGAGCGACTCCGTTTCAAAAATGTTTATTCTCAGCGACGAACCCATAGCCGCCCGCAGAGCCTTGGTGTTGTAAATATCGCACCCGCCGCTTACTATTACGCCGCCCATGCCCAGCGCCTCCGCTGTTCTGCACACGGCGCCGAGGTTTGAAGGATCCTGCAGATTTTCAAGCGCGATATATTTTTTTGTGCGGTCGATTATCTCGCCGCCGGCGGGCATTTCGCAAACGCAGAACACGCCCTGCGGGGTTTTTGTGCCGGAGAGTCTGTCGGCAACTTCCGGCGTTACGGTGTAACACTCCGGGCATACGGCTTTGACCGCGCCGGTGTAGGCGGAATACTTGTCATCCGCCTGCTGCGTAAAGAACGCCGTTCTGATTTTTATTCCGTTTTCCGCCGCGTCACGGCAGAGCCTCGCGCCTTCAAGAAAGAACTCTTTTTTCTCATTTCGCAGCGACGCGCTTTCCGCCAGACGCGCGGCATATTTGATTTTTTCGTTTGCGCGGCTGCTTATTACGGGCATAAAATCACCGTTTCCGGCGGGTGAAAACAACACTTAACCCGCTCTGTTTTTTATCATTTAAAATTGCGAAAAGGATGTAACATAATATGTATTATATACACTGATGTTACATCCTTGATATATCATTTTTATTTGAGCGCCGCTTTTGCTTTCTCCGTGAGAGCGGTGAACGCGGCGGGGTCTGCGATGGCTATTTCGGAGAGCATCTTGCGGTTGAGCGTGATGTCAGCCTTCTTGAGTCCGTTGATGAATGTTGAGTAATTCATTCCGTTTGCCTTGCAGCCGGCTGAGATTCTGGTTATCCAGAGGCGTCTGAAGTCGCGCTTCTTCTGCTTTCTGCCGATGTAGGCATAGTTGCCGCTCTTCATAACGGCCTGCTTTGCGGTCTTGAAAAGCGAACTCTTTGAGCCGTAGTAACCCTTCGCGAGTTTAAGAACTTTATTTCTTCTCTTTCTGGTTGAGAGAGCACCTTTAATACGAGCCATAGTAATTTACCTCCAAATTGTGAATTGACTTAACCCTTGCGGATTATTTATAAGGAACAAGGCGTTTAATCTGTCTTTCGTTGGTCTTGTCAGCAACAGACACCTTGCGGAGATTTCTCTTGCGCTTGGTGCTCTTTTTGTTGAGAATGTGTGATTTGTAGGCGTGCGCGCGCATGGGCTTGCCGCCCTTTGAAATCTTGAAGCGCTTTTTCGCGCCGCTGTGTGTTTTGATTTTAGGCATAATAAGTTCCTCCTTAAATTTACTGTGTTGAGCGGGGCTTACTTTGTGCTTTTGGGCGCAACAAACATAAGCATCTGCCTGCCTTCGAGTTTGGCGGGCTTTTCAATCACCGCGGAGTCGCCGAGCGACTCAACCGCTTTTGCCATAACGTCTTTGCCGATTTCGGGGTGAGCCATCTCTCTGCCGCGGAAGCGGATTGAGAATTTGACTTTGTTGCCGGCGGCAAGGAATTTTTTGGCGTGATTGAGCTTTGTTTCAAAATCATGCGTATCAATGTTGAGAGACAGGCGGATTTCTTTAATCTCGATAACCTTCTGGTTTTTCTTCGCTTCTCTTTCTCTCTTTTCTTTTTCGTAACGGAATTTGCCGTAATCCATAATCTTGCACACGGGCGGTTTTGCCTGGGGCGAGATTTTGACGAGGTCAAGGTTTTTCTCTTCTGCGATTTTAAGCGCTTCTTCGGCAGACATAATGCCGAGCTGTTCGCCGCTGTCGGAGATAATTCTCAGTTCTTCGTCGCGGATTTCTTCATTGATTTGCATTTCTTTTACTGCGATGTTAAAGCACCTCCTGAAAATTAAAAACGGGAGCAAGCTCTGCCCCCGCGATAATCCATCCGAAAAGGCGCAAACGCACCTTCTTAAATGAGATATTGACCGTCGGTAGGCGAAAGCCCCGTGGTGAGAACGCATTGCGCTCTTCTTTAATGTGCAAGTTATTATATATCGGTCATAACGGTTTGTCAAGAAAAATTTTCAGTTTGGAAGAATTTTGCCGGATTTAATTTCCAATCGCAAATTTCCTGCCTCCTGACTCCTACCTCCTGACTCCTGACTAAAAAAAGCAACCGCCCTGTTGGGCGGTTGCTTTGCTTTGTGTTGGCATCGTCCTATTTTCCCGGGCCGCTTCCAGCCAAGTATTTTCGGCACAGCTGAGCTTAACTACCGTGTTCGGGATGGGAACGGGTGGACCCTCAGCGCCATCAACACCAACTCGAAAACGCCAGCGCGTTTTCCGAATGCTCGCTTATTATAGCGACTTCTTTTTGCTTTGTCAAGCATTTTTTGAAATTTTTTTATTTTTCCTTCATCGGGTAAGCAGATCAATCATCTCAAACAGTTTTATATAAAAATCGTGCGTTTTCGCCGCGGAGGCTCCGAGACCGACCGGTGTGCCGTGGTCGCCGCTCTGAATCGGGGCAACATTCCATACGCCCTTCTGTGTCTGCGCGGCGTTTTCGCCGAGGTCGCAGTGCTCTTCGCCCGCGGGGTAGGCAGCGCTCACAACGCTGACCAGCCCGTCGTTGTCAAACCAGCTGCCGTCAATCTCAATTCCGCCTTTTGTCGTGCATTTGTAATTGCCGAGCAGGTTGGCGCTCAGAATCATTGTTGTTGATGTGCCGGGCTTCGCCGTGAATCTGCCCGAAGCGGTTTTTGTCACCGTCGAATAAGCGTATGAGAAATAGTAAACGCTCTCAACGGTTTTAATCTTTTTGTTGAGTTTCGCCGCTCCGTCGGGCGAGAGGTCATAAAAAGCGTGGTCGTTGTCTGCCTTTGTAACGGCTTCAATGGCGTCGGATGCGTTTTTGTATGTGTCGCCTCCTATGCCGAACTGTTCAAGCATAAGGTTGAGGTCGCCGCTTTCAATCCCTGCCGACGAGAGCGCCGAAAAAACGACTTTTACCATAAGGTCAACGGCGTTGTCAACGCCGAACATTTTGCCGACGCCGCCCGCGATTTCGGTCAGCTGCGAGCCGTTGTGCGGAGAAGCGAGAGTTGTTACGCTGAAAACCCAATCCGCCTTTCCGCCTCTGAAAAGTTCCGAAGTTTCTTTGCCTGTCGCCTTCATTTCGGCTTCGTCGCCGTTTGCCATAAGGGACGCGAGCATTCTCACCGTTTCGCCGCCGAAAGAATGGCCAATTAGATTTATCTTCGCTTTTTCGCTCCACTCCGGCACAAGAGGCTCGGCATATTCCGTCCCGAACCGCTCGTGGTTGTGCGCCTTTGAGTGCGCCTCGCCGTAATCCGTCTTTGTTCCCGTAAGCTGCGCGTAGAGTTCGCACGCCCTGTCCCAGGTTGAGGAATACGGCCCCACCGTAGGCACGCACACATCATAGCCCTTGCCGCGCAGATATTCCGCGAGAGAGCCCGTCGTCGCTCCCCAGTAACTGCCTGTTTTGCTCATTTCGGAGTTTTCGCCCCAGCCGCCCAGACCGTGCACGAGAACATAAGTGTATTTGACGGGCTCAAAAACCTCCGCCTCTTTCTTTTCTCCCCAAAGGCCGCCCTTTTTGTTTCCGCCCGTAAAGCGGTCGGAGAAATGCAGGGCTGTGCCCGTTATTATCGCAACAACGAGCAGGCTCGCGATTACCGCGAGAAAAACCTTCGTTCCCTCGCCCATCGCTTTTTTCTGCGGTTTTTCCGCCTGCGCCTCCTTGTATGACACTCCGTAAGGCGCGTATTCCCCGTCCTGTGTTTCCGCCTGCGTCACAGGTTCCGTTACCGCCTCCGATACAGGCTCAGACGGAGCCTCCGGTTGCGCTCCCGTTTCGGGTATTTTCGCGGGGTTTTCGGATAATTCTTCGTTCTTTTCGTTTTCCACTGCCGTTTCCTCCGTGTCTCAATGAGGTAATTATATACTAAAACACTGCTGTTTTCAACTTATAATTATATTATATTATCTATAACCTTTATATTGACCTTAAACCCGGCTGTGTGATATACTCATTATATATACCGCCGTGAAAGAAGGATTGAACATTATGCTTAAAAACATTGTTTCGCCCTCCGTTCTCGCCTGCGATTTTTCACGCCTCGGCGAAGAGGCTGTAAAAGCAGAAAAATGCGGGGCTCAATATCTTCACCTTGATGTTATGGACGGCTGCTTTGTGCCCAACATTTCTTTCGGCGCAGGTGTCATTTCAAGCATACGCAGCCTGACAAAGGCGGTTTTCGATGTTCACCTTATGATTCGGAACCCTCTTGATTATATTGAGGATTTCGCGAAAGCGGGCGCGGATATAATCACCTTTCACATCGAGAGTTCTTCCCCCGTTGACGAAACAATTAAAAAAATCGCGGCTTGCGGCTGTAAGCCCTGCATTTCCTTAAAGCCCGCCACCCCGGCGGAAGCGGTTTTTCCTTACCTTGACAGGCTCGCCATGGTGCTTGTTATGACTGTCGAGCCCGGTTTCGGCGGTCAGAAATATATGGAGAATACGGAGCCCAAAATCACCGCAATACGCCGCGAAGCAAAAAAGCGCGGACTTAACATCGACATTGAGGTTGACGGCGGAATAAACCCGCTCAACGCAGCGCGGTCGTCGCTCGCAGGCGCTAATATCTTTGTCGCGGGCTCGGCGGTTTTCAAGTCTGAAAACCCCGCCGCAGCCGTTTCGGAAATTCTTCAGGCGGCTGACTCCCATCCTTTCGCAGGTTAATTCCTTTTCACATCCGGAGGTATTCTTTTGGCAGAACAAAAAAAGAAAAAAAGCCTGATTGCCAAAAGTCAGTCATATTTCGGGGATTATCTCTTTATGCTTCTCGCTCTGTGCGTTCCCGCCGTTTATTACTGCGGGCGCAGGGCTGTGTTTGTGTTGCTTGTCAGCATAGGCGCCGCCGTTTTCTGCGACCTGACGGGCGGCCTTCTGTTCTACAATAAAATTCTTCTGCGCGATTTATGCGCGGTTTTTACCGGCACGGCTGTCGCGCTTATGATGCCTCCCACTGTTCCTTATTATATACCCGCTCTCGCGAGCGCTTTCGCGATTTTCGCGGTCAAAATTCCTTTCGGCGGGTCTATGAAAACCCCCGTTGTTCCCGCCGCCGCGGGCTTCGCCTTCGTTTCGGTCTGTTTCCCCGGAGAGGTCTTTTCATTCCCCGTTTCCGGCACATCCGCCACGGGGCAGTTTGTCAGCGGCACTTCCCTCGCGGGTATGCTTCAGAAAAGTTCGTCAATGCACCTTGATCCCATAAGCGTCTCCGACATTCTCACGGGCAGCGTCTCGGGCCCTATGGGCACCGCCTGCGCCGTTGTTCTGCTCGGCTGCGCCGTCTTCCTGCTTTTGCGCAGGCCGAGGGCTTTCATCAGCACAATGGGCTTTATTCTCGCCTGCTCCGTTATGGCTCTCATGTTTCCGAGAGTCAACACGGGCGCGCTCGCTTCTCTTATTCTCGAAATCTGCTCCGGCTCCCTGCTTTTCGCCGCGGTGTTTTTTGTCACCGACCCCGCCACCTGCCCGAGAAAACCCGTTTACGCGCTTATCTACGGCGTTTATTCGGGCGTTCTGTGTATGGTTACAAGGTATTACGGCATTTATGAAGAGAGCGTGTGTTTCGCGGTTATTACCGCAAACTGCTCCTGGCCCGTTATTCAGAGTCTTTTCGACAGAATCTCCGTAAACGGCAAAAACCGTGAAAAGGAGGTGCGGTGATGGCTCAGGCAAAAAACGCAAAAGACAATATCCTGCTTAAAGGCGCCGTCATTTTCAACCCCGTGCTTATTCAGCTCGCCGGCATCTGCATTGTCGCGGCGGCTTCAACGGATGTTCTCACCTCTCTCATTTTCTCCATAGTCTTTATGGCAAACACCGTCGTCTGCTGTTTTATCGCAAGCCTTCTTTTCAAACGCCTTCCGAGGTGGCTGCGTGTCGCTCTCTATCTCATAATCGGCGCGGGCTGTGTGTTCCCGTTCGCGTATTTTGCGGAAAAAACGGGCATTTCGCTCAACGCCCGTATGCAGATGTATCTGCCCCTGCTTGCCGTCAACTCCGTAACCTCCGTTCACTGCGAGCAGTTCGCCGTCAAAAACCCCGTAGGCAAATCGCTTGAAGACGCCTTCGCCGTGAGCATCGGTTTCGGCGCCGTTATGCTTCTTCTCGGCATCATCCGCGAAATATTCGGCAACGGCACCTTCGCGGGGCTCGAACTCGGGCTCGATGTTCACCTGAGCGGTCTGCTTATGCCGTTCGGCGCGTTCATAATTCTCGGCTATTTCGCGATGATTCTGAAATGGTATATAAACAAATACCGTCCCGAATTCAACGAAAAAACCGCCGTCAGAATCAAAAACACACAAGCCTCTTTGCGCAAAAACGAAGATGACGGCGAAGCCGCTCCCTCACAGGCGGGGCACGGCGCTGATGACAGTATTACAGAAATGGAATTTCTCTTCGGCAACGAGCCCGAGGAGTTTGAAATATTTACCGAGTTCTGGTCTCCCGGCGCAATCACCGCGCAGGACATCGTCTCGGATATGCAGAACCTTCGTGAAGAACACGAACAGTTCAGCAGCGAAACCGACCGCCGTATTGAGGAATTGTTTACGAACATGGGCTCAACCATTGATTTCGAGGCGTTCGAAGCGGTTCCGGCGGAGCCCGAAACCGAAGAACCTCAGGCAAACAGCTTCTTTGACGCTGATTTTGAAAGCGCCGAAGATGAAAAAGAATCCGCGAACCCGGTTGACAGCGAAAACGCACAGGAGGGGGATGAATAATATGAACCTTTTCGGCGACCTTATGGTAACCGCTCTCTACACGGCGTTTTTCCAGAATCTCGTTCTCTCATTCGCTTACGGCTCGAGCGAAGCGGTGCGAATTTCTCTCAAGCCCCGCACCTTCGGTATGTTCACGGCAATGATTTCCGGCTTTGCCGTAATCTCGGCGGCAATCTGCCGCCCCGTTGACCGCCTGCCGTCGGTAATCGCTCTGCCGGACTCCGTTCACGCCCTTGTTTACGCCGCCGTGCTCACAGGCGTTTATCTCGTTGCGGCGGTTCTGCTTAAAATCATATTCAGAGTGTCCGATCATTTTCTTACCAACCTCGGCATCGCCGCTCTCAACACGCTTGTTCTCGCAATTCCGTTCATCAACCGCAGAAGCGCGTATTCCTTCGCGGCAAGTCTCGGTTCGGGTCTCGGCGCGGGCGTCGCGTTTGTTGTCGCCGCCGCCCTGCTTGCGTCGGGCGTTCACCGTCTGTCCGAAAACAAAGAGATTCCGCAGGTCTTCAAAGGCACCCCCGTAATGTTCCTTTATATCAGCCTTCTGTCTCTCGGCTTTGCGGCTTTTTCGGGCAATTCCCTATTTTCATAAGCGAGGCGCAATTATGAAGCGAAAAACAATAAAAAGAGCCATCCGCCCCTCCGAACGCGAAAGCATTACGGAGTTTTCAACCTCTTTCGGCGCGGGCAGAAATTACGAAATGCGTATTAAACGCAAAAAGATTCTCGGCATAATACTCACCGTCATCATAACCGTTTTGCTTATCACAATCGGTTATTTCGTGACCGAAACACTCATAAACATTTCCGAACTTCCCCCTCAGTAATTCAACCGGAGCAGAATTATGAAAGAAAACAGACCCGAACAGCGTATAAAATTCCGCACACGCAAACAAAGCGAATCAAAAAGTCTGCGCAGGTTTGCCCTTGTTCTCGCCGCCGTTCTTGTTTTCGGCGGCGCCGTCTCCGTTTTCCTTTTTCTGCGCAACTACAACTTCGATTTGTCCGAAGTTTTTGAAGGCACGCACGAAAACAGCGAGGAGACAACGACGCAGCCCGCGCCCCTCAATATAAAAAACATCAACTGCGACATACTTGTTTTCTGCGCGCCGAACAACCGCGAGCGCATTGACTTCATTTCGCTCGTCAAAGTGAAAATGCCCGAAAACTCCTTTACCGTTTTCAGTTTTTCCCCTTCCGAAAAGGCGGATTATTCCGACCCGTCAACCGCTCTCGCGCAGGTTTATCACGACCGCGGCATCGACGCTCTCAAAACGGCTGTCGCCGGTTATTCCGGCATAACTCCCGACAAATATGTCTGCTTCAACGACACGGCCTTCAAAGTCATCGCCGACAGATACGGCCCCTACAAAATCACGGTTGACCCCGGCGTCGAATACAAAGGCAGCGACTTCGTTTTCATCCTCCCCAAAGGCAGGCACACCATGGGCGGCGATATGCTTCTCAAATATATACGCTGTCTTCCCTCCGTAGATTTTTCAAAAGCGATGATAACCCAGTCCGATATAATAAAAATGATTATCTCGGCGGCGCTCGTTCCCGAAAACTCGGGCAATCTCATAAACAGTTATTCCTCTCTCGCCAATCATCTCACAACAGATATTTCCATCGTTGAGTTTTCCGGTGTCGCCGACAGCGTCAAAGCGATGATGGAGAGTGAAAACATCCGATACATAACCGTCACTTCCGCGGCGGAATACATTGAGAATTAAAACTATGAAATCAAAAATCGCGGCGGCGGTCATTGCCGTCATACTGTTCGCCGTTGTGTTCAAAGCAATAGGCGATTCCGATTTAATCACAATCGAAGACACGGTCTCAAGAGCGCAGCACACCGCAACTCAATATTCATATTCTCCTCCTGCCGGCGCGGATTCGTCCGTCAGTTTCTCCATCCCCGCGCAGACTGCGTCGCAGGGCAGCCCCTTCAAATACTATTATTACAGGCTCAGCGAAACCGAACGCAAGGCTTATGATAACATCCTCTCGGCTATATATGATATGCCCGAAAGAATCCGTGTCCCGTCATTGAAGCAGGATGAACTCAACAACACCTTTGAAGCCCTGCTCTATGACAACCCCGACCTGTTTTTTGTCAGCACAAAATGCACGCAGATTTCAATAGGCTCCCTCGCCTATATGTCGATGGAATACAGAATGTCAAAGTCGGAGTATAAAGCGGGGCTTGCAAAAATCAACGCCGCGTGCGACCGCATTGTCTCATCCCTTACCGCCCCCCGTGACGAGTGGCGCACCGAGCTCGAAATACACAACGCGCTTATAGACACGCTCGAATACAAATTCACAAACGAGCCCAACGATTATTCAACCGTTTACGGCGCGCTGATAAACGGCGAAGCCTCCTGCGAAGGTTATTCAAAAGCCGCCAAATATCTTTTTGACCGGCTCGGAATCGAATCTTATGTTGTCGCGGGCAGGGCAACAGACTCCGACGGAACATCCGAAGCGCATATGTGGAACATTGTGCGCGTAAACGGCGATTACTGCCAGCTTGACATCACCTGGGATGACCCTATCAAGAGCGATTACCGCACATACGCCTATTTCAACCTTACCGACGAGCAGATAAATTATGACCACGGCAGCTGGCATTTTGATTATGACTGCGCAAGCGCAAGTCAGAGTTATTATGTTGCCAACGGTCTTTATTACACCTCATACAGTTCCGCCGACAACGAAGCGCTCGCTCAGGCTGTCGCAAAGCAGATTGACGGCGGCGCCGATGTGTTTGAACTGCGCTTTTCCTCCGCCTCCGCCTACAATATGGCGCGCAGGGCGCTTATTGACGAGCAGAACATTTATGAGGTTCTTTACAAAGCGAAAAAATACGGCAGCGTCAAAAACTACTCGCACACATCCCTGACTTATGCCGAAAGCGACAGCACCTATATGATGACATTTTTCCTGAATTTTGAATAAGGAGACGCTATGGACAGAGAAAGAATAGAATCCGCGGTCAGAGAAATACTCGCGGCTGTGGGCGAAAACCCCGACCGCGAAGGCCTTGTTGAAACCCCCGCCAGAGTCGCGAGAATGTATGAGGAGATTTTTTCGGGCCTTGACGACGACCCCAAAAGGCACCTCAAATTCTTTGATGAAAACGGCAACGATGAAATGGTTGTTGTGCGCGACATTCCGCTTTACTCAATGTGCGAGCACCATCTTCTGCCGTTTATGGGCAAGGCGCATATCGCCTATATTCCCTCCGACGGCAAGGTTATCGGGCTTTCAAAACTCGCGAGAATCGTTGACACCTTCGCGCGCCGCCCTCAGCTGCAGGAACGCCTGACGGCGCAGATAGCCGATTTTCTCAACGATGAAATGGCGCCGCTGGGCGTCGCGGTTGTTATTGAGGCGGAACACCTGTGTATGACTATGCGCGGGGCAAAGGCGTCCGGCGCGCAGACCCGCACATCCGCTCTCAGGGGGCTTATGCGTTCCGACGCGCGCACAAGGGCGGAGGCTATGCAACTTCTCAGGGGAGGCTCGGACTGATGTCTGTTCTGCCGAACTTAAACCGCACGCTGATTATGGGAATAGTCAATGTAACGCCCGACTCGTTTTCCGACGGCGGCGATTATTATGACGCAGCCGACGCGGTCTCGCACACGCTTGAACTTATCAACGAGGGCGCGGATATTATAGATTTCGGCGCGAATTCCACGCGTCCCGGGGCAGTAATCGTGAGCGCGGATGAGGAACTTTCACGCCTCGCTCCCGTTTTTGAAAAGCTTGAAAACAAAGAGAATATACCGGTTTCCGTTGACACTTTTTACACCGAAGTCGCCTCTTTCTGCCTGCAAAACGGCGCGAAAATAATCAACGATGTCAGCGGAACATTCAATTCGGAAATCGCGTCTCTCTGCATAAAAAACGACGCCTGCCTTGTTGTCACGCACAACCCCGAAAACGCAGACACCGAATCGGAATACCCGGACGGAGTTACGGCGGATGTCCGAAAATTCTTTCTTGACTGCATACAAAAAGCGGCGGCAATGGGTTTTCCTCTTGAAAACCTCATACTCGACCCCGGCATCGGCTTTTCAAAAAGCAGAGATGACGACATTGAACTTCTGCGCAATATGCAGTGGCTTAAAATGCGCCCGTGCCCGCTTCTGTGCGGCGTTTCACGCAAGCGCGTAACGGCTTATGACGGCAATGCTCCCAAAGAGCGCGATTACTCCACCTGCGCCGCGAACACCGCGGCTGTTCTCGGCGGAGCAGATATTATAAGGGTGCACAATGTAAAAGCGGCAAAAGGCGTTTGCGCCGTTGCCGGCAAAATATACCGTAACGGGATATAGACTATGGATATAATAATTATAAACAACCTTCATATTTTCGCTTATCACGGAGTGAATGAAGAAGAAAAAATCAACGGTCAGAATTTTTATCTTGACATAATCTGCGGCGTTGATTTAACTGCCGCCTGCCTGACGGACAGCCTTGACGACACCGTCAGCTACGCGAAAATCATAAAAACCGTAAAAAGGGTTTTCCCCGCGCAAAAGGATGACCTTATTGAGCGCGCCGCAAGGCGCACGGCGGACGCCGTTCTCGATGAATTTGACAAGGTGCGAAAGGTTAAAATCACACTCAGAAAACCCGAAGCGCCCATAAACGCGGATTTTGATTATGTGGCGGTTGAAATTACGGTTGAGAGGAACTGATTTATGAAAGCGGTAATCGGTTTGGGAACAAACACGGGCGACCGTGCCGTCAACCTTCAGTCGGCGGTTGACGCGCTCTCTCTTCTGCCCGGCACAAGAGTTACGGCGATTTCACCCGTTTACGAAACCGAGCCCGTCGGCTACGCGGACCAGCCCGATTTTCTCAACGCCGTGTGCTGTGTTCAAACGGAGCTCTCGCCCCGTGCACTGCTCGGCGCCTGCCTCGGCATTGAGGCCGCTCTCGGCAGAGTCCGCGCAATCAAAAACGGTCCCAGGGTAATTGACCTCGACCTGCTGCTGTATGAAGGCGTAACCCTGCAAACGGATGAGCTCACCCTCCCGCACCCGCGCATGGGTGAACGGGCTTTTGTTCTGTGCCCCTTCTCGGATATTTTCCCCGACGGCGTTTTTTCCGACTTTGATTTGCGCGAAAAAATAAACTCCGCCGTTAAAAGCGGAGTTAAAAAAACGGATATGGTCTTATAAAAGCCGAAAGACCGCCTTTGCGACGGTCTTTTCGGCTTTGCTCTTGCAAAGCAAATGAGTGGAGTTCGGAGCAGCTGCTGCCGCCCCTTAATATCAGGAACGATAATGGCGTAACTGTCTTTTTTGTTTTTCTGTTTATATTATAACCCGCAGATTATTAAAAATCGAGTAACAAAAGCATTAAGAATTATTAAGATTTGATTGAGATTTTATTAAGATATGTAACCCGTTGCAGCCAAAACAAAACTCCGCCCGAAAAGCGGAGTTGAAAAGCATTGATTATGAAAAAGATATTGCTTCTTTGAAACGATAGTTCAAAAACTGCACAGTTTCTATGACAACATCTATCAAAAATTCAGGCAACGGGTAACGAATTAATTGCCCTCTGATTGTATTTAACGCAAAATCAATTGCCGAATTGCCTGTATAAATGAAATCCAAATCTAAATCAAAATCTTTTGGATTGAAGCCATGCATAAAGCCAATGTAATACTCCGAAATATTCTGTTTATACCTGTCGAAATCTTCGGAAAAAGGCAGTGATTTCCATTTACAATAATCAAGCGAAAAATCAAAACTGTTATCGTTTGCATCTTCTGTTATATGAATACGCAGATTAAACCTTCCGTCTATATCATAATGACAATACGCTTTGATTTTCAGATTGCCTGCATAAGTTTCAGCACCTGTTTTAACCTCAACAGTTGTTCCGTCATTAAGAACAACAGTTATATATTCGGGCGGTTTTTCAAAATAATAACTGCCATCATAGTGAACATGACCAACGGGTTCAAACCCCTCCGGCAGAAGTATCTGTTCAATACCGAATTTTTCTTTGAGTTTATCATTGGTAAAACTAATTCTTTCTTCATTCGCCTGTGTTTCATTAGCCGCCTGTTCCTTCACGGCGTTTGCACCGACGCATAAGGACGAAAACAGCATAAGAAAAGCCATCAGCAAAGAAAGTGCTTTTTTCACGGAACTTACCTCCTGCTTATTTCTCAACAATATACTATCAAATCAAACCGTTAGATATAAAAACAAAATGTAAAGAGTTTATTAAAGATTATGGAAGAATTCACAATTAAACCTATAGCGAAAATAAAAAGTGATTTCCCCGACAAGTTCGGCATTCCCCGCCAGAGCGGAATTGTCTGCGGCATTGTTTCAACAGTGGTTTTCGAAAAGGAGTTCCGCTCGCCCGAAGCGTTAAGAGGAATTGAGAACTGCTCGCACCTATGGCTTATATGGCAGTTTTCTGAAAATGTGCGCGAAGGTTTCAGCCCCACCGTGCGCCCGCCCAGGCTCGGCGGCAACGAGCGGCTCGGCGTTTTCGCCACACGCTCGCCTTTCAGACCCAATCCGCTCGGGCTCTCCTGCGTTAAACTTCTCGGCGTTGAAAAAACCGAAAACGACGGCTTTGTTCTGCTTGTTGAGGGCGCGGACCTTATGGACGGCACTCCCGTTTATGACATAAAGCCTTATCTGCCCTACACAGACTGCCGCCCCGAGGCGGCAAACAGTTTTGCCCCCGACGCGGAGGAATACACGCTGAGCGTCGAAATCCCCGAAAAAGAAGCGGCAAAATTCCCCGCTTCAAAACTCTCCGCCCTTAAAGGCGTGCTCGCTCAGGACCCCCGTCCCGCATATAAGGATGACGGCGAAAAAATCTACGGTATGCGTTTTGCGGGGTTTGAAATAAAATTCAGAGTCAAAGAAAAAATTCTCACCGTAACATCCATTGAAAAAGATAATTCCTGATTTAAACGGAGGAACTGTTATGAATACTGTTCGTTTCGGCATTGTGGGCATAGGCAAACAGGGCACGCTCTACACAAAATTCTTCACAAAGGCGGGCTTTATTCTCAAAGGCGCAAAGCTTACCGCTGTGTGCGACATTGATGAAAAGCGCCGTGAATACGCGCAAAAAAATCTGCCCGGCGTTAAAGTTTTTGAAAATTACAAAGAGATGTTCGCCTCGGGCCTCATTGACGCGGTTATGGTTGAAACCCCTCATTATTTTCATCCGCAGATAGCGTCTGACGCCCTTGACGCGGGGCTCAACGTGCTTTGCGACAAGCCTGCGGGCGTTTACACAAAACAGGTGCGCGAACTAAACGAAAAAGCAAAACAGCACCCCGACCTGCTTTTCGGCATGATGTTCAACCAGCGCACAAATCCGCTTTATATCAAGGCAAAACAGATTATCGACAGCGGCGAACTCGGCGAAATGAAACGCATTGTGTGGATAATCACCGATTGGTATCGCCCCAAAGCATACTACGACCAGGGCGGCTGGCGCGGCACCTGGAACGGTGAGGGCGGCGGCGTGCTGCTCAACCAGTGCCCGCATCAGCTCGACCTTTTCACCTGGCTTGCCGGTATGCCCGAAACGGTAACCGCACAGCTCGCCACAAGGGGCAGAGATATAAGCGTTGAAAACGATGTTACCGCAATGTGCACCTTCAAAAACGGGGCAAGCGGAGTTTTCATCACCTCAACCCACGACGCGCCCGGCACAAACCGCCTTGAGATAACCGGCGACTGCGGCAAAATAGTCATTGAAAAAGGCAAACTCGTTTTCACAAAAAACGCTGTGCCCGAGCCCGAATTCAGCAAAACAAACACGGTGTTTATGGGCAGGCCCAAAACCAAAAAAATCACCTACGGCGGGAAAATATATTATCTTCATTTCAAAAAACATCCCCCTCAGCACCTCGGCATAATCAAAAACTACACCGATTACCTGCTCGGCAGAACAAATGAGTTTATCGCGCCCGGCGAACAGGGTTTGAACGGCCTGACTTTCTCAAACGCGATACATCTCTCCGGCTGGCTCGGCAAAACCGTCACCCTTCCGTTTGATGAGGATTTGTTTTTAACCGAGCTTGAAAAACGCAAGGCGGAAGAAGCCGGAGAAAACACTTGATTTTTTCAAAAAAACGGCTATAATATTTACATACCGTATCGGTAGGTAAATAATTCGAAAGGAGGATTGATATGGAAAAATACAATGTAACGGGTATGACCTGCGCCGCCTGTGTCGCTCATGTTGAAAAAGCGGTAAAAGGTGTTGAGGGCGTAACCGGCGTTTCAGTCAATCTTCTTACAAACTCCATGAATGTTGAGGGAACCGCGAAAAGCGAAAACATCATAAAAGCCGTTAAAAGCGCGGGTTACGGAGCCTCGCTTTACGGAGCGCATGGCACTTCCGCCCCCTCGGATGATATTCTTAAAGACCGTGAAACGCCGGAACTTGTGAAGCGGCTTGTTTCATCGCTTGCATTTCTTCTGCTGCTTATGTATTTTTCAATGGGTCACGGTATGTGGGGCTTTCCTCTGCCGCGCGCCGTTGACAATCCGCTTTCAATCGGACTTGTTGAATTGATACTCTCAACCGTTGTTCTGCTTATAAACAAACGGTTTTTCACAAGCGGTTACCGCAGCCTTTTTAAAGGCGCGCCGAATATGGACACCCTTGTGGCTCTCGGTTCCTCCGCCGCTTATATCTACAGCCTGTGGTCGCTTTTTGCCCTTAACACCGCTTACGCCGCGGGCGATATTGCCGCCGCGGCAGCATACTCAAAAGAATTCTATTTTGAATCCGCCGCCATGATACCCGCCCTTATAACCGTGGGCAAAACGCTTGAATCCTATTCAAAAGGCAAAACCACAAGCGCGATAAAATCCCTTATGGAGCTTGCCCCCAAAACGGCGAATGTTGAAAAAGACGGAGTTGAAACAACCATACCCGTTCAGGATGTAAAACCGGGCGATATTTTTGTTGTGCGCCCCGGGGAGAGCATACCCGTTGACGGCATTGTCATCAACGGCCGAAGCAGCGTTGACGAGTCCGCTCTCAGCGGCGAGAGTATTCCCGTTGACAAAGAAGAGGGCAGCGAAGTCTGCGCCGCCTGCGTAAACCAATCCGGCTTTTTACGCTGTAAAGCGACCAAAGTCGGCGAAGACACTCTGCTCGCCGGAATAATCCGTATGGTGAGCGACGCCGCGGCGACAAAGGCACCCATCGCGAGAACGGCGGATAAAGTCGCCGGCGTGTTTGTTCCCTTTGTAATGACCGTCGCCCTTATTACCGCCGCGGTATGGCTTATTCTCGGCAAAGGCGTGTCATTCTCTCTTGCCAGGTCGATTTCAGTGCTTGTGATAAGCTGCCCCTGCGCTTTGGGCCTTGCCACCCCCGTCGCGATTATGGTCGGCAGCGGGGCGGGCGCTAAACACGGCATTCTTTTTAAAACCGCGCAAAGCCTTGAATCGGCGGGCAGGGTTCAAACCGTTGTGCTTGACAAAACGGGCACAATCACAACAGGCAGCCCCGTTGTGACCGATGTTTTCACGGCGCCGGGCGTTGATGAAACGGAATTTCTCAAACACGCTTTCTCTCTTGAAAAGCCGAGCGAGCATCCTCTTGCCCGGGCGATATGTGAATACTGCGCCTCAAAAAGCGTTTCTCCCCTTGATATATCGGATTTCACATCCGAAACGGGCAGCGGCGTTTCGGCGAAAATCAACGGCAAAAAGCACACCGCCGGCAGCGGCAGATACATACGCACGCTTTTTAAAGTTCCCGAAAGCCTTACAAATAAAGAAACCGAATACTCCGAAAACGGCAAAACGCCCATATTTTTTGCCGATGAAAACGGCGTTACCGGTATGATATGCGTTGCCGATGAGATAAAGCCCGACAGCCGTCAGGCTGTTGAAGAACTTAAAAATATGGGGCTTCAGGTCGTTATGCTCACCGGTGACAACGAGCGCACCGCGAAAGCGATAGGCAAAGCGGCTGATGTTGACGAAGTGATTGCCGGTGTTTTGCCCGGAGGAAAAGAAGCCGTTGTTCGCAGGTTAAAAGAACGGGGCGCGGTCGCTATGGTAGGCGACGGCATTAACGACGCCCCCGCGCTGACAAGGGCGGATACAGGCATAGCAATCGGCGCGGGCACCGATATAGCGATTGACGCGGCGGTTGTTGTTCTGATGAAAAGCTCCCTTTTATCCGTGCCTCAGGCTGTCCGCCTGAGCCGAAAAACTCTGAGAAATATTCACCAAAACCTGTTTTGGGCGTTTTTCTACAATCTGCTTTGCATACCTCTCGCGGCAGGTGTGTTCACACCTGTTTTCGGGTGGACTCTCAGCCCCATGCTCGGCGCGGCGGCAATGAGCCTTTCAAGTTTCTGTGTTGTCTCAAACGCGCTGCGGCTCAACCTGTTCAATATAAATGACTCTCGCAAAGATAAAAAAATCAGGCAAAAAAACAAGAATGAAATAAACAGTCAAGGAGATTCCGGTATGGAAAAAATCACACTTAAAATCGACGGAATGATGTGCGCCCACTGTGAAGCGCGTATGAAGCAGGCTCTCGAAGCGCTCCCCTTTGTCAGCGAAGCGGTTACAAGCCACGAAGCAAAAACGGGAGTTATCGCCTTGAGCGGCGCCTTTGATGAAGAAGCCGTAAAAAAAGCCGTCGCAGACGCCGGCTACACCTACAACGGAGTTGAATAACCCCCGGCGGCGACTTAATATTCAACATCCAAACGGCAGGGCGGAACAGGCGGCTTGCCGCAGATAAAACAGAAGAGTTTTGTTTTCTCCCCTCTCACACCCGTTTTAAATGTTTTTGCAATTCACCCTTGTCTGAAATCCAACATCTGACATCCAAAATCAAAACCACCAGTTGAACTGGTGGTTTGATGAGGCCCTATAAGGGCCTTTTACCTGCTACATCTCAAGATGTATGAAAAGTCCGCCAATCGCACATGTTTTTCAGGCCGCCGCTAAAGCGGCCTTCTATTATGCC
>JAFRQM010000015.1 GCA_017428625.1 Clostridia bacterium
GGGAAACCGGTCAGGGTTTTCCCGACATCAGTCTGCTTGAATCACTCGCGAAAGCTATTGACATCTCCGTTATTGAACTGCTAAACGGCGAAGACATCCGCAACAAAAACAAAACTTCAAACATCGCAAAAGGCAAATTTTATATCTGCCCCGTCTGCGGCAACGTGATTTACGCAAACGGCGAAGCCGTGGTGAGCTGCTGCGGCATAACTCTTCCGCCCGCTCAGCCCGAAGTCGGCGACGAAGAACACATAATTGAAATTGAAACCGTTGAGGATGAATATTATGTTTACCTTAATCATCCAATGACAAAGGGGCATTTCATTTCATTTATCGCAGCCGTCTCGGACTGCGAAATAAACATAATAAAAATGTATCCCGAGGGCAACGCCGAAACAAGATTCCGCAAAAACCGCGTCAGATATTTTTACGCATACTGCAACCGTCACGGGTTATTCCGTGTTAAAATCTGAATAAAATCAACCGGAGGTCTGCACTATGAAGGAACTCACAATCACGGCACAGGACGGGCTCGGTCTGTCTGCGGCGCTTTTTGAAAAAGACGACCCGAAAGCCGTCATACAGGTCATACACGGCGCTATGGAACACAAGGAGAGATATTATCATTTCTGCTCTTTTCTCAACGAGCAGGGCTATGCCGTCATTGTTTCCGACAACAGGGGGCACGGCGCCTCCGTCAACGACAGGTATTTTCTCGGCAACTTTGACGACCCGATGAAAATTGTCGAAGACCAGTTTGAAATCACAAAATATATAAAAGGGCATTATCCCGGCAAAGATTTGTATATGTTCGGTCATTCCTTCGGTTCAATGCTCGCAAGAATCTATCTTCAGGAACACGATGATGAAATCAAAAAACTTGTGCTGACAGGCACAATGTTCCCTATGCTCATAGCGGAAGCGGGCACAGCCCTCGCAAAATGGAACAGCAGAAAATTCGGCGGCAGCACTTATAAAGGTCCCGTTCCCGCAATAGCGAATTCGGGTGTTGATTTGTGGGTCTGCGCCGACCCCGACACAATGCAAGCTTACCGAAACGACCCGCTCGTGCAAAACTGCAAATACACAAATGACTCCGTTAAGGGTCTTATTGAGGCTGACTCCCTTCTGAAAAAAACCGGCGCTTATAAAGTTAAAAATCCTTCTCTTCCGATTCTTACCGCCAACGGCAAAAACGATGTGTGCAGAGGCACATTTCTCGGGCTCAACAAAACCGTGCGCCTTCTCAACAAAATCGGCTATAACCGTGTGTTCACAATCACCTATCCGGGTATGCGTCACGAGGTGATAAACGAAACCGACAAAGCGTCTGTCTATGACGACATAGTCCGCTTTTATAACAGTTAAACTCAAATTCTGTTGCTTTATTAAACCATAAAAAACGAGCCTTCATCGGCTCGTTTTTTATGTTAAAGTATTGATTTTTCTTTTAAGTTTACATAGTCAAGCAGTGAGTTGGACAGTTTTGAAATATCGGTGTAATTTGAAGGAATGTCGAACGCAGCAGACGGAGCGTCCTGTGAAAGATCCGATACTTCAATAATGAAATAACCGCCGTCTTCATTTATAATCTCAATTCTTTCAATTTTGTTGCCGAGAATGTAATATTTTACGGTCTGCCCGCTTTCGCACTTATACTCTTCAACAACATATTCCGTGCTGTCGATTGTGACAAACCCTATGTTGACAAGAGTTGCTTTGTCAGCGGTTGTGGTTACCGGAATTATTATGTCGTCAAATACCTCTTTTTTGAATTTGTATTCGTCCGCATTTCCGCCGTCGGCGTAATATTTATATTCGGGAAGAACAAAATAGATATCGCTGCCTTTAAGAATAATGTTGACTTTCTTGGGACCTGAATTTGAAATATTTATTATGGTTGACAATGCGTATTTGCTGCCGTCAGCATATAATGTGAACTCAACGGGGCTTCCGTTGTTTCTTTTTGCGACCGCTGTCATTGTGTATTTGCCTGAATTCAGTATTTCTTTATCCGGTTTTGATGTCGCCGTTCCGGCATTTGTCGCGGAACCCGTTCCCGTATTAGATCCCGTTCCGGTTCCTCCTTCCGAGCCGTCGGAGGGCGGTGATGAATTAAGCCCCGAACCCGAAGGTTTTTTGGTGTCTTTCGAAGATTCTTCGGTAATTAGCCCTTCCGACATTTTCATTGTAACATCGCTTGTTATTTTATTTGCGTTGCTGTCAAGATTCACGCCCAGTTCTTCAATAAGCCTGATTTCATCTTCCGTCAGCGCTTTGCCTTTGCCCTTTGCGGTTGTTTTTTTGGCGGAGCCTGCCGTCTTTTTCTCAGTGGCAGCAGTATTTTCCGCTTTGATATTATTTTCTTTTTTTGTTGTCTTTTCCGCTTTTGTCTGGTCTTTTCCCAAAAGCCTGTCAAGCACCCCCGCGTGCGTTGTTTCGGGAGCGCTCGGGGATGTTTCGCTTACAGCCTTTGTGTTTGATGTGTTTTCGGCAGTAACATTTTTCTTGACACGGTAAATTGTGCAGAAAAGCAGCAGAACTGCAATCAACGGAATCAGGAGCAGTGATCTTTTCATTTATTCATTCCTTAAAAATTATTTTTTACTCAAAGCAATCGACAAAACTTCTTTTGCGTTTGCCTGTATTTCGGCAAGAGTTATTCCGCCCGGTCTGCCGGCGTTTTTAAGCAGCGTGCCGTCAGGGCGCTTTCTGTAATATCCGGCGCGTCTGCCGCCGGGCATAAGCACATTTACGCCCGCACGAACACGGTATGCCTGGTCTCTGACCTTCGGAAATTCGGGCGAGACGGCTCTTCTCATCCACCAGTCGGTCATAACGCTGCCGCTGTAGTCCCACTCGTTGCGGAGAATTGCGGTAACAAGTTCATAATTGTAGTGGCCCCACACACCGTTAATGCGGTTGTAAGAGGTCATAATATTTTTCGGCTTTGAGGTTATGACGCAGATTTCAAAACCGAGAAGGTATATTTCACGCAGCGCTCTCTCCGACACAACAGAGTCGGCGAAAGTTCGGTTCGTTTCCTGGTTGTTGCAGGCAAAATGTTTCGGGCAGGCGGAAAAACCGTATTTCTGCACGCCTCTGACAACGGCGGCTCCGCACTTGCCGGTAACAACCGGGTCCTCCGAGAAATATTCAAAATTCCTGCCGCACAGCGGGTTTCTGTGTATATTCATACCCGGCGCGAGCAGAATGTCGGAACCTCTTGCTGCCATCTCTCTGCCGACTGCCTCATACAGAGCCTCAATAAGCTGCGTGTTCCAGGTGCAGGCGAGGCTGACGCCTATGGGCAGAAGGGATGATGTTGCGTTGAGCCTTATTCCGCTGGGGCCGTCCGTGCAGGTGAGCGCGGGCACACCTTTTTTTTGCAGCAACGGTGTTATTCCGCCGAAAACGCCCGCGTTGCCGGGCGCGCCGAGCGGACTGTTCATTGTGAAATCGCCCCTTGAGAGAGCCTCAAGGTCCGCAAGAGGCAATGTGCCTGCAAACTCATCAAGCGTTGCCTTGCCTTTTTTGACATCGTCAAAAGTAATGTCTTTATTGCAGGGCTTTATCTCTTTTGGGATTGTCGAGAGAATATCCTGCTTTAAATCCCGCTTTGAGAGAGGAACATCCCTGTAGGCGGGCTTGCCGTTTTCGTTGACAAGGCGTCTGAACGCTTTTACCGGAGCGCCTCTCTGTGAGAGCTGCCTAACGGTTCTGTCTTCATCAACCTTGTATTCTCCGCACGCTCTTGCCGAACGCACATCGGAGCCTGTGTATATTCTGTAAACGCCTTTTTCGAGGATATATGCGCTTTTTTCTTCATCATAGGATGACATCTCGCTCATCGGGAAATCGAGCTGCACTCTTTCGCTTTCGCCGGGCGCGAGAGTTTTTGTTTTTTTGTATGTTACAAGCACCCTTGCGGGTTTGCCGAGCCTGCCCTGAGGGGCCTCGAAATAAACCTGAACGGTCTCTTTGCCGCTGCACCCGCCGATGTTTCTTACATCGAGAGAAATATCAATTTTTCCGCCTGCGGAAAACTCAATATTTTCAAACGCGAACCCTGTGTAACTCAAACCGAAACCGAACGGGTAAAGAACTTTGTCTTTCGCGAAGGTTTCAAAATAGCGGTAGCCTACATAAATGTCTTCAATATAGAAATTTTCATCTTTGTTGCCGAACTGCTCCGAACCGGGGTAATCGGCATAGCTTTTTGCTATTGTGTCGGTCAATTTTCCGCTCGGGCTGACTTTACCGCTCAGAACATCGGCTGTTGAATTGCCGCTTTCCATACCGTTCTGCCAGATATACATTACGGCCGCAATTCCGTCGCCGTATGCGTCGATTTCACCCATATCCATAATGCTGCCGCAGTTGAGAAGCAGAACCACCGTGTCAAAAGCGGAGGTAACGCGGTCAAGCAGAACTTTTTCGGCGTCGCTTAAAAGGTAACTGCCTTTTTCAAGTTTAAGTTCCCTGTCTTCTCCCGAAGACCTGCCGATAACAACAATCGCCTTGCTGCTTTTTTTTGCGGCGTTTTCACAAATATCTTCGCCGATTTCAAGCTCGTCATAACTCATCGGCCAGTGACCCCAGTAGCCGTTGTCAACCGGATTTTTGTCACATAAATCTTTATAGTAAGAAGCGAGTTCTTCGTTGATTTTTATTCCCGCTGAGCGCAGGCCTTCCGTAAAGCCGATTTTGTAAGGCGCGTTGACATCGCCGCCCGAACCGTAGCCCACATAAAAAAAGTCGTTCTGAACCCTGCCGAAAACGCTGACTGTTTCATCCGCTTTGATCGGAAGCGCGTTCTTTTCGTTTTTGAGAAGAACAATGCCCTCGGCGCCCACTTCACGGCACAGAGCCGAAATTGCCGGGCTTATTTCAAAACTTTCGGCAGCGTCGCCCGTTGACTGCGCCGTAACGGATGTAAATCTGTTGACAACCGTGCCGATTATTCTGTTTGCCGTTTTCGCAAATCTGTTCATAACGGTTCCCCTTTTCCACTAAAATATAATTATTACATAAAACAATAAAATTTTCAAGTAAAAAGGAGAATTAAAATTATATTGGTTTTCCGAATCCTGTTATTCATCAAACAGCGGGGTTGAAAAATATCTTTCCGCCGTGTCGGGCAGAACGGTTACAACCGTTTTGCCTTTGCCGAGTTTTTTCGCAAGTTTTACTGCCGCCGCGACATTTGTGCCGCTGCTTATGCCGCACATAATGCCCTCCTGAGAAGCGAGCGCCCTGGATGTGTTTATTGCCTCTTCGTCGGTTATTATGCAGATGTCGTCATAGATCTCTTTGTTGAGAATGTCGGGAATCACGCCGTCGCCTATGCCCATCTGGTTGTGCGTGCCGATTGAGCCGCCCGAGAGCACAGCCGCGTTTTCGGGTTCCGCCGCCCAGATTTCAATATCGGGGTTCGCTTCTTTAAGCACTTCGCCTATGCCGGTTATTGTGCCGCCTGTGCCTATGCCGGAGCAGAAACCATGAATGGGACCGCCTACCTGTTCAAGAATCTCTCTTGCGGTCTGCTGCCGCTGAACTTCGGGGTTTGCAGGGTTTTCAAACTGCTGCGGAACAAAAACCTTCGGGTTTTCACTCTTCATTTTTTCAGCGAGAGCCACGCATTCCTCAATACATTTGCCTATGTTACCCGGGTCATGAACAAGAATAACCTGCGCTCCGTAGTGTTTGACAAGTTTGCGGCGCTCCTCGCTGACGGAATCGGGCATAATGATAATTGTTTTATAGCCCCTTATTGCGCCCACCAGGGCAAGCCCTATGCCCTGGTTGCCGCTGGTCGGCTCGACAATAACGGAATCCGCGCCGATAAGACCTTTCTGCTCGGCGTCTTTAATCATATTGTAAGCGGTTCTTGTTTTTATTGAGCCGCCTATGTTGAGACCTTCGAATTTAACAAGGATTTCCGCCCCGTCCGGGTCTGCGAGGCGGTTTAATCTGACAACGGGCGTGTTGCCCATTGCCTCAAGAAGATTGTTGTAAACCATAATCAAAACTCTCTTTTTTATGAATAAGCGTATTGATTATAAACATTAAATAGTCAAAAAACAAGACCACCCGGACAAAATTGAGAAATGTGTCAAATATTGCGATGATTTCACCCGATTTTTGTTATAGAATTATAATAGATTTTCCAAGAAAGTGTTGATTGTATAAAAAAACATATTCACGCTGTTATCGCCGCTGTGCCGGTTTTCAGTATGCTTGTTCCCCTCGGAGCGGACGACCGGGAAATATCCGCTCACGAAGCAAGCGCGCCCGACCACGAGCCGATACAGGGCAGGCAATACCGCGATGATGAATATATCGCGCTTAACAACAGCCTTGTTCGCCGGATAGGCACATTAAACTGTAAACATATTGCGTTCCCAATCAAATACGGCGTTACCAAGCCTGTATATTCCGCCGCAGAGCTTGAAGAAATGAAAAAACGCAATGCGCAAGGTATTACATATCAGGGCAAACATTATACACTTTACGAAGCAACTCAGCAGCAAAGAGCTATTGAAAGAGCAATACGGAAACAAAAGCGTAAAATAATCGCGGCAGAGGCAACAGGCGACCAAGCGCAGATTACACAAACAAAAGCAAAACTAACAACACTTTTTTCGGAATATAACCGATTTTCAAAAGCGGCGGGCTTACTCGCACAATACAACCGGTTTGAAATAGGGGAACAGGTGAAAACGAGCAATATACCGTTGAAAAATGCAATGAAAAGTGGTATAATGCAAACCAATAAAGCCAAACCCGATTATAAACGCATAACACAAGTTAGAGCAAGCATTGTAAATGAAAAAATAGAAAGCGGTGAATATTCAACAAAATTAAGCCACCAGCAACATTTAAGACACACCGAAGGAACATCTGAGTTTGAAAAATACAAGCAAAATCGTCTTGACAAAGGCGGCAATCCCCAAAGCATTATAACAATCAGCGAAGAAGATACACAAAAAATCATTATTTCAAAAGCAGGAACAGGAATTATAAAAACAACAAAAAAGGGGATGCGTTACCACAAGAGTTTGTTTTGTGTGATAAAATCATAGGTAAATACTATGGTGGCGGTCAATATCACGAAACAAGAGAAGCAGTGATAATTTACGGAAAGAGAAACTCGCATCTAATGCCAGTAAAGGACAAACATTATGACTAATCTATTATTATATGAAGACTGTGAAAGAATTAAAATAACTGATATTGACGGTGAAGTTTTTGAAGGTTATGTGACAGATGTTTTGTGTAAAGAAGAACAAAGCGACCTTTGCAAACAAGAGGATGAAATTAGTATTTTGACTGACGACAAGCGATATTTAGGTTTTTATCAAAGTGAAATTAAAGATATTGAAATAATCAAACAATAAGTTATTAATAAAACGCTCTGTTAATACAGGGCGTTTTATTATGCCAAAAATCAGAGTTAATAAAGGCGGACGGCGGTTTTTGCTTTTTTATAGCTTTTTCGCATTTTTTAATCTTTGTATTCTCTTCCGAACCCCGGCATTATATGCATTTTGAATTCGTTGAGCGTATGCAGGCGGTCGATTCTCGCTTTTGTCGCCTCATCGTCAATTTCGCCTGTGCGGATGTATCTGTCAAGCACGGCATAGGTAAAGCCGAGGTTGTCTTCATCCGTTTTACCGCTCAGACCGTCAATCGGCGGTTTCTCAACAAGATATTCGGGCAGTCCCAGATACCTGCCGATTGCCTTGACCTCGCCCACGGTGAGTTGGCAAAGAGGGCTGAAATCGCCCGCCGCATCGCCGTAGCGCGTGGAATAACCCACATAATCCTCCGAGAGGTTGCAGGTGTTCGCAACCCTGCCGTTCATACTCTGACCGACGGCGTAAAGAACCGACATCCGTATTCTCGCGGGCAGGTTCGTTCTTGTCTGCACGGTAACCTCCGGCAGAACATCAAGCTGCCTGAGAACACCGTGAACAGCGTCCTGAACATTTATTTCATAGTGTTTTATTCCGAGATGGTTTACAAGGGCGTATGCCATATCTATATCGCTCTGCTCTCCGCAGGGCATAAGCACGCCAATAACCCTTTCTTTGCCGAGCGCCCGGGCACACAGCGCGGCTGTGACGGAACTGTCTTTGCCGCCGGATATGCCTACTATCGCGTTACAGCCCCTGCCGTTTTCTTCAAAAAAATCCTTTATCCACTGAATACACTCTTTTGTGGTTTTTTCAACATCAAACATTAAAATCACCTCTTTTTTAAGTTTAACATTATTTGAATAATTGTGCAACCGGAATACCGGCGGTTATTCAATAAAAATGACTGAAAATATTGATAAAATAATTTGAAAATGGTATGATATATTTCAATTAAAAATCCCGAAAGGATGAAAAATATGAAAAAGACTGTTTCATTTGCCCTCGCTGTTCTGCTTGTTCTCACAGCGGCTCTGCCTGTTTTCTCCGCCGCGGCGGATAACAGTTTCGGCGCTTACGAACACGTGTTTATTATCGGCATTGACGGTGCCGGCGCCGCGTTTGAGAAGGTTGATTCTCCCAACTTCGACCGCATTTTTGCCGACAACGCCTTTATTCACAACGCAAAAACGGAATACATCACCACCAGCGCGCAGAACTGGGGCTCCATTCTGCTGGGCGTTGATTACGAAACGCACGGTATGACCAACGACTCCACTCAGGCAAATCCGCACACCTCGGCGGATGAATACCACAGCATTTTCTATTATGCCCGTCAGGCAATGCCCGACGCCGAACTCATTTCAATAAACCACTGGCCTAACATCAATTACGGCATAATCGAAAATGACATAAATGTCAAAAAGGTCAACCGCTTCACCGACACGCTTGTTGTTGACGAGGTTATTCACAATGTAACAGTCGGCGAGGTTCCCGCGCTTATGTTTGTTCAGCTGGATGATGTTGACCACGCCGCGCACACCTACGGCGGCTTCAGCGATGAGTATTACGCGGCTGTTGAAGCGATGGATAAAAAACTCGGTCAGATTTACGACGCCGTTGAAAGCGCGGGCCTTATGAAAAACAGCCTGTTTATTGTTGTTGCGGACCACGGCGAAACCGAAGGCGGTCACGGCGGTCAGACCCCCGAAGAGAGTTCGGCGATTCTTGCCGTTGCGGGCAAAACCGTCAATAAGGGCAAAATAAACGAAAACGCGCATAACCGCGATGTTTCGGCAATAGCCCTTTACGCACTCGGTATTGAACAGCCCGCCGCTTTCATCACAAGCGTTCCCGAAGGACTTTTCGGTGAAGAGCGTGAAAAGACCGTTGAAGAAAACCCGCAGGAGTTCGCAGACAGCCTCCTTTATCTGCTCGCCTTCCCCTTCATCCGGGCGTTCAACCTGATTATGCCCGCCTTTAACTGGATTTATGACATTTACTACCACGCGGGTATTTTCACATTTCTGAATAATTAGGGTTTAAAAATTAATAGCGCAGGGCACGGATACATCCGTGCCGGAAAATGAAATCCGACATACCTCATCAAAACAAAACACACCGTCGGCAATCTGTTCTTTGTTTGCGATTTTTAAAAAAATTTCAAAAAAATTCTTGACAGCGAAAAAAATCTGTGTTTTAATTGGCTAAACCGATGAAGAAGGGTAAGTAGGTTCAGGACTTTTCTCTCAGAGAGCCGCGGGGGCTGTGATCGCGGCAGAAAACAATGAATTGAATGGCCTTCCGAGGGCGAGCGGAAACGCTTTTGCGGAGTATGCGAGACGGGGCGGGACTCCCCGTAAAAAAAGGTCAGCATTGTCAGATGCGTTAAGCGGGCGTTTAAAAACGTCAAGCTGGGTGGCACCGCAGGATATTATCCTGTCCCGGCATTTTGCCGGGACGGGATTTTTTGTTTTTTCCCGGCATATTAAAAAATCTTTTTATGAAAGGAAAAACAAAAATGAAAAACCAACAGATCCCTTACAAAACCTACCTTGAGTTCAATGAGATTCCGAAGCAGTGGTACAACCTGCGCGCCGATATGAAGAACAAACCGGCGCCGCTTCTCAACCCGGGCACACATCAGCCGATGAAGGCTGAGGAACTCGCACCCGTTTTCTGCGAAGAGCTTATTAAACAGGAACTTGACAACGACACCCCTTATTTTGACATTCCCGATGAAATCTACGAGTTTTATCAGATGTTCCGCCCGTCGCCTCTTGTAAGAGCTTATTTTCTTGAGAAAAAGCTCGGCACCCCCGCGAAAATCTACTACAAATTCGAGGGCAACAACACAAGCGGAAGCCATAAACTCAACTCCGCGGTAGCTCAGGCTTATTACGCCAAAAAGCAGGGCCTCAAAGGCGTTACAACCGAGACCGGAGCGGGTCAGTGGGGCACGGCTCTTTCAATGGCTTGCTCGTTTTTCGGGCTTGACTGCAAGGTTTATATGGTAAAGGTTTCTTATGAGCAGAAGCCGTTCCGCCGCGAGGTTATGCGCACATACGGCGCGAGCGTTGTTCCCTCACCATCAAATGAAACAAACATCGGCAGAAAGATTAACGCGGAACATCCCGGCACAACAGGCTCATTGGGCTGCGCCATTTCGGAGGCGGTTGAAGTCGCAACCTCAACACCGGGCTACCGCTATGTTCTGGGCAGCGTTCTCAATCAGGTTCTGCTTCACCAGTCGATAATCGGCCTTGAAACAAAGGCGGCGCTTGACAAGCTCGGCGAAAAAGCCGATATAATCATCGGCTGCGCGGGCGGCGGCTCCAACCTCGGCGGTCTTATCGCTCCCTTTATGGGTGAAAAACTCAGAGGAGAGGCGGATTACAGAATTATCGCCGTTGAGCCGGCATCCTGCCCCAGCCTTACAAGGGGTGTTTACGCCTATGACTTCTGCGACACCGGCATGGTTTGCCCGCTCGCTAAAATGTACACCCTCGGCAGTGATTTCATTCCCGCTCCCAACCACGCGGGCGGCCTGCGCTACCACGGCATGAGTTCAATTCTCTCTCAGCTTTACGATGACGGCCTTATGGAAGCGGTTTCCGTAAAGCAGACCGACGTATTTGACGCCGCCGAAATGTTTGCGAGAGTGGAAGGCATCCTTCCCGCTCCCGAAAGCTCGCACGCAATCAAGGCAGCAATCGACGAAGCGCTCAAATGCAAAGAGACGGGTGAAGAGAAAACAATCGTCTTCGGTCTTACGGGCACGGGCTATTTCGATATGGTCGCTTATGAAAAATATCATGACGGCAAAATGGATGACTATATCCCCACAGACGAGGAACTTGCCGCTTTCAGAGCGAAACTCCCGAAAGTTGACTGATAACAGCAAAGCAAAATGTCAGACAGACCGCGTCACCGCGCGGTCTGTTTTTTATTGCTTATTAACAGGTTGATTTAATCGGAATAATGTTATATTATATTATCAGCATTTATTGAAGGAGTGGTAATATGGCAAAAGACAGAAAACTGCCCGACGGCAAGCCCGTTCACCCTAATCATATCGGCATAAAAGACGGCCTGAGTTATATGATAGGCGATGCGGGTAATATGTTTGTGCTCACTTATGTCAGTTCATATCTCAAGGTGTTTCTGACCGATGTGCTCAAACTCAGGGCAAAGCCGACGGTTGCAAATCTTTTCCTTTTTACCCGCCTGTGGGACGCGATAAACGACCCTCTCTGGGGCGCGATTGTCGCCAAAAGAAAACCCGGCAAAAACGGCAAATACCGCCGCTATCTGCTTACCGTTTCAATTCCGCTCGCACTGTCTGAACTGTTCTGCTTTTTCGGAATTGACAAACTCACGCAGAGTCAGGGCGTGTTTCTCGCCTTCGCTTATGCGACATATATCGCTTTCGGTATGCTCTACACGGGCATGAATGTGCCATTCGGCTCGCTCGCCTCGGTTATTACGGACGACCCCGACGGCAGAACTCTCCTTTCCACCTTCCGCGCCATAGGCAGCGGCGTGGGCGGTGCGGCTCCGCTGCTTCTCGCTCCGATGATTGTTTACACAAAAGTTGACGACGGAGCAGGCGGCACTTACGATGTGGCAAACGGCAGGGGAATGTTCCTTTTCGCTCTCATTATGGCGGTGTTCTCCGTCACGGCTTATCTTGTCTGTTATGCCACAACCAAAGAGCGTGTGCCTTCAGAGCCCGACCCGCAGGTCAATCTTAAAAAGACCTACGGCTCCATGATAAAAAGCAGGCCTTTCGTTGTGCTTGCCGTAACGGGCATTCTCATCAGCGGTCAGCTTCAGTTCTCCTCGCTCAACCAGTATCTTTACAAAAACTATTTCTGCGACACGCGGCTTTCCATTCTCGGCACGGTCGCCCAGTATCTGCCCGTTGCGATTATGATATTCTTTGTGCCCAAACTCAGCAAAAAATACGGTAAAAAGGAACTCAGCCAGGTCGGCGCGTTTTTCTCTGCGGCGGCGGCAATCGCAACTTATGTAATCAAACCCGGCAGAGACCAGGCGTGGCTGTTTATGATTCTGCTCTTTATCATCGGCTTCGGCTACTCCTTTGTTTCAATCACAAACTGGGCGGTCGTCGCGGATGTTATCGACTATCAGCAATATAAAACCCATGAACGAAGCGAGAGCGCAATTTACGCGGTTTACACCTTCTGCCGCAAACTCGGTCAGACCGCCGCGGATTACGGCGGGCTTACGTTGCTCGGTCTGGTCGGCTACACAGAAGAAATGGCAAAAATCGGCTACAAGCCCGGCATAAGTGAGGGCATACTCAAAGTCTGCACGCTGATTCCCGCCATAGTCTATACGCTTATTTTCATCCTTTACAAATTCTTCTTCCCGCTTACAAAAGAGCGTCTTGAGCCTGTTTACGCCTATGTGCGCGAGGCTAACAGCGCGGTTGAAAAGGCTGCTCAAGAAACGCAGACCGCCGCAGAAACAGCCGAAGAAAACCCTGCGGAAGAATAAAATAAAATCCGAGAGGCTTGAATATGCAAGGAACCGAACTTTTCAAAGGGGCGCGTTTTATTGACTGCTACGGCAGCAGCGCTCCTGTTTTCAGAAAAACATTCACAGCCGTCAAAGGCGAGACTGCGACCGTTCTGGTCTGCGGTCTCGGTTTTTTTCGGTTATATATAAACGGTAAAAAGGTAAGCTCCGACCTGCTTGTGCCCAACGCGTCAAATTACAATTACAGAGATTTGTCAAAGTTCGAATATCCGCTTGTTGACAAACTCTCTTTCCGCACCTACTGCGTAAAATATGACATTTCGCAGTATCTCACGCACGGCGAAAACGTGCTTGTCATAACTCTCGGCCCCGGTTACTACTGCAACGATTACCGCGACGCGGAGGGCTATGTCACTTTCGGCAGACCCAAACTTTGCTATGTTATTGAAAAACCGAGCGGAAATGTCCTCTCGGATTCCTCCACCCTCTCGCACAAGGGGTATATCACCGAAGCCTGCCTTTACAACGGCGAAAAGCACAATTACAACCTTCTGCCCGCGAATTTTATGACGAAAGATTATAACGGCAGTGATTTTGCCCCTTCGAGAGAGATTGAAACTCCCGAAAGCAGTTATGAACTTCAATACGCCCCCGCCGACAAAGTCATAAAATCACTGACTCCCGTGCTTGTTGAGGATGACGGCGTCACACGGCTTTATGACGCCGGCGAAAACACTGCGGGTTACGCGGTTGTGAAATGCGGTAAGAAAAACGAAAAAATCACAGTCAGTTACGCGGAAGATATATATGACAAACCGAATTTCGGTATGCACTTCGCCGAAGATTATCAGACTGAGGTTTTCATTACCGACGGCGAAGACAGGGAGTATTATCCGCACTTCACCTGGCACGGGTTCCGCTGGTTCCGGGTTCAGGGCGACGCCGAGGTTGTGCGCGTTGATGTGGTTCACTCCGACTGCCCCGTAACATCCTCGTTTGAAAGCGACAATGAGCAGCTCAACTGGCTTTACAACGCCTATATCAACACACAGCTTTGCAATATGCATTCGGGCGTGCCGTCAGACTGCCCGCACAGGGAGCGCCTCGGCTACACGGGCGACGGTCAACTCTGCTGCGAGGCGGCAATGCTTATGCTCGACTGCAAAGAGTTTTACCGCAAATGGATATATGACATTGCAGACAGCCAGTGCCTTGAAACGGGGCATGTCGCTCACACCGCCCCCCTTATGGGCGGCGGCGGCGGACCCGCCGGCTGGGGCGGAGCTATAGTCGAAGTGCCTTACAGATTTTATAAAATCTACGGCGACAAAGACCTTCTCAACGAGTTCTTCCCGAAAATGCTCCGTTTTCTCGACTATCTCGAAATGAGGAGCGACAACGGTCTTGTCTGGCACGAAGAAAAAGACGGCTGGTGTCTGGGCGACTGGTGCCCTCCCGAGCCGATAAAAATTCCCGAAGCGTATGTCAACACCTGCCTGTATGCGGGCTTTATGCAGACGGTGCTCGAAATTGCCTCAATTCTCGGCAGAGAAAATGAAACTCAGCACCTGCCCGAAAGAATTGAAAAAGTTAAAAAAGCAATAGACATAGCCTATTTCAGCAAGCAGCAGAGGGCTTACTGCGGCGATGTTCAGGGTGCCTCCTGCCTTGCCCTTCAAATCGGTAACGGCAACGAGGCAGTTCACAGAAAAGTTGTTGAAAAATACAAAAAACTCGGTATGTTCGACACGGGCATAATCGCCACTCCGGCGCTTACCGGCTGGCTTTTCGCCAACGGCGAAGCGCAGCTCGCGTTTGACCTTCTGAGCGGCAAAGGCGAGGTTTCGTTTGACTATATGGCGAGAAACGGCGCCACCACAATCTGGGAGAACTGGAACGGCGAAAGTTCCAAAAACCACCCGATGTTCGGAGCCGTTACGAAATATCTTTTCACTTATCTTCTTGGAATCCGCCAGCCCGGTGATTCCGCGGGTTTTGAAAAGGTTGTTATTTCACCCTGCCTTGTTGACGGGCTTGACCGCGTCAAAGGTCATATCACAACGGCAAACGGCGAAATCGGCGTTGAAATAAAAAAAGAAAACGGCACAGCCGTAATCAGAGCTTATGCCGATGAAAGAATAAAAGCGCAGATCGTCTGCGGGTATGTCAAAAAAGAATTCACGGGCAGTGTTGAAATCACCGTTCCCGTTTAACCGAAAAATATGAAAACATTTGCGAACACTGTTCTTTTTGCCGTAAATTGTTGAAAAAAAGTTTCTTAAATGATATAATAAATCGGTTAATAAAATATACGGGAGTTTTCTCCCTGAAATGAGGAAAATGTTTAATGTCTAACTGTGCTATTGTCGGTATCAACTGGGGCGATGAAGGAAAGGGCAGAATGGTTGACCTGCTCACCAAGGATTATGATGTTGTTGTGCGCTATCAGGGCGGCGGCAACGCGGGTCACACCGTCATTAACGAGTTCGGTAAATTCGCGCTTCATCTTCTGCCTTCGGGCATTTTCACAAAGGGCGCCGTCAATGTTCTCGGCAACGGTGTTGCGCTTGACTGCGAAAACCTCTGGAAAGAAATTGAGGAGGTTACCGCAAAAGGCGTCGCAATCACGCCCGAAAACCTTAAAATCAGCGACCGCGCTTCGCTTGTTCTCCCCTGGCACCGCGACCTTGACGGCCTTGAAGAGGCAAGGCTCAAAGATAAAAAATTCGGCTCAACCCGTCAGGGCATAGCGCCGTTCTATTCAGACAAATTCCAGAAAAAGACCGTGCTCGCGGGCGAACTGCTTTACCCCGATCACCTCAAAGCGCACCTTGCCGATTTAATGGAATGGAAAAATCTTACTCTCACCAAAGTTTACGGCGCGCCGCCCGTAACAATGGAACAACTTATGAAGTGGGTTGAGGATTACGGCGAAAAAATCAAGCCCTTCATCTGCAACACGGGTAATTTTATGCGCGAGGCTCAGAAGGCGGGCAAAAATATTCTTTTTGAGGCTCAGCTCGGTTCTCTGCGCGACCTCGATTACGGCATTCATCCCTATACCACATCTTCAAACCCCATTGCCGCTTACGCTCCTGTCGGTTCGGGGCTGCCGTCGGCAAAAATTGACGATGTTGTGGGCGTAGTCAAGGCGTATTCCACCTGCGTGGGCGAAGGTCCCTTCACCTGCGAATGGTTCGGCGAAGAGGCTGAAAAACTGCGCGAAGCAGGCGGCGAATACGGCGCAAAAACAGGCAGGCCCCGCCGAGTCGGCCCCATTGACATTGTTGCCACACGCTACGGCGTTGAATGCCAGGGCGCAACAAACATCGCACTAACCAAAATGGATATTTTAAGTTATATGGATAAAATTCCCGTCTGCACAAAATATATTGTTGACGGCAAAGAGACGGATGAATTCCCGTTCCCCTGCGTGCTTGACAGCGCAAAACCCGTCATTGAATATATGGACGGCTGGCAAACCGACATCTCCGGCGTGCGCAAATGGGAGGACCTGCCCGAGGCGGCAAAAAAATATGTTCTTTTCATTGAGCAGCAGATAGGCTGCCGAATCGGTTATGTTTCGGTAGGTCCCGAAAGAGACAGCATCATAATCAGATAAGGGAGGAATAAAAATGTATTGCAATCAGTGCGGAGCGTTTATCGGCGAAGGCAGTTCTTTCTGCACAAACTGCGGAGCGAAAGCCGCCGCGGCGGCAGCGCCTGCCGAACCTTTCGCGGAGAATACAGCCCCCGCGGAGCCCGCTTACACAGAACCCGTAAATGATACCCCCGCCCCCGAAGCGCCCGTTTATACCGAACCCGTCGCAGAAGAACCGGCTTATTCGCAGCCCGCTCCCGAACCTGCCGCCCCCGCCGTTGATGAAACGGCTTTCAAGTTCTGCGCTCAGTGCGGGGCAAGAGTTTCGGCAGACGCGGAATTCTGCATTGTCTGCGGCAGCAGTTTCAACCCCGCCGCTCAGGCGCCGGACTACACAGGCGGCACATACAGCGAACCCCCTCGGTATAACAACGCTCAATACGGTCCCGTTAACCGCAACCCCTACTCATACAGGGCGGAGGATCACGGCGGAGTAGGCGCGGGCAACGCTTATCAATACAGTCAGCCTTATCAGCAGGCAAACTCCGCTTCGCAAACAAGCGATTTAATCAAACTGCTTATCAAAGCGTTTATGATTGTCGGCTGCGTCACCTTCGGTTGGCTGATTATTCCGCTTTTCTGGTGTATTCCGATGACGGTAAAAGCCTTCCGCTGCATTGACAACGGCGAGCCTATGAGCCTTACGTTCAAAATCTGCTCGTTGATTTTCGTCAATGTGATCGCAGGCATCTGCATGCTCTGCATAAATGACGAAGGGCAGGCAGTTTTATAATATTTTCCGGCGGGATGTAATCATCCCGCCGTTTTTTATCTGTCCGAAAACATCACAAACCCCAAACTCACCGGAACGCATATATGTGTTCCCTACACCGTTCTATTAAACCCGCATCCGTTTTTAACCTTCCCGCAATTTCCCCTCAACCTCGTCTGACATCTAACATCTAACATCCGGAACGATACATCCGTGCTGTCAAACAGTTCCCCTTTCAGGGGCGCCCAAAGCAAAAGTCAACACTGCTGTTATAACTATATCCGCGACAAAAACGCAATTATAATAACACCCGGCGGTTCGTTGAACCGCCGGGTAGATTTTATTGTAAAGGGACTTTATCATCCGTAAAGCCGAGAAAATATGACGGCTGAATATTGTAAAATTCACACAGTTTCGTAAAATCCTCTATTGTAAGTTTCGCGCGGCGTTTTTCAATATGGTCATAGCCCTGCTGCGATTTGTTAATTACGGCGGCAACCTCACGCTGTGTCAGGTCGCGGTCAATCCTTTCGGCTATGAGCCTGTCTAAATAATCCATAGTTCTCACCCCGGATTATTTTAACAAACTCAAACTTTGAGTATTGACTTTTACTCAAACATTGAGTATAATGTAAAAAATTATTATGGGAGGCTAATATGAACGATCAGGATTTCACCGTTAAGACAAAAAGCATTCATTGTAGTAATTGTAACGCTCCGCTGACTGTTCCGAAAAACAATAAAGGCGTTGTTAAATGCCCCTATTGCCAGACAGAATGTGTTATAGAGGGACTGGCGAAAAACGCAGAAATTGCAGATAAAGAAAACATTAACAGCGGTATTCCTTTGTCAGCAGAACAGTCAAAACTACACAATATTGTTCTTGATATTATAACCGAATCGCCCGCTATGCCTCTTGATTTGCTTGAAAAAGTTGAGATTACAAAAGAAGAGAAACTTTGCATTCCTGCATACTTATATTATTGTAACGGAACGATATCTTTTTCTTATGAGGCAGGAAACACCCGCGAACATAAAAATGTTTATGACAGAGGTGATGTAAATGTAATTGAAAAGGAAGAATATACTGAATGGACCCAAATGATGGGCAATGCGGCAGCTACAGCATCTTTAATTGTTCCGGGAAACAGGGAGTTTTCTAAAATTATTGATGAGTTATATAATGAATGTGACACAAATGAACTTGTAGATATTGAAGAATTGGATTTTCCGGTTGATATTGAAACATATAATTACAATTTGCCTCAATCTGCCGCCTTTAATGAATATGTTAAACCATATATGGATGAATTGTTGGAACAGAAGGCGAAAGAAAGCCTGAAGGGGAAAAGAGTCAGAAATTTGTCAACAGCAGGCGGAAGTAACATTCAAAAAGATGAAATAGTGAGACTTTTTATAGGTATTTATCATATCATCTATAAATATAAAGAGAAAGAATATTCGGTATATGTCAGCGGTGATGGAAAACGCTACACGTTCAGCGAGGTTCCCGTCGATGAAGAAAGACAATCAAAAATCGATTCCAAACTCGAGGACATTAAAAATGTTCCGAATAAAACAATACTGCCTATTATAGGTATTGTAGTCTCCGCAATAGTTGCTTTATTAACCTTTAACAGCGGACACACATTTATTGCAATACTTGGAGTTATTGCCGCAATAGCATGTGTAGTTTTCTTCTTTATAAAAAAGAATGAGCATGATAGTGCCGCCGCTGTAATACAGCAAGAATTAGATGCTTATATGGAGCAGGCAACAAAGATACAAAACGATTTCAAACAAAAAGGGCGAAAGTTAAAAGGAATTTATCATGATATCGATTAAAATATAACGAAAAGTTCGAATATAAAAAGAGTGATTTAACAATGAAAAAAATCTTAATTGGATTTGTATCAGTAATAGTAGTTATCTTTATTTTTGTTAAGATTTCATCAGACGGATTGCCGGGTTCGCTTATAAACTCATTTTGTGATTATACAGAAAGCGAGTATGGTTATACAGTCAAAGATCTTGAGTTAGAAGAAGGATTTCATCACGGAAGCATGGACTTGACATATTATGTTGTTACAGGTTTGGTTGACGGCGGTGAATATGATGACCAATATGTTTTGGCGTTGATAACAGAACCCGGAAAGAGTTATGGAAACTACTATGACACCTCCTATAAAATATGGGGATATTTTGACACCCGTGATGACGCGCAGGATTATTATTACAGCAATCCTAATCTGAGTTGACAACATCAAGAATTAAAAAACAGCAGTCGCCCGACTGCTGTTTTTTGTTGCACTTTACTTCTGATACACCGTCATATCGGCATTGAAAAGGTTTTTGAAAAACCAGATTATGATTTTGAAAAATCCGCCGTTTACGGTTATTTCTTCGGTGTCTTTTATTTCTTTGCCGTCTGTGCCTTTTATCGGCTTGTTGTCCGCTCCGACAAGTTTCAGCGTTACAGTCGCGTTTGCTTTGAGCGCGCCCGTGTTGAATTCACTGCCTTCGTCGCCTTTGCCGCCCGGTATGCTCCAGACAAGCTTCGCGCCGTCGGGCAAGTCGGAGGCGTTTGCGTAAAGCACGAGCGAATAACCGTAATCAACGCTTCTTTTGCCCGTGTTTTTAAGGATTGAAACCTTGCTGACGCATACGAAAGAGCCGTTTACCGTTATATTTTTCGCGGGCATTGTCTCCGGTACGGCGGGGCTCCAAACAAGTTTATATCCCTGCGGCGCTTGAACGGCGGGCGCTTTGACGGGGGAACCGAACTCAACATTGTAAACCGTCTGTTTGCCGTCAACAATGAAAGTCGCCGTGTATGTGTTGACGGTGTATTCGGCGTAAATCTCCGTGCCGCCTACGGGCAACGAATAGGGAAGCCACCTGCCCGTGTAACCTTCTTTTTCCGGCACGGCGGGAAGCTGCACCGATTTCTGACCGTAAGTGTAGGGAATTGAGCCTGTCTGTTTGCCGTCGGCTATGAGTATTGCCTGATAAACCTGCTTGACATACTCGCCCGTGCAGGTTAAATCCTTCGCGGGCATTGTCGCGGGCACTTCGGGGGTCCATACAAAATCGTAACCCTCTCTCGTTTCAACCTCAGGCGCGGTTACGGGCGAGCCGTATTCAAGAGTCTGCTCCTTTTCTTTACCCTCGTAAACAAACTTAATTGTGTAACTGTTTATTGTATATACCGCGTTGATTGTTATGTTTTCCGGTTTCAATTCATAGGGTTCCCAACTGCCCGTGTAACCCTCTTTTTCGGGCACGGCAGGCTCGTTGAGACTTGTTGTTTCAACGGTGAATGCCACTTTCCGCACCGTTTTTCCGCCGGCGGTGAATGTCGCCGTAAAACTCACGGGGTTAAATCTTGCGTTAAAGCGCAGGTCGCTGTCGGGCATCCTGCCGAAATCGCTGACCACGGCTGTGGCGCCCTGCTTCATCCAACCCTTAAATGTGTAATATTCTTTTTCGGGGTCGGCGGGCGGGGTAATCGTTATGCCGGGTCTTAAATATATGTTTGAATACGGCTTTGAGTCAACGCTCCACAAGAGGTTTTTAAAAACGCTTAGGTCCGCGTAGGGCTTGCTGTTTTCAACAAGTTCGCTCCACTGCGCGGCGGTGCCGCCGTAATAAATGAGAATATATTCGTCATTGGGGTTTGTCGGCGAGCCTATTTCTGTTACAATGCTTGTGTCATAAAAAGCGGTAACGCTCGCGGGGATTGTCAGATTTTCAAGTTTTGTGTTTGAGAACACCGACCTGCCGACAGTTTTTGTGCCGTCGGGAAGAACAAAGTTTTTAAGCGCCGTGCAGTATTGAAACGCGCTCGCTCCTATGTTGTCAAGCGAACTGTTCTGAGCAAATTCAACGCTTGTGAGAGCGGAACAGTATGAAAAAGCGTATTGGTTTACAGTCCTGACGCCGGCGGGAATAACCGTTGACTCAAGCGCCGTGCAGGACTGAAACGCGCTCGCTCCTATGCTTTCAAGCGCGCCGTTGTGCGCAAACTCAACATTTGTGAGATTCGCGCATCCGGCAAAAGCGTATGCGCCGATTGTAACTACCGTTTGCGGTATAACAACCGACTCAATACCGAGATTTTTAAAGGCTTCCTGCTGAACGGCGGTTACGGGTTTGCCGTCAATTTCGGCGGGGATTGTGAGCGCCGCCGCCGTGCCCGTGTAACCCGTAACGGTAATTTCTCCGTCTGTTTCGGTATATGTGAAATCATCCGATGCAAACGCCGTAATAAAGCAGCCGCATAACAAACAAACCGCGAGAATCAAGGAAACGGATTTTTTAATTGTTTTCATTTATGCTCCTCCTCACTTTGTAAGTTTTGCCGTCTGCCTCTGCGCCATAACAAGTTTTGCGTAAATTCCGTCCTGCATAAGCAGTTCACGGTGCGAGCCCGTTTCGGCTATTCTGCCCTTTTCAATTACCACAAGCCTGTCTGCGTTGCGCAGTGTAGCGAGCCTGTGGGCTATTGCGAAGGTTGTTCTTCCTTTTACGAGTTTGGCGAGGGCGTCCTGAATGGAGCTCTCCGTTTCGGGGTCAAGTGCGCTTGTCGCCTCGTCGAGAATGAGTATTTCGGGGTTTCGCAGAACCGCCCTGGCTATTGATATTCTCTGCCTCTCGCCGCCCGAAAGGTTAAGTCCGTTTTCGCCGACGAGGGTGTTGTAGCCGTCGGGCAGTTTCATTATGAAATCGTGGGCGTTCGCCGCCTTTGCCGCCGCTATAACCTCGCCCTGCTCCGCTGTTTTTCTCGCATAGGCTATATTGTCATAAACGGTGCCGGAGAACAGGAAAGTCTCCTGGAACACAACGCCGATTTTCTCACGGTATTCGCCCTGCGCCATATCTCTTATATTGTTGCCGTTTACGGTTATTGTGCCCGTATCCGTGTCATAAAGCCGCATAATCAGGTTGATTAAAGTGGATTTGCCCGCGCCCGAACGGCCGACAAGGCCTATCATTTCACCCTGTTTAACTGTCAGGTTTATATCTCTGAGCACAGGCTCGTATGCTTTGTAGCCGAACTGAACATCGCTGAATACTATATCTCCGCCGAGCTGCGCGGGTATCGGGTTTTCACAGTCAGCCACATCCGAGACTTCGTCTGTGATTTCAAAAATCTTGATAAGGCTTGTTTCAAGTTCTCCCAGCCTTCTCGGCAGAAATGACAGCCACAAAAGCGGCTGGTAGAGGTAGCCTAAAAACAGTGTGAACTCGAGCAGCTGACCCGCCGACATAGCGCCGTTGATAACCGCCCTGCCGCCGATATAAAGCACAAAGAACTCGCCTATGCCGGTAAAGAAAAACATAAACGGGAAGGTCATCGCCCACAGATGCTCGTTGCTTACCGAAATGTCGGCAAGCTGGCGGCTGACAGATGCGAATTTTTCAATCTCCCTGTCTTCGCTGCCGAAACTTTTAACTACTCTTATTCCGCGCACTATGTCGTGAAGAATCGAGTTTGCCCTTGACTCGCGGCGCCACTGTTTTTCATACCTTATGTGTATGAAAATCCAGAATTTACGCATAGCGTATGCGACAAACGGGATGGGAAGAATCACAAGAAAGGTCAGAAGCGGGCTTATGTTGCACAGAATTATAAACACTACAACAAACATAACAAGTTTTTCGAGGGCATACATACCCTGCTCCGTGATAAAGTTCTTGACCGTTTCTGTGTCGCGCGAGATTCTTTTCATAAGGTCGCCCGCCGTTTTGCCCGACATTGATGAAACGGAAAGCCGCTGCACTTTGTCATAAACGCCGGTTCTCAGGCTGCTTGACAGCGATGTGCTGATTTTGTTTGCCCTGCGCTGGCTGAGCATTTTGAAAATCTGACCGAATATCTGCGACGCACCGAGAAGAATTGTGTAGAAGATTATGTCGTGAACAGCCGTTGCGTTCGCTATCGCTTCGGCGCTCAGACCTTTATCGACAATGCGCGAGTTGATTATGGGCAGCATTACGCTGAAACCCGTTGCGCACAGAACAAGAAAACTCGCGAACAAGAACTGTTTTGCGTAGGGCTTCGCTATGCCGAAAAGCCGTTTTGAAAGGTAACTTTTTTCAACGCAGAACAGGCAGACATCAAGCCCCTTGGCATAGTGTCTGCCGCATTTCGGGCAGACCCGGAAATCCTTTGTGGAAATCTCTGTTTCCGCTCCGGTTCTGATATAATGGTTGACCACCTTGACAAACTCGCCTATCTCATTGACACAGGTCATTGAAAATCTGCACACGGCAAGGCAGTCCGACATATCGTCAGACGGGTTCTCCGGTGTGATTTCGAGCGTTCCGCAGCCCGAATAAGTCCGAATGCAGAGTTCGCCGCTCCGGAGCGGTGAAGTGAATATTGTGTTTTCGCCGACGGCAGCCGTAAGAGTCCGCCCGTCAAAGAGCAGAACGCCGTTGCAAAGTCCGCCGTCGGGGGCAAGGTCAAATGGCGCCTTAACCTGCAAGTTTTTTCACTCCTGTTTAATAAAGATAAGGTTCTATTTTCCGCCTGCTTTTGGGCGGAATTTTTTCGTAATCCTCAATTTTGAAACGGTTGCCGTCAATGTCGGTGAGATAGACGGAGTTGCCCATCTGCCTTATGCTCCTCGAAATATCCTTGACCGTGAAGGATTTTTTGAAATCTCCGATTTTAACATCAAAATAGAAGTTGCCCATTTTGTCTTTTACCGAAATAATCTCATCAACAACGGGGCAGTAATAACGCTGCGAAAGTTCGTTGTTTATCGCCTTTTGCTGTTCCTCGGGAAATTCCGAAATATGCTCGATTATGCCGAGTTCGTTTTTATCGGCATCCGTTATGCAGATGTAATCGTCGGGAAAATTCAAAGGCAGCGAGCGTGAAAGAATCACTCTTTTGTATAATGTTCCGTTTATTGTCGCCGAAAGAAAGCCGTTTTGCGCCGTTGCGAAAGTGCAATTTTCCGGGTGCACATACTCGGCGGCGAGTGTTTCGGGAGAAATTTTTCGTGAATCAAAACCGTCGCTCATATTATTCCTCCTTCTTTTCGTCATCTTCTTCGGGTTCGGCGCCGCCGTCATAAGATATTATGCCGATTGTTTTAAGCGCCTCCGACTGAATTTTATATTGTTTGTAAAACTCGCCTTTCTGCTGCAGCAGTTCGCGGTAGGTGCCGTATTCTATAACCTTGCCCTCGTCAATTACGGCAAGGTAATCCGAATCGCGCAGGGTTGAAAGGCGGTGCGCTATGGCTATGGTTGTTCTGCCTTTTTTGAGGCTTGTCAGCGATGTCTGTATTCTGCGCTCCGTTTCGGTATCCATAGCGGCGGTGGCTTCGTCAAGAATCAGAATTTTCGGGTTTTGTATAATCGTTCTCGCTATTGATATTCTCTGCCTCTCGCCGCCCGAAAGCCTCTGACCGCCCGAGCCTACTCTTGTTTCATAGGCGTCGGGGAGTTTCATAATAAATTCGTGCGCGCTTGCCGCCTTTGCCGCGGCTATAACCTCATCCATTGTGGCGTCGGGTTTGGCGTAACGGATGTTGTCGGCGACCGAGCCGATAAACAGATAAATATCCTGCGAAACCATACCGACATTGCGGCGTATATCCTCGAGTTTTATGTCGCGCACATCAACGCCGTCAATAAGCACGCTGCCCTCTTTGGCGTCATAAAGGCGCGAGATGAGGTTTGCTATTGTTGTTTTGCCCGCCCCGGTTTTGCCGACTATGCCGAGCATATTGCCCGCCCCGATTTTAAGGTTCATTTTTCTTATTACCGGGTGCGCGGGTTCATATTCAAAATCAAGTTCGCGCAGTTCAACATCGCCCCGCATATCGGGCATTGAAACGGCGTTTTCTTTTTCGGTTATATCGGGCTTCGCGTCGCATACCTCAAAAACTCTCTGCGCTGAATCGGCACACCTTGACCACCAGTTTGAAACCCACGCCATAAAGCCGAAAGGCTCTTTGAGCATTTCAAGGTAAACTATGTAACTGAGCAGCGTGCCGACAGTCATTCTGCCCTTCGCTACCATAGTGCCGCCTATGCCCAGCACAACTGTCGAAAGCAGAAAAACAAGTATTTCAAGCATCGGGAAAAGCGTTGCCTCCGCAAGTGAAAGGCGCAGTTCCGCCTTGCGCAGGTCTTCGCTCGCCCTGCTGAAGTTCTCAAATTCATCATCTTCACGGGCAAAAGCTTTTATTACCCGCTGGCCGTTAATATTGTCGCTCGTAATGGATGAAATTTTAGCATAGTAACGCCACGCCCTGTGGTGCATATTGCGGAACAGCCTGTCGCCCAGCACAAGGGTAGCGAAAAGCACCGGCATGGCAAACAGGGCAATAAGAGTAAGCCTCCAGCTCATTCTGAACATCACAACCAGCACGCCCGCCATTGTCGCTGTGCTGACGATTATTCTCGGCACACCGTCAACAAAGAAATTATAAATGTTGTTTGCGTCGCGCAGAATTCTGTCCATAAGGGAACCCGTCTGCTTTGAGGAGTAAAAACTCAGTGAAAGGCGCTGCATGGCGTTGAAAATTTTGGTTTTCAGGTTGAACATAATACGCGGCATTATGGAGCCGGTAATCCAGTTGTCCGCCGCCTGAAAAAGCACGCGCACAATTCTTATTCCGGCTATTCCGAGCACGAGTGAAGCGAGCATTTTCAGCAGTTGCTCCTGCGACAGCCCGTCGGGGTTTGCGAAAACTTTATCATAAAGCGTGCGTGTGCTCAGTTGCGGCACAATTACCGAAACCGCCGCCTCAAGAATCATCAGCAAAAGAATTACCGCTATCTGCGCCCAGTGGCCGCCGAAAAATTTAAACAGTCTTATTGCCGTGGCGGAGGATTTGTTGTGCTTGCGGCAGTATTCCTGACCGGGAGGGCAGGGCTCGCCGCATTTTTTGCATCTGTTCGGCTCTTTGTCTTCGCTGTGGTAAACATATTCACCCGTTTCTTTGAATTCGTCAAACGCCTTTTTAAAGCCGTCAAAATCACCCGCGAGACCTATTGAAAAACGGGTAACGCTCGTCTGTTCGCCGTTGTAATTCAGAACAAGTCTGCCCGTCGAAACATACTGTTCAAGTTCAAAACAGTCAATTTCATCAAGGGGAACACTGATTATTTCATCAACAGTGTATTTCGTTTCAAGCTGTTTTTTTCTGCTTTTTGCTTTCTGAACCTCGGCTTTTCCGAAGGCTGTATAAAAACCTTTTTTGTCAAAGGCGAGCCATGCGTCGCGGTAGCAGGCTTCATTGTCCATATCGCCGGTGCAGCAGAACACAAGCCCGTCGGTGTCAAGCCCCGCTTTGTTCAGTTCCGCGCACAGCGCAGGCGGAAAAACAGGCTCTTTTTTCTTTTTCGGAAATCCGTCTTTTTTCGGCGGTTTTCTTTCAGGCACGGCTCTCACCTCTTTTCTGTTCTTTAACATCTAATAATTCTTCTGCGAGAATTGTCCGGTGCTCAGGTGTTTAAATAATTATATACTGAAAATTGAAATTCTTTATTGACATTATCGCGGCACTGTTTACCCGTTGAACGCTGTCAGTTCAACAATTACCGGGTGATGGTCGGAGGGGTAAATTCCGTTATATTTCGTCAGGTCAACTTCGTAAGACGCAACGGATGAAATAAAATCATTTACAAAAATGAAATCAATCGGCTTTGTGCGAGTGGCTTCGGTAAAGGCGGAATAGCCGTGATATGTAAGGCTGTCCATTGTTTTCACGGCAAGGAATTTTGAGTCGCGCAAACCGGATGAAACCGCCATATTATACATAGCCGAACCTTCCTCATCGTTGAGGTCGCCGCTGAAAACCACCGGTATATCCGGGCAGATTTCCGCAATCTTTTTTGTCACAAGCGAAATCGACTCCTGCCTCGCTATAATGCCTATGTGGTCAAAATGGGCGTTGAAATGCGCGTAAGTGAAGCCCGTCTGCCTGTTTTTAAGCACTGCGTAAGTGCAGACTCTGTTATAGTTTGCGTCCCAGCCCTTTGAAACCTCGTCCGGCGTTTGCGAAAGCCAGAATGTGCCGCTGTCAACAAGGTCATATTTCTCTTTAAGATAAAACACCGGGCTCGCCTCGCCCTTGTTGTCTTTGTCTCTGCCGAGGCCTACATAAGCGTAATCGTCTTTGAGTTCTTCGCTCACCATTGCGAGCAGCGAAACGCTCGCCTCCTGACAGCCGAGCGAGTCGGGCATATAAACCCTTATGTTTTCGGCAAGCAGGGGCGCTCTTTTGTCGGGAGCATACTGACCGACGCCCGAAACCTTCAGATTATATGTCATTACGGTTATATCGCTCTCGGCAGCCGCAGCAGGCAGCCGTTCGGGGTTGACCTTCGTAACGGGTGTCGGTGTATAGAACAAAGCTATAAGCGCGGTTAAAAAAGCGATTATTTTCATCATAAATGCAGTCATCTCCGGTAAACAGAATATTTATTTTAATTATAATATAGAATAATTGATATTACAATATTCAAAAACGCAGTTTTTTTGAGCAGAAACGCAGTTTTGCATAATTATTAAAGCATACCGCCTGCGTCATCTGTCCGCAATCCGTATTATACCATCCACGAAATAATAATTACAGTCTTGTTTTTTTACCGTTTCTGTGCTATTATAGTTATGGAAAAAGACGGCATCCTTTCGGGATGCCGTCCTCTTTATTTTTTATAAACCATATATGTATGGGTTATCAGCCCGTTTTTAAATGTATCGGTCGCGACAGGCTCAAACCCGAGTTTTTTGTAAAAAGCGATGTTTTTGTCATCCTGCGCCTCAAGCCCGAAATCGTAACCGAGTTTGCTTAAATCTTCAATGCCCTGTTTAATAAGCCTTGTCGCGGCGCCTCTGCCCTGATTTGCGGGGCTGACAAACACGGGCGAAATAATCCATGTGTTTTCGCTGAATTTTTTAACATCGAGCGGGCTGTATGCCGCGAGTGTGCGCAGGGTGTTCGGCCAGAACCAGTAAAGATAAAGCCAGTCCGGGCATTTCAGAAAATCAATAACCCCGTATTCGTTGTGCGCCCGTCTCCACACACACATCGCGTCGTTTTCATCGTCAATATAGATGTAGTCCTCGCCGTTTGAGGTATTCAGACGCTCCATCATAAAATGGTAAACAAACCGTTTACGCCGTTCGGGGTTCTTTGTGGCGTAGGTGTGAACGGGGTCGTTCACATAAGCCTCGCCCGCGATTTTCGCGAAACGGCGGAGTTCTCCGGCAGCAAGTTTTTCACCCGGTCTGATTATTCTCATATTCTCACCATACAAGCGACACATCAAGCCCGTTTACAGTGTATGAAACGTCGCCCCAAATATTGTTGTCAACCGCTTTGCAGAAGGCGTCGAGCATTTCTTTGTCCTTCATCTCTATTGTGAACTTCAGCGTCAGTTCGTCTGCGGAATAAAGAGTTTTTGACAGCTGAAAACCGTTAACCCACCAGTGGTTTTCTCTTGCGCGGCTGAAAAGAAGTTTGTCGCCGTGGTAAAGGTCAAAACTCATTTTCATCATATCTTCATCGCCGGCGCAGTCATAGTATGTGATCGCCGAATGCGGTTTTCGGTTATAAATGCCTACTTCCGCTCCGTTCGCCATAACATACATGCCTTTCCAGACCTGAATCATCCATTCTTTGCCCGCGTAATCAAATTTGAAACGCCTTGTGTGGTAGAAATAGAGCGGAGTTATATAGGTTAAAATATCATAGCCGAGGCAAAAGCCGAATTCACGCATCCACGAATTGACAGTGGCATAAACAATCATCTCGTTAATATCGAAATTAAAGCCTATCTCGAACATTCCTTTATCATCTTTGCCGTAGAACAGCCCGGTTTCGGGGTTATAATAAGCCCCGGAGTGAATGGTGTCCGTATAGCCGTCGCCGTAAGTGACATCAAGCAAAAACTCGTAATAGCCGCCCTCCTGCTTTTCAAGGTGAATCCGACAGCTTTCAAACCCTCTGAAATAGGCGCCGATGAGGTAGAAAACCTTGCCGAGCGTAGTCTGCCCATCAGCGTAGCAGCGGTCGCGCAGCGAGAACATAAGGTTGCGGAACCCCTCTGTGTTGAGAAGAAACACGGTGCCGATGATTTTTGCGGGAGCGGAAGGGTCAGGCAGTCGGGTAACAAGTTTTTCGAGGTCAAGATAAGAACTTTCTTTAACCATTTCGCACAGTTCATGCGTCTGTTCGTCAAGTGTAACGTCAAACACGGCAGAGCCGAAAACAGACCTGCCGGAATATGAAAATCCGCCGGGAATCATAACCGCCGAAAGAATAACCGCAATAATTTTTCTGAGTATATTTAACATAACGCCCTCTTCTTCTGTTTATTTGCAAAAAAGCCCTAACGAAAGATATAATACCACAATGTATGAAAAAAAGAAATAAAATTTTTCTTAATAATATACTGTAAATAAAAATAAAAAATAGTTGTTGACTTTTTTGAATTCCTGTGTATAATAGTTACTTGCAACAGCGATTATTGGGGAATTGTGTAATGGTAGCACTGCAGACTCTGACTCTGCCTGTTGGGGTTCGAATCCCTATTCCCCAGCCAAAAAAGAAGTTGAAGCATTTGCTTCGGCTTCTTTTTTTGCTTGCATTGATATTGTTCCGTCGCGAAGCGACTGAATCCCATATTATGAGCGTAAGCGAGCAACAAGGTTCTGCCGCAGGCAGGTTCTTATTACGAGCGTAAGCGAGAAACAATGTTCTGCCGCAGGCAGGTTCTTATAACGAGCCATGCGAGTAACAAGGTTCTGCCGCAGGCAGGTTCTTATAACGAGCCATGCGAGTAACAAGGTTCTGCCGCAGGCAGGTTCTTATAACGAGCCATGCGAGTAACAAGGTTCTGCCGCAGGCAGGTTCTTATAACGAGCCATGCGAGTA
>JAFRQM010000016.1 GCA_017428625.1 Clostridia bacterium
CGGCGGAGTAGTAGCCCGTGTTGCTTGCGGCGGAGTAGTTGCCCGTGTTGCTTGCGGCGGAGTAGTAGCCCGTGTTGCTTGCGGCGGAGTAGTTGCCCGTGTTGCTTGCGGCGGAGCAGTTGCCCGTGTTGCTCTGCTTTTTTTCTTCGTCAATATGCTCATTAACCCAATCAATATGTGCTTTTATCAGACCGGGTATTCCGATTTCCGCTCCGATTGTAAGCTTTTTTGCGACCCGCTTACTGTCATTATCCTTATCATCAGTTACGCCGTCCGCTTTCACCTCGCAATATCTGCTGTCCACCGGAGCGTAGTAACCGAACACATCAAGCGGTGCTTCGCAGAAGTGCAAGCCTTTCTCGCAAAGTTTCGCTTCATCCTCTTCATAAGTTTTGCCGACCTCATACTGCATACCACGGCATTTTAAGTCCTTGTCAAATCCTTTGTAACCTTTCATTGTTTTTCCCCCTTTTCTATATCTGCGCCTTTTATCCATTTCATAAGGCGCTCCGACTCTATGACATAAGTCGTTTTCCCGTTCGGATAATAGTCTGTCGGCTCACCGGGCACGGCAAACCCTATCGGCATTTTCCCCGATTTAATGCCGTATTTGAGAATATCGGCAGTATAGCCGCCACCCTCTAAATTTGCGCTGTTAAGAATATTCAGCGCTTGTTTAATCGTTAGTCTCATTTTGCGCAACTCCTTTATTTTTTTGGAGGCAGACCTTTGATGACACCTATGTTTGCTTTGTGCCAAGCCTTTGAGCCCGTGGCGTTATATCCTTTTTCGGGGTTACAGACATCGTAATAATCAATGTAGTAACTTTCTCTTGAATAGGAGTCTGAATATTTTATGTTTTCTTCAAGGATGTAAATCTCAAAGCCACTCACTCCGTATTTGTCATAGTCTGCTTGCCAATTTTTATTTTGTTCGCTTGTTCTTCTCCCTTTTTCGCCTGTTCGCAATGAAGATAGATGATTGAGCCAACGCTGTTTGACATCAACGGCAGAGCCAATATACATCTTGCCGTTTGCCTTACATCTGATTGCATAAATTGAACGCGGCATATCAAGGGCATTTCTTTTTTTCTTTGTCATTTTATTTTTCTTCCTTTAATTCGCGTTTTAGTGGACTAATCAATTAAAAAAAATATCGGATAACTGACAATCGTAGATTTTGCATAGCTTCAAGTATTGCTTTACATTTGGCGTCGTTTTCCCCTGCTCCCACTTATAAATAGTGTTTTCAGATACGCCGATAATTTTTGCGGCTGCTCTTTTAGTGTATCGTGCATTTTCTCGCGCTTCTTTCAATGTCATTTTTTCACCTCCTTTTCCTTAGTCCGCTAAAACATTAACACAATAATTTGTGTTTGTCAATACTAAAATCCACAAAAACACGAATTTTTTTGTTGACAAGTTCAAATTATTGTGTTATTTTTTTATTACATTGAATGAAGGGACGGCGATATAAATGTCACTTGATTACGGTGATATGATATTTGCAAATAATTTACGGCGATTACTTGAGGAAAAAGGCAAAAAATCCGTTGACCTTGCAAAAGCAATCGGCGTTTCAAAACAAACTGTGTCTGAATGGATAAACGGCGGAAGATTTCCACGAATGGATAAGGTAGATAAAATGTGCATTTATCTAAATTGCACCCGTTCTGATTTAATGGAAGAAAAAAAAGAGCCTACTGCCCTATCAAGTGCAACAGGATTTGTCAAGCTCTACGACGGCATTCCGTGCGGTGCTCCTGCATTTATTGACGAACAAGTCAAAGGCTTTTTGCCGACATTGTTGCCTCACCCCGAAAACTATGCCGCTATCCGTGTTCACGGAGATAGTATGATTGGGGCAGGAATAACTGACGGTTGTACGGTTATGATAAAAAAACAGTCATATGCAGAGGACGGTCAAATTGTCGCTTGCCGCATAAATAATGAAGAAGTTACTCTGAAAAGGTTTAGACAGCAAGGTGAAACCATATTCCTTATGCCTGAAAACCCTAATTATACGCCTGTCATTGTTCCTGTTTCTGATTTTGATAACGGAACAGCACAAATTCTTGGCGTATTGAAGCAAATAATTATAGAGTATTAATCGTCAGGAGAAAAATATGGGAAATTTCAAACGCCGTGCTAATGGTATGGGCACGGTATATAAGTTATCAGGGAACAGGCGTAACCCGTATGTCGCTATTGCGCCCGCTTATGAGGGTGAAAACGGAAAAACAGCTCGGAAGGCAATCGGATATTTTGCTACACAAAAAGAAGCGGAAAACGCTCTTTCGGCTTACCGTTCCGCGCCACCTGCGATAGCATTAGATATTACTCTTGAAGCCTTATATAAGCAATGGAGCGAAACGGGGTATAAGAACATAAGCAGACAAGCAAAATATTCATACACGGCAGCGTGGGAAAAGTTAAAACCCATTCACAAAATGAAGGTGAAAGATGTTAAAACTCCACAACTGCAATTTTGCGTTGATACCGTAGCGGAAACGGGAGCGAGCAAATCAACGATTGACAATATCATAATCGTCGCGGGCAAACTTATGAATTTTGCCGCTCAGCAGGATTTAATTACAAAAAACTATGCACAGTTTGTTGTTCGCCCGAAAACCGAAAAGCCCGAAAGGGCTTCATTTTCAGACTTAGAATTGAAGAAAATAGAGTATGGCGCAAAAAACGGGGTCGGCATTTCCGCGCACATCCTCATTATGTGTTATACCGGATGGCGTATTCAAGAGTATTGCAGCCTTACAATATTTGATTACGATAAAATAGAACATACCTTAACGGGAGGATTGAAAACAACAGCAGGTATTAACCGTGTTGTTCCCGTTCCCGAAAAGATACGCCCTTATGTTGAAATGCAGTTTGAGCGGTCGGAGCGGATATGTAACTTTTCTTCTCAAAAATTGAGAAAAGAATTTTATACGACAATGGATTTGCTCGGCATTCAAAAAGAGGATGAGCGGAAATATACGCCTCACAGCACCCGTCATACATATAACTCTCTACTTGCAAATACGGGAATTGATGTTGATACCCGAATGAAACTTATGGGGCAGACAGACGCCAAAACCAACATAAACACATATACACATTTAGATGTAGAAACACTGAAAAAAGCGGTAGAAAATTTGTAAAAAATTGTTTCTCTTGACACTTGCTGTTTTTTGCTACTGCTTACAAATTGCAGACAAAAAAAGTCGAAAACCCTTGTGTATCAAGGACTTTCGGCTTTTTTAATATTAATTCAATCTTAATAAGTTGTCAAAATCTTAAGATTGCATTGAGGAATGTTTAATGCCTTCTTAATGCAATGTGCAGTTGAATCTTAATCAGCGTGAAAATATAATGTAGCCAAGGTTAGGTCGGGAGACCGAATAAATTGCGAAGGGGTTTAAAACAATGAAAAACACAAAAAACGACAAGCTTATTTGCCGGAACAGAAAAAACGAAAACGGCACGGTAACCGAAAAATATCACTGCGGCAGCTCGGTAATCGGAGTTTCAAGATTCAGAAACCTTGTTTCGGATGAAAACTGCGTTGTTATCTCTTTTGAGCGCGGCAGGCTCAGTAAGAGCCGTAAGAAGGATATTGCCCGCCGCCTCGGCGCGGACCTGAACGCCTGCAGAATCGAAACTCACGCTATCTACGGCAGAGCCGTATAAAACAAATCGGCAACCGAATCTTCCCGGCGACATTTCTCTCTGAAAAAGCGCCTTAACATTTCTATTTCTGTTTTCTTAAAAACGGATAATAAACCGATAAACTAATATCAAATCATAAAAAGAAAGGAACTGAATAAAATGCTTCTTGTTATAACAGCGGCGGTTCTTGCGCTTATGCCGATAATGCCTTTTGCATGGCTTTACGAACTTTTAGGGCAACCGTTAGATGGCTTTTTTGAAATCATTTCGGGGTATTGGATTTTCTGATTGACAAAACACCGCCTGAAACACTGTTTACCCCTGTTGATTATGAAGTTGCACTTTATAAAACAACCATCGTAATAACACCGATGACCGAATAAGCGCTCAAAAAGAGCGCTTATTGTTTTTTTCGAAATATAACAACATTTGTTTGTGATTTTAACATAAAAGAACAGGGAATTAACATTTTTTTCTGTCATTATATTGATATTATTTTTCTAAAAACTGTTGCAAATAATTACATATTACTGCTATAATATCTAATTACCGAAAGGGTTACAACTTCGCATTTTATGTAATCCCGCGTTGAATTGGAGTGAAATATATTATGTTCTCAAATCAGATTATGATTGTGTGTATGACTGCGGCGGCATCTTTGCTGGCGCTGCTTTTTGCGGTTTTAACGGCAAGAAAGGTTTTGAAATTTGATGAAGGCACAGATGTTATGAAAAAGATTTCACAATCTGTGCGCAAAGGTGCAAACGCCTACCTTAACAGGCAATACAGAATTGTTGTTGTCTTTTTCGGCGTGCTGTTTGCGGTGCTCGGAATAATGGCGTTTGCCGGGCTTCTCACTCCGTATGTTCCTTTTGCCTTTCTGACAGGCGGCTTTTTCTCGGGGCTTTCGGGCTTTATCGGTATGAAAATAGCTACGGCATCAAACGCGAGAACCGCCAACGCCTGCAGGGAAGGTCTCAACAGAGGTTTGCGCGTTGCTTTTTCCGCCGGCTCCGTTATGGGCTTCACCGTGGTAGGTCTTGGCCTTTTTGACATTACACTCTGGTTCTTCCTTCTTAAATTCGTATTCAAGCTGCCCGACACCGAGGTTACCGGCGCAATGCTCACCTTCGGTATGGGCGCTTCATCAATGGCGCTGTTTGCCCGTGTGGGCGGCGGCATTTTCACAAAAGCTGCCGATGTAGGCGCTGACCTTGTGGGCAAGGTTGAAGCGGGCATACCCGAAGACGACCCGAGAAACCCCGCCGTTATTGCCGACAATGTGGGCGACAATGTGGGCGATGTTGCGGGTATGGGTGCCGACCTTTATGAATCCTATGTAGGCTCGATTATTTCATCCTGCGCGCTCGGCGTTTCGGCTTACCACAGCTTCAGCGCAATGGCGCTTCCGCTTTGCATAGCGGCAATAGGCGTTCTCTGCTCGGTAGTGGGCACCTTCCTTGTAAGAACAAAAGAGGGCGCAACCCAGAAACAGCTTTTAAGAGCGCTTTCAAAAGGCACCAATTTCTCGGCAATCCTTATTGCGGTTATAGCCTTCCCGCTTGTTTATTATATTTTGGGTAAAGACAACTGGCACATTTATTTTGCCATTTTCGCAGGCCTTATTTCAGGCGTGCTCATAGGTCAGTCAACCGAATACTACACATCCGACAGCTACAAGCCCACGCAGAACCTTGCGAAAGCGAGCGAAACGGGAACGGCGACAATAATCATCAACGGCCTTTCCGTCGGTATGCTTTCAACGCTTATCCCCATTGTTATTGTTTCGGTTTGCGTTCTTGTTTCCTATTTTGTTTCCGGCGGAGCGAACAGCCCGGCTATGGGCCTTTACGGCATAGCTCTCGCGGCTGTGGGAATGCTCTCCACCCTCGGCATTACGCTGGCGACCGACGCTTACGGCCCCGTTGCAGACAACGCGGGCGGTATTGCCCAGATGGCTGAGCTTGAAGAAAAGGTCAGGGAGAGAACCGACGCTCTCGACTCGCTCGGCAACACAACCGCGGCAACCGGCAAAGGCTTTGCCATAGGCTCGGCGGCGCTTACGGCGCTCGCTCTTATGGCGTCATATATTGACAAAATCAACTCCATTGAAGGCGGAGCCGAAAAAATCGCCAACCTTAACATAAACAACCCGACAGTGCTTATCGGCCTGTTTATCGGCGCGTGCCTGCCCTTCGTTTTCGCGGCGCTTACAATGAATTCCGTGGGCAGAGCGGCACAGAGTGTTGTTAAAGAAGTGCGCCGCCAGTTTAAAGAAATCACGGGGCTTATGGAAGGCAAGGCGGACGCCGACTATGCGAAATGCGTTGACCTTTGCACCAAATCCAGCCTTCGCGAAATGGTCTTCCCCACCATAGTGGCGGTGGCGGTTCCCGTTATTGTAGGCATTGTGCTCGGCTGCACGGGCGTTGTGGGTATGCTCGCGGGCGCTACCGCGACGGGCTTCCTTATGGCTGTGTTTATGTCAAACTCCGGCGGAGCCTGGGACAACGCGAAAAAATACATTGAAAGCGGCAATTTCGGCGGCAAAGGCTCAGAAAACCACAAAGCCGCCGTTGTGGGAGACACCGTGGGCGACCCGTTCAAAGACACATCCGGTCCCTCAATCAACATTCTTATCAAACTGCTTTCAATGGTTTCAATAGTGTTCTCCGCGCTTATTGTCAAATTCTCAATTCTTTAAAACAATCATCAAAGCATAAAGTCAACCGGGCAGTGCCATTCGGCCGCTGCCCGGTTTTTGTTTTTATATTATTCGCACATTTCGATTTCGATACCGTTTGTCATATACTCAAATGTGATTTTAACAACCGTGTTATCCGCGGGAACGGTGAATTTGCTTTTATGACCGTCGCCGGAATACGGAAAACCGTGATTTTTGCACACGCAGGCGGAGAGAGTGCCCCAGGTGGAAATGCCGAAATCATATTCGCCTGCGAAAGGCATAATAAAACTCAATGAATATTTGCCGTCCCCTGCATAATACATTCTGGTTATTTCGCTGTTGGAGTCATTTGCCGTTGCGCCGACATAAGGCTGAAAACTGCCGTAAAGCACAACCTTTTCGGGCAGGCGCACCCCCGTTGCCGGGTCGTCAACATCTCTGCCTCCGAAATCGAGAATATCGGCGGGGTTCGCGTAACGGCGGTATTTTCCGTAGCCATCTTTAAGCAGACGGGCCGCCTCATCTTCCTGCGAGAAGCCTCCGGGGCAGTTTTCCGATTTATTGTTAAGTTTATAGAACGGGAAGCCGCCGATTTCCTCACCGCTGTGAAGCGGTCTGCGAAGCGGAAAAGCGAAATAAGCGTCGGGATTGTTTACCGCGGTCCATTTAAAGGTATAATCGAGGAAGGTGTTTCTGTATTCCTCATCACGCGTGGCAAACCAGGCTATCTGGTCATAGCCCCACCACTGCGCCCATGCGCGCTGTTCATAAGACAGAGTTTCGTGCGCGCGAACATCTTTGCCGCCCCAGTTGTCATACTCATATAAAAACGGCAAAGCCTTTTCGTAAACGCCCTCGGGAGATATTCCGCCGCCCGACTTGCCCTCGCGCACAAGTACGATTTTTTCACCCTCACGGTCAAGCACGGGGTAACGGGTAAGCGGCATAGCATTGTAATCAAGCAGGCTTTTGCCGTTGACAACAAGCGAGTGCGAGTGGGCGTCAAAAATGACCTTGTGCCTTCTCGCGTGCGTTTTGCCGTATTGGCGCAGCATCTCTATTACCCTGCCTATACACTGGTAATCTCTGTCAAGGGCTGTGTAAAGATGAATCTGCCCCATGTGAAAAGCCTCATAACCGCAGTCAATATATCTCGCGCCTCTGTAAAAAAAACACATCTGCGTTTCCTGCCGTGAAATGTCGGGCATACAGTCCCATGTGTCGGAACCTTTCGGGAAAAGGCAGGCGCCGTAGTCAAAAAATCTGTCTTCAAAAGGCAGGCCGAACGCGTCAAACACAAACCGGGGGACCTTTACGCACTCAACATCCTCACGGTAAAGCGCCTCAAAAATGCACGCCTGCAAAATAATCTCCGGATCTGCCCCGTGTATTTTTTCAGCCGCCGCGCGCGAGCGTTCAAAATGCTCTTCCTCCGGCATTTCGCCTTTCCATATTCCCGACGCCCTGCCGAGAAATTTAATGCCGGCTTTGAGCATAACTCTTATGTCATCATCGAGAGTGTCACTCATATAAATCCACTGTGCCGTAGCCGCGTGCGACAGATAGTATTCAAGAACTTTTCTCGGCATTGAGCCGTCAAAATAGCCTTCGCTCATTTCAAACCTCATCATATTTATTTTTGTATTCAAGCAGTTCTTTTTCGGTAACATAGCCCGAAAGCGCGCCCGCTTTTGTTACAGCCTTGCCCCCCGTAACATTACCGAAGGCAACGCAATCTCTCAAAGAATAATCATAATAAAGCCCGTAGCAGAAGCCCGCAAGGAAGGCGTCGCCCGCCCCTGTTGAATCAACATTGACAAACTCATCAATGCTCTTTTTGAAAAACAAACCGTTTTCATCAATGCCGAGACAGCCGTCTTTATCAACCTTGACAACAACATTTTTAAAATATTTTCGCAAGGCGTAAGCCGCGTTTTCGGCGTTTGAACAGCCTGTGATTTTAAGCGCCTCTTTCTGATTTGGCGTGTAATAATCGGCGATTTCGAGAAGGTCGCCGTATTTTTCAAAGCTCAGCTCGTCATCCCAGCCCGTGTCAAGCACGCTTACTGTGCCCTCATCTTTGAGCTTTTTATAAACTTCCGTAAATCCGCCCGGCGACATAAGGCAGATTTTCGCGCCGCTCGCGAGGTTGTAAAACTCTTCGCGGGCTTTGTCATCCGGCTCGAATGTGCCCTTGCCGTAGCTTACAAAGCTCCTGTCGCTTTTAAGAATTATCGCGCTTGTAATGTTCAGCGGAATATCGCTGCCGTGATATAGATTGAGGGGTGTTACACCGTTTTTTTCATATTCGTTCTTCGCGAACTCCGAAAACATATCGCTGCCCAGTTCTGTGGCGATTTTTGTTTTTATGCCGAGCCTGCCGAGGTTGATGAGGGTTGCGGGCAGACCTCCGCCCAACTGAAGGGAGAATCTGTCGGTAAACACCTCTTCGCCGGGTTCGGGAATTTTCGGCATATTCTGATAAAGAAGGTCAACATTGGTTGACCCCGCGCCTGCTATAAAGCTCATTTCCAGCCCTCCGTATAATCCCTGTTGTGTTCAAGATAAGCGTCAACAAGCTCATTTGCAAGGGAGTAACTCGCGACAAGCGGATGCAAGGTGAGTGCCTCCACCGCCATTGTTCTTGACTTTTCTCTGATAGCCTGACTTGCGAGGCGTTCGTATATTTTCACCCTGCGAATAAGCTCAAGGTTCTGTTCATCCACCTCGCCGAAATAATGCGGATATGCCTCACCGTCTTTTATATCACAGGTGATTTCGACAACATCGCTGTCTTTAAGCCCCGCAATCGCGCCGTTGTTCGGCACGCACAAAATCATTTGATCGGTGCCGCCGCTTTGTGAAATGCGGATGAAATCGAGCGCCACTCCCGCATAGCCGCCGTCGTCTTTTTCAAAAATGTCAAAGTGCCATTTTGTTTGCCTTTTTACGCCTGACTCAGCCGCCATATAATTGTTTTCGCGCTCGCCGTACCAATGCTCAAAAACGGCAAGGGCTTTGTCAAAATCACGCTCAATGTCAATGAGTTCAAGTTCGGCGGTCATTTTTTTGTTGATTTCGGCTATCTGCTCACCGCGGGTCTGAGGGGCGTTCAGAATGTTTGCCACCGCCTTTTCGCGGTAATAGAAATAATACAGATACTCATTTAATATCGCGTTTCTTTCAAGCAGAAGCGATTTGTCAAAATAGCGCAGGTCGGTGTCGGTATATGCCTTTTCGTTATTGATAATATCGTAAAGAACCTCTTTGCCGTCAATTTTTACGCTTTTGAAATATGACAGATGGTTGAGCCCGTAAACCTCGCCCTTCGCGCTGCGCTCTTCAGAGCCGAAAAGCTTTTCAAAGGTTCTCAGCATACCGGACGGGGCGTCGCAGATTCCATAGGTGAAATCATAGCCCATATCACGCAGCGTTTGTGAAACAACACCTGCCGGGTTTGTGAAATTGAATACCTTACACCCCGGTTTCGCGTATTTTTTTACCGTTTCGCAATATTTCGCAAGAGCGTCAACGCTGCGCATAGCGAACGAGAAGCCTGCCGCTCCGGTAGTCTCCTGCCCGAGAACGCCCCTTGACAGGGCTATGCGCTCATCTTTAACGCGCATTTCATCCTCACCGGCGCGGATTGTGGTAATAACATAGTCGGCGTCTTTAACCGCCTGCACCGCATCCGTTGTAAGCGAAAACCTGACATCCGCGTTGATTTTTGCGGCGACAGTTTTTGCCATAGAGCCGTAAATGTTAAGTTTTTTCTCATTTATATCCATAAACACAAGCTCGTCTATGCCGAGAGCGCCTGCCTTCTGAACTATGCTTTTTGCAAGGAACATTGAACGAACTCCGCCTCCGCCGATGACAGCGAGTTTCATATAATCACCCTTTCTCAATTACTGACAGATTTATAATACAATAACGGCAAAAATAATTCAACGGAAATCGGTTTGTTTTTCTTTTTATTTTTGTTGAAAAATCTTATTTCTTTTTATATAATAAAAATATCATTTATAATTGGAGGAGTGTTTATGTCGTTTGCACTTGAAAAATATCACGCACCGGATTTTGACAGAGAGATGTTCGTAAACTCCCCCGATGCGTCAGTCATTTCCGCACCCAAAGACGGAGTGGCGCCCGACAGTTACCACGCCATGAGCATTTTCCCCGAGTATTTCAAAATCAACGGCAAATGGCTTCTCGCGCGCGAAAGCAGAATGGACTGTGTGCCTGTTTATGAAAACGGAAATATTCTTGTAAAAGAGTTCCGTCATTTAAAAGCGGGAGACCCGGTTGTATGCGGAAGAACGGAGAACTGCGAGGAAGGCATTTTTGTTCACACAGGCGGATTTGACGATGAGGAAACACCGGCGGAAACTTTCGCGTTTCGTCAGGGTCATTCGAGAGAAAGCTCTTTCTCTCGCGATTATGACGAACTTTACAAAATTCTCAGATATGACCGTGAGAACGGCAAAATAGTCTGGGTTATGGGTCCGGCGTTCTCATTTGACCATGACGCGAGAGACGCTTTTTCACGCGTTATTGCGGGCGGATATGTTCACGCGGTGCTGGCGGGCAACGCCCTTGCGACGCACGATCTTGAAGGCGCCTATTTGCGAACCGCTCTCGGTCAGAACATCTATACTCAGAAAAATCAGCCTAACGGTCATTACAACCACCTTGACACAATCAATAAGGTGCGCTACTACGGCTCCGTCGCGGAATTTATAAAAAACGAAAACATTGACAACGGCATTATTTACAGTTGCGAAAAATACGGCGTTCCGTATGTGCTTGCGGGCTCGATACGCGACGACGGCCCGCTGCCGCCCGTTTTCGGCAACGCTTATGAGGCACAGGATGAGATGAGAAATCAAATAAGAGACGCCACAACGGTTATTTGTATGGCCACAACCCTGCACTCAATAGCGGTTGGCAATATGACCCCTTCATACCGTGTTCTGCCTAACGGCACGGTGAGAAAAATCTATTTTTACTGCGTTGATATTTCGGAGTTCACGGTAAACAAACTGACAGACAGGGGTTCGCTCTCATCAAAAGGAATTGTTACAAACGCGCAGGATTTTATTGTAAACATAGCGAACGGGCTCGGTGTTTAAAAACAATTCAGGTGTAAAAACCGAAAGGGTGAAAATATGAACCGTTTAGTTCTCAACCCCGGAAAGACTTACCAGACATTTGAGAATTTCGGCGTTTCCGCCGCCTGGTGGGCGCAGGTAATCGGCGGCTGGACCGAGATTGACGAAGAATCCGGTATGCCGAAGAGAGAAAGAATATCTCAAATTCTTTTTGACAAAGAAAAGGGTATAGGCGTGCGCTGTTACCGCTACAATCTCGGAGGCGGCTCTGCTCAGAGCGGCAACGGAAATATTCCCGAACCCTCGCGCCGCGCCGAAAGTTTTGACACGGACGACGGCTATGACTGGAGCAGGGATGAAAACGCCGTGTGGATGCTGAATCAGGCAATCAAAGACGGCGCAGATGAGATTATATTCTTTGTCAACTCCCCTCCCGAACGATTGACCAAAAACGGCAAGGCGCATCTTGACAAAGCGTTTCGGACAAACCTTGCCCCCGAAAACTACCGCAGTTTCGCGAACTACTGCCTTGACTGTGTGGAGCATTTCAGAGCAAACGGTGTGCCGGTAAAATATCTTTCGCCTGTTAACGAGCCTGTCTGGAAATGGACAGGCGGTCAGGAAGGCTGCCACTACAAACCTTCGCAGGTCAGAAAACTTATGCGGGTTTTTGTTGACGAGATGAACAAGCGCCCCTCACTGAGCGACCTTAAACTTTCCGGCGCGGAGAACGGCGATATACGCTGGTTCAACAAATCTTACTGCCGGGTAATGCTCGGCGATAAAAAGATAAGAACAAAAACGGATTCGATTGACACACACTCATATTTTCTTACTCCGAGTATTCCCGTAGTTTCGCTTTTCATAAAGAACAGAATCGCTTTTATGAAAAGATTCAGAAAATATATGGACAAACGCTTTCCCGGAGTGCCTGTAAAGACGAGCGAGTGGACACATATGCAGGGCGGCAGAGATTACGGAATGGACTCCGCTCTTGAGCAGACAAAAGTCATAATGGAGGACCTGACTGTTCTCAATGTTGCTTCCTGGCAGTTGTGGATTGCCGTTTCAAATGTTGATTACTGCGACGGTCTTATTTATGAGAATGATGAACCGCGCACTTTTGAACTGACAAAAAGATATTACGCTTTCGGCAATTTTTCAAAATTCATTGAAAACGGCAGTGTGCGTTTTGATGTTGACGCGGGTAAAAACCTGAACGCCGTCGGTTTTACAAAAGACGGCAGAAGCGTTGTTGTTATCGCGAACCGCAACGGCGAAGATGCCGATATTGAACTGCCGGCGGACACAAAAGAAATATATGTTACAAACGATGAGTATTCTCTCACGCAGTTTGAACCCGTCAAAAAATTTACACTCCCCGCAAAAAGCGTCACTACAATAATTATATGAGGATGTGCGTTTTGTGATTGAAAAAATCAAGGGTTATATAAATGAAGTAATCGCTTACTGGCGTGTGCCGGCGACAGGCGACAGCGTTGCTTACAAAGAGTATCTTATGCTCTCGGTCGGCTGGCTGGGTATGAGGCTTGCGACCGTGTTCGGCATTGCTTTTGCGGTAAACAATCCGTTCACGGCGATGACGCTTCATATGACGCACCGCGACCTGCTTATTTTCGGCTATATCTGCACGGCAATCGGCTACGCCATATCGCCGCTCAACGCATATATCATAGACAACCTGCATTCACGCGACGGCAAATACCGTGTGTTTGTAAAACTCGCCGTGCCTTCGGGAATACTCTCGCTGTTCGCGCTGTTCTTCCCCTATGAGAAAATGGGATATGTTCCCATGGTAATTTCGCTGTTTTTAATCGGGCAGATTCAGGGCTATGTTCAGAACTGGTATTCAACCGGTGTGAGCAACCTTGTGTTTGTTATTTCGCCGAACTCGCAGGAGCGAGTCAGGATTATGACCGTTTCTTCACTCATACATAATTTTGCGCCGACACTCACAGGGCTTCTTATTCCCGTTCTGAGCGATGTTCTGGCAGACGGCGACCTTTACAACATAAAAACATACCGTATGATTTACCCCGTGATTATTGTCATCGGCGTAATTATGAGTATGGCTGCTTATTACGGGGTGAGCGAACGCATTGTTGTGCCGAAATCGAGAGTTACAAAGGTAGGCCTTATCGACGCTCTCAAAGCCGTTTCAAAAAATAAGCTGTTCTGGATAAAATGCTCTGACAACTGGAACAATTTTATGGAGGACAGCAAAAATGTGCTTATGCAGTGGCTTTTCTATTACGGAAAAATCGGCTCAATGACCACATACGGTATTATGGAAACCCTCTCTTACAACTCCTCGATGTGGGCTATGATTTTTTCACCCTGGCTGATTGACAAACTGGGCAAAAAGGGATTTAAACTCACAAAGAATGTTCTTCAGATTTTTATTACGCTCGGACTTGCTCTTACTTACAAAAAAGGGCTTGCGTTTATTTTCATTTTCTTTTTTCTCAACAGATTCTGGGAGACAAGCGAAGTTATCGACCGCGCGATGGAATCGGATATCCGCGACTATCAGCAATACATCAGCGGAGAGCGCATAGACGGCTCCTTCGGCGTTGTTGACACTTATGTAGGCGGCGCGGTAGGTGCTGTAACAAACCTGTTTGTGCCTTGGGTTTATAAGCGCAACGGATTTGACGGCACCGATTACACTGTTCTCAATGTCTATAACGAAAACGGCACTTTCAACAGCGGAAATGTGCTCTACACTCTGCTTGACAAACTGCTGAAAATCTCGCTTGTCGGCGCGATAATAGATGTTTTGCCGTGGTTCCTTTATGATTTGACCGAAACAGATCAAAAAGCCGTTGTCAGAGTGGTTCGTCTGCGAAGCGCCGTTGAGGACAAAAAGGCGGGGCTTCTTGAAGACGAAGTTTACTGTGAGGCGTGTGAAGCGCTCAACGGTATGAACAAATATATTGACAAAGAAAAACTGAATAAAATAAAAGAAGATTCGACACTCGGCAAAAAAGAAATCAAGGCGAAGAACAAAGAAATAAAGCATCACAATGAGGAGATTGAAATTGCGGAATTTCTCAGGCGGGAACTCAACCGTTACGGAACATCTTTCGGCACAGAATTAATAAAACTCTGCCGTCTTATGGCCGAAAGTCAGGCAGGCAGCACCGAAACCGATTTTGAAAAAACAGCGGTTTCTCTGCCTCAGGGCGAGTGCAAAGAGGAAAGAACGCTGAGGTCTGACGCTATCGGTATGGCGAGGGCTGTGAAACGAAGCGCAAAAGAGATTGAAAAGCACCCCGAAAGCGCGGTTGAGGAAATATCAGCCGATGATTACGAAAACCTTTTTAACCTGCCCGAGGAAACAAAAGAACAGCGCGCCGAAAAGCGTATGCTGATAAAAGACGCTAACCGCAGGCGCAACCGCTACGGCAAGGTTATGAAACCGTATATCTGGGCGCAAAGGCAGGTTATGTTGGCGGACGCTTATGAAAACATTGACTTGTTTACGGCGGATTACCCTCAGGCAAAACAGCGCCTTGACGAAAAGCGCCTGCAGGAGAAAAAAGCCGCCGATGAAGCGGCGGCAAAACGCAGGAGCGAGGCTCAGGCGAGACGGCTTAAAAAACAGGCAAAATAAAACAATTATTACGACGGAGTGACTGCAATGGTTTTGCGTATTCTCTGCGCCGTGGCGGCGTTTTTTCAGACCATACTATTCGCATTGAGCGGGAGTGAACACATTTTGAACGTCAACATTTTTGAAGAGCACCAGGTGTTCGAGGGCTTCGGCACATCTTCGTGCTGGTGGTCACAGCTTATTGATGATGAAAAGCAGGCGGATGAAATTGCCCGCCTTCTTTATGACAAGGAAACGGGGCTGGGGCTGAAAACCTACCGCTACAATGTCGGCGCGGGCGAAAACGACATTGACAATTCAAAAATCTGGCTTCGCGAAAGACGCACAGAGAGTTTTTATTATTTTAATGAGGCGACGGGCAGGTTTAAATACGATTTTACCCGTGACGCCAACGCGCGCAGAATGCTTGACAAGGCTATAGAATACGGAGCACAGGAGGTTATACTTTTCTGCAATTCGCCGCACTGGTCAATGACCCTCAACGGCAGAGGCTACGGCGGAAACGACGAGCATAAAAGCAATCTGCCGGAGGAAAACTACCCGCTGTTTGTTGACTACCTGCTTACAATCGCCGACAAATTTGTTGAAATGGGCTACCCGGTTGTCGCGATTTCGCCGGTAAACGAGCCGCAATGGGGCTGGAACGGCGATTACATTTCGCAGGAGGGCTGCCATTTTGAGCCCGACGAGTGCGTTAAACTGCTTGAAATGTTCGCGACCGAAATGCAGAAAAGGGGCGTAAAATACGAACTCAGAGGACCTGAAAGCGGTCAGCTCACCTGGCAGTATTTTGACTATATCGACAAGTTTCTTCAAAGTGAAATTCTGAAAGATTACTGCAAATATTACAGCGGCCACAGTTACTGGATGGACAATGATCTCAGCGCGAAAACTTGGTTCGGCAACAAGATGAGAGAAGAATACCCCCACGTTAAATTTGAGATGAGCGAGTGGTGTGAACTGCCGCAGAAACTTGACACAAAAAGCATTGACAGCGGTTTGTGGATGGCTGATATCATAATTCAGGATTTGTCGCTGATGGATGCCGTTTCGTGGTGTAACTGGACCGCGGTGCACGGCGACGGGCTTATTGACAATGAACGAGGACCGCTTGAAATAATCAACAGGTATTGGGCTTACAAGCAGTTCAGCAGATTTATTCAGCCGGGTATGGTAAGAGCCGGAATTGCGGAAAACGCCGAAAACAGCGGGCTCTCGTTTGTCTGCTTCAAAAGCAGCAGGCAGGCGGTTGTTGTTATTGTCAACAAAAACGAAAACGCCGAAACGGTTAAACTCACGGGAATTACCGGCAGAAGAAACGCATACATTACCGCAGACGGCATAAACTGTGAACAGGACAATTCGGTTCTCAGCGGTCAGAAGGTAAATCTGCCCGCAAAATCTATTGTTACGGTTACTGCAGGATGGTAAGATAAACGACAAAAAAAGCAGGGCGCTGCCCTGCTTTTTATTTTGTTTCTTATTCTTTTATGCGGCGATATATTTCGCGATGATAGCGTCGATTGTGCCGTCTGCTGTGAGTTCATCAAGCGCTTTGTTGATGTTTTCGAGAAGGGCTGTGTTTTCTTTTGCAACGCAGATTGCGTAATCTTCCTCAGCGTAGGCTGTTTCAAGAATAACAAGACCTTCGTTTGCGGCTACATAACTCTTCGCGGGCTCATTGTCAATAACAACAGCGTCAACCTTTCCCGTTACAAGAGCCTGAACAGCGTCGTTGCCCGTTTTATACTGAATAACATGGTCTGAACCCACTCCGCCGTTGTCAACCGTATCCGAAAGATAAATATCGCCGGTGGTGTCCTGCTGAACGCCGACTTTAATGTCTTTAACTGTTCCGTCCGCGTTGAAGAAATCATCAAATGATTTTATCTCGCTGCCTTCGGGAACGATTATTGACTGAATGCCGGTAGCGTAGCTTGTTGAGAAATTGACGCTTTCAAGACGTTCGTCGGTAACGGTCATACCCGCCATACCCATATCGAACTTGCCTGACTGAACGCCGCCGATGATTGAGCCGAACTCAACATCCTGAATTTCGAGGGTGAGACCGAGTTTTTCGGCAATAAGACCTGCTATTTCAACATCAATGCCGGCAAACGCGCCGCTGTCGTCAACATACTCATAGGGCGGGAAGCTCGCGTTTGTTGCCATAACGAGTTTTTCTGTTTTTGAGGGATTTTCGGTTGATGTTCCGTTGCCGCACGCGCAAAGGCTGCCCAGTGCCATAACAAGAGCGAGAATGGCTGCCGAAATTTTAACGATTTTTTTCATTTTAACTACTCCTTAAATAATACTTATTATATAATAAAGCGGATTAATTATATCCTTTACACATTAAAAAGTCAAATCAAATTGCTTCAAGTTGTTCAAAAGCCGATTGAAAATCGGCGTGAAGTTCAGCCGTAAAAGCAACTTTCTCGTTTGTTACGGGATGGATGAACGAGCATTTTTCACAGTGAAGAAGCTGATGGCGGAACTCCGGCATAAAATCTCCATACATATTGTCGCCTGCGAGCGGATGACCGATAAAAGCGAAATGAACTCTTATCTGGTGTGTTCTGCCGGTTTCGGGTTCTACCCTGACAAGGGTTGCGTTTTTAAAATGCTTTACAGCCTGCCAGCAAGTCACCGCAGGTTCAATGCCTTTCTCATAAGAACACGCACGCAAAGTTTTCATCGGGTCCGGGCGGTAAATCGGAACATCCACTCTTCCGCTCTCACCCGGATTGCCCTGAACAAGAGCGACATATTCCTTCTCGATTTTACCGTTGAGTTTTGACGCCGCAAACCTGTTAAGCGCGCAGACAACAACACCGGAGGTGCCTTTGTCAAGCCTGCCGACCGCTCTGAACGAGCCGGGCATACCCTTTTCAAGAAGATAAGCCGCGACGGCGTTTGCGAGCGTGTCGCCCTGATGGTTGTGTGTGGGGTGCATGGCTGTAAAAGGAGATTTGTTGATTACAAGAATGTCGCCGTCTTCATAAATAATATCAAGCGGGGCGCTCACGGGAACAGGCGTTTCGCCTTCATCGGGAATGTTGATTTCAAGTGTTGAGCCCGCTTTGAGTTTGTCGATTGTTCTTATGCGTTCGCCGTCAAGCAGAATGCCGTTTTCATTTTTCTTGAGTTTGCCGACAAGGCGTGATGAAACACCGCAGCGCGAACGGAGAAATGAAACTGTTTTTATTCCGTCATATTCGGGGGGCACTGTAAATTGTATTTTTCTCGGCAAACTATCACACTCCGAAAATCAGTTTTTCAACCGCGAAGGCGACTCCCGCCTCATCGTTTGAAAGCGTTACAAAATCGGCGGTTTCCTTTATGGCTGCGGGGGCGTTCCCCATAACAACGGCAGTGCCAGCAAACTCCAGCATATTGCGGTCGTTTTCGCTGTCGCCTATAGCTATTGTGTGCGCCCTGTCAATACCGAAAATGTCAAGCACTTTCTGCATACCGTCTGCCTTGCAGCAGCCGTGCGCCACGCAGTCGGCATAGGTATCAAGCCTGAAAACATTGAGTTCGTTTTCAAATGTCTTTTCAAAATCAGGCGGCAGTTTCGGACCGGCGGCGACAACTTCTATTGCGCAATGCGAGTAGTTTTTTTCAAACTCGGCAGCGGAGACAAGCGGTATTTTGCCGGAATTGTCTTTTCTTGTTTTTTTGAAATCCTCAAGGTAAAACAGTTCTTTCTCACCTTCAAAAACGCACCAGATATCCGGGCGCTCAATTATGTAGTCTATGAGTTTTGTGAGCACTTTTACGGGAATGAAGCGTTTAAAAACATCACGCCCGTCAAGAATAATATGGCAGCCGTTGCCGCAGACCATACCGTCCGCGAAAGAGAGTTCGTCAAAAAGGCCGTCGGAGATATTACCCCGTGAGCGACCTGTGTTGATGAATATTTTGTGGCCCTGCTTCTGCGCCCTTGTGAGCGCTTCGAGATTTTTCTCGGGGATATGCCCTTTTTTTGAAGTCAGGGTGCCGTCAATGTCGATGAAAACAGCAAATTTTTCCGCCATAACAACCTCTTTAATAATGTTACTGATATAATAAACCATTTGAACGGCAATTTCAACAGCGCGCTGCTTTACATTTTGTTTGTTATGGTTTAAAATCGGAACAGAAAGGCAAGTGATTGAAATGATAACAGTAAACAGGGAACTTTTTCACGGCGCTCCCGACGGTGAAAGAATTGAAAAAGAGCGTCTGACTTACGAAGCTCTTGAAAAACTCGGCATAGATTTTTACCGCGCCGACCACGAGGCGGCGGCGACGATTGAGGACTGCAAGGCTGTTGAAGAGGTGCTCGGCAGCGAAATCTGCAAAAATCTGCTTTTATGCAACCGGCAGGAAACGGATTTTTACCTTTTGCTTATGCCCGGCAACAAACCGTTCAAAACAAAGGATATATCAAAACAGATAAACTCCGCCCGCCTCTCATTTGCGAGCGCGGAGAAGATGCTTGAACTTGTCAACATAACGCCCGGTTCGCTCAGCGTGCTCGGGCTGATTTTTGACAGGGATAACAGAGTTAAACTCATTATTGACAACGACCTGCCCGGTGAGAAATACATCTGCTGCCACCCCTGCATAAACACTTCCACACTGAAAATAAAAACGAGTGACATTATTGAAAAATTCATACCGTCAACGGGTCACACGCCCGTTTATGTTGACCTGCCGAGATATGAGGAGAACGGATAAATCAGAATAACATAACAGGTTATGCGCCGGAACCGTTCGGAAAGTTCCGGCGCATTTACACATCATAAGCGTTTTGTATTATTTTTGCTCCGGAAGCGCGAAACCTGGCGAAAACGGTTGCAACATCGCTTTTTGAGTTGTATTATAATATCGTAAACGAAATAAAGGAGGAAAAATATGAAAACAGATATAAGAAAAATCACAGCCGCGATTCTCTGTTTTGTTATGCTGACTTGTTCTTTGTGTATAATAGGTTACGCCGAAGATAAAAAGCCGTTTTATCTTGTTCTGGGCGATTCCATCGGTTACGGCTCGGGGCTTAAAAACTCAAGAGAGGCTTGCTACGGCAGAATAGTTGCCGACACAAACGGCTATGACTACGCAAACGACGCAATACCCGGCCACACAACGCAGAATCTTCTGGGCAGGCTTGAAACAGAAACAGTCAGAGAACACGTCAAACAGGCTGATATAATAAGCATTACCATAGGCGGAAACAATTTTTTGTTAGGCAACATTGCAAAAGTTCTTTTTGATGTAATTGTTATGGATGACATCTCATCCGCCGAACAGATAATTGAAGGGTTTTACTTCGATTACTGCAAAATAATCGAAACAATACGCACTCTCAACCCCGACGCCGTTATTCTTATGCAGACGCTTTACAACCCTCAGACAGGTTACACGGGTGAAGCGTATCAGACGAGCATAGACCTTCTCAATGACGCTGTAAGGCGTTACGCGGGCGAACACCCGGGCGAAATTGAGATTGTTGACGTTGCCGCCGTTCTGACGGATTCCGAAAAGGATTTTGCCGCGGACCGCATACACCCGAGCGTTGCGGGCAACGAAAAAATAGCCGTTGCGGTGCTTGAAAAACTGGCACAACTCGGGCTCGGCAAAAACACCGAGCCGGTAATCGCAACGCCTGGCACAGACATTGAAGTGCCTGAGATTTTTTCGGGAAGCATGGGATTTTACGGTAATATTCTTCATTTTATCTCCGAAATCCGTTTGGTGTTTGTAAACGCCTTGAGCATTTTCGGACTTGCATAAACACAATAACATTAAACTGCCGTTGCGACACGGCAGTTTTGTTTTTACATTTTATTCATTGAATTATGTTTTTAATAGTATTATAATGTTTTTGAAAGCGGGGCGGTGAAATGAAAGACGGCAATATAGTGCTTATCGGTATGCCGGGGTGCGGAAAAAGCACCTGCGGTGTTCTGCTCTCCAAACTGGTGTGCAAGGCGTTTGTTGACACTGACCTGATTATTCAGCAGAGTGAAGGCAGGCTTCTGCAACAGATAATCAACGAGAGCGGCACGGATTATTTTGCAGAAACGGAAGAAAAAATCATTTCATCACTGAAACTTAAAAATTCGGTTATTGCAACAGGCGGAAGCGTTGTTTGTTATGAAAACGCCATGAAAAACCTTGCCGAAAACGCTGTTATTGTTTATCTGAAAATCAGTTATGACGGTATGATGAAACGCATAACAAACCTCAACACACGCGGGATTCTGCTTCGCGACGGCGAGAGTATGAGGGATATGTTCAAACACAGGCAGGCGCTCTATGAGAAATACGCTCAGATTACCGTTGACTGCGAAGAAGAAGCGGTTGAGAAAAATGTTGAGAAAATAAAACAAGCATATGATTCGATAAATGAATAATTCGGAGAATAAAGAAATGAAAAAGGCAATTATCGCGGGCGCGGGACCCGCGGGAATAACCGCTGGACTTGAACTGCTGAGGAAAAGCGGCGATTACGAGGTTGTTATTCTTGAGGAAAGCGGCGCCATAGGCGGAATATCGCGCACGGTAAACCATAACGGCAACCGTATGGATATCGGCGGGCACCGTTTTTTTTCAAAAGACGCGGATGTAAACCGCTTCTGGGAAGAGTTGATGCCCGTTCAGGGCAGACCCTCATCGGATGATATAATCGCAAAGCGTGAAAAAGAACTAAAAGAAGGCGGACCCGACCCTGAAAAAGAAAACCGGGTTATGCTTGTGCGTCAAAGGGTTTCGAGAATCTATTATCTCGGCAAATTCTTCGACTATCCCATTTCGCTCAAGCCGCAGACATTTATCAATATGGGTTTTTCGCGCACAGTTAAATCGGGATTCAGTTATCTTCATTCCTGTGCGGTCAAGCGGGAGGAAAACTCGCTTGAGGATTTTTATATCAACCGCTTCGGCAAGACTCTCTATTCAATGTTTTTTGAGGGATATACCGAAAAGCTCTGGGGCAGACACCCCTCGCAGATTTCAGCCGACTGGGGTGCGCAAAGAGTTAAAGGGCTTTCGATAGCAGCGGTAATAAAAGATATTCTGTCAAAGATTGTTCCTCAGAAAAACAGGGAGATCGAAACCTCGCTTATCGAGCAGTTTGTTTACCCGAAATTCGGCCCCGGTCAGTTGTGGGAAACGGCGGCTGAGGAATTTGAAAAACTCGGCGGCAGAATTATTAAGAACTGCAAGGTTGAAAAAACCGTTGTAAAAGACAGAAAAGTCAGTGAATTTATCTGCAAACTTAACGGTGAAACGGTGAATTTTGACGGAGATGTTTTCTTTTCATCAATGCCCGTAAAAGATTTGATTAAAGGTATGAACGGAGTGCCCGAAAACATAAGAGAAATTGCTTCGGGACTGCCCTACCGCGATTTTGTAACAGTCGGTCTGCTGGTTGATAAACTGAAAATCAGAAACGAAACGGATATTCCCACACCGTCGGATATTGTGCCGGACTGCTGGATTTATGTTCAGGACACGGGTGTTAAACTCGGCAGAATACAGATTTTCAACAACTGGTCGCCGTATCTTGTAAAAGACCCCCTCAATACGGTATGGATAGGGCTTGAATACTTCTGCAACGAGGGCGATGTGTTTTGGAACATGGATGAGAAAGAGTGTGTTGATTACGCCGTTGGTGAACTGGTGAAAATGGGTATAATTGACAGCGGAGCCTTTGTTCGTGATTATCACAGAGAGAAAGTTAAAAAAGCTTACCCCGCTTATTTTGACACTTATAAAGATATTGACAGCGTCATTGAATACCTTGACGGGTTTGACAACCTTTACTGCATAGGCAGAAACGGTCAGCACAGATATAACAATATGGACCACTCCATGGTTACGGCTTTTGAGGCTGTAAAAAATGTTTTAAGCGGTAAAAGGACAAAGGAAAATATCTGGAATGTCAATACCGAAGCGCAGTATCACGAGGAAAGCAAGTAATGGCAAAAGGCAAAAAGGCGGTTAAGATAATAATCTGCGTTTTGCTGGCGGCGGTTTTCGCCGCCGGCGCGGAGTTTCTGCTGTCTGATTACCGGTATTTCAGCTACGGAAAATGCAACGGGACTCCCGTTGTGCTTGATGAGGTGCTTGACGAATATTTTCAGTTACAGTCGCCCTATGGGGTGATTCAGTATAACGAAGACACATCCGTTATGCTTAAAGCGGGAGTAACTCTTCACTGTATGGAATTCACGGTTTCAAGCCTTGAGTGCGATGAGGACAAACTCTGTGAAATAAACATAAATGTCCAAACGCCCGGTAACGATGATTTTTTATATACCATAGTGCATGACAATATCGGCATCGGCGAAAAAGCCCGGACTTACCGATACTTTATGAAATATGAGATAGAGGCGCAGTCCGTTGAGTTCAATATTCCGAAGCCGAACGGAGTTGTATGTATAAGCAACATAACGGCTAATCCTGATTTCCGTTTCGGTTTCAACTTTCCGCGGGCGGCTGTGATATTCGCTTTTTTTCTTGCCGCCGCTCTTATTACCGCTTTCAGGCTTTACAGGATAATATATTCGCCGGGGAAGCGTTCGCACAGAATATTTTGCGCGTGTGTCTGCGCCTGCTGCCTCGGAATAACGCTTTTATGGTGTGTGTTTGTTTTAAACACATCTGCAGAAAAGACGGAATATCCGCTGAAAAGGAGTGTCGAGAGCTGTAACCCGTATATTCAGCAGTTTGACGCATTTATGAAAGGGCAGCTGCACCTTGACGCTGAGCCGCCCGCCAGGCTCGCTGAACTTGAAAACCCTTATGATAAGGAGCAGCGCGAAGGCATTTTTTATCTCTGGGACAGGGCTTATTATGAAGGCAGATACTATTCATATTTCGGTGTGGGACCCATACTCTCGGGATATATGCCTTATTACCTGATAAGCCGTAATCTGCCGTCATACAGATTTATCACATCTTTTTATTCATTGATATTTACGCTGTTTTTTTCCCTCGCTCTGTTTAAGTGGCCGGAGGTTTTCAAAAAGAGAATTCCCTGCGTTTTACTTGCGGCGGTAACCGTAAGCGCGCTGTTTTCAAGTATGATTTATCTTGAAATACGCGGAATTGAAGCGTTTTATTACCTTGCGCTTTTAAGCGCGGGAGCGTTTATCGCAATGTTCGCATATTTTATGATGTGCGCGTTTTCGTGCAAAAGGAAAATTATGAGGCCTGTTCTTATGACTGTTTCGGGGCTTGCGTTCGGGCTTGCGTTTTTGTGCAGGGTAAACACGGTTATTGCGCCGGCGTTCATTACGGCGGGAATTATTGCGGTTTATATTGTTAAAAGCATTAAAAGCAAAGCAAAACTTTCCCACATCGCTCTTGATTTTATTTGCCTGGGGTTGCCTGTGGCACTGTGTATGACTGCCGCGTTTGTTTTTAATTATCTGCGTTTCGGGAATCCTCTCGATTTCGGAACGGATTACCAACTGACTGTGAGTGACACCTCGCTGAACACTCTGTTTAAGGGCGGAATAGCCGCAAGTGTTTTTTATTATTTCTTTGAACCGTTTAAAATCAAAGAGGCCTTCCCCTTCCTTGCCGTCGGCAGAGGCGGCGAATATCCGGTTGAAGACAGGTTCGTTTATCTTGACGACAATGTAGGTCTGTTTGCCGTGCCGCACAACATTGCGCTTGTTCTGCTGCCCGCTTACCCTCTCGGAAAGAAAAAGAGCGGTTATGAATTTGCGGCTGTTTTTTGCGGAATCGCGGGACTGTTTGTGTGCGCGTTTGCCGATTTCTGTTTGGGCGGAGTCATTTTCCGATATACGGGGGATATCTCGTTTGCGGGCGCGTTTATTGCCGCGGTTATTCTTTTTGAACTGATAAACAGTTTTGAAAACAGCAATAAAAAAGCGGTGGAGTTTATTCGCAAGCCCGCAAAACCGCTGCTGATGTTAGGTTGCTGCGCTTCTGTTATTATTGCGACACTTGAAGCTTTGACCGTTGACGGCAACCTTTCAGCGTTCAGACCGGACGTATTTGAGGTTCTGAAGCGGTTTTTATGCTTTTGGCTGTGATTTTGTAACTATTTTGTAATTTAATTGTAACTGAAATGATATTGTAAATTTGAAAAGATAGGCATATAATTAAGGCACATTAAGAGATCACTACGCAAGAGCATAATTATAGATTATCGCCTTTTCATTTTTTTGTTCCACTCAGCAGAAAGCAGACTTGAACCGTCTGCTTTTTTGCTTTTTATTTGAGAATTTGAACATTTATTTAAAAAAACTCTTGATTTTTTTAAAAGTGTTTAGTATTATAAGTAGGCTATTAAAAAAGCTTAACATTAATTTATAAGCACTTGACGAAGGAGGTGCCACGATGCCCAACATTAAATCGGCTAAAAAGCGCGTTGCAGTCAGCAAAACCAGAGCTGCCAGAAACAAGTCACGCAATTCGGCTCTCAAGACTGCCATCAAAAAAGCAAACGCAGCGGCGCAAGCAAAAGCGGATAACGCTCCCGAGCTTATCAATGACGCTATCAAAAAGGTTGACCAGGCATGTGCAAAAGGTCTTATCCATAAGAACAATGCCGCACGCAAAAAATCAGCTCTTGCAAAGCTTCTGAATGCGTAAGTTTCACGGAACTTAATATTGCGTAAATTAATCGGTTGCAGACAAAAACGGTCTTTTTATTCCGCCCGGCTGCAACCTTTAATTTTTGTTGACATATTATATTTTTGTGTTATAATATGTTTGTATCGAAAAATAAAACATATTACGGAGGTTTATTATGTGCACTTACAAAAAAGTTATTAAGGTTATCCTTATTGTTCTCGCAGTTGCCGCTGCCGTTATCGGTGCATACTGCGTAATCAAAAAATTCATTGACAAGAAAAATGCAGATGCCGACAGCGAAGAAAACTACGTTTCCTGCTCCTGCGTTGACGCATAACAAACTGATACCGCATACAACACGGAACTTTTCGGTTCCGTGTTTTTGTTTTTTCTTCTGAAAAATTAACATCTGTTTATTCTTAAATATTTATTATTATTTTTTAATATTTCAAAATTTTTGTTGACAAATAACCCTTTTGTCAATAATATATGTATAGTTTAAATTAACATTTAAAGATTATATTATAAAAGGAGAATAATTATGGTATTCGATAAGGTTAAAAAAATCTTCAGTGAACAACTTGAAGTTGACGAGAGCATCATCACTCCCGAAGCTTCCATCACTTCCGATCTCGGCGCTGACAGCCTTGACCTCATTGACCTTGCCATGTCAATCGAAGACGAATTTGAAATTGAACTTTCCGACGACGCTATTGAGCACATCAAAACCGTCGGCGACATGGTAAACTATATTGAGGAGCGCATTGAGGAATAAGCCGCAGCGCTGCCTGAAAGGAAGTTTTTGTTTTGGCACAGGACAAGTTAGTCAAGGAAATTACCTCAATGGATGAGGACTTTGCAAAATGGTATACCGACGTTGTCAGAAAGGCTGAGCTCGCCTCCTATTCGGGCGTGCGCGGCTGTATGGTTGTGCGCCCCTACGGCACCGCACTGTGGGAGAATATTCGCAACGACCTCGACGCACGTTTCAAGGCGCTCGGCCACGAAAATGTTATGATGCCGATGTTTATTCCCGAGGGTCTTCTTCAGAAAGAAAAAGACCATGTTGAGGGCTTTGCCCCCGAAGTTGCCTGGGTAACGCACGGCGGCGAAGAAAAACTTCAGGAGCGCCTTTGTGTGCGCCCCACCTCGGAGACACTTTTCTGCGACCATTACAAAGATATTATTCAGTCATATAAGGACTTGCCCAAACTCTATAATCAATGGTGTTCCGTAGTCCGCTGGGAAAAGACGACCCGTCCTTTTCTGCGAACAATGGAATTCTTCTGGCAGGAAGGCCACACGATGCACGAAACCGCTCAGCAGGCGATTGACGAAACAGAGCAAATGCTCAATGTTTATGCGGATTTCTGCGTTGAAAGCCTTGCTATTCCTGTTGTTAAGGGCAAGAAAACCGACAAGGAAAAGTTTGCCGGCGCGGAATCAACCTATACCATCGAGGCGCTTATGCACGACGGCAAGGCACTTCAAAGCGGAACTTCACATTATTTCGGCGACGGCTTCGCAAGGGCGTTTGATATTACATTTACCGACAGAAACAACACGCTTCAATACCCTCACCAGACTTCGTGGGGTATGAGCAGCAGAGTAATAGGCGCTATAATAATGACTCACGGCGACAACAGCGGCCTTGTTCTGCCCCCTGCGGTTGCTCCTGTTCAGGTTGTTATTGTTCCCATTGCGACTCATAAGCCCGGAGTTACCGAAAAGGCGACTGAACTCTGCGAAAGACTTGCTAAATCTTTCAGAGTAAAAATTGACCTTACAGACAATTCCGCCGGCTGGAAATTCGCGGAATATGAGATGAAAGGTGTTCCGCTCCGCCTCGAAATCGGCCCCAAAGACATTGAAAACAACCAATGTGTGCTTGTGCGCCGTGACAACAGAGAGAAAACTTTTGCATCTCTTGACAACCTTGAAGAATCAATCGCAGCCCTTCTGAGACACCTTCACGACGCTCTTTATGAAAAGGCGCTTGCCCGCCGCGAGGAAATGACTTACTCTGTAGGCAGCCTTGACGAAATGATTGAAAACGCGGCAAACCGCCCCGGCTTCATCAAAGCGATGTGGTGCGGAGAACTTGCCTGTGAAGAAAAACTCAAGGAGGTTGCGGGCGTTACCTCAAGATGCATCCCCTTTGAGCAGGAAAAAATAAGCGATGTCTGCGTTTGCTGCGGCAAGCCAGCAAAGAATATGCTCTACTGGGGCAAAGCTTATTAAATATAATGTTACTGCGGATTTGCCTTTCATTTCCGCAGTTTTTTTATATGGAGTAAAAATGGTTATTAAAAACGCTGAAATCTTTGATAAAGATTTTGAAAAAATTAAAAAAGATATCGAAATAAAAGACAGCAGAATCGGCAGAATCGGGAACTGCGTTGAAGGCAATTCTCTCAATTTTGAGGGCTGTATTGTTCTGCCCGGATTTATTGACATTCACACTCACGGCTGCGGCGGATACGATGTAACCGACGGCAGAGACGAAAGCGCCGGCAAAATGTCACAACTGCTTGCAGAAAACGGAGTAACATCATTCTGCCCGACAACAATGACAGTGGGCGTTGAAAAACTCGAAAAGGCGTTTTCATCTGTCAGAGCGGCAATGGGTGTTGAAACCGGAGCATATATTCACGGAATAAATATGGAAGGTCCGTTTATCTCTCCCGAAAAAAAAGGCGCGCAGAATGAAAAGGATATTCTGCCGCCCGATTTTGAACTTTTTGAAAAACTCAATTCAATCTGCCCGGTGAAAGTGGTTGACATTGCACCGGAAATGCCGGGAGCGTTCGGCTTTATTCAGAAGGCAAAAGAAATCTGCCCGGTTTCCGCCGCGCATACAACAGCGGATTATGAAACAGCGAAGGCGGCTTTTGACCGCGGAATAAACCACGCCACACACCTGTTTAATGCCATGCCTCCCCTGCTCTCACGCAAGCCCGGTGTTGTGGGCGCTGTTTTTGACGACAGCCGTGTTTACGCCGAGCTTATCTGCGACGGTGTTCATATTGCGCCTGCCGTTCTCAGAACAGCTTTCAGAGCGCTTGGAGAAGACAGAGCCGTAGTTATAAGCGACTCTATGTCTGCGGCGGGAATGCCTGACGGCGAATACGCCCTCGGCGGTCAGACCGTTTTTGTAAGAGACGGCAAAGCGACACTTGAAGACGGAACGGTTGCGGGCGGAACATCAAATCTTTTTGAGGAATTCAAAAATCTTATTAAGTTCGGGATTCCCGTAAAACAAGCGGTCAAGGCCTGCACCATCAACCCGGCAAAATCTATCGGAGCAGATGACATTGCAGGAAGCATTGAAACAGGTAAAAACGCCGACCTGCTTGTTCTGAACGGTGAGATGACCGAAATCAAAGCCGTGTTTATAAAAGGAAAAAAGGTAATATAAAAATGCTGCGGGATTTGCAATTACAATTGCAAATCCTGTTTTTATCCGGTTTTGAATATACTGTATAAATGAATACTTTAACTTGCGAAAAGCGTAAAGTTTTTATCTTTACTTTTGTGGATAACTCAGTGAAAAAGTGGATAACTCAAACATATTTCTTATTCGGAAATAAATTTGTAAAGCCTTGCTCTTTACTCTGAAAAATCTTCCGTTTATGTCGGAAAAATCGCTGTGTATATTCATTTTTCAATGAATAATAACTGCAGGATTTCGTTCACGGACAATAAATTTTGCCGAAAAATATGTTTGAATATAATTGATAAAATAATTATTATATGATATTATTCTTTTGTAACATATTACATAAGCAAGGAGAGTGAAGCATGGGTAAAAAATATGATGTTGTTGTTATAGGCGCGGGCAACGGCGGCCTTGTTGCGGCAACAAAATCCGCGCTTGCGGGCAAAAAAACACTGCTTGTTGAAAGGCACAACATTCCCGGCGGCAGCGCAACCTCTTTTGTAAGAGGCAGGTTTGAGTTTGAGGCGTCGTTGCACGAGCTTTGCGGAATAGGCCCGTATATTGAAGGCGGACGGGAACTGAAAAAGATATTTGATGAACTCGGCGTTTCGGAAAAAATAGAGTGGGTAACCCTTTATGAAGCGTTTCGTATGATTACGCTCAACGACAAAGAAAACGTTGACTACACCCTGCCGACAACAAGAAAAGCTTTTATTGACAAGGTTGTGGAATACGCTCCCGGCAGCAGGGAAAAATGCGAAAAACTTTTTGACATTATCGAAGAGGCAAACGCGGGGCTTGATTACCTCGGCACAATTCAGAATTTTTCGACCGACATATTCAAAAAGATATTCGGCGAATACAGCGATTTCATAAACTGCGCGGGTTATACGGTTAATGAACTGTTTGACGCGCTAGACCTGCCCAAAGCCGCGCGCGACTGTTTCGGCGGTTACTGGCTATATCTCGGCACTCCGCTTGACGAGCAGAGTTTTATGCATTATTTCACAATGTTCAAATCATATATTATAGACGGTCCCGTTATTCCGAAAACACGCAGCCACGGCATATCGAGCGCTATTCTGGATCGGTTTGAGGAACTCGGAGGCGAAGCGTGGATGAGCACGGCGGTGCGCAGAATAATTGTCAGGGACGCAACCGCCTGCGGCGTTGAACTCGAAAACGGCGATATTGTTGACTGCGACTATATTATCAGTAACGCGTCGCCCTATAATATGTACACAAAACTTATTGACAGCAGATATGTTCCGAAATATCAGATTAAAAAACTCAATTCCGTCAGGCTTGCGCCGAAAGGATTCAGCCTGTTTCTCGGCCTTGACAAATCCGCTGAAGAACTGGGAATCCAAAACCACAGTTATTTCATTTATGACACAGCCGACACGGCAAAACAGTCTGCGCTCACGAGAGGCAGAGCGGGCAATAATATGCAGGCGGCCGTATGCCTCAACAACGGTTTGCCGGACTGTTCGCCCGAAGGCACCTGCATACTCTACATAACAGGTCTTTTCACCGGCGACAACGCCTGGGATGATGTAAGCGAAGAAAACTATGTAACCGCAAAACGCGAGTTTGCAGACAGGATGATTTCTAATTTTGAAAAGGCAACAGGCACGGAAATCCGCAGCCATATTGAGGAAATTGAAATCGCGTCGCCGATGACCTATGCCCGCTACCTTGACGCGCCGAACGGCACAATCTACGGTTTTGAAAACACGGGCAGTTACGGAATTGTTCAGAGAGTTGTCACCGACGCTGTGGGCAAAAAAATCAACCACCTTTATTACGGCGGCGGCTACGGCTCAAAATCACTCGGCTACAGCCCTTCATATTCAACGGGTTATGAAGCGGCTGCGGCAGTTTTGAAAAATATTGAAAAGGAGGCGGGCATAAAATGAAAATCAAAACAACTCCCCTTTCGAGCGGAATAAAAGATTTTACCAACACTGTTTTATCGCTTCCCGTTCGTTTCAGCGATGTTGCGAAGGCCTCCGACAAGCAGGCGGCTCCGCCTGCGGAATTTCAGGTTAACAAAGTCGCGGCCTCTCTTCACCCGAAAACACAGACGCTTATTGTTGAGAACGTTGAGAGTCTGACCGATGATTTCAAACTTTACACATTAAAAGCCAAAAACGGAAAGGCGGCGTATTTCAGAGCCGGGCAGTATCTGTCGTTTCAGGCAGAAATCGGCAGTTCTGTTTGCACAAGGGCTTATTCAATTGCGTCATCACCGAAAGAGGCATTGAACGGCACTTACCGGATTGCGGTCAAAAGAGTTGATGACGGTTTTGTTTCGGGCTATATTCTGGACAACTGGGAAAAAGGTTTTGTTATTACGGCATACGCGCCCGAAGGCACTTTTGTTTATGAACCGTTAAGAGACGCGAAAACGGTCATAGGCGTTGCGGGCGGCAGCGGAATAACGCCGTTTCTTTCAATGGCGAAAGCTATTGATGAACGCACCGAAAACTTTAACCTCACTCTGCTTTACGGCGCAAGAACCGAGAAAGATTTAGCGTTTAAAGATGAACTTGACAGAATTGCCGCCCAAAACGGCAGTTTCAAAGTTGTATATGTTCTGAGCGAAGGCAAAACAAAAGGTTTTGAGCACGGATTCATAGGCGCTGACCTGATTAAAAAGTATGCGCCCGCAGGCTGTGATTACAGCGTTTTTGCCTGCGGACCCGAGGCTATGTATGCGTTTTTGTCAAAAGAAGTTGAATCGCTCGGTCTGAGAAAGAAATTTGTGCGCTTTGAAATGCAGGGCGTTTCAAAAACGGCGGCAAAAAAAGCAGGGCTCAAAAATGAGACCTGCAAAGTAACCGTTATTGACCGCGGCAAAGAAACCGTGATTGACGGCAGGTGTGATGAGACAGTGCTGACCGCTTTTGAAAAAGCGGGTATTGCCGTCCCCGTGCGCTGCAGAAGCGGTGAATGCGGATTCTGCAGAAGCAAACTTGTAAGCGGGGAAGTCTATATTGATGACAGTTCCGATTACCGCAGAATAGCGGACGCACAGTTCGGTTACATACATCCCTGCTGCACTTTTCCGAAAGGCGACATAACCGTAAAAATCAATTAAGCGAAAATAAATCTTTCCGTATCGGCAACATTTTCGGCTGTGAAGGCACCCGAGGCAAGCAACCTGCCCGTGTCTTCATGGCCGCTTTTTACAAGCACGCAATCCGCTCCGAGAGCAAGGGCGAGCTGATAATCGTGAATAAGGTCGCCGACCGTAAGGAGTTTTGCGTTTTCGGGCAGATTGTTTTTCAGATAACCGCGGGCTCTGTCGATTTTTGAAGTTGCGAAATAATCATCCGCTCCGAGAACAGCGTCAAAATAATCTCCGATTCCCGCTTTTTCAACAGCCGCCGCAAGCTGATTTTTCTCACAGGATGAGACGATAATCTGCTTTGTTCCGGTTTGTTTTATTTTTTCAAGCAGCCTGACGGCGCCGTGAGCCACTGTGCAGTCAAGATTGACATAATACTCATAACCTTCGTTGTATTCTTTAAGCAGGAGGGCGTAATCCTCTTTTTCGATGTCAAAAACCTGCTCGTAAAAATGTTTTATCGGCACGCCTATACATTCGCGGTAGCGGTCAATATCAATGGGAGGTCTGCCCCTTTTTTTGAGCATATCATTAACGCTGCGCAGAGATGCGCTGACATCGTCAAGCAGAGTTCCGTTCCAGTCCCAGATAATGCAGTCGTATTTCAAATTCAGTTTCCTTTCAGTCTGTAAAGTTGTTTTTCTTTACAGATGATGTTTTTTATGACTGTAAAAGCTTGTTTTTCAGTTCTTCTATTTCAAGTAGTTCCGCAGTTATTTTTTTAAGATAAGCCCGTATTTCATCATCGCATAAGAGATAAAGACCGGCTTTATGAACTGCCCTTCTGAACGAACGGTCAATTACGGCGTTTTCAAGGGTCAGCGGGCATATTGAAGCTCTCGGATCGATAATTACGGTAACTGTATCTTTTCCGTTTTTTTCGGTTATTGCCGGAAACAGCGGAAAAAACCTGCAGGCGAGCGGTCTTTTGTTCCTGCGGCAAACACCTTTGCAGGTTACGGCGGAAAAGCCGTAATTGCCATCTGTATCGCATACTGCAAAGCCGTTTTGCTTTACAAGCTCATCTTCAAAGGGAAGAAGAAACATACAGTCATTTTCATCGCCCGAACAGCAGACCGCATTACACAGTCTGCCGCAATCCGCGTTTTTAAGCGGAGTTTCATATTTAAGAACGGCATAAGCGTTTTTCAATGCCTTTTCGGCGCTGTGTGTCAAATGAACCACCCTTTCCCGCATATTATATTACCAAAGAAATAAAAATGCAAATCATATATTTTTATAAAATATTTTTACAAAATATCTTTTATTTTGGAAATTAAAGTTGTATAATATTAACATATTGTTTACGGGGTGGAATATATGACGGTTCTGATTATTGTTTTATGCCTGCTTACGGCGGCAAGTGCCGTTGCCACAATCTATTTTCGCACCAAAGGTCAGTCCTTTAACGGAATGCTGTGCAAATTCCTTTCAAGTTTCGGCTTTATGTCAATAGCCATTGCCGGATTTTGCAATAACCACCTCTCCGACCCATACTATTTTTTTCTTGCTGTGTTCTGTCTGATGTTCGGTCAGGGCGGCGACATCCTTCTGGGTCTTAAAGAAATTGCTCCCAAATTCCGCTCAAGGCTTATGGGTATGGGAACGGGCTCGTTTTTAGCCGGGCATATATTTTTTATTGCCGCTTTTATAAAGGTTGCGGGCTTTTCGATTTTTCCGTTCCTTATAGCCGCTGTTATTTTCGCTGTTGCCACAGTGCTGATTAAAATACTCAAATTCAATGTGGATAAAAAAATGTTTATTCTGCTGGCAGCGTACTATTCAATTCTTTTTGCGAAGTGCGTTATGTCATTTACAGCGCTTCACAGAACGGGCTACAACGCATTTGTTGTGACAACAATCGGGAGTATATTGTTTATTATCAGCGACACAATTCTCGGTTTTCTGTATTTTTTACCCGTCAAGTCAAAAAACAAATTTGTCGCGGCGGAACTCGGCACTTACTACCCCGCGCAGATTCTTCTTGCGCTTTCGGTTGCGCTTATGCCCGTAACCGCATAATAATTATTCAGGCAGTTATTTTACCTGCCGGGCAGGTAATTACAGCATAAATTTCTTAATGGAGGAACCAAAATGGATCTGTCAAAAATCATTGAAAAGAAATCCGGTTACGCAAAGTATATGTATCAGGAAATCAGATATATATGCACCAGATTTGAAAAAAGAAACCCCGGCTCAAAAGGCGAGGAACAGGCTTGCGTTTATATGGGCGATGTTATGAAAAGACTCGGCTGCGACAGAGTTGAAGTTGAATCTTTCAAAGAAAACCCCAAATCATTCTACGGATGGATTTACATTACCATTTCGTGCGTTTTATGCGCGATAGCCCTTTTCCTTATCGGCGTGGGCGTCGGAGGAAAACTCGCAGTTGTTCTGCCGATTATCGGAATAGTTCTTATTGTTTTCGGTCTTATACTCGCTCTGCTTCAGTTCGGAGTTTACAAAAAGACGGTTGACTTCCTTTTCCCCGAAGAGACAGGTCACAATGTTACCGCTTACAAAAAACCCACAGGCGAAGTCAAGAGAAGAATTATTTTCAACGGTCACCCCGACGCTGCGTGGGAATGGCCGGTAAACTACGCGCTGGGCGGCGTTGGCTTTGAAGGCCACGCTATTACCTGCGCTCTCGGCGCCGTGTTCTACATTGTTATTTCGGTAATCGCCGTTATTCAGAAACTCGGCGGTCAGAGCCTTTCAACAATCTTCCATGTAGGTCTCTGGGGCCTTTTCTTCACCCCGTTCCTTGTAGGACTTTACTTTATGGTTAATTACAAGAGAGTTGTTGACGGCGCGAACGACAACCTCACCGGCTGCTACATGGGCATAGCCATACTCAAGGCGCTTCAGGATGAAAACATTGAATTTGAAAACACCGAAATCGGCGTTATTCTTACCGGTTCCGAAGAAGCGGGTTTGCGCGGAGCGAAAGCGTGGTGTGAAGCGCACCCCCATGATTTTGACGATGTTCCCACCTTCATTTATTCATACGACACAATTCATGACCCGAAGTATCTGCTTGTAAACTACCGTGACCTCAACGCTACCGTCAAGGCTGACAAAGATGTTTCAGACCTCTTTATGGAGTGCGCGCAAGAACTCGGCATCACCTGCAAAAAGGGTATGGTTCCCCCTCTGGGCGGCGCTACGGATAACGCTGCTTTTGCTCAGGCAGGCATGCGCTCAACAGGTATCACGGGCCTTAACCACAAACTTGAAAGTTACTACCACACCAGAAAAGACTCTTATGACAATATGAACCTTGACGGCCTCGCGGACTGCTTCGCGGTAAGCGTTAAGGTGCTTGAAAAGTTTGACGAAGGCGCAAAACAGTAAGCGAACGGTTTTTAAGATTAAACCCCGCAGGTCAGAAACCTGCGGGGTTGTTGTATGATTGACAGTTGTTAATAATACTCGTCGTTTTTCCGTTTTACGGGGTTTTAATCAATATATGTCCATACTTTTTCAAAATCTGGTCATAAAAACCCTTTTGCCAAATTGAAGTTCCGGCTTTTTTTGTAACCTCAGATTTAAGTTATTTTATAATTCTGCTTACAGTAAGGCGATTATTAATCGCCTCTGCTTTTATGCTGATGCTTTTGTTGACTGATTATCAAGTTTATTTCAGAAAGCACAGGCTTAAAGCAATTATATACTGGGCGATATAATAGGTAGCGTGGTTTGTGATGATATCGACAGGCCTTGATTTACCTTGACCGAAATAAGTGCCGCTGAGAATAAAATCGGAGACAGCGAAGAAAATGCTCGCGACAAACAGCATAACACAGCATATATTTTTGAAGCCGTTAAGAAGCGACATTGAAAACGAGAGCGCGACAAACGAAAACAGAACAAAACTGTAAAAAGCGGTAATCATTTTGTATTCACCGAATTTAAGTTTCATAAGGTCTTCGCCCGCTATGTTGAGAACAGCCACAACTATTGAAACGGCAAACGGAATAATAATAAAAAGCAGTTTGCCGGGTGTGTAGAAATTTTTGATTAAAAAAATGTCATAAAAAATATGACCTGCGGCAAACACAAGGAAGCCGGCATAGGTGTAAACTTTTGCACTGTCGGGGTGGGCATATTTCTGGTCGAGAAAGATGTCGCCGAGCATACCGAACATCAGGCCGGCGCAGACGGCAACGGCGGTTTTGTTTTCGCCGTAATAAAGCGCGTTCAACGCAGTAAACATAAACCCGATTGAAACGGTTGATTTGATTACAGTTACAAACGCAGATGCGCCCCTGCTCACCCTGAGTTTTAAAAACACACATAAAAGCACCATTCCGACGCCTGAACAAACATATGAAACAGCCATTTTTTAACTCTCCCGATATTCAGAATCAAAACCATTAACAGTTTTATTATAAAATTCAAATCTGTATTTAGTCAATAGTTTTTAGATGTTTTAATCAATTAATTTGTTTTTTGCATCATAATATTTGTAAAATGTAAACAAATTGTGTATTTGCGTTAGAATTCTTGATATTTAGAAAAAAAAATGATAATATAAAATTGAAATAAAAAATCGTGAGAAGGAGGAATTGAAATGACAGCGGTATTCAAACAGTCAGTCGCAAAAGGAACAATCAAAGCTCCCTCTTCACGAAGTATTGCGCACCGTCTTATTCTTTACGCAGGGCTCTGCGAGGAAGAAAGCGTAATCAGAAATGTTGCGTTTTCACCCGATATTATGACAACAATCGGCTGTCTTAAAGAACTCGGCGCCGTGTGCAACATTAACGGCGACGCAATACGCATAAAGGGAGTTGACCCTGCCGTGCGCAAAAAGCCCATAACATTTGACTGCAAGGGCTTTAACAGCACGCTTGGTTTTATGCTCCCGATTGCCATGGCATCAGGCAAAAAGGCGGTTTTCGAAGGCGATGAGAGTCTTTTTGAAAAGCCGCACAACGCGTGCAAAAAAGTATGCGAGGCACAGAAAATCAAATTCAAGAAATCCTCGGGAAAAATACTTGTTCACGGGCAACTCAAACCCGGTGACTACAGCATTCTCGGCACGGAATCAAGCCATTTTATCAGCGGCCTTATTTATTCTCTCGCATCGCAGAACGGCAGAAGCAGAATTTTCATAGCTCCGCCCATTGACGGCAGAAACTACATTGACAACACAATAAAAGTTCTTGCGAAGCAGGGTGTTGAGGTTGAGTGGGGCGGCCTTTCGATGATTAACATCAAGGGCAAAAAGTTCAGACCGCTTGACCTTGAAATTGAAGGCGACTGGTCTTCGGCGGCTTATTTTGACACATTTAACACCTCGGGCGGCGAAGTTAAAATTGAAGGCCTTAGCGACGACAGCGTTCAGGCGGATAAAATCTACCCCGAACTTTTCAGGCGGCTTCGTGAAGATGAAAGCCCTGAAATTGACTTGACGGACCATCCGGATTTAGCCCCTGCCCTGTTTGTTTATGCGGCACTCAACAGAGGCGCAATTTTCAGAGGTCTTTCGCGTTTCAAGCCGAAAGAAAAACTCTGCCTTGAAAAACTTGCGAAGGAACTCTCAAAACTCAATGTTTTTCTGGCGCTGGGCGAAGAGACGGCTATAATCAACCGTTCGCTGATAAAACCCTCCTCCATTGCGCTTGAGAGCAACGGGGACCACCGGGCTGTTATGGCTCTCTCGGTTTTGCTCGCGGCAACAGGAGGTTCGATTCAAGGCGCTGAAATTGTAAACGACTGTGTTCCTCAGTTTTTTGACAGGCTTAAAGAACTCGGCATTGACTTCAAAATGAAATAATTGATAATTGATTTTTAAAGCCTTCGGCACTGCCGAAGGCTTATTTTTTTATTTTGCTTTTGTTTCGCAGTAAATGCACCGGTAAATTTTGGCGCTGCTGTCGGAAAGCCTGAAAATATGATCCAGTTCCTGTTCACAGGAGGTTATGCACCGGGGATTTTTGCATTTTAAAACATTTGTGAGCGTCTGCGGTGTGCCGATGACTTTTTTTTCAACAAGCTGTCCGTCTTTTATAACATTAACTGTTGCTTCGGGATCGACATAACCGATTGCGTCGAGATTCACATGAATATCGGCATCAATTTTTATAATGTCTTTTTTGCCCATTTTTCTGCTTGTGACATTTTTGATTAAAGCCACGCAGCAGTCAAGCCTGTCAAGGTCAAGCAGTTCATAAAGCTTCATAGAGTTGCCGGCTGAAATGTGGTCAATGACTATTCCGTTCTGAATTGAATCAACATTCATTTCTCTGCCTCCTCAAGAAGTTTGAGTATGAGAGCCATACGCATATATTTGCCGTTTAACACCTGCTTGAAATAACAGGCTCTCGGGTCGCTGTCAACAGCAACGCTTATCTCGTTTACTCTGGGCAGCGGATGCATTACGCACAAATCCGGCTTTGCCGTTTCAAGCTTTTTAACATCCAGAATATAGCTGTCTTTAAGCCTTAAATAATCCTCTTCATTAAAAAATCTTTCGCGCTGAACCCTTGTCATATAAAGTATGTCAAGCTCCGGCATAACCGAGAGCAAATCTGTTGTTTGAGAGTAAGGAATGCCGTTCTTTTTGAGAACATCCTTTTTGATATAGCTCGGCAGTTTAAGCTCAAGCGGAGAGATAAGCACAATTTTTATGCCCGTGTAGCGTGACATGGCGGAGATAAGCGAATGAACCGTTCTGCCGAATTTAAGGTCGCCGCAAAAACCTATTGTAAGGTTATTGAAACCGCCCTTTTCGCGGTAAATAGTCAGCAGATCGGCAAGGGTCTGCGTAGGATGATTGTGGCCGCCGTCGCCAGCGTTGATAACCGGAATGGTTGCGTTTGCCGCCGCGACAAACGGAGCGCCCTCCTTAGGGTGGCGCATTGCTATAATATCGGCGTAGCAGGAAACGGTTTTTGCCGTGTCGGCAACACTCTCGCCTTTTGCGGCGGATGACGATGACCCGCTTGAAACAGACAGCACATTGCCGCCGAGTTCATACATTGCCGCTTCAAAGCTCAGCCTTGTTCTGGTTGAAGGTTCAAAGAAAAGTGTGGCAAGTTTTTTTCCGCGGCACTTCTCGCTGTATTTTTCGGGGTTTTCAATTATATCACAGGCGGTTTTTATAAGCTCATCAATCTCCTGCGTTGATAAATCCCTTATATCAATTAAACTTCTCATAGTGTAATCCAGCTTTCATCGGAAGGATTGTTTCTGAATTTAATGAGTTTCGCGACATCTTCGGGTTTTATATAGCCGGTGTCTGCCGCAACCTGAGCCACCGTGTCAAAATCGGTGAGCGATATGTTTTTTACATCCGCCGCCGCGAGACGGTCAATACCCTTTTGCATACCGTAGGTGAATATGCTCACAATACCGAGCACCTGCGCGCCGGCCTCACGAAGCACATTAACAACCTCAATAACGCTGCCGCCCGTTGAGATTAAATCCTCAACAACAACTACCCTTTGCCCCTTTTCAAGCCTGCCCTCAATCTGATTCTGCCTGCCGTGGTCTTTGGCGCCCGAGCGAACATAGCCCATAGGCATATTGAGCAGGTGCGCGGTTATTGCCGCGTGAGCTATGCCGGCGGTTGAAGTGCCCATAAGCACCTCGGCTTCCGGGTAGTTCTCCTTTATTGTTTTCGCAAGGGCGTTTTCAACATCCGTGCGCACCTCCGGCGCGGTAAGCGTCAGGCGGTTGTCGCAATAAACCGGGCTTTTTATACCGCTCGCCCAGGTAAATGGTTCTTCCGGACGGAAAAACACCGCTTTTATTGAGAGCAAATCTTTCGCGATAAGTTCTTTTGTCTGCATTTCTTTTCTCCTTTTATCCGACAAATTCGGCAATACATCTTTCATAAACTGCAACCGGGTCGTCCGCGGCGGTAATCGGTCTGCCCACCACTATGTAATCTGAGCCGATTTCTTTTGCCTGCGCCGGCGTCATAACACGCTTCTGGTCGCCTATATCTCCGTCGGCAAAACGCACACCCGGCGTTACTGTTATAAAATCCGCTCCGCAGGTTTCGTGAACTTTCGCCGCCTCAAGAGGTGAGCACACAACACCGTCAAGCCCCGAATTCTTTGCGTTGAGCGCGTAGTGCATAACAACTTTATCCATAGGCTCATCAATGAGCAGGTCATTTTTAAGCGCTTCCGAATCTGTTGACGTGAGCTGTGTTACGGCTATAAGCAGCGGCCTTTTGCCGTCCGCGCGGGTCAAGCCCTCAAGAGCCGCCTGCATCATACGCGATGTGCCGGACGCGTGAAGGTTGCATATATCAACATCAAGTTGGGACAGCACAGCCATAGCCTTTTTGACTGTGTTGGGTATGTCGTGAAGTTTTAAGTCGAGAAAGATTTTATGACCCCTCTTTTTGATTTCACGCACAATTGAGGGACCTTCGGCATAAAAAAGCTCCATACCGATTTTTACAAACGGCTTTCTGCCTGTGAATCTGTCAAGAAAATCAAATGTCTGCTGCGCGCTTGCGAAATCGCAGGCGATTATAACATCTTTACCCATTTAAAACTCCTCCCTGAATATCCGATAATTTTTCTATTGAGTATTCGTCCATAACGCGCGGCAGGTTGTTAATAATGTTGCGGCAGGCGCAGGGGTTGATAAGATTTGCCGTGCCGATTTCGACCGCCGACGCTCCCGCGAGCATCATTTCAATAACATCCTCCGCCTTTGATACGCCGCCCATGCCGACAACGGGAACGGCGACCGCTTTTGCGACCTGGTAAACCATACGCAGGGCCACCGGGAAGATTGCGGGGCCCGAAAAGCCGCCCATTATATTTTTTATGACCGGCTTTTTTGTTTTTAAATCTATGCGCATACCAAGAAGAGTATTGATAAGGCTTATGCCGTCCGCGCCCTCTGCCTCACAGGTTTTTGCTATTGATACAATATCGGTGACATTTGGCGTGAGTTTGACAATAAGCGGTTTTTTGCAGACGGGTCTTACCGCTCTGACAACCTCGGCTGCCGACTTTGCATCAGTGCCGAAATTGACACCGCCGCTGTGAACATTGGGGCAGCTTATGTTGAGTTCAACCCAGCCGACCTGTTCCTGCGCACTTATTTTTTCAACGTTTTCGATATATTCATCAACCGAAAAACCGCCGATATTTGCCATAACGGGCTTGCTGAAACACTTTTTAAGTTGCGGCAGTTCTTCGCTTATCACTTTGTCAATGCCGGGATTCTGAAGGCCGACGGCATTTATCATACCCGATGTGCATTCGGCGATTCTCGGTGTGGGATTGCCGAAGCGGGGTTCTTTTGTTGTGCCTTTGAACGAGAATGTGCCGAGAATGTTTATGTCATAAATCTTTGCAAATTCATAACCGAAGCCGAAAGTTCCGGAGGCGGGAATAACGGGATTGTCGAGTGTTATTCCGCACAGGTCAACGCTCAGTCTTCCCATAAGATTTCCTCCTTTTCAAGCACGGGACCCTCTTTGCAGATGCGTTTGTAACCCGTAACCGTTTTGCACGAGCAGCCCATACAGGCGCCGAAGCCGCAGCCCATACGCTCTTCAAAACTGAATTGCCCGGAAGTTGATGTTTTTCTGAAAACGGCTTTTAACATAGGTTCGGGACCACAGGTATAAAAGTATGAGTAATCGCCGGGCATAGCATCGGTGACAAAGCCTTTCACTCCGTATGAACCGTCTGCCGTCGCGACGGTAACACCGACACCGAGCGCTTTGAACTCATCCTCATAAAACACTTCCTCTTTTGTGTTGAAGCCGAGAACGACGCTCACCTTTTTGCCCTGTGAAACAAGTTTTTTCGCAAGCATATACAGAGGGGGCACTCCTACTCCCCCGCCGAGAAGAAGCGGGTTTTCTCCGCTGAGCGTCAGATCATAGCCGTTGCCGAGCCCCGTGAGTGTGTCAAACTCTTCGCCGGGCGCCGCTTTGCTCATAAGCTTTGTGCCCGTTCCCACAACCTTGTAAACAAGCGTGAGAGCATCCCCGTTCACATCGCAGACCGAAACCGGCCTTCTCAAAAAGCAGGTGCCGACAAGCAGGTTGACAAACTGACCGGGTGAAGTGATTTCGGATGTGTCGCCCGACAGAATCATTTTATAAACGCTTTTCGCAATTTTTTCGTTTGAGATAACTTTAAAAATACTTTGCTTCATATCGTTTTAAGAATCTATTGTTGAAATTGAGATTGTTATTTCCTCAAGCACATCAAGAAGCACCCTGACCGTGTCAAGCGATGTGAACATGGCAACATTGTTCTCCGCCGCGAGGCATCTGATTTTAAAGCCGTCGGAGTTGGGATCGGAGGATTCTATTGCCTTTGTGTTTATTACATAGGCTATGTTGCCCTCTCTGAGCGCTTCCGGTATCTCATCGCTGCCGTCGCTGATTTTTTCAAGCACATGGGTGCGGATACCGTTTTCTTTAAGATATTCCGCCGTGCCTTCTGTTGCCTGAATGTTGAAGCCGAGGTTATAGAACCGGCGGATAAGCGGAAGAGCCTCTTCTTTGTCTTCATTCGCTATTGCCGCGAAAACAACACCGCTGGATGCCAGATGAATGCCCGAAGCCTGAAGCGCCTTGTAGAGCGCGCGGTTGAGCTTGTCATCATAGCCTATTGCCTCGCCGGTTGATTTCATCTCGGGTGAAAGATAGGCGTCAAGGCCTTTTATTTTGTTGAATGAGAATACGGGAACTTTTACATAGCAGCGCTTTTTCTCATCGGGATAAATATCGAATATTCCCTGTTCTCTGAGTGATTTGCCGAGTATAACATCGGTTGCTATGTCGGCAAGAGAATACCCGGTGGATTTTGAAAGGAACGGGACCGTTCTTGAAGAACGGGGATTTACCTCGATAATAAACACATTTTCATCCGGGTCAACTATAAACTGAATGTTGAACAGACCTATTATGCCGATGCCGAGCCCGAGTTTTTTGGCGTATTGCAGAATTGTTCCCTTGACTTTATCCGAAATGCTGAATGCCGGGTAAACGCTTATTGAGTCGCCGGAATGAACGCCCGTGCGCTCAACGAGTTCCATTATGCCGGGCACAAACACATTTCTGCCGTCGCAGATGGCGTCAACCTCAACCTCTTTGCCTTTTATGTATTTGTCAACAAGCACGGGCTTGTCCTCATCTATCGCGACCGCGTTTTTAAGGTACTGTCTGAGCTGTTCCTCGGTTGCCACAACCTGCATTGCCCTGCCGCCCAAAACAAACGAGGGGCGAACAAGCACCGGGTATCCGATTTCTTTCGCGGCTTTTACTCCGTCTTCAATTTTCGTGACCGCGCAGCCCTTTGGCTGAGGAATGTTGAGGTCAAGAAGAAGATGCTCAAAAGAATCCCTGTTTTCAGCACGCTCAATAGCGTCGCAGTCAGTGCCGATGATTTTTACTCCTCTTTTCATAAGAGGCTCGGCAAGATTTATGGCAGTCTGACCGCCGAGCGAGGCAATTACGCCTTCCGGCTGTTCAAAGTCGATAATAGCCATAACATCCTCGGGTGTGAGAGGCTCAAAATATAGTTTGTCGGCTGTGGTGTAGTCGGTTGAAACGGTTTCGGGGTTGTTGTTTATGATTATTGCCTCATAGCCCGCGCGTTTTATTGTTTGAACCGCGTGAACGGTGGAATAGTCAAACTCAACGCCCTGCCCTATTCTGATAGGTCCCGCGCCGAGAACAACAATTTTCTTTTTCTCCGTAAGGCGTGAAGCGTTCTCACCGGAATATGACGAGTAGAGGTAGGCTATGTATTTGCCCGTGTGAAGGGTGTCAACCATGCGGAAAATGGGAACAATGCCGAGTTTTTTGCGGGTTTCATATATTTCAATTTCTTCTTTATCCCAAAGTTTGGCAATATATTTGTCCGAAAATCCCATAACCTTTGCCGCGCGCAGAACCTTCTCATTGCCGGGCTTGTCTTTGAGAGTGTATTCCATATCCACAATACGCTTTAAACATTCAAGGAACATTTCGGTTATCATTGTAACCTCATGCAACTTCTCGATTGTCGCGCCCCTGCGGATAAGCTCCGTTATCGCGTAGATATTGTCATCCCTGAATTTTGAAATGTATTCAAACAGCTCACTGTCTGTGTATGAATCAAATTTTGCAAGGTAAAAATGGCACACTCCCGTTTCAAGCGAACGCACGGATTTAAGCATACATTCCTCAAGCGACGAGCCGATGCCCATAACCTCGCCGGTCGCCTTCATCTGAGTGCCGAGGATGTTGGGGGCGGTCGCGAATTTGTCAAACGGAAAGCGCGGAAATTTCGCGACAATGTAGTCAAGCGTGGGCTCGATTGCCGCCGTGCCGCCTGCAACCGGAATATCCTCGAGCGCCATACCGAGGGCGATTTTCGCCGTAACTCTGGCAATCGGATAACCGCTCGCCTTTGAAGCAAGGGCGGATGAACGCGAAACTCTGGGGTTTACCTCTATTAAGAAATACTCGCTTGAATTCGGGTTGAGCGCGAACTGAACATTGCACCCGCCTTCAACTCCAAGTTCCTTTATAATTTTTATGGCGCTGTCATTGAGCATTTTAAGGTCATGGTCATTGAGCGAGAGAATGGGGGCAACAACGATTGAATCGCCGGTATGCACACCTACGGGGTCAACATTCTCCATACCGCAGATTGTTATGGCGTGGTCATTGGAATCGCGCATAACCTCAAACTCAATCTCTTTATAGCCTTTTACGCTCTTTTCAATAAGCACCTGATGAACGGGAGAAAGCCGGAAGGCGTTTACGCCGACTTCAATCAGCTCCTCCTCATTGTCGGCAAAGCCGCCGCCTGTTCCGCCCAGGGTGAACGCGGGGCGCAGAACAACGGGATAGCCTATTCTTTTTGCCGCCTCTTTCGCCTCATCAAGTGAATATGTTATCTCAGAGGGAATGACCGGTTCGCCGATGCTCTCACACATCTCTTTAAAAAGCTCTCTGTCTTCCGCGCGTTCAATGGAACGGCTGGGCGTGCCGAGAAGCTCAACTCCGCATTCCTTGAGAATCCCCTGTTTTTCAAGCTGAACGGCTATATTAAGCCCTGTTTGCCCGCCTATGCCGGGCACAATGGCGTCGGGACGCTCGTGCCTGAGTATTTTCGCGATATACTCAACCGTGAGCGGCTCCATATAGACCTTGTCCGCTATAGTGGTGTCTGTCATAATGGTGGCGGGGTTGGAGTTTGCGAGAATGACCTTGTAGCCTTCCTCCCTGAGGGCAAGGCACGCCTGTGTGCCCGCGTAGTCAAACTCAGCCGCCTGACCTATTACAATGGGACCCGAGCCGATGATAAGTACCTTTTTGATGTCTGTTCTTTTTGCCATAACTGCCTCCGATGTCAGGTTTTAGATATTGTAATTCAGATGTTTTGTGTTTTAAACTTATTGTTTTGAATTGAAAAGGCATCTGCCGTAAAGGGTTTCGCCCTCAAACGGGGTTGCTCTGCCTTTTGATATAAACTCTTCGGGATTAACAGTAAAACTTTCGTTAAGATTCCATACGCAAAATTCGTTTTCACCTTTTATTCCGAAACGCTTTCGCGGATTAACCGTTAAGCATTCGATTATTTTTTCAAGCGGAACAATTCCCGTTCTGACAAGCTTTGTGTAAAGCACGGGGAAGGCGATTTCAATGCCCGTTATGCCGAACGCGCTGCCCTCAAGCCCCTTTGATTTTTCTTCTTTGCTGTGCGGGGCGTGATCGGTGGCTATCATATCTATTGTGCCGTCAAGCAGACCTTCAACAAGGGCTTTTCTGTCTTCTTCGCTTCGCAGTGGAGGATTCATTTTAAACCTGCCGTCCTCCTGCAAATCGTTTTCATCAAGTGTGAGGTAGTGCGGCGCGGTTTCACAGGTGACATTTACTCCCCTTGCTTTTGCCCGCCTGATTATTTCAACGCTTTCTTTTGCCGAGATATGGCACACATGGTAGGGGCAGCCCGTCTCCTCGCTTAATTTAATATCACGTTCAATCGGAAGCCACTCGCTTTTGCTGCAAATCCCTTTGTGATTGTGCTCTTTTGCATAGGCTCCGTCGTGAATATATCCGCCGTTTAACAACGAGTTTTCTTCGCAGTGCGCAACAATTATTTTGCCGAGCCTTTTTGCCTCCAGCATTGCCGAGCGCATCATTTCCTCGCTCTGCACACCTCTGCCGTCATCCGAAAACGCAACGGCGTAAGGCGCGAGCCCCCGCATATCGGAGAGTTTTTCGCCTTTTTCGCCTACTGTTATTGCGGCATAGGGCAGAACGGTTATCGCGGCATCTTTTCCGATTATTTCAAGCTGGGCTTTTATGTTCGGCACACTGTCCGGCACCGGGTTCAAGTTGGGCATTGTGAAAACGGTTGTGTAGCCGCCGGCCTTCGCCGCGAGAGAACCGGATTTAATTGTCTCTTTATAAGAAAAACCCGGCTCGCGAAAATGCACATGCACATCGCAAAAGCCGGGAAAAACAACATATCTGCCGGTATTGACGCCGGCAACAACATCGGATGAAAGCAAAGCGGCAGCGGGCGATGAAAGAAGCGCCCCCGCGCAGTTATATTTGTTTGTAACAACGCCGTTCATAACTTTGCCTCCGATAAAAAACGCCTTGCCGCAGGGTACGGCAAGGCAGACTCAGAGCTTACACTTCAAGTTTAATCTTGCCGACCTCACGGGATCCGCTTAAAGATTTTTACTGTTCGGTATTATAACACAGCATATTTACAAATGCAAGTGGTTTAAAGTATATTTCTTAATAATAATGCAATATTATACAATACCCTCAAGGAAGTTGGTCTCGGTAACAAAGCCGTCTTTATCTATGCGGAAGGTTTTTATTTCGGTCGGGTAAAAATCGCTGTAAAACGCCGCGTCAAGCATATCGCATTTTATCATTGCGGTTACGGGCTTGCCGGCAATTTCACGGCAGCGTATTACCGCGTCGCCGGAGCCGTCCTCACAGAATTTAACGGCGTCGGCTATAACATTCGGCGCGTCAACTGTCAGATAGCTTTTTTCAAGCGGCAAGTTGCCTTTGCGGTAGCCGACAGGCACGGTAACGGGTCTGTTCAGGAAAAGCTCGCCCGTTCCGGTTGCCTCGGTTATATCCACATCGCCGCCGTGCGGCATAACGGCGTATTCAAAACGCTGAACGCCCTCATCGCAGAAGTTGAAATCCGCCGCGGGTCTGTCGGAGTAGTGATCGGCAAAAACGGAATTGCGTATTACCGTCAGGCGCAGTTCATTCTCCGGGCAGGAGTAACTGTATTTTGAATCGCTGAATACGGTTACGCCGTAACGCCCGCCGCCGGAGCTCAAAGAAATGTCGCCCCATTTCAGCGCCGGCTCCTCCTCCCCGTTGCAGGGGCGTTTGATAAACCCGCCCGGCACTTCATAGGTTGAAACTCCGTTTTCACCCTTTACGGGGAACGGGATTTTAAGAATTGTAAAAGGCTCCTGCCACATTGCCTTTGCTTTTACTCGCATAACCTTCATACCGGATGAAAGAATATAATCCTGCGTTAAAACGGATTTGCCGAAGGTGTGCTTTGTTCTGACAACGCTGCGAAGTTTACCGCTTTCAACGAGTTCGATGGACTGCAGTTTCATTGCGCCGATGACTTCGTCAAACTTAAAAATGTTGTGCGCCCAGGTGTCCGGCTTTGTGTTGTCAAAAACCGTCGGCAGGCAGAAATTGTCACCGCCGGCGTATTCTCTGCCGTCCGCTTTGGTAACCATTGACGAAACGGCGCCGTTTACCTTGCTGAATTTAACGGCGATATGCTCATTCTCTATTTTTATTTCATCACTGTCGAGGGCTCGAACTCCACTGTTGATTTCCGGCTCATAAAAGCCTCTCTCCTCTTTGCTCCACCACAGCCAATATACGGCGTAGCCGAGCGCCGGAACCTTGGCGAGAAAAACGGTGTCAAGGTGAGAATCGTTTGAGCGCGAAGAGCGCACATTCTGAAACAGCACGGGCTTATGTTCGCTGTTCTCAACCTTTGATGAGGGGTGATAGGTGCGCACGGGCACCGTAACCTCAAAAGAATTTGGGTTGAAAACCGCGACGGGTCTCGGATAATCGAGATTGCGGCAGTGATGGCGCTCGTTGAGCGCTTTTGTGTCGGAAACGCCGTCGAGCCAGGTGTTCATATTCAGTGTAAGACGCAAAAAAGCGTTGTTCTCCGCGTTCGCGGCAACCGTCATCGCATAACCTTCACTGTCGCGCACATCCTCATACGCTTCCATAATCGAGCAACCGCACAAAATGTCGTGAAACTGATTAAAGCAGACATTGAGCCAGGCGTCTTTCAATTTTTCCGTTTCGGCGGTCATACCTGCCGTTTTGCAGGCAACCGTGTTCCACTTTTCCGCGTTCATAAGCCGGGCTTCCGCCTTGCGGTTGAGGCTTTTCACAAGCGAGGTTGCCGAATAGCATCCGCTCGCGTGGTGCTGAAGGTCATCATCCCATACGGGCGCGTCAACTCCGGAAGCGCATATTTCTTTAAAATAATCATCCGGTGATGAGAACTTTATATTCGCGCCGTTTGCCTTAAGTTTTTCAAGGTGTTCAATATCCCCTTTTGTGGGGCCGCCGCCGTGGTTGCCCACGCCGTAAAACATCATAACATCGCAGTTGTTTTCATCCGCGATTTCGCCGAGATAATCAACGGCTCTGTCAATACTCTCCACGCCTTCACGGGCATATCCGTTCGGTATGTGATAAGTCAGCACACACGAGCCGTCGGGAGAATGCCAGTTGAAAAGCGGAGCCGGGATGTCCGCGTTCTCATGCTTTTCCGGGCGCATCATAACATAAAAATCCATACCGCCCTTTTTGAGCAGTTGCGGAATCATTCTGCTGTGCCCGAAGGAATCAACATTGTAGCCGGTGCGGCAGATTTTGCCGAATTTCTCATAGTAATAAAGCTGACTGTAAAGAGCCTGCCTTGCGTAACTTTCGGCACAGGGCATATTGCAGTCCGGCTGAACCCACCAGCCGTTAACGGGCACTATTCTGCCCACCCTTACCTTTTCGCGTATTTCCTCAAACATCTGCGGGTCAATATCCTCAACCCATTTGTAATACGCGGCGGAGGAGCAGGTAAAAACAAAATCGTCATATTCATTCAGCCTGTCAAGAGCGGAACGAAAGGTCTGCAAAACCTCGCCGCAGCCCTCCTGCCAGCGCCAGAGCCAGATAGGGTCAAGATGAGCGTTTCCGATAAGATGAATTTCTTTATTCATACTGTTACCTCACTTAATAAAACCGTAATATCTGCCCATCCAGTAAGGCAGTGTGTAGTAAGTGCAGCCCTCAACGCACTGAGCGCCGCCGCTGTCTTCATTTTTATACTCAAGCGGATTGCGGTCGAATTTTGAAATAAATCTTTCATCAGGCGGCAGAGCCGTTCCCGCCTCAAGATATCCCGCCCTGTATTTCTTAACCGGAATGTCATGCCTGCCGCTGAGCGTTACACTGCCCGCGAGCCTGCTGATATTCGCGCGGTCAAACCACAGGCATATACGCTCCATATCCAGTTCCGCGCCCGGGCAGGCGGCAAGGTAAGGAAAATCATAGGCGGGGCTGAATTCTCTCGCGACAGAGTATCTCCATGTGGAGAATGCCCTGCGATATATGTCAAGCAGTTTTTCATCCTTTTCAAGGCGGCACAAAACATAGAATGACGCGGTCGCGAGCATATGGTCTCCGTACATAATATTTTCAACAAAATCCTCGTTTGTAAAACAGTTGGCAGTGTTATGCCTGTCAAAATGCTTTAATCCAAGGTCGGCATAACCGCGTGCGATAAGGCTGTCATACGCCTCCTTCCACCTGCCGTCCTCACCGGTTATATCCATTGTCGCTTTAAGGTACATAAGCACCTCGGCGGAATTAAGGCAGGCGTCAACCCAGCCGTCGGGCGTGTTAAAATAATCCTCATACCATTTTGCCCACATTGTGCTTTCGCCGGAAAAATCAACAAGGCGCAGGCCGTTGTCGAGAATGTGGCCCATAATGCTGCAGGCACTCTGCCTCACAAGCTCATCGAGTTCTTCATCTTCGCCGCTCATAAGCCTTGAATAAAGCCACAGCATCATATATTCAAGAGTAATTTCATCACTGCTTGTGTCTGCTTTATATATAATATCATCATCGGAATAGCCTTCATCGCGGTAAAGCTTCGCCAAACGGTCGGGAACCGGGGCGGACGCGTCGATTTCAACGCCTGATATGCCCAACTCCTTTGTGTAAGTGGTTTCAAGAGCTGTAGCTTTTCCGCCGTGTTTTTTAAAAAACAGTCCGTCATCCGGTAAAGGCTCATCAACGGTTAAATAGCTTCTTGCCACAAAACCGTCTCCCCTGCCCGGTATATACATAAGCAGAAGCACAGCCTCAACCGCCCGCGCGGCAACGGCTTTTGCCTCAAGAGTTTCGGGCGCGTTTTCGCCCTTTTCTCTTTTTAACACGGCGTAACGGAATATTTCACCGGAGGCGAAAAGGGCGGTAAAACCGCCGTCATTGTCACAGTGGCCGAAATCGAGATAAGATGAAACATCGCCGCGTTTCGCAAGAAACTTGTGGCTCACCATACTTCTGCGCTGCACGGCCTCAAGAGTTTCGTCAAGAAGAATATCCGCCTTTTCTTCCGCCGTCAAAGTAACAAGCTCTATGTGTGTTATGCCCGTTTCGGTAAGAACCCATACGGAATTTCCGTCCGGGGCGATGTTAATTACATTGTTGTCCGGCAAATCCCTTTCAAAGCTGAAAAACATAACACGGTCCGCTTTTTTCTCCTCTTCAACACGGCACCTTGTAACGCCGTTTGACGCGCCTGCCCAGACCGCGCCGTCATCCGTAACCGCGCTGCAGCGGTAATCGCTCTTTTTTGAGGGCAAAGGCAACGGAAATGATGAAAAATCGGGTTTAACCGGTTCGCCCCTGAGAGCGGCGGGAGCGCCTTTAAAATCAAGCGGATAAAAAATGCTTTTTCTCGAAAAATGCGGTTTCAGAACATAAGGCAGTTTCATATTGATTACCTCTTAATACATTTTATGTATTTATAATAACAAAAACGCATGGCTGTTTCAACATTTTTAAGCACTATTGACTAAAATAAATTGAATTGTTGACAATTATCAAAAAATAGCGTAAAATTAAATTGCACAAAATCAATATACCCCCCATTAATGCCGCTCAACATTAAACCGGCTTGTAGTTTGTCGCGGTTCGTCGGGTTTTATATATTGATACCTAATATTACTGTAACGGAGATTTTTATGCTTGAGTTCAAAAAAATCGGATTTGAAGATTTTGAGAATGTAAAAAACTATTTTGACGCGTTCAGACAGCACTCCTGCGATTTTACCGCCGGCATAACATTTATGTGGCGCGATTTTTACGATATGAGGATTGCATACGCAGGCGATGACATTGTTTTTATGCTCACCGATGACGACTGCGGAGCCGCTTTTCTTCCGCCCGCGAAAAAGAATTTTGACAAAATATGCAAAGAGATTGAAAACTATTGCAAAAGCCGCAGCATCAAAATGCAGTTTTACTCGGTCGCGAAGAATATGCTCGGCGACTTTCGCCGCCTTTATTCCGACTGCGTTTACGGCGCCGAGGAGCAGTGGTCGGATTACATTTACGAAGCGGAAGCAATAATGAAGCTTGAGGGCAAAAAATATGCTACTCAGCGAAATCACATAAACAAATTCCGCCGCCTTTATGATGATTTTACTTTTAATGAAATCACCGCCGGCGATGTTGACGAGTGCATTGACCTTATGCAGAACCGGATGGCGGAAAAAGACGAGGTTCTCGCCTCAGCCGAAAAAGAGGCTGTTGTCGATGTTCTCAGAAACCTTGACAAATATAAAATGCTGACCGGTGTTTTAAGGGTAAACGGCGAAGTCGCGGGCTTCTCCTGCGCCGAAAAAATCGGCGATATACTGACAGTTCACATTGAAAAGGCGGATATCCGTTTTGACGGGGCTTATCCTATGCTCACCCACCTGTTTTTGGAAAAACATGTTGATGAAGATATAAAATTCGTCAACCGCGAAGACGATTCCGGTGACGAGGGTTTAAAAAAATCAAAACTCTCATACCACCCGTGCGAACTGCTTGAAAAATATTTTGTGGAGATTTAATCCCGGTGTAAACTCACCCCGAATAAAGGCTGCTCACAGACCGGATTCCCGGCCTTGCAAAACAGTTTTCAGCACATAAAAAATCACCTCTGTCATAACGGCAGAGGTGATACTGCTTTATTCAGTTTTTTTATTTAATCATACCCGCGACTTCGGCTGCGAAATCATCGGCTTTCTTTTCAATACCTTCGCCCTTTGCAAAACGGGTGAAGCCTTTGATTGTGATGTTTTTGCCGAGATCTTTGGCAACTTTTGCGACATAGCCGCCTACGCTGCCTTCAAAAATGTCGCTGCGCACAAATTCCTGCTCAAGCAGGCAGGTTTCTTTAATCTGCTTTGAGATTCTGCCTTCAACAACCTTGCCGAAGATGGGGTTGGCTGTGTATTCCTCTTTGCCCGCAACTGCTGTTGCCGCAAGAGTGGCGATTGCTTCTTTTGAAAGGAAGTTGAAAAGGAACTTGTTCTGCTTTTCGGCTTCATAAGCCGCAACATCTTTTTCATCCCAGGCTTTGTTTTCAAGAACCTTGTTGATAACCTGCATAAGGATGGGTTTGGGAAGAGAATCGGGCTTGTTGAGAGCGCTCTCAGCGGTGATTTTCTTCATCTTTTCAAGTTCCTCGGCGGAAATATCTTCTTTTGAAAGATATTCGGGGCTCATTGCCGCCACCTGCATGGCGATGTTTTTGCCCATATCGTTGAACTCTGCGCTTGATGTGTCGGCGTCTGTGTCAAACTCAACAAGAACGCCTACGGAGCCGCCTGCGTGAATGTATGAAACCGCGGTGCCTTCGATGCGGGCGAAACGGCGGACTTTCATATTCTCACGGATTTTAAGGAAGAGTTCCTGAACGGAGTCGGCAACGGAGATGCTGCCGTCTGAAATTGTTGCTGCAAGAAGAGCGTCAAGGTCGGCGGGGTTCTTTTCAACAACTGTTTTTGCAATCTGCTTTGCGAGAGCGATAAATTCGGGGTTTTTGCCTACAAAGTCTGTTTCGCAGTTGACTTCAACAAGAGCGGATGCGTTTGCGTCGCTGTAAGCGGTAACAACGCCTTCAGCCGCAACACGGCTTGCCTTTTTCGCCGCCGATGCGAGACCCTTTTCGCGAAGGATCTCTATTGCTTTATCCATATCGCCGTCGGCTTCCGTGAGTGCTTTTTTGCAGTCCATCATACCGACATTGGTTTTTTCTCTGAGTGCCTGAACGTCTTTTGCGGTAAATGCCATTGTATTATTCCTCCTCTGCTGTTTCTTCTGCGGGTGCTTCTTCTGTAGCCTCTGCCGCGGGAGCGGAAGCCTCGCCCTGTCTGCCTTCGATAACGGAGTCTGCCATTGCGCCGGCAATAAGTTTAACGGCGCGGATAGCGTCATCGTTGCCGGGAATAACATAATCAACCTCATCGGGGTCGCAGTTGGTGTCAACTATTGCAACGATGGGGATGCCGAGTTTTTTAGCCTCAAGAACGGCTATTCTCTCTTTGCGGGGGTCAACTATAAACATAGCCGCGGGCTGCTTTTTCATTTCTGTAATGCCGCCCATGAATTTTTCAAGTTTTTCTATCTCAAGCTGTAATTTGATAACTTCTTTTTTGGGAAGAAGGTTGAAGGTTCCGTCCGCTTCCATTGTTTTGAGCTGAGCAAGTCTTTTTACTCTGCGCTGAATGGTGTTGAAGTTTGTGAGCATACCGCCGAGCCAGCGCGCGTTTACGAAAGGCATACCGCAGCGGATTGCTTCTTCTTTGACGGATTCCTGAGCCTGCTTTTTGGTGCCGACGAAAAGGACTTCGCCGCCTTCAGCCGAAATGTCACGGATGAACATATAGGCTTCTTCGAGTTTTTTTACGGTTTTCTGAAGGTCAATGATATAAATACCATTGCGCTCAGTGAAGATGTATTCCGCCATTTTGGGGTTCCATCTTCTGGTCTGGTGACCGAAATGAACACCGGCCTCGAGTAACTGTTTCATGGATACTACTGACATATTTTTTCCTCCTTAGTTTACGGCGGGTTGACCGCCTCCACCGCGTGCCTGACAGCGCAACGGCATTGAGCCGCACTTGCGCCGGCATTAGCTCCGCGTGCGTTTTGCCTGAAAAGTATATCACAAGGTTTTAACTATTGCAAGTGTTTTTTAATATTTATCATATATTTTAATAAAAATGGAAAGCGGCACAGCAAATCCGCCATACCGCCTGTCTGCTAAATCTCAGAAATCAAAAGTGAAAAACTTCTTGAGAAGTTCATAAAACTTAGTGAACACTTCTACTATTCTTGTGATTATACTGTCCAAAAAACTATTGTCAAATAATGATTCATCATCTATGTAGTAAATAGGGCTGTGAATAAAACCATACATCCAAAGATTTTCACTGTCAAAATTCAACGCACGTTTTGACTCGTTATAATAGTCAACAACTTCATCCGGAAGGGTTGTTGTTATTGTCATAGTGTCTCCGCTGGTTGAAATGTTCAGTTTTTTACACTCATTCTTTTTTCCCTGATAATCTCCTGCTTGAAGGATACCAAGTGAATTGTAATACTGACCTACACTTGCCCAATGTGACCATCCGTCTTCTTCATAAAAATTATATGATAAACTATATTCAGCTTTTTTTGACGCAGAAATGTAATGACCTTCTCTGTTTTCACCGCAAGCATCTCTAACACAAAACTTCAAAAAGTTTGTATTAACATCAGTGCTGAAAGTATCACTGAAGTAAATACGGAATATATCCTCTTCATCCGCTTTGCCCAAATTTTCGCTTATTGGAGCATTTTTTGTTCCGGCGCAGTAGATTTTATCGCCGTTGATATAATCGCTTTTTATGACTATCTTTATCTGGTTACCCTTTGCCGAAACGGTGTAGGTTGTGTTTTTGCCGGACTCACTGCGGTCATAAGGTGTGTAACTGACTGTTTTCCACTCTGTTGCCGCGTCGGTATCGGAAACCGCCTGTGCAACTTCTTCATTGACTGGAAAACCGGGTGAAACGGTTTTAAAGCCGTCATAATCAACAACTCTCACTCCGCCAGTGTCCTCAACACAGCCCGTTGCGCCCGCTGAAACGCTGCCTGCCGCAAGACCAAACAGTGTTAACAAAGCCATAAATAATGCCGTGGTTTTTTTGATCTTTGTTTTCATTGTTTTACCCATCCTTTTATTTTATTTAAAATCTTATTCCCTATGCCATTTTACACCCTGGGGGGTGTCTTCGAGGATTATTCCCATTGATTTAAGTTCATCCCTGATTCTGTCGGCTTCCGCCCAGTTTTTCTCTTTTCTTGCGGTTGCGCGGGCTTCAATCATAGCGTCGATGTCGGAGTCGAGAACCTCTTTTTTGCGGTTATAAACAAGGCCGAGAACGCCTGTGAGTTCATCAAAAACTTCCGCGGCGAGTTCGCAGGTTTCTGCGCTCGCGTTTTTGCCTACAACTGCCGTGTTTATATCTCTCACCGCGTCAAACACGGCTGCGAGCGCGGCGGCTGTGTTCAGGTCGTCATCCATAGCCTCTATGAACTGAGTTCTGCGTTCGGCAAGCATTTTTTCAAGTTCTTTGTCAACCTCGCCGTGTGACGCGTTCTGCATTTCAAAATCAATGCCGTCGCGGCAGTTGTAAAGGCGGGTGAGCGATGCCCTGCACTGCTCAATGGCGTCAAAACTGTAGTTTATGGGGCTTCTGTATTGAGTGGAAATCATAAGCAGTCTTATAGGTTCATAGCCGAATTTCTCAGCGACATCGCGCACGGTGAAGAAGTTGCCCGCGCTTTTTGCCATTTTGACATTGTCAACGGTGATGAAGCCGTTGTGCATCCAGTAGTTTGCAAAGGGTTTGCCTGTGTAGCATTCGCTCTGGGCTATTTCGTTCTCATGGTGCGGGAATATCAAATCCTGACCGCCGCAGTGAATGTCGATTGTTTCGCCTAAATAGCGGTTGACCATTGCGGAACACTCAATGTGCCAGCCCGGTCTGCCTTTGCCCCAGGGGGATTCCCAGTAGGGTTCACCGGGTTTTGCCGCCTTCCAGAGAGCGAAATCCATCGGCTCGTGTTTAACCTCACCCACCATAATCCTCGCGCCTGCCTGCAAATCCTCAAGCGGCTGATGCGAGAGCTTGCCGTAACCGTCAAATTTTGAGGGGGTAAAATAAACATCGCCGTCCGCTTCGTAGGCAAAGCCCTTTTCAATAAGTCCCGAAACGATTTCGATAATCTTCTCAATGTTTTCGGTGGCCTTCGGGTGAATATCCGCCTCGCGGAAATTGAGCCCTTTGACATCCGTCCAGAACTCATCAATGTATTTTTTTGTAATTTCGGTGTAGTCAACGCCCTCTTCGTTTGCTTTGCGGATGATTTTGTCGTCAACATCGGTAAAATTCTGAACAAAGGTAACCTTGTATCCGCGGTATTCAAGATAGCGGCGCAGGGTGTCAAAAACGCATATCGGCCGCGCGTTGCCTATGTGTATAAAATTGTAAACAGTGGGGCCGCAGGCGTAGATTTTAGCCTCGCCCTCTTTTATCGGAACAAATTCCTCTTTCTGCCTTGTGAGAGTGTTAAATATTTTCATTGCCGTTCTCCTTTGAAGCACCTATTTTTTCATTGATTTTTTCAATTTCCGCGTCAATGCGCGAAATCTCGATGGCTATCGGGTCGGGAATGTGAATCTGATCAAGGTAGTCAAAAACCCTTACGCCGTCGCGCTTGACCGCCCTTGCGGGTATGCCTATTGCCGTGCAGTTCGGCGGAATGTCGTTAACAACAACGGCGCCCGCGCCGACACGGCTGTTTTCGCCTATAACTATGGGGCCGAGGACCTTCGCGCCGGAGCCTATCATAACATTGTCGCATATTGTCGGGTGGCGTTTGCCGGTATCCTTGCCGGTGCCGCCGAGAGTAACGCCCTGATAAAGCGTGACATCGTCGCCGATTATTGCCGTTTCGCCGATTACAACGCCGGTGCCGTGGTCAATAAAAAAGCGTTTGCCTATCTGCGCCGCGGGGTGAATTTCTATTCCCGTTTTGCGTGACGCGCGCTGTGAAATCCAGCGGGCGATAAAATAAAACCCGTGATGATAAAACCAGTATGCCTTTCTGTGCATTCTGATTGCTTTGAGGCCCGGATAGAGAAACAGAATCTCAAAAACCGACCTTGCAGCCGGGTCGCGGGATTTGACGCAGGCTATGTCTTCTTTTAACTGTCTGAACATTTTCTACCTCTTGTTTTATACTGATTATTTCACAAAATACTGCGGGAAAAGAAACGCCGAAACGCAAAAAAAGAGATTTACGAGTTTTCCAAAACAAAAAAACTCCGGTGCATAAACTGCACCGGAGGCGTAATTACGCGGTTCCACTCCGACTTATAACTCGTATGACCTGTAACGGGGTCAGCCGCGCGGAAATACTGATAATTCATTCCGCGTGCCGCCGGGCGCACTTCGCAAAGCCGCATTCAAGGTGCCTCACAGCAGAACGGCACCCTCTCTGATGAACGCCTGCAACGCTACTCTTCCCGACCGTTGCATAAATATTTTATTATTAACAGGAACTATATTATAAACACGGGGTGTGCTTTTGTCAATTCTTTTTTGCCCGCTTTGAATATTTGCCAGTATTCTTTGCGTCTTTGCCTTTTTTTGCGCCGGCAAAATAATAAACGCCCGAAAAAACGGTAAGAATCATAATGATAAAGACAAGCACATTTACCGATTTTGTAATGCTCAGGGTATCTGACCCGACAAAAGTGTAACTCTTTTCATTGGAATAAATAAAGAGCATTGCGATAAAAAGCAGAACCATCTGGGCGAATGTTTTGATTTTGCCGGGAAGACCTGCCGATAGAGCGACGCCCTTTCTGAGATAAATCATCCGCATGACCGTCACCGCGATTTCACGCGCGAGAATCACGCAGACGAAAACAATGCCCGTGATGTATTCCGCAGTGAGATTTCTCGGCCTGAGGTGGGCGTAAATGCAGAAATAAGCGGCAACGGTGAGGGCTTTGTCAGCTATAGGGTCGGCTATTTTGCCGAAATTTGTTATTTTGCCGTGTTTTCTCGCAATTCTGCCGTCAAGAAAATCCGTGGCGGAAGCAATAAGAAAAACTATTGCCGCCCAAAGAAAATGCGAATAAACCGTTGAGCCTGTCTGCATAAACCATAAAACCGCAAACACAGGTATAAGTATAATTCTTAAAACTGTAAGCGCATTGGGTAAGTTCATTTTTTTTACTCCTGTTTTACTGAAATGTCAGACGCATCCGACATCCCTGCCGATGAGATCATAATCGTTTACACCTATGACTTTGACCTGAACAAAGTCGCCGTTTTCATACTCATTGTCGGTGGTGAAAGTGATTTTGCCGTCGATTTCGGGGGCGTCCATATATGTTCTGCCGCTGTAACTGTCGGTGTAGGCGTCATAATCCTCGACAAGCACACGGAACACTCTGCCGATGCGTTCGGTGTTTTTGAGATGGACTATTTCGAGCTGGTCGTTCATTATGATTTCGCCGCGGTCGATTTTGAGCTGTTCGTCAACCTGCCCCTCCATATCGCAGGCGGGAGTGCCCTCCTGAGGTGAAAAAGCGAAGCAGCCGAGGCGGTCAAACTCAACCTCATTTACAAACTCGGCAAGGTTTTCAAACTCTTTTTCGCCTTCGCCGGGGAAACCTACAATAAAGGTTGTGCGGATTACGCACTCGGGCAGAACGGTTCTGATTATTGTGATGAGCGCGGTGTATTCCTCCCTTGTGCCGCGGCGGTTCATCTTTTTGAGAATGCCGTTATCGGCGTGCTGCAAAGGAAGATCAATATAATTGAGCACCTTGGGCTGTTTTGACATAATATCAAGCAGTTCGTCGGTGATTTTGTCGGGGTAGCAGTAGAGCATTCTTATCCACTCGATGCCCTCGATTTCGCACAGTTTGTCAAGCAGTTCGGGCAGCGCAAGCCTGCCGTATAAATCAAAACCGTAATTGGTGGTGTCCTGCGCTATAAGAATAAGTTCCTTCGTGCCCGCTGCGGCGAGAGCCCGCGCCTCTTCAACGAGAGTTTCAAGCGGAACACTTCTGTAACTGCCCCTGATATAAGGAATTGTGCAATAGGAACAGCGGTTTGAACAGCCGTCGGCGATTTTGAGATATGACCAGTATTCGGGAGTTGTCAGCAGGCGCTCGCCCTCAAGCGGAAGACCGTTCACATCCGGGAATGAGCAGTATGCGGCACTGCCTTCATCCGCCTCATTTTCGGGGAGATTCTCACATTCGCCGCCGAGCAGGGAATTGAGAATATCAACAATGCTGTTGTTCGCGCCTATGCCGACTGCAGCGTCTATTTCGGGGATTTCGTCAAGCACCTCTTTTTTATGGCGCTGTGCAAGACAGCCCGTAACGACAATTTTGCCGACTAACCCCTCTTTTTTAAGTTCAACCATATCGAGTATGTTTTCGATTGCCTCTTCTTTAGCGGCATCAATGAAACCGCAGGTGTTGATTATTACCGCCTCGACTCCGTCGTAAATATCGCCGATAACATAGCCCGCATTGTCAAGTAAAGCGAGCATTCTTTCGGCATCGACCTGGTTTTTGGGACAGCCGAGCGAAATCATTGAAATTTTGTGCATAATCAATCCTCCGGTGTTGAAATATCAACCTGCGCCATTGCAGAGCGGATATCCGAATAGCCGTAACCCATTCTCTGCAGGGCGGCAAAGGTTTTTTTAATGCCTTTTTCAGTTGAAAGTTTACCCGAAAATTTTGTGTTCAACAGTTCTATAATACGCAAAATCGGCTCGTTGTCAATGCTTTGACAGACTTCATCAATAATATCACGGGCGATTCCCTTCTGATAAAGTTCGCTTTTTATGCGTCTTTCGGAATAGCCTTTGTTCTCGCAAAGACGGCCTGCGAGCGCGAAGGCGAAGGCTCTGTCGTCAATATAGCCTTTATTTTCAAGGTCATCGCAGACCTGCGAAGCGAAAACGCGTTTGTGCCCTTTTGCAACAAGTTTGTTTTCAAGTTCTTTTTTGCCGTGGTCGCGCAGGGCAATAAGGCGCATTGCGCCGAGAAAAGCGGAGCGCAAACACGCCGCCTCAATAAAAGCAGCCGCCTGCGCCCCCTCAATTTCATCGTTTTCTTTATAACCGCAGGTAAGAAGAAACTCCTCATCAACGGCGGCTATTGTTTGACCGTCGCCGAGAACGGTAACCTTTCCGCGCCCTCCGGTTTTAAAACTGATTTTCATTATTATTCGTCGTCATCAACCACTATGTCAAGTTTTGCTCTCGCAACTCTTTTGGTGGTGGGCTGTGCCTCGGGAACATCCTGCTCCGCATGGGGAACGGGCTGAGGCTTTTCTGCTCTCGCGGCTCGTTCGGCTTTGATTGAGTCAAAGATTTTTGTTTCGATTTCTTCCGCGAGTTCGGGGTTGTCATAAAAAAGTTCTCTTGTTTTGTCTCTGCCCTGCCCCAGACGCATATCGCCGTAACTGAACCAGGCGCCGCTTTTTTGAAGGATGCCGAATTTTACGCCGAGGTCAACAAGTTCGCCCTGCTTTGAAATGCCCTTGCCGTAGAGGATGTCAAACTCCGCCTCTTTAAATGGAGGAGCAACTTTGTTTTTGACTACCTTACAGCGGGTGCGGTTGCCGATAATCTCGTTGCCGGGACCTTTAAGGCTCTCAATTCTGCGAACATCAATACGGATTGACGAGAAGAATTTGAGCGCTCTGCCGCCGGTTGTAACTTCGGGATTACCGTAAATTACGCCGACTTTTTCACGAAGCTGATTTATGAAAATGAGAATTGTGTTTGATTTTGCCACTACGCCTGAAAGTTTGCGCAGCGCCTTTGACATAAGACGGGCGTGAACGCCTACCGACGAGTCGCCCATTTCGCCCTCGATTTCCGCCTTGGGAACAAGAGCCGCAACAGAGTCAACAACAATTACATCGAGAGCGCCGGAACGGATAAGCGCCTCGGCGATTTCAAGCGCCTGCTCGCCGTCGTCGGGCTGGGAGACAAGGAGAGAGTCGATATCTACGCCGAGATTTGAGGCGTAGAGAGGGTCAAGCGCGTGCTCGGCATCAATGAACGCAGCGTCGCCGCCCGCTTTTTGCGCCTGAGCGATTACGGAAAGTGCCAGTGTGGTTTTGCCTGATGACTCGGGACCGTATATTTCAACTATTCTGCCTCTGGGAAGACCGCCGATGCCGGTGGCTACATCAAGCCCGACCGAGCCGGTTGATATTGCCTCAACATTCATCGCCGTGTTTTCGCCCAATCTCATAATTGAGCCTTTGCCGTATGTTTTTTCAATTTGTGCGAGCGCGGATTCAAGCGCCTTCTGTTTGTCTGCCATTTTATATCCTCCGAAAAATAATAGTCAAACAAATGTTCTATCGGTAGAATACACCATATCCGCAAAAAATGCAATAGTAAATTTGAAATTTTTTTAATCTTTCGCGGCAATAATCCGGCAAATTACAAAAAAATAAAAAAAACACTTGCATTTTTCTTTTTTATCTGTTAATATGTCTTTCGCTATTGAGAAAATAAAAGGAGGTGTGGCACATGGCAAAATGTGAATTTTGCGGCAAGGATGTGTCCTTCGGAATTAAGGTATCTCACTCACACAGACGCTCCAACAGAACATGGAAGCCCAATGTTAAAAGAGTTAAGGCCATCGTAAACGGTTCTCCCAGAAGAGTTTACGCCTGCACGCGCTGCCTTCGTTCAGGCAAGGTAACACGCGCGGTTTAATTTAAAATGACACATCCCCAGGGGATCGCTTCGGCGGTCCCCTGTTTATTTGTTACGGCAAGTCGGAAAATTTAAAATTTCTCTTTTATTTGCAGATAATAAATGTTATTATAATTTACGGGCGATTGCCTTATAAAACTATTTGGGGGTCAGTTATGAAAATTACGTTTATGGGTGCGGGAAGCACGGTGTTTGCGCGAAATGTTATAGGCGACTGTATGTGCAGCGAGGCGCTTCGCGACAGTGTGTTTGCGCTTTATGACATTGACGGTCAGAGGCTTGAAGAAAGCAGAGTTATTCTTGAGGCGATGCGTCAGACAAAGGGCGGTTACGGAAAAATCGAGTGTTACCTCGGTGTTGAAAACCGCAAAGAGGCTCTCCGGGGCGCATCGTTTGTTGTCAACGCCATACAGGTAGGTCTTTATGACCCCTGCACCATTATTGATTTTGAGGTTCCCAAAAAATACGGTCTGCGCCAGACAATAGCGGACACGCTCGGCATTGGCGGAATTATGCGCTCACTGCGCACAATACCCGTGCTTGAGGATTTCGCCCGCGACATGGAAGAAGTATGCCCTGACGCGCTGTTTCTCAACTACACCAATCCCATGGCTATGCTTTCGGGCTATATGCAGAGATACACGGGGATAAAAACAGTCGGTTTGTGCCACTCGGTTCAGGTATGCGGAGAGTCGCTTCTCAACGAAGTGGATATGAAAGACAGAATCGAAGGCAAAAAGGAACTTATCGCGGGCATAAACCACATGGCGTGGCTGCTTGAAATCAGAGATAAAGACGGCAATGACCTCTACCCCGAAATCAAGCGCAGGCTTGAGGCTGTGAATTATAAACTCGACGACCCCGAATGTTCAAACAAGGTTCGTCTTGAATATATACGCAACTTCGGCTACTACTGCACCGAGAGCAGCGAGCACAACGCGGAATATAATATGTTTTATATAAAAAGCAAATACCCCGAACTTATTGAAAAATACAACATTCCTCTTGATGAGTACCCGCGCCGCTGCGTTCACCAGATTGACGCGTGGAAAAATGAATACGCCGAAATGCTTGAAAACGGCGTAAAGGAACACGAGCGCTCAAACGAATACGCCTCACGCATTATGGAGGCTGTTTTTACCTCAACCCCATATCAGATAGGCGGAAATGTGCTCAACACAGACCATCTTATTACCAACCTTCCCGCGGAGGCGTGCGTTGAGGTGCCCTGCCTTGTAAACGGCTACGGAATAAATCCCTGCCATGTGGGTCCGCTTCCCGTTCAGTGCGCGGCTATGAATATGACGAACATCAATGTTCAGCTGCTAACAATTGAGGCGGCTCACACACGCAAAAAAGAGCATATTTACCAGGCGGCGATGCTTGACCCGCACACGGGCAGCGAACTTGACATTGACACAATAAAGAAGATGGTTGACAGCCTCATTGAGGCTCACGGCGACTATCTGCCGAAATACAACTGATTGACAAAGCGGGGTGTGTTTTATGTATGAAAACAACTGGGAATCTTTAAACAAAAGACCTGTTCCGCAGTGGTTTGCGGACGCGAAATTCGGCATTTTCATCCACTGGGGGCTATACTCGGTGCCCGCTTTTTCGAGGAAGCACGACCTTGCGGAGTGGTACCGCAAGCACCTTGAAAACCCTGAGTTGCCTACTCTTGATTTTCACAAAAGGGTTTACGGTGAAAACTTCAAGTATGAAGATTTTGTTCAATATTTCAAGGCTGAACTTTTTGACGCGAAAAAGTGGGCCGAACTGTTCAAAAAAAGCGGCGCAAAATATATGAACCTTGTTTCAAAGCACCATGACGGTTTTTGTATGTATAAAACCGGCTACGCGTGGAACTGGAACAGCTGGGATGTAGGCCCGCACAGAGATTTCGCTGCGGAACTCAAAGAAGCCCTTGAGGGCACGGGCGTGCGCTTCGGCGTTTACCATTCAATTTATGAGTGGTTTAATCCGCTTTTTCTCAAAGACCCGGAGGAATACGCGCTCAAACATCTTATTCCGATGTTAAAGGAGCTTGTTGAAAAATATCAGCCGGCAACTCTTTTTACCGACGGCGAATGGGATTATGAAAGCAGCGTGTGGCACTCAACGGATTTTCTGCAGTGGCTTTACAACGAAAGCTCCGTGCGCGATTTCATTGTTCCCAATGACCGCTGGGGCAAAGAAACAAGGGGCAGGTTCGGCGGCAACTTCACAACGGAATACGGCATCATTGACAACGGCAGAAAAATTGAGGACATTGTTGTTGACAGACCGTTTGAGGAGTGCCGCGGCATAGGCGGCTCCTTCGGTTTAAACCGTATGGAGGGCACGGAAGATTATCTGAGCGCAAAGGAACTGCTGACAACGCTTGTTTCACTTGTTTCAAAGGGCGGCAATTTTCTGCTCAACATCGGCCCCGCCGCCGACGGAACCATTCCCGTCATTATGGAAGAGCGTCTGCTTCAGATGGGCAAATGGCTTGAAACAAACGGCGAGGCGATTTATTGTTCGCGCGTTTACACGAAGAAAAACACAGAGGAAAGCGGTATTTATTACACCGAAAAAGACGGAAAAATATACGCAGTAACAACGGCTTTCCCGTTTAAAGAAGTGTTTTTAAGCGAGGTTGAATACTCGCCGGAACTTAAAGCAAGCCTGCTCGGCAGCGATGAAAAAATCGGAGTAGCCGAAAAAGACGGCAAGGCGCTGCTTGTTATTCCGCCGCTCAACCCGGACTGTGTTGACTCGGAATATCTTTACACATTCAGAATTGAAAAATAATCAGAACGGGGTGCTTCGGCATCCCGCTTTGTTATTATAAATTTAACATTTATATGTATTGTAAGAAATAAAAATGTATGTTATATTTATTAGTCAGTGTATAAATAATATTAAAAAGGCAGGGCAAATTATGAATCCCGAAATTGAAAAGGTTTTAAGTGAAATCAAAAAGGTTATCAAGGGCAAGGATGATGTCATCCTTCATACAATAATGGCAATTCTTGTTGACGGCCATATTTTGCTTGATGACATTCCGGGCGTAGGCAAAACCACTCTTGCGGTTACGCTGGGCAAAACTCTCGGTCTTAAATACAACCGCGTTCAGTTCACCCCGGACGTTCTGCCCACAGACATTGTAGGCTTTTCAATGTATAACAAAGCGACAAACGATTTTCGCTACATTCCGGGCGCAGTGAACGGCGTTAACATTCTGCTCGGCGATGAAATCAACAGAACCTCAAGTAAAACGCAGTCCGCCCTGCTTGAAGCAATGGAGGAAAGGCAGGTTACGGTTGACGGCAACACCTACCCACTTGAAACGCCCTTTGTTGTTATTGCCACACAGAACCATGTGGGCGCAGCGGGCACACAGCTTCTGCCCTATGCTCAGTTGGACCGTTTTCTGCTTAAACTCACAGTCGGCTACCCCGATTTTGACAGCCAGCTTGAAATTATGAAAGACAGACAGACAGACAACCCCATTGACTATGTCAAGCCCGTTCTTACCGCGGCAAATGTTCTTAAAATGCAGCACGATGTTCGCAATGTGCGGGTTGATGATGAAATACTCCGATATATCAACCGCCTTGTTTTTGAAACGCGTGAAGATGAGGATGTTGAAGTCGGCGTAAGCCCCAGAGGCGCCATCGCCCTTTGCGCCACGGCAAAATCGAGGGCGTATGTTCTCGGCAGAGATTATGTTGTGCCCGAAGATGTTGCCGATGTTTTCAACCTTGTTTGTTCTCACAGAATTGTTCTTTCGCAGAAGGCGCGTTTTGCGGGAATAGAACCCGAAATTGTTCTTCACAACTGCATTATGAAAACTGAGCTGCCCTACGCCGTAAAATAATATGACTATCGGATTTGCAGTTTACATAATATGGCTTCTGTCTGCAGCGCTGCTGTTTATTCTGCTGAACAACATAGGTACGCTGATAATACTTATTATATCGGCGGTTGTGCCGGCGGCGCTGATTATTATGACGGCGTCGGCGGCGAAAAGAATAAAAATAGCCGTCGCGACCGATTATTCGGCGCGTAAAAACGAGCCTCTGAGCGGAAGGGTGATTGTTTCAAACGGCAGTTTTTTCCCCGCTTATGATCTGAGTTTCAATATCTGCTGCAAAAACTTTCTTAACGGCGAAACGGATATTGTATCTTTCGAGTGCTCCGCCCCTTCAAAGGGCAGCTGTTCGCTTGATTTTGCGTTCTCAACGGAATATGCAGGCAAAATCAAGGTGTTTACGGATAACATCCGCCTTATGGCGCCCGCGGGAATTTTCAGATTCAGAATTAAAAGCAACCCCGAAAACATAGCGGAGCACATTATTGTTCCCGAAACAGCCCCCTGCAATGTTTTTGTTGCGGACTTAAACTATTCGCAGGCTGACGGCGATTTATACTCAATGCACAAGTCGGGCAATGACCCAAGCGAGACATTTCTTATACGCGAATATGTGCCGGGCGACCCGATTAAGAATATTCACTGGAAACTTACCGAAAAGGTTGACCGCGTTATGGTTCGCGAACTCGGTCTGCCAATCAAAAACGACATTCTGCTGCTTTTTGATATGGGATATGACGCAGACGGTGATAAACCCTCGCGCAAAGATATTGACACCCTTGCCGAAACGGTTTTTTCTGTTTCGCAGGCGCTTATTGAGTGCGGATTCCACTACACTCTCGGCTTTTTGTCAAACAGCAGAAAGCGTTTTCACTACCACGCGATAACCTCGCATTCGGAACGCATGGAACTGACCGACAGCCTTCTGTCAAACACATTTGCGGCTGATGAAATTGACTTTGTGCGCAGATATATGGAGAATAAACCGGGCGAAAAATATCAGCACATTCTTTTTGTTACGCTCAACAAAAAGAACCGGATTTCATATCTATGCGACAGCAACAGGGTTACGGTGCTTATGCTCAACCCCGGCGCAGGCTCCGACTCTGCGGCGGAAGGTTTAAACCTGATTTCGATGACAAATGATGGTTATAAAGAGGCAATATCGGCAATAGGAATTTAAGATTATGGAGAACGAAAGAGTAAAAGAAAACGGCGATGTTCGTATTGACTCGCACATCACACCCGTATGGTTCGGCATTGCGCTGCTTTCGGCGGCGGCAACCTGCCTTACCTGTTACTCGTTTTGCTCTTCCGCGTCACCGTACCTTTATATGATTCCGTTCATTGTCAATTTCGCCTGCGTTTTTTCATACAACTTCAAACCCGTTTTCAGGGCGGCAAGCATAATTTCAACCGCCTGCGCGGTCTTTTTTGCCGCTTTCAATTTTACAAAATTTCTTGACGGCGCTAAGATTTACGCAAACGGGCTTTTCAAAATGAGTGAGGAAAGCCAGGCTTATGTTTACAGAATGTTTGAAACGGCGGGCGGTTATGAAGGCGTTTCGCCGCAGACGGTTTTTGCCGCCGTGCTGATTACTCTGTTTTCGCTGTTTTTTGCGCACGCCTCCGTTAAAAGGGCGGCTGTTGTGCCCGTTGTTACCGCAATTATTTACGCTGAGACTGAGATATATTTAGGCATTGCGCCTTCGACCAAAATCAACGCTTTTACATTTGTTTGTCTTTTTGTTCTCGCCGTGATTATCGGAGCCCCGATAATCAAAAGCGTTCAGAGGGCTTATGTGCAGATTTTCACGCTGCTTGCGGTTCTTGCCGTGGCTGTGTCTGCTTTGGTTTATTTTGCCTACCCGGCAGAATACCACGAGGAAAACCCCGCCATAACCGAGGTTGCCGAAAAAATTCGCGACTGGCTTGACAAACGGGAACAGGCTGTTCTGAGCGCGCTGAACCTTCTGCCCCCCGAACCGCAGGACGCAGACGAGGAGCCTGAAGATTTTGAGGAGGATGACGAAAGCCCCGACAACAGCGACAATTACAGCGAAGACGAAGGCGAAATAACTTATGACCCCGCTTCATTGGGCGATGACAGACCGACCGACGGCTCACCCGTTCAGACGCAGGGCGGCGGAAAGCCGAAAAGCCACAAACTGTTAATCTTTCTTGCTGTTCTGGGTTCGCTGCTTCTGATTTGGGCAGCGGCTTTGATAATAAACGCAATCCGGCGTAAAAAGAGGCTGAATTCCGATGACCTGAGCGACGCCGTTGACTACGCTTTCAGGCAGTCTTTCAGGTGGCTGCGGCTCGGCGGTTTTGAAAAAAACAACCTGCCCTATCTCAGACGGTGCGATGACATAAAATCGCTGACAAACGAGGAATACGCCTACAGATACGGCAGAGCGGTCGAAATACGGCAGGAGGCGCTTTACAGCGGCAGAGTTCCCACATCCGGAAAGCGGGACGAAATGCTGCTTTTCTATAACGAATCAAAACGGGAGACGGCTAACATTATCGGCATACCGAAACAGATAATCGCAAAACTTTTCAGGTTTATGTAAAAAACACACTCTGACGAGTGTGTTTTTTGTTTACTGCATTGCCGCTCTGACAGCAGGATATATGTTTAAATAATTTTTGTATTTTTCGTTATAGAAATCAATCAGTGAACCGTCGGGCTCAACAATTTCTTTAATTTTGCAGAACTCCTTTTCCATAGCGGAGTATTTATCTGCGCCGAGCGAACTTTTTGCGGCGAGCATTGCCGCTCCGAGAGCTCCCCCGTGTTCGAGAACGGGTATTTCAAGCGTGATATTCAGCACGCTTGCGAGAATTTTGAGCCACAGTCTGTTTTTTGTGCCGCCGCCGCAGACCTTTGATTTTTCAATATCGGCGCCGAGAGAGCGTATTATGTCGATATTCTGCCTTAAAGCGAAGGCAACGCCCTCAAGCACGGCAACTGTCATCTCCTGCTTTGCCGTGTTCATCGAGAGCCCGAGAAATGCGCCGCGTATGTTTGAATCATTGACCGGCGAGCGCTCGCCCATAAGGTAGGGAAGAAACATAACGTCGCTTTTGCCGGCATACTCAGCCGCTGTGCTGAATTCATACTGCGCGCCGAGTATTTCTTCAATCCACCATTTCTGCGCCGATGCGGCTGAAAGAATGCAGGCGAGATAGTGATATTTTCTGTTTGCCGAGCAGAATGTGTGAATGGCGTTTATTCTGTCGCACTCATAACTGTCACAGGTTACAAACACCGTGCCCGATGTTCCCAGCGAGATGTTGCAGCTGCCGTTATCAACTGTGCCCGTGCCTATTGCGCTCGCCGCGTTGTCGCCCGCTCCGATAACAATTTTAACCCTGCCGAAGCCGAGCCGCGCGGCGATTTCTTCTTTTAAATAACCTACGCATTCGTCGCTCTCATAAACCTTCGGGAGCATAGTTTCATCAATGTGAAGCACTTCGAGCATAGGCTTTGACCACGCTCTTTTGCCGGTGTCAAAATAAAGAGTGCCGGCGGCGTCGGAAACATCGGTTGCGAAACTGCCTGAAAGCATATAGGCAACATAATCCTTCGGCAGCATAATCTTGCTTATTCTGTCAAAATTCTCTTTTTCGTTTTCATACATCCACAGCACCTTTGGCGCGGTAAAGCCCGCAAAGGCTATGTTGCCCGTGCAGTCAAGCAGAAAATCCCTGCCGACTTCATTATTGAGGTATTCAACCTGCTTTTCGCTTCTGCCGTCATTCCATAAAATCGCGGGTCTGATAACCTCATCGTTCTTATCAAGCGTGACAAGGCCGTGCATCTGCCCCGAAAAGCTGATTGCGCAAACCTGAGATTTGTCTATACCCGCCGTTACCTCCTCAAGGGTGGCGAGCGACGCCCGGAGCCAGTCGGACGGGTTTTGCTGCGACCAACCGGGTTGCGGATAATAAACAGGGTAATCCCTGACCGCCGACGCGATAATCTTATTCTCACTTATAAGCAGGGCTTTTGTTGACGATGTGCCTATGTCAAGGCCTATAAAGTATTTCATAACATTCTCTCCGTTTCGGTTATATGCTTTTATTATACATTTATTGAGTGAAAATTCAATTATTATTTAAAAAGCCCCCTCGGTGTATTGATTTATTTTACGAAAAGTAATAATCTGTTAGTATAAACCTGCGGGAGAGTGAGCTATGAACCGTAAAAGATTTTTTTTGATATGCGCGGCGGCCGCCGTTTTATTTATCTGCGTTATGCTCAAAGTGTTCCTTTATTTCGGCTACAACCGCGCCGTTACAAAAATATGTGAAACGCCCGGGCTTGACAGTGAATTTGTGCCGCAGGGCTCAAGCAAGCTGATTGCGGAAAACACATATCTTTTTTGCGGATATATGGACAATGACGAGCCGTCAAGAGTTTTTCTTGTTAAAAACGGCGATGTTAAAATGATAAAACTGCGCAACACCGACGGCAGCGACTATAACTGGCACGCGGGCGGAATAACCTGCGCGGGCGAATATGTGTATATCAGCAACGCGGGGCAGCTTTTTATCATTAACAAAAGCGAACTGCTTCGCGCGCCGGACGGCGGCACCGTGCAGTTTGCCGGCAGTGTTGAGGTGCCCTGCCGTTCGTCATTTTGTTCCTGCGACGGCAATATGCTTTATGTGGGCGAATACCACGCGAAAGGCTACGACACTGACGGCAGCCATATGCTTTCCACTCCCGACGGCAGTCAATACTATGCCCTTGTTTTCGCTTACAGGTTAAGCCCCGCGGCGGCATACGGCATTGATTCATCATCCCCAGTCGCGGTTTACTCAATATGTGACAAAATTCAGGGGTTCGCGGTTGCTCCCGGCGGCAGAGCGGTTCTTTCGCAAAGCGCGGGGGTTATGAACTCATACCTGAAATATTACGATATAAACGGCGGGGCGGACGGCACATTCAATTACAACTCAAAAAGCGTTCCTCTTTATTCGCTGGATTCAAAACGGTTCATAAATGAACTGAAAATGCCGAGGATGAGCGAGGATATTGAATGCGTTGACGGCAAAATACTTGTAAGCTTTGAGGCGGGCGCAAAAAAATTCGGCGGCGGCGCTTTGCCGTTCACCGAAAAACACTGCGTTCTTATTGATATTGATTAACGGGGAGAAAAAATGGAGAAAAAGGTTTATTACAGAGGGCTTGCCGGCACCTGCTGGTACAATTTCACCGAGGCTCTCGCTTACGCGCTTACTTATAAGCCGACGCCCGAAAATGTTATTTACACAAAAAGAATACATTACGGCAGTGAAAAGCCGCAGTATATAAACACCTACTGCCGCAAAGATCTTGCGGATGTTAAAAAGCCGCTTCTTATATATGTTCACGGCGGAGGCTTTGTTTCGGGCATTACGGATATGCGCAACACCTACATTCAGAATTTTGCGAAGGCTGGTTATTTCACCGCCTCCGTTTCATACACCTACGCGCCTAAAAAAACTTATAAACAGATTATCGCCGAGGTGTGCAACGCCGTTGATTTCATTCTTGACAGCGCCGAAAAAAACAAACTCGACACCGGCAATATCGTTCTCGCGGGCGAGAGCGCGGGCGTTTATTTTATTATGTACCTTGCCGCCCTCGCGGCGGATAAAGGGCTCGCGTCAAAGCTCGGCGTTACATTCAGACACAACGAGGATTTCAGAGTAAGGGCGATGGTCGCTCACTGCGGCTGTGTTGACCTTAAAAGGCTGCTCAGTCCCGACTGCCCGCAGTCGAAATTTCCCGATATGAAAATGATGGTATGCTCTTTTCTCGGAATGAATTATAATGAAGCGAGAAGGTTTCTCAACACCGATGACGGAGCGCTCGCGTCTCCTCATATAACCGCGGGTTTTCCGCCGGCGTTTTTCACCACCTGCAGCAGGGATTGGCTGAGGTTTGAAGGGCGCGATATGATGAAGGAATATGAAGCACTCGGCATTGATTACAGCCATTTTGAAGGCACGGGAATAATCGGCAACCACGCCTGGACAATTGTTACAAAATTCCGTAAAGGCAGAGAGTGCTTTGCGAAAACGATGGAATTTCTTGAGAGATATATTCACTGAAAACATAATTACAAAAGGGCTTGCTGAGTTTTAATTATCTGCAAGCCTTTTTATTATTCTTTGATTTCTTCAATTATTCTGAGTGCGCAAACCGCGATTACAAGCTGAATAAGCAATATTTCAAAAATCACCCTGTCTGTGCAAATTGAAAAAACAAACATTGCAAGCCCCGCGAAAATCAGTCCGGCATAAACAAGGCCCTTGCCCGCTTTGCGGCTTTCTTCTGTTTTTGTTTTTTTAACCATTACCGTTCCCGAAGCGATGGCCGCAAGTGAAAAAATTAAAACCGCCGCGCCTAAAACAGGCATTTTCCCTCTCCCCTTTCGAGGCAGTAGCCGTCAAACTTTTCAACAGCCGCCTTTCTTTTTCTGACACTGACGGGCAGAACGGTGCCGTCGGATATAACCGCTCCGCACTCATTAATTCCGGTTATGAATTTCATATTTACCGTAAAGCTTTTGTGAATGCTCAGAAATTCATTTTCGGGCAGCAACCTCATAAAATCACCGAGTTTGCCGACTATTTCCGTTTTGCCGCTTACCGTATATACGCTCAGATGCCTGTTATAACTTTCAACATAAACAATCTCATCAACTCTGACCGCCGTTCTTCTGTTGCGCCACCTGAGCGTGATTGTGCTGCTCATTTCAATTCCCTCCTTAAAAATAAAAAGACACCTCCGAAACGGAGATGCCGATAAAATACCCTGTTGGCAAAGCGGTTACTGTCGCTTTTTCAGGCGGGCAAACGCAATTCTCCGATAAAAAGCCGCAATAAGATTATCCTGTTCGGGCAGGAAGTGTCTGTCGGAATATTTTGTCATTTTGCTCACCTCATTTCGCGAATTTAATGTGTTTTTATATATAGCAGTGTTGCATAAAATTGTCAAGCATTTTTTAGTTAAAATGCAAAAGTGTTGACTTAAAATGCAAAAACGAACCCGCGAGCAGATTTGCGGGTTCGCTTAATGAAAAGATTTTTACTTCTTCAGCCCGAGAATATCTATTGACTCCTCGCGCATTTTATATTTGAGGATTTTGCCCGCGGCGTTCATAGGCAGAGCCTTGACAAATATGAAATATCTCGGCACCTTGTGGCGCGCCATAAAGCTGTTGCCGTATTCTCTCATTTCATCTTCAGTGGCACTCACGCCCTCATGCAGCACAATCCAGGCGCACGCCTCCTCGCCGTATCTGTCATCCGGAACGCCTACAACCTGAACGTCCCTTACCTTTTCGTGGTTAAGGTAAAACTCCTCGATTTCTCTCGGATAAAGGTTTTCGCCGCCTCTGATAATCATATCCTTAAGCCTGCCGGTTACCTTGTAGTAGCCGTCGGGGGTGCGGCAGCATATATCTCCGCTGTGAAGCCAGCCGTCGGCGTCAATCGTCTGCGCGGTCGCCTCCGGCATTTTGTAATAGCCCTTCATTATGTTGAAGCCCCTTGCGACAAACTCGCCGTTTTCGCCGTCGGGCAGATCTTCGCCCGTTTCGGGGTCGATTATTTTGCACTCAACGCCGGGGAAGGCGGAGCCTACAGTTTCAACACGGTGGTCCTCATCCTCGTTCACCTCGCCCATAGTGCTGCCGGGGGCGGATTCCGTCATACCGTAAACGGAGATAATCTCGCGCATATTCATCTCTTTTGCCGCCTGCCTCATAAGGTCGGGCGGGCAGTTGGAGCCCGCCATAATGCCGGTGCGCATATGTGAAAAATCGGTTTTGGCAAAATCCTCGTGATTGAACATTCCTATAAACATTGTGGGAACGCCGTTGAAACAGGTGATTTTTTCATCATTTACGCAGGCAAGCGATGACTTGGGCGAATAGTAAGGCATAGGGCAGAGAGTGCCGCCGTGAGTCATTGTGGAAGTCATTGAAAGGGTCATACCGAAGCAGTGGAACATAGGCACCTGAATCATCATACGGTCCGCCGTTGACAAATCCATTCTGTCGCCTATGATTTTGCCGTCATTTACAACATTGCGGTGCGTGAGCATAACGCCTTTGGGGAAGCCCGTTGTGCCGGATGTGTATTGCATATTGCACACATCGTCGGGTTTTACCATTGACGCCCTGCGCAAAACCTCCTCATGAGGCACCATAGCGCTTCTCTCAAAGGTCTCCTCCCAGGTGAGAGCGCCGGGCATTTCAAACCCCACCGTAATAACATTGCGCAAAAAAGGCAGATTTTTGGAGTAAAGCGGCTTGCCGGGAACAGTGTTTTTAAGCTCGGGGCAAAGCTCGTTGATTATTTCTTTGTAGTTTGAATCCTTGCAGGATTCAATCATAACAAGGGTGTGCGTGTCGGACTGGCGCAGAAGGTACTCCGCCTCGTGAATTTTATATGCCGTGTTCACGGTTACAAGCACCGCGCCTATTTTGGTTGCCGCCCAGAAGGTGAGAAACCACGCCGGCACATTTGTGGCCCAGATTGCCACATGATGCCCGGGTTTTACGCCCAGCGAGATAAACGCCGCCGCAAGGTCGTCAACATCCCTGCGAAACTGCGTGTAGGTGCGTGTGTAATCAAGCGTTGTGTATTTGAACGCGAGCTGGTCGGGGAAGCACTCGCACATTTTGTCAAGCACCTGCGAAAAAGTGCATTCAATCATATCATACTTTTTCCAGGGGAAGCTGCCTGTGCCAGCCCTGTTGTGCTGAAGCGCCGCCTTGGGTTTTACATTGTTTTCAATCTCATTTATAAAATTGGTGAAATGTGTAAGAACAATGTCGTAATCGGCTATTTCATCATTCCAGTCAACGCACACAAAGCCTTCATAGTTGAGCGAGTGAACGGCGTTGATAAAATCCTTAACGGGCAGGGTGCCCTCGCCGATAAGGCAGTTTGTGCCGTCAGCCGCCCTGTCGCCGATGCGAACATAGCAGATATGCGCGCCGAGAGTTTCTATTGTGTTTTCGGGGCTCTCGCCCGCGTTGAAATAGGTTTCTCTGATATTCCACGCCGCGCCCAGAGGCACCGCCGCAAACTCATTGATAATATCGAGCACCTTTTCGGAATGAGCGAGGCTGCCCGATGTTTCAAAAAGAATTTTAATATCGGCCTTGTCTGCCCTTTCAACAGCGGGAGTAAGCTTTTCTTTGAGCAGGTTCATATCCGGCTCTTTCTCAAGGGTAACAATAACAGCCTCAACTCCGGCGTCATAAGCCCAGTCAACATACTGCTTTATAACATTGGCGTCCGCCTTTTCACTCTCCACCGGGAACGGATAGGTAAGCGCGCAAACCGAAAGGGAGCGGTTGCGCAGTTTTCTTTTTGAAGCGGCGGCTCCGTCTTTGAGAACGGAATCGTAATGCTTTTTCTTTTCCGCTTTTGCGTCAAATATCTCAAAGCCCGCGTAGCCGTAATCATAGGCAATGTTGCAGGTGTCGGCAAATGATGTGAGGTCAATGTTTTTTGTTGAAAAACTTAATTTCATCTTTTAATCCTCGTCATAAACTATTTTGTTAAGCGCGTTTATGTATGCCCTGATGCAGGCGCCGACAATGTCGGTTGAAATGCCGTTGCCGGAGTAGATTTTGCCGTTGTGGCGCAGTTTTATAAGCGCGGAGCCCAGCGACTCCTTGCCCTCGGTAACGGTGTTAATCTGAAAATCGTCAAGCTCATAGTGGTAGCCGATGCCCTGTTCTATAGCTCCGAACGCCGCGTCAACGGGGCCGTCGCCCACGCCCACGCCGGTAATGTTTTTTTCTCCCTCTTTGCGAAGAACAACATGAGCCATGGCGGAGGTTAAATTGCTGCTTGTTGTTGTGTAATACTCAACATGGTAGGTTGAGGGCGCCTGCATGGCGTATGAGGCTATGAGCGCCTCAAATTCTCTCGCGCCTATGCTGCCTTTTTTCTCACACACTCTTCTGAGGCCGCGCATAACATTGCCCGCGTCTTCCTCGGTGAGCGTGTAGCCGAGTTTAACGGCGGAATCCGTAATATCCTCAATGGTTGAGTCGGCGTCAAGCGAAATGTCAACATTTTCTTCCGGTGAGAACGGAGATTCCTTTTCGCCCGCTTCAACCTTTTTGGCAAGCGACTTTACATCCGTGCGCAGTCTGCTGACATTCAAGGATGTGCATATTCCGTAAGCTTCGCCTTTTTTTGCTATAATACCGGCTATTCTGTGGGTTTTGAGCTGTGCCGTGCCCTCAACAACCGATTTCACTCCGTCGGCGCCCGCCTTGATGCTCTCAAAAGCGGTTGCGGTCTCCATAAACAGAGCGCCCGAAACCTTAACATAAACGGGAACGCTCACTTTTGCCTTGACTTCTTTAACGATTTCGGCGAACTCTGCGGGGAAATCCACGCCTGCCTCATCACTGATTGTAACCGCGGTAGCGCCGCATTCAACGGCGATTTCAAGGGCCTTTTCGAGAACCTCTTTTTCGGCTCTGGTGGCGTCAAGGGCTATAAACTCAACATTTTCGCATTTTGCCTTCGCTGCTTTTACAAGCGTTTCCACCATAACCATCATTTTGGGCGCTTTGAAGTGGTAGATGTATTCCATCTGAACGGTGCTCAGCGGCAGAGCAACTTGCAAAACGGGATTTTTCGCGGTGCTCACGCACTCCCACGCCGTTTCAATTTCTTCGGGGGTTGTGCCCGCGGGGATTGCTATGGCGGCGTTTTTAACCGCGGAAGCTATTGTTTTGCAGATTATTTTATCCTCTTTGAAATTTGTCACGGCGTTAAGTTCAATGGTGTCAACTCCCATTTCGTCAACGGATGTCGCTATTGCGACCTTTTCTCTGAAAAGCAGGGGATTTTTTCTCTCCTGCGCAAGATATTTGAGCGTGTAGTCGGCAACATAGATTTTTCTCATTTTTGTTAATTCCTCCCTGTAAATAAAGAAAACCCCGCAGAGCGTTTTTGACCCTGCGGGATGATTATTTATCAATAACCACGGTACCACCCGTATTGCCGCCGTGAAGCGGCCACTCAGTAAGGTTCAAGCAAACCTTTAAGCTGTAACGGGCTCACCCGTAACTCCCTATGAATTCAGGAATTCTGCTCCGGTACGAGGCAGCGCGTAAGGATTCTTACCGGCTTTCACCTGCCGCCGGCTCTCTGAAAAGCTTGCCTTATTCACTTAATACCATCACTGCATTTTGCTGTGCGATTGGCAAAAGTATAAAACAAAGATTAATTTTTGTCAAGAAAAATTTATCAAAGCATATTCCTTCTGATTTTGCCGCTGATTGTTTTGGGCAGCTCGTCGCGGAACACAACAAGCCTGGGGTATTTGTAAGGGGCTGTGTGCGCCTTAACATAATCCTGAATTTCTTTTTTGAGTTCATCCGTGCCCTTTGTGCCTTTTGTAAGGACTATTGAAGCCTTTACAATCTGGCCGCGGATTTCATCCGGGGCGGCGGAAACGCCGCATTCAAGAACATAGGGCAGCTCCATAATAACGCTTTCAATCTCAAACGGGCCTATGCGGTAGCCGGAGGACTTGATAACATCATCAACCCTGCCCACATACCAGAAAAAGCCGTCTTCATCACGCCAGGCCGTGTCGCCCGTGTGGTACATATTCTGCCTGCGGCACTCGGCGTTCTTTTCATCCTCATCAATATACTGTTTGAAAAGTCCGATGGGGTCGCCGTCATCCAGCCTTACAACAAGTTCGCCCGTCTCGCCGTTCGCAACGGGGTTGCCGTCGGGGTCAACAAGGTCAACTTTATATTGCGGCGACGCCTTGCCCATTGAGCCGAGTTTAGGCTTTTCGCCTATGAGATTGCCCACAACAAGAGTGGTTTCGGTCTGGCCGAAGCCCTCCATAATTTCAAGCCCCGTCGCCTCTTTGAACCGTATTGCCACCTCGGGGTTGAGCGCCTCACCCGCGGTTGTCATATGCTGAACGGATGAAAAATCGTATTTTGAAATATCCTCTTTTATAAGCATACGCAGAATCGTAGGAGGAGCGCAGAAGGTTGTAATCCGGTATTTCGCGAATAAAGGCAGCACCTGATCGGCGTGAAAACGGATTTCATCATTGACAAAAACCGCTCCCTCGCACATCCACTGACCGTAGAGCTTGCCCCACAGAGCCTTGCCCCAGCCCGTATCCGACATTGTAAAGTGAAGGCCGTCTTTCTGGCAGCAGTGCCAGTATTTCGCGGTAACAAAGTGTCCGAGCGAATAAGTGTGCCTGTGCTCAACCATTTTGGGGTTGCCCGTTGTGCCGGATGAGAAGAAGATAAGGGCGGTATCATCGCCGCCGGGGGTGTCTTCCGTTCTGAAATAGTGCGAGCTGAACAGCGGATACTCCGAATCAAAATCGTGCCAGCCCTCTCTTGAACCGCCTACAAGAATTTTCTCCTGAACACTCGGGCAGTTCGCGGCCGCGCGCTCCGCTATCTCCGCTGTGTCGCCGAACGCCGTACAGACTATCGCTTTAACATGAGCCGCGTTGTATCTGTATTCAAAATCGTGCTCTTTGAGCTGGAATGTCGCGGGAATTGCGACGGCGCCTATTTTGTGAAGGGCAACCATAGCGAGCCAGAACTGGTAGTGCCTGCGCAGAACAAGCATTACCCTGTCGCCCTTTTGTATGCCGATGGATGTGAAATAGTTTGCAACCCTTGCCGATTCCTGCTTTATCTGTTTAAAGGTGAACCTTCTTTCAACCTCATGCATATCAAGGTGAATCATAGCCAATTTGTCGGGGTATTTGTCGGCTATCGCGTCAACGCAGTCAAAGCCGAAATTGTATTTTTCCGTATTTTCAAAATGAATGCTGAGAAGTCTGCCGTTTTCATCCTCCTCGCATTTTGCGTATTTGTCAACAATCAGCCCGGCGGCGGGTCTTGCCTGCGCGACGCTCCTGCTGATTTCACTCTCTGTTTCTTTCGCGCCGGGCAGAACTACCGCGATAAAAGTGCAGTCTTTGCCGTCAACGGCTATCATACCGTGAGGAGTCGCGGAATTGTAAAAAATGCTGTCGCCCTCGTGCAGAACCTCTTTGTTATTGCCCACCTGAACAAGCAGAGAGCCCGAAATTACAAGGTCAAACTCCTGACCGCTGTGCTTTGTTGTGTGTATGGGCTTATTCTGAAGCTCCGCGGAGTATTCATAGGTTACCCAATAGGGCTCCGCCAGTTTGTTTTTGAACTTAGGAGCGAGGTTTTTGATTGAAATGCCCTCCTCCTTGGCCGTTTCGTGACCCATGCCTTTTCTTGTAACGGTATATGAGGCGAGATGTGTGGTTCTGCCTTCGATTATGGCGGTAATATCTATACCGAACGCTATTGCGCATTTGTGAATAAATGTAAAGGGAAGGTCCGCCTCTCCTTTTTCATAAACAAGATACTGTTCGGGGCTCAGCTCCGTTTTCTCAGCCATCTCGTCCACGCTGAAGCCCATTATCTCGCGCATTTCTCTTATTCTGCCCGCAGTTTCTTTAAGGCTGTTCATTGTGTTTGCCGTGTTCATTTTGTTTTCCTCCTTTTTGTTTGCTTAAGACAAAACAAAAAGCCCGTCTCAAGCGTTTTACTTGAGACGAGCCGGATTTTAATTCCGATACCCGCGGTACCACTCAATTTGCACATTTCTGCACCACTCTTCGGGTTCTGACAAACCCTATGCACTCACGCAGCATTCTCGTAGAAACCTAATTGCATTGCTTTCAGCCTCTCAGCTCGGAAGGGATGGGAGAAAAGCGTCCGCCTGCGGGGATTTCAGCGCCCCCCGCTCTCTGTAAAGCATCGTTGCCTTTTCCGTCTTCGTCATAGCCTTTGATTATTAAGTTGTATGGATATTACCACAAAAAAACGGTATTGTCAACTGTTTTTATATGAAAGCTGAAATATTGACACAAACCGGTTTGCAAGTTAAAATTATTCCGGTGATGATAATGGTTAAAGCGATAAGCGTTCTGCAATCTTTCTTTATTGCTCTGGGGTTGGTGCTTCAGGGTCTGCCTTATTTTTTCAAACCGACGGCTGAGTTTGACCTTAACAGCACGGGTGATGAGATTTCTTCACGAGCGTGCGGTTATCTTTACGGTCTGGCTCAGGAGGAAGTGCCGTCAAGCGAAGCGGTAAAAAGCCTGAATATTTCAAGCCTTTCGCAAAAAGTTCTCGGAGGGCTGCAACACCCGATAAGCGATGTTGACGATGTTTCAAAACAGTTTTACAACTGCGATTATGTTGTTGTTTACCTTCAGGACTGCTACCCGACCTGGTATTACCACCACAAAGAAATTGAGGAAATGCGCAAAAACGGCGTTTATGACAGTGAGAATTTTGTGGAAACGGATTTTCTGCCGAAGGTGAGAAGGTGCGTTACCGATATTTCGCAGAAGGATTATGCGGACAAAATTGTTTACTGCCCTTACAACGAGTGCGACAATACAGTCTGGTTCGGGTCAGAGAACCCCGGCGGTTGGTTGGAGTTTGACGACGCGGCAAAAGCGAGATTCTATGACGCGTGGAAAAAGGCTTATGACATTATAAAATCAATTTCTCCAAATGCAAAAATCGGCGGACCCGGTTACTGTGATTACAATATTGATAAAATCACACATTTTCTGAAATACTGCAAAGAAAACGACTGTGTGCCCGATATTATGATTTATCACGAACTCAATGAAGTTTCTTCCGTATGGTGGAAGGACCACGTTGACGAATACCGCCGTGAGGAAAAATCGCTCGGAATTGACGAACTGCCTGTTATTGTAACCGAATACGGCTGTATGTTTGAATGCGGCGTGCCTCAGTATATGCTTCATTACATAAAAGCAATTGAAGAATCGGGCACATACGGCAATGTTGCGTTCTGGAGGCTCGCGGACAACCTGTGCGACACGGTTGTAAACGCAAACTGCCCGAACAGCAACTGGTGGCTTTATAAGTGGTATTGCGATATGAAAGGCAGACTTGTAAACTCACGGATTATTGACATTGCGCATTCCGATTTTGAGAACACTGTCAAATACGCGAGAGATAAATTCCACTACACGCAGTTTGACGCATTCGGCTCTTATGACGATGAGAACAAAACGGCTGACATAATCTGCGGCGGCTGTGACTATGAATTTCAACTTGCGGTAAAGAACGCAAAAAAACTTATGGGAAAAGGCAGCCTCAGAATAAAAATTGAGGCTGTGACTTATGAAGGTTTAAGCGGCGAGGTTTTTGCGCCGACAGTTATTGCGGATTACTCCGCGAAGGCGGCTGACTTGCTGAAAATAAAGATTGACAAGCCTGACAAAAACGCAGTTTATCATGTTACGGTAAAGCCGGATGACGGCTCGCCGTATGAAGAGGCAGACACCCTGCCGACAAGGTTTGAGTTTGAGCACGGCACACTTCTCGGCACGGCATACACATATGACAGCGCCTACGGCACAACAGGTGAACAAAACGGTATGTGCGGCGGATTTGAAAAAGCGGGTGACGGCATAACGCTTGACTTCTCCGTGCCCGAAAGCGGAGAATATGAACTCTCGTTAATCTACGGCAAGTGCAACGACGGTGCCTCCCCTGCCGACAGAAAAGACGCAAAAGCGGTATTCATTTTTGACGGTGATGAAGGCGAAATCTCTTTGCCGAACACCATAAAAAGCGAATACACAAACAAATACACTTTCACAAAAAACCTTGCTGCGGGTCAGCACACAATAACACTTAAACATAAAGACGGAACCTTCACCCTTGACAGTCTGCTTGTCAGAAAGGCAAGTGCACAAAAAGTTTATTGCCGATATGAAAAGCAGTTCGGCGAATATCTTATTATTGCGCCTTCAGACGGTTATTACAGACTGAGCGACGGCAGAACACTCTATTTTAAAAGAGGCTTCAACTATATTGACGGCAGAGGCGCGGCAATGAGCGCATCCGCCTGCGGATATGAAGATTTTTACACGGTTGATATTAACACCCTTGCCCTTGAAGGAACCGCCGGGATAAAAGAAAGCGGCGGAATTAAACGGCTTGCCGGAATCACAAGCGAAGGCGGAAGTGCCGAATTCACCGTAAACGCTCCCGAAGCCGGCAGATACGCGTTCAGATTTGTTTATTCCAACAATGAAGAGGGCGGTATGCACGACTACAATGTTGACCTTATTGAGGAATACATCACGCTGACGGCAAACGGCACAGAGTATAATCTATGGTGCATAAACACTTACAGCGAAATGAACTTTCTGACCGCGGTGGCATATATTGACCTTAAAGAGGGCGAAAACACCGTTAAACTTTCAAACAGCGGTTACAACTCGTTCAACGGCAGGGTATCGACTTCGCCGGACATTGCGTCAATAACCGTTAATCCGTATATAAAATCAAAACCACCAGTTGAACTGGTGGTTTGATGAGGCCCTATAAGGGCCTTTTACCTGCTACATCTCAAGATGTATGAAAAGTCCGCCAATCGCACATGTTTTTCAGGCCGCCGCTAAAGCGGCCTTCTATTATGCC
>JAFRQM010000017.1 GCA_017428625.1 Clostridia bacterium
ACGCATTGCAATTTATGGCGATTACTCTCGCTATACCAGCAAGCCTCTCAGAGATTTTATCTATGAGAGCAATAAGGGGAAGAGTGTGTTTTTTGTTGCTACCAAGGAAGAAGCAATCGAAATGCTGACAAAGTAAATTCCGGTTTGTCGAGATAAACACTTATTCCAAAGTGCTGTTCATAAAGTTGGGCGGCACTTCAAATATTATCTGATTTATAACTAAATGTGCCTCATCGGAATTATCCGGTGAGGCTTTAAATTATATAAACGGCACGATTGCTTCTTTAGGAATATTAGAAACAGGAATAGAACGGATGTATTTTATAACTTCATTTTCGTATGCGTCAAACAGAAAAGGTTTTTCTACAGATACATCTCCGGTTATAAAATCAAATGCAATTGTTCCCCATTCATATTTTTCATCCATAGAGTAGGGCCTGAATTTGTATGTTGCCGATTTCGTTTTTATGCCTGAACCGTCTTTTGATTCGAGTTTAATCTCTGCACCGTCAAAATAGTTCTTCTCAATCAGCGCTTTTGTGATTTTGCCGAGAGCATTGCGATAAAGCTTTTCTGCCGCTCTCGGTGACTTTAGTTCAAAATCTACAGCTATATCTTCAAATGATTCTCCGAATATCGGGTCGGAGATCCTTTTGCATTTCATGCAGATTGCCAGCCTTTTTTCTATAATCCTCTGTTCTTTGTAACTTAGATTTTTAAACACCTCATGTATTACATCAGAGGGAATATCACCTGCAAAATCATCATGAATCCATCTGTCAGGCTCTGGGTCCTCGGTTTCTTCAAGAATATCAATCTTTTCGCCGTCAGGATATTCAAACTCATATTCTCTCTTTTCTTCTGCAAAAATTGCTTTTGCCATATCAAGAGACGTTTCTTTGCTGATTCCGTTTTGCTTTGCGTAAAGTCTTACTGCGCCGATATATTTTTTTACCTTTGGCTGGTTGTAGGTGTTTTCCACAGCGATGAGATAATTCATTCTGCGGAAATTCGAGTATTCATCAACAGAAGAAAAACTGTATTCATTATACTCTGATAACGCTTTTAATATTGCTCCTCTGATTCCCTCATAAATATATGTTGTAAATTCAACGCCCTTGGTTTCATCAAACGAAAGGAACTTCTTCAGTATATATTCACGACAACTGTTCTTTATAACATAATAACGATCGGTTTCCTGAGCTTTATTGAGCCTGTAACCGATAAGAGGTTCAATCCTGCTGTTGAGTTTCTTTTCATAAAAGTGCATAAAAAAATAAACATAATCAAGATTATGATACTTCTTTGCCAGAGTAATATATATATTCTCATTCACATCTTCCGTAAGATGAATCGGCTCGGGTTCCAGCGCGTAGTATTCCTTTGCGGCATTAAGCAAAGCATTGAAGTTTGCATCTTTACTGCTGATATATATAAACTTACGCTGGTTTTCAAATTTATATCCTCTGAGAGAGCAACTGTAGTTCTCTCTTAATACTTTCGCCTCTGCTTTTGTAAGTCCGTAGCTGTCCTTATCATCATTCACTTCGGCTTCGTTTATCAATTCGCATTCAGCTGCGGCGCTTGATTTCAATTAATTCTCATCTCCCTAACACGCTATAAGTCTGCCTGCCTCTGTCTTAAGATTTTTCATACTCATTTCAGTTTTATATGCGCCGTTGCAGTAATCTGTTCTTTCCGCGGCACGCTGACATTTCTCATTTATAAGATTATAAATCACATCATATTCTGTTTCGGAAACACTTTTTCTTGCCTTCGCCTGTCTGAGATTGGCGAGGGCTTTATTTTTTATTACTATCCTCGGATTATCCTGGGCCTTTTCTGTTGATCCTTTCAGCTTGGCAAGCTTGCGGCATGTTCTGCCTCTGGCATCGCCGGGAAAAACTTCGTTACAATAATGAGGATGATGAGCATCCGTAGTAAGAAAGTATCTGCCGCACATACGGCATTTCTTCGGAGCGTGACCGACTTTGAGTCCTTCAATGAAATCGGAGGCAATCAATTCCTGTAAGTCAGGATATCGTATAGTTACACCAAACACCCCATTTTCTGCAAAGGTTCTCTGAATACAATTTGTATATGGAATCCAGTTTAATTCTTCAAGGCAGTTTTCTCCAAACATTTTTTCGTAAATGACAGCATAACCTGACTCGTCTCTTTTAAATGTATCAGCTTCAATTTTTTCTGAAAATTCTTCGATCATCTGAATAAGTCCTTGCATACTTGCCGCAATACTAATCAGTGATTGAATTGCGGATAAAGACTTATTAACAGTTTCAATATTTGTCCAATCTCTTTTACCCTTATATGGCACCTGTTTAAACAATTCATTGTAATTTTTAACATACTCTTTTTGCTTGAAATAAATAAAAGGTTTTTGTTTCTCAAGCAGATTCAGAATGTGTAAGGCATCTTGCCTTGCTTTTTCATAACCTTCAGGCGTAATAAAATCAAAGTTTTGTCCATAATGAAGAGCTGCTGTTAGTGGAAGCAACATTTTTGTTGCAGCATTCGCTTCAACAATTATATTCTTCGGAATATTCAGCAAATCGCAAGCTATTGAACCTGTTGGAAATGTGTAATCATAAACGGAGGTCTCTTTGCCAAAGCGATTGATATGTAAAGAATCAATATATGCAGATTCCATCAAGTTTGATGTGTGTTCAAGCATATCTTCGATATAGTGTATGGGTTCATCTCTTAATATTGCTTTCATTGAAATATCAAATTCTCCTTACGTCTCATTTTCTTAATTATGGTTCGTGCTATGCCTTGAACTGACAGCTCAGGCACTTCTATATATTTTCCCGGATATAAACGCTCATTCATATATTCCAGCACAGCTTTACCGTTATGAATGCCGCCGTATGCTTTGAGTGTATTCTGCTTGTTGTCATCCAAAGCAACAATAATATCGCCGGGTTTACAGTTAGCCGTTCTTTCAATAACAACGATGTCGCCTTCATAAATGCCCGCGTCTTCCATAGAGTCTCCGGTCGCTCTCAGGCCGTAGCAGTTTTTACCGCTGAAAGACAGAGGAACAGATATGTATTCTGTTATTTCCTGTATTTCGGTTTCTGGATTGCCGCAGTTGATATTGCCGACTACGGGAATCCTGACATGTTCGGCAGCAGAAAATCCATCAGGCAAATCAACAGAAATAACTCCGTTTTCATAAGAAACGATACCTTTTTCATTCATCTCCACAAGATAATTCTGAACCGAAGATTTGCTAATATCTACAATTTCAGCGATATTTCTTACTGACGGGGACTCATTATACTTCATGTTGTAAAGTCTTATATAATCAAGAATTCTTTGCATAATAAACTTTTTATCTATCATAGCCGATACCTCTGTATATGTATTTGGACATCACTGTCCATTTCTTGATTACAGTTTATCATGGCTTGAACTCTATTGCAATAGAAAAATCACTTGAGTCCATAGTTGTGGACACAAGTGATTGAATCTTATTCTCCATAGTTTGATGGGAGATAAAATATTCTATTGATGCTTTTCGTCAGTTGATTGCAAATTGAAAACATCTGACATTCCCATCTTTTCGGTCAGATCACCGAGAGATTTATCATATTGCGCCTGGGAGATAGCGTGGCGCTCAAGAAACAAATCAAGGGTCCGCTTTTGGCGCAGATAAAGGTCTATTTTCTTTTCTTCGGGGGTTAAATCTGAATAATCATTTTCCATGTTTTAACCTATTCCAAAAAACTTCTCAAAGAATGCTCGTAGTTTATCGATTATACTCTGTTTCTTTTCCGCTCTGTTTCCGCCGCCGAAGCGTGAAACGGGCGGCATTATTTTGTCAATATCCGTGCCGGTTGTCTTGATTTCACCATTCTTGAATGATTCGGAAATAAACTTTCTTGTTTCATCCTCTTTGAGGTTTTCTTCGGATATGATTTTAAGCAGTTCTTTTTCACGCTCTTCCGCAACAAAACTGCGCCATTCGGTAAGCACATCTTCGACATCATTGATACCGGCAATAAAGGTCTCAATAAGCGCTTTCTTGCTTCTGAGTTCAGGCGAGGCGTCAACCGCTTTCTGAATAGTAATAAGAAGCTCCTTATCATCGCAGTGGCCGTCATGGAATTTCTTGACAAGCATAAGTATATAGTCGATATTGATTTCAATCTGCTTTATCAATTCGATTTCAAATACTATGTCGTCGGTTACATCTTCTTTTTCGCCTTTGGGTTTGTTTTGCCATTCTTCGCGAATATCCTGATATCTGCTCAGATAATCCTGAAGGTCGCGCTCGTTTATGATTTCATTGCCCGCAAACTCATCAAAAGAAGTTAGCAGGTTTCTCATGCGGAGTATTGCGCCGAAAAGCGAAACAAAATCTTTCTGATTCTTTTCGCCCTCAATTCTGGGCACGGAAACAGGGAATTTCTCAAGCAGCTCGCCCACCATATCTCTGTAGCCGGGCTTTGTTCTGCCGTCTTCGGTGAGGTAACCCTCATAATAATCTTTATATGTATGGAGCAGAACTATACCGCTTGCGTCTTTATCGCCGAAAAGCGAGATAGCTTCATCTACCCGCTTCTGCAGATTACGGAAGCAGACTACGTTGCCGAATGTCTTTATGCTGTTGAGTATTCTGTTTGTGCGGCTGAATGCCTGAATCAGGCCGTGCATTCTCAGATTCTTATCAACCCAGAGTGTGTTGAGTGTGGTGGCATCAAAGCCCGTAAGAAACATATTTACTACTATGAGCAAATCAAGCTCCTTGTTTTTCATGCGGAGCGAAACATCTTTGTAGTAATTCTGAAATCTGTCGCAGTCGGTGCTGTAATTTGTGTTGAACATCTCGTTGTAATCCTTGATTGCATCATCAAGGAAATCACGGGATGTCTTGTCAAGTGCGGATGTGTCTTCGCTGTTTTCTTCGTCAAGTATTCCGTCGGCTTCTGCCTCATTTGCGCCGTAACTGAATATGGTTGCTATTTTGAGCTTCTTTGTCGGGTCGGCAGCCATTTGCTTTTTGAATTCTTCATAATAGAGTTTTGCCGCTTTTGTGGATGATACGGCAAAAATAGAGTTGAAACCGCTTAACCTCTGCTTTGCTTTTATCTCTTCAACCTTGCCCCTGTCGGCGGACGCAACATCGCCGATATTTGTCAGCGCATTATAAAAATAAGTCTGATTGCCTCTGTAGGTCTTGCGGTCGAAGTTATCAAGAATATATTTTGTCACCATTGATATTCTCTCAGGCGCGAGGAACAGTTTTTCGCGGTCGATATCCCATACCTGTTCATCAATGATATCCTTATCGGAATCCATTGTTTTTATGTAGTCCACACGGAAGGGCAGAACATTCTTGTCGTTTATTGCGTCAACTATCGTATATGTATGCAGTTGGTCGCCGAAGGTCTGCTCGGTGGTGAAGAACTGCGGATTCTTTACCGCGCCGGCATTTGCGGCAAATATTGGTGTTCCCGTGAAGCCGAACAAATGGTATTTCTTGAAGCTCTTTACGATTGCCGTGTGCATATCGCCGAACTGACTGCGGTGGCATTCGTCAAAGATAATTACCACATGCTTGTTATAAACCGGATGACCGACATTGCCTTTTATGAAAGTCGCGAGTTTCTGAATAGTGGTTATGATTATTCTGCAGTTGTCGTTTTCAAGTTGTGATTTGAGAATTTTTGTTGATGTGTTACTGTTTGCCGCGCCTTTTTCAAAGCGGTCATATTCCTTCATTGTCTGGTAGTCAAGGTCTTTGCGGTCAACAACGAAAAGGACTTTATCAATAAAATCAAGGTTCGATGCAAGGCGCGCGGTCTTGAAGGAAGTCAGTGTTTTGCCGCTTCCCGTGGTGTGCCATATATATCCGCCGCCTGCAACAGAGCCGTATTTCTTGTAATTGGTCGCGATTTCGATTCTGTTGAGTATGCGCTCGGTCGCGGTTATCTGATAAGGGCGCATTACCATAAGAATCTTTTCGCTTGTGAATATGCAATATTTAGTTAAGATATTGAGGATTGTGTGCTTTGCAAAGAATGTCTTTGTGAAGTCGATAAGGTCGGGTATAACTCTGTTATTTGCGTCTGCCCAGAAGGATGTGAACTCAAAGCTGTTGCTTGTTTTGCCCTTTTTCTCTTTAGGAGCGTTCGCGTCTTTAACGGCGTTTTCGCGGGTGGAGTTAGAATAATACTTTGTGTTTGTGCCGTTTGAAATAACATATATCTGCACATATTCAAACAGACCGCTGCCGGCAAAGAAAGAATCACGCTGATAGCGGTTAATCTGATTGAACGCCTCGCGGATTGCAACGCCCCTGCGCTTGAGCTCTATGTGAACAAGCGGCAGACCGTTTACAAGTACGGTGACATCATAGCGGTTATCGTGCCTTGCGCCTTCATCCTTGCTGACCGTATATTGATTGATTACCTGCAAATAATTATTGTGAATATTCTGCTTGTCAATGAGTTTGATGTTTTTGCTTGAGCCGTCATCGCGCCTGAGAACCTGCACATAATCTTCCTGAATGATTCTCGTTTTATCGGCTATGGAGAAATTTTTGTTGGCAATGTTATCCTCAAAAAAGCGTTTCCACTCTGCATCGGAGAATGTGTAGTTATTCAGTTTTTCAAGCTGAACCCGAAGATTGTGAATAATGGCAACTTCGTCTTTAACACTTTTTGCATATTCATAGCCCTGTTCGCCGAGCATACGGATAAACTCCGCCTCAAGCTCGGCCTCGCTTTGATAAGCTTCGCTGCGCTTTGGTACCGGAGTATATTCGGTTATAACCGTATTTTCACTTGTTTCGGCTACGATGTTGAAATATGCCATTTTTCAGTCTCCTTTGCCTGAGGGATTAAAACCTCAAAAGTTTGTCACGATAGTATTCGTATTGTTTCCGCCTTGCTTCAATTTCGGCAGGCAGTCCTTCCGCGATGTCGTTACAGAGCGAATCAAAGCGATCAAGGATGTTCACGATGCGTTCCTGTTCGGAAAGAGAAGGTAACGGAATAATTATACCTTTAAGGCTGTCAGGTGTAACTTCAATAACTTTTGTTCCGTGCGCAAGTTTTCTTTTCTGATTAAAGAATCCTTCGGAATGAAAATAATAAGCAAGGTATTTCGCGTTTTGATTATGTTTGATAATGGCTGTATGACCGCTAACGGCTATATCATCTTCACCGAGCCAGGCGGTGCATTTGCAGACATCCTCAACATTTTCACTTGTAACCGCCATAACAATATCGTTTTTGCTTGCTGTTTTCGATTTGTCAAAAACCTCTTTTGAAACATATTTCAGCGGTTTATTTGTATGCACACCGAAATGTGTATACATCTGACCGTAATGAATGCAGGGCAGCCCGTTCTCAACAAAATCTTTCTTCTGGAAGTTTCCGCCTCTGATTATTGTTGAAACCTCGCCGAGAGACACGAAAGCATATCCGAAAACGAACTGGAGAAGCCTTATTTCATCCGTTCTGCGGACTCCTGCTCTCTC
>JAFRQM010000018.1 GCA_017428625.1 Clostridia bacterium
AACAAAAACAGACACAGAAACAGAAACAGAAACAGGTGATTCCGATGTCCGAAGAAAGGCAGTTAAGAAACATTGCCATCATTGCTCATGTTGACCACGGCAAAACAACCCTTGTTGATGAACTTTTAAAGCAGAGCGGAACATTCCGCGAAAACGAGCAGGTGGCAGAAAGAGTAATGGACTCAAACGACCTTGAACGCGAAAGAGGAATAACAATTCTTTCAAAAAACACTTCTGTCCATTACAAAAACACAAAAATAAATATTGTTGACACTCCCGGCCACGCTGATTTCGGCGGTGAAGTGGAGCGTATTCTGATGATGGTTGACGGCGTTCTTCTTCTTGTTGACGCTTTTGAAGGCTGTATGCCGCAGACAAGGTTCGTTCTCAAAAAGGCGCTCAATCTGAAAAAGAAAGTGCTTGTTGTTATCAATAAAATCGACCGCCCCAACGCAAGACCCCATGAGGTAGTCGATGAGGTTCTTGACCTCTTCATTGACCTCGGAGCGGATGAAGATCAGCTCGAGTTCCCCGTCATTTATGCTTCGGCAAAAGACGGCTATGCCTCCGACGACCCGGAAGCGGACGGCTATACTCTTGAGAACAAAGCGATCGGTAAGGGCACAATGCAGCCTCTGTTTGACGCAATTCTCAAATATATCGATCCGCCCGCGAACGATCCGGACGGGCCTATGCAGCTTCTCATCTCATCTCTCGATTATGACGATTTCATCAAAAGAATCGGCATCGGCAGAGTTGAGAGAGGCTCAGTCAGAAAGGGCGAAACGGTCGCTCTCTGCAAGGCGGACGGCACCACGCAGAATGTCCGCATAGCAAACCTTTACCAGTTTGAAGGGCTTAAAAGAGTTGAGTGCGAAACGGCAACTGCGGGCGACATAGTCTGCGTGTCGGGCATTGACGGGCTTTATATCGGCGAAACGCTTTGCGACCCGTCCGCAATAGAGCCCCTGCCGTTTATCAAAATTGACGAGCCCACCCTTTCAATGAATTTTATAGTCAACGACAGCCCGTTTGCAGGGCAGGACGGCAAGTTTGTCACTTCGCGCAATATACGAGACCGCCTTTTCAAAGAGGTTGAGACAAATGTGAGTATGCGCGTTGAAGAGACGGAAACTACTGACACCTTCAAAGTTTCCGGCAGGGGTGAACTGCACCTCTCGATTCTTATTGAGACAATGCGCCGCCAGGGTTATGAATTTGCTGTCTCGCGCCCCGAAGTTATTTACAAAAAGAGTGAAGACGGTAAATTGCTTGAACCAATCGAACAGCTTGTTGTCGAAGTGCCCGACCAGTATGTCGGCGCGGTTATTGAAAAGTTAGGTTCCCGCAAGGCGGAACTTCGTGATATGTCGTCAACCGACGGCGGCACGACACACCTTGAGTTCCGTATTCCTTCAAGAGGGCTTATCGGCTACCGCCCCGAGTTTATGACCGACACAAACGGCAACGGCATAATGAACCAGATTTTTGACGGCTACGAAGAATACAAAGGTGACATACAGACCCGTGAGCGCGGCTCAATAGTGGTTCACGAAAGCGGCACCTCAACGGGCTACGGCCTTTTCAACACACAAGACAGAGGCAGGCTCTTCATAGGGCCCGGCGTTGAAGTCTATGAGGGTATGATTGTGGGAGAATGCGCCAAAAACGAAGATATTGTCTGCAATGTCTGCAAGGCAAAACATCTCACAAACACAAGAGCGTCCGGCTCGGATGAGGCTCTGCGTCTTGTTCCGCCCTCAACACTCAGCCTTGAACAGTGTATGGAGTTTATAAAAGATGATGAACTTCTTGAGGTTACCCCGAACCACCTTCGCCTGAGAAAACGTATTCTTTCAAAAGAACTGCGTATGAAACAGCAGTTCAGGAAAAAATAACCGGCAGGAGTTTTCTGTGAGTTTAACCGAAAAGACAAAAACGGCTGTCGCTCTCGGCAGTTTTGACGGCCTGCACAAAGGTCACACCGCGGTAATTGCCTCGGCTCTTTCAATGAGGGCATCGGGGCTTTTTCCTGTTGTGCTTCTTTTTGACGAGCACCCGCAGAAAATTCTCGGCACAGCCCCCGATGAAATACTGCAGAAGCATCTTCGCAGAAAACTGCTCGAAAATATGGGAATTGAAATAGTGGATATTTCATTTTCTTCAATCTGCAAAATGACGGCGGAGGATTTTTTCAAAGATATTCTCCTGAACGAACTCAACGCGGGAGCGCTATGCTGCGGTGAAAACTACCGTTTTGGAGCGGGCGGAAAAGGCAACTGCGCCGTTCTGGAAGACCTGTGCAGAAAAAGCGGAACAATACTGCGGGTGAGTGAAAGCGTTATGTCAGACGGTGAACCGGTAAGTTCAACAAGAATAAGAACCGCAATTAAAAAAGGTGACATAATTTCCGCGAACACAATGCTCGGCAGACCGTTTTTTTACGACGGTGAGGTTACTCACGGCGACAGAAGAGGCAGAAAAATGGGCTTTCCCACTGCAAATCAGTTTTTTGAGGAAGGTTTCATAGTTCCCGACTTCGGCGTTTACGCATCAACCGTCAGAGTAGGTGAAACGGAATACTGCGGAATAACAAATATCGGTGTGCGGCCCACATTCGGCAAATCAGTGCCGAGAAGCGAAACGCACATTGAAAACTTCAGCGACGACATTTACGGCGAGAATATCGAAATAAGGCTCTTTGATAAAATCAGGGATGAAACGAAGTTTTCATCTATGGAAGAACTCGCCCGGCAGATAAAAAATGACAGCGAAACGGCAAAACGGATTTTTAAAAAGAAAGGGGAGAACGCCTGTGTATGAGAACTGGGAAGCGCTGAAAACCGATTGTCTGCAATGCAGAAAATGCGGGCTTTGCGAAACAAGAACAAACCTTGTTTTCGGCGTAGGCAACGAGGACTCGGAGGTCCTTTTCGTTGGCGAAGGTCCCGGGCAGAACGAGGACGAGCAGGGCGAGCCCTTCGTAGGCAGAGGCGGTCAGCTGCTCGACAAATATTTAACCGCCGTTAATCTCGACCGCAAAAAAAATATCTATATTGCCAACATTGTCAAATGCCGCCCCCCTCAGAACAGAGACCCCAAGCCGGAAGAACAGGATGCCTGTATTGACTGGCTTCGCGAACAGACTCGGCTTATGAAACCGAAAATAATCGTTTGTCTCGGCAGAATTTCGGCTCAGCGGCTCATTTCTCCCAATTTCAGAGTTACAAAACAGCACGGCGAATTTATTGAAAAAGGCGGCATTCTTTTTATGGGAACATTTCACCCCGCCGCCCTTCTCAGAAACCCTTTGCAGAAACCCGACGCGCTTGAGGATTTTCTCACGCTTAAAGAAAAGATTAAAGAAGTGTGTGAAAAAACTTATTGAATTTACGCAAAATTTACTTTTTAAACCTTTACACATTTTATAAAATAATATATTATTATAAATAGTTGAATAATCAGAGGTGGTTAGTATGCAGGCAGTATATAGACGCATCCTTCTCAAAATCAGCGGAGAAGTTCTTGCGGGAGAGAAAGGCACGGGCTTTGACACCGCCACGCTTGACACAATATGCAAAGCAATAAAACAGATCCGTGAAATGGGCGTGCAGACAGGTCTTGTGGTAGGCGGCGGCAATTTCTGGCGCGGCCGCTCAAGCGAGAATATGAACAGGGCGAGAGCCGATCATATCGGAATGCTCGCGACCGTAATGAACGCGATTATGCTTGAAGAAACGCTCAAAAACCTCGGCGTTCCCGCAACCGCTCAGTCGGCAATACCCATGAACGCTGTTGCCGAGCCGTTCTCACAGAGAGAAGCGTTGAGGCGTCTTGAGGCGGGCGAAGTCGTAATCTTCGGCGGAGGAACAGGCAGCCCCTTCTTTTCAACCGACACCTGCGCCGCCATTCGCGCCGCCGAAATCGGAGCGCAAGTAATATTCAAAGCCACAAATGTTGACGGCGTTTATAACAAAGACCCGGGCAAATATCTGGATGCCGTCAAATATGACACACTCACAATGGATGAAGTGCTGGCACAGAACCTCAAAGTTATGGATTCAGCGGCGGCTTCGCTCTGCCGTGACAATAAAATTAAAATTCTTGTTTTCAACCTCAACGACCCGCAGAACATAGTCCGCGCAGTGTCGGGTGAAAACATCGGAACAGTAGTCAATGTGTAAGATTAAAAAAACGGAGGTAAATATATGGATACCGTATTTGCTCAATTAAAAGAAAAAATGGAGAAAACATTGAGTGTTCTCGAATCAAACTATTCGTCAATCAGAGCCGGCAGAGCCAACCCCGCCGTGCTTGACAAAATCAGAGTTGATTACTGGGGCACACCCACACCCATAAACCAGATGGCGGCAGTCTCTGTGGCAGAGGCGAGAATCCTTCAGATTCAGCCTTGGGATGTTTCGTCGCTCGGCGCAATCGAAAAAGCAATCCAGGCTTCCGATCTCGGCATTAACCCTCAGAACGACGGCAGAGTAATCCGCCTCATATTCCCCCAGCCCACCGAAGAACGCCGTAAAGACCTCGTCAAGGAAGTCCGCAAAATGGCGGAGGATTCCAAAGTCGCAATCCGCTCAATCCGCCGCGACGGTATGGAAAAATTCAAAAAGATGGAGAAGGCTTCCGAAATCACAGAGGATGACCTTTCCGACTGCGAAGAAGAACTTCAGGAAATCACCGATTCGTTCATCAAGAAGATTGATGATAAATCGGCTGAAAAAGAGAAGGAAGTTCTCGAGGTTTAATTGAGAAAAACCTGCAAAGGGGCGGCTTTACCGCCCCTATAATAAACTAAATCGGTAAACAGATATGGATGAAAAAACATTAAACAGCCTTATTTTGCCGCGGCACATAGGTTTTATTATGGATGGCAACGGGCGCTGGGCAACGGCGAGAGGGCTTGAACGCGCACAGGGCCACAAGGCGGGGGCACAGGTTTTTCGCTCAATCAGCACCTACTGTGCCAAACTCGGAATTGAATCCGCGACCTTTTACGCCTTTTCAACCGAAAACTGGAAACGCCCCGAAAATGAGGTAAACGCCCTTATGAAACTCTTTAAGGAATTCCTTGAAGAGGCGCAGGCGAGAGAAGAAGAAAACGAAGAAATCGGTTTTCACATTAAATTTGCGGGTGACACGGCAAATATGCCCGAAGAACTTGTCAGCCTTTTTGACATCTGTGAAAAGCGTTCGGCAGACAAAACCGGCACAACCGTCAATGTTGCCGTAAACTACGGCGGCAGGGCGGAGATAACAAACGCCGTTCGAAGTATTGCCCGCAAGGCTCTGAACGGTGAAATTGCGGTTGACGACATTGATGAAAACACGGTTTCATCATTTCTTTACACCGCGGGTCAGCCCGACCCGGATCTTATTATCCGCACGGGAGGGGAGAGCAGAATCTCAAACTTTCTCATCTGGCAGAGTGCTTATTCGGAGTTTTATTTTACCGATGTTCTCTGGCCCGATTTTACAACGGATGACCTTGACAGGGCGATTATAGATTTTTGTTCACGCAACCGCCGCTTCGGCGCGGTTTAATGAGAGGTAGAATATGAAAAAAAGATTGATTACGGGAATAAGCGGAGCGTTGTTCGCGATAGCCTGCGTTATTTTTATGCAGGTGCCGTTTATATTCGGCATTCCGCTTGCTTTTTTTGCCGCTACGGCGGTTCACGAGATTTTGAACGTAATCGGCTGCAAAAACAAGCCGATAACATATATTTCAATGGTCTTTGCGGGTGCCGTTCCGCTTGTCAGCGATATTATTGCGTTCTTCAAATACCACAGGGGAGCTGAACTGTTCAACTCTTTCGGTATGCCCGCGTGGGTGCCGGCGGTAATTTATGTATTTGTCATTATGGTTATTATGCTCGCGAATTACGAAACGGTTCCTTTTGAACACGCGGCTATGGCGGTGTTCGGCACACTGGGTGTAGGCTTCGGTATGTCAACGCTTATTTATCTGCGCGACCTTGACCACCTTTTTCCGAATTATATTCAACCCGCTCAGTCGAGAGCTATTGTTCTGTGCGCACTTTATGCGGCATGGATTTCGGACGCCTTTGCCTATTTTATAGGCAGAAAATTCGGCAGGCATAAACTCGCTCCCGTTATCAGCCCCAAAAAATCCATTGAGGGCGCAGTCGCCGGTCTTCTCGGCAACGCTCTTATAACAGGCATAACTTGGCTTATCGCTTCACACTGGTTTACAAGATACCCCGATACATTTAACGGTTGGGGCATAATCGCCGTAGGCACCGTTGCTTCGATTCTCGGCGTATGCGGCGACCTTTCCGCCTCGGTTATCAAGCGCAATTTCGGCAAAAAGGATTACGGCACTTTCTTCCCGGGTCACGGCGGAATTATGGACAGATTCGATTCCACTCTTTTTGCGCTGCCGACATTTTATATTTTCATTATTGTGATTATCAGTTTCAAATCAGCATAAAGGAGTCTTATGAACAAATCCTTGTCAATTCTCGGTTCAACCGGCTCAATAGGCAGGCAGGCGCTTGAGGTTGCCCGTTACGGCAAATACAAAATCAAATCGCTTACCGCCAACGCCGATGTTGAACTGCTTGAAAAACAAATAAGGGAGTTCAGACCTGAAACAGCCGCGGCTGCCGATGAAAAGGCGGCCGCCGATTTGACGGTGAGAGTTGCCGACATGCCGACAAAAATCCTTTCCGGAGCGCAGGGTGTGTGTGAGTGCGCCGCAATGCAGGCGGATGTTGTTCTCAATTCCGTTGTGGGCATAGCGGGGCTTATGCCCACGCTTTCGGCAATAGAGGCGGGCAGAACCCTTGCGCTCGCAAACAAGGAATCTCTCGTGACGGGCGGCGAACTTGTAATGGCGGCGGCAAAGAAGAACGGCGTCGCAATTCTGCCCGTTGACAGCGAACACTGTGCCGTTTTTCAGTGCCTTGCGGGCTGCGGCGACAAAAAACAGATAAAACGCCTTATACTTACAGCGTCGGGCGGCCCGTTCTTCGGCAGAACAAAAGAAGAACTCAGAAATGTCACTTTAAAACAGGCGCTCAGCCACCCGAACTGGTCGATGGGTGAAAAAATAACCGTTGACAGCGCTACGATGATGAACAAGGGGCTTGAACTCACCGAAGCAAGGTGGCTTTTTGATATCCCCGCGCAGAATATTGACATCCTCGTTCACCGTCAGAGCGTCGTGCACTCCCTTGTTGAATATGTTGACGGCTCGGTAATTGCTCAGCTCGGCGTGCCGGATATGAGAATACCGATTCAGTATGCGCTGACATACCCTGAAAGAAAAAAAAGCGAAGTCAGACAGCTGCGGCTTGAAGAATACGGCAGTCTCACATTTGAAAAACCCGATTATGACACTTTCACCTGCATTGAACTGTGCAGAAAAGCCTGCGCTATGGGTGGTCTTTACTCCGCTCTTGTAAACGGAGCCAACGAACAGGCCAACCTCCTGTTCAGACAGGGCAGAATCGGATTTCTTCAGATAAGCGAGGCGGTCGCCTACACGCTTGAAAACATAAAACCATGCCTGCCGGGCGGTGTTGAGGAGATATTTGAAACAGACCGTATGGCAAGGCAGGCGGTCAATAATTATTTCCGCATTGAAACGGAGCAGTAAATATGAGAATTATTCCCCTTATAACTTTTTCGGCTGTGGCGCTCAAAGCCGTGCCGATTATTATAGCAATACTGTTTTTCGGCCTTATTATTATGCTTCACGAGGGCGGCCACTTTCTTGTTGCAAAACTTTTTGATGTTAAAATCAATGAGTTTTCGATGGGTATGGGTCCCTGCCTTTTAAAGCGCAAAAAAGGCGAAACTCAGTATTCCCTGCGCGCTTTTCCCGTAGGCGGTTTTGTCAGTATGGAAGGCGAGGACTCTACATCTGACGAGCCCAGAGCATTCTGCAACAAACCGGCATGGCAGAGGTTTCTGATTGTCTGCGCAGGCGCGGTTGTCAATATCATAATGGGATTTCTGACCGTGCTGATTATGCTTTCTTTCACAACCGGCGAGGATTCGGGCATCGGCACAACCGAAATTCTTTATTTCACCGAAAACGCGACAACCTGCAACGACGGTCTGCAGGAGGGCGATATTATCACCAATGTCAACGGCAAACGAGTTTTTTCGATTTATGACCTCGGTGTGCTTATGATGGGTGACTCCGACGGCGTTTTTGATATCGGAGTCAGACGTGCGGGTGAAAAAATAACCGTTCCCGGCGTCGCGTTTAAAACAGAGGATGTCAGCGGGCACAGTGTTGTCCGGCTCGACTTTATGTTAAGGGGCGTTGACCCGACACCCAAAAATGTGCTTAAATACGCGCCTATACAGACCGTAAGCCTTGCGAGGATGGTTTATATAAGCCTGTTCCAGCTTGTTACCGGGCACTACGGTCTCAATGATCTGTCAGGTCCCATAGGCACGGTTGCTTATGTTGCCGAGTCCGCACAGACAGAATCGGGCGGCATAGATTTTGAGAGTATGCTTCTCGTAATGGCACTTGTTGCCGTTAATGTCGGTGTGTTTAACCTTCTTCCGCTCCCCGCCCTTGACGGCGGCAGACTTTTCTTCATCCTTATTGAGATGATATTCCGCAAGCCTGTTCCCGCCAGATATGAAAAATGGGTTCATGCGGCAGGTCTTGTGCTTCTGCTCGGGCTTATGGTGGTTATTTCCGCGAGCGATATATTAAAACTCATACGCGGCGAACTTTAACAGAAAAGATTTCAAAAAAGAGGTGAAAGCATGGCGCAACGCAGAAAAACAAGGCAGGTAAATGCAGGCGGCGTTCTCATAGGCTCAGACGCGCCCGTCAGCGTTCAGTCAATGCTTAACATTCCCTCAACGGATTTTGAAGGCAGCATCCGTCAGGCAAAGGCGCTTGAAGAGGCAGGCTGTCAGATTATCCGTGCCGCCGTGCCGGATATGAACGCCGTGAGGCTTATTTATGAGCTTAAAAACAGTTTAACGGTTCCCGTGGTGGCGGATATTCACTTTGACTACCGTCTGGCTCTAGAAAGCGTTGCGGCGGGGGTTGACAAAATCCGCATAAACCCCGGCAACATCGGTTCTGCCGACCGTGTGAAGGCGGTTGCCGTCGCCTGTATGCAGAAAAATGTTCCCATAAGAATCGGCGTAAACTCAGGCTCTGTTGAAAAGGAACTGCTCGCAAAGTTCGGCGGTCCCTCTCCGAAAGCCCTTGTTGAGAGTGCTCTCAACCACGCGAAACTGCTTGAAAAATATGATTTTTATGACACCGTGATTTCAATAAAATCCTCCGATGTTGAAACAATGATTAAAGCCTATGAACTGTGCGCTGAAAAATGTGATTATCCTCTGCACCTCGGCGTTACGGAGGCGGGCACACAGAGGATGGCTCTTGTTAAATCGAGTATCGGCATAGGTTCATTACTCGCAAAGGGCATAGGCGACACAATAAGGGTGTCAATGACCGCCGACCCGGTTAAAGAAGTTGCGGCGGGCTTTGACATTTTAAAGGCGCTCGGCCTGAAAAAAGACTGTGTGCAGATAGTTTCCTGCCCTACCTGCGGACGCACTCGCGTTGACCTTATCGCTCTTGCCGACGAGGTAGAAAAACGGCTTAAAAACTGCAAAAAACCCATTACGGTTGCCGTTATGGGCTGCGCTGTGAACGGACCGGGCGAAGCAAGGCAGGCAGATATCGGAATAGCGGGCGGAGACGGTTGTGTGCTAATATTCAAAAAAGGTAAAATTCTGCGCAAAGCGCCTGAAAATTCGGCAGTGGATGAACTGATAAAAGAGATTGAAACTTTGGAGATATAATGAACAACAATTCGTTACTGTATTTTATAGGTGAATATTTGCCTCCCGAACAGCAGGCGGTTTTTGAGGGCGCAACCGTGCGCTCAATAGAACTCAGCGATGCGGGAGAACTTAAAATAGATGCCGATTTTCCTTCATATATCGGTTATCGTAAAATAAAACACATCGCGCATAAACTGCGCCTTGCCCTCGGAAACGACAGCGTAATAATCACCGAACATTACCCGTCCGGCTCTCTCTCACAGAGCGCTGTTGCAGACCTTACCGAATATCTTAAAGACAGCAAAGCGGCGACAAACGGCTTTATTGACAGTGTTCCCGTTGATTTTGACGGCGACAGCATTGTTTACCATATAAACGCAGGTTATGTGATACTTGAAAATATCGGGGCGGCAAAATGCCTTGAAGATTATATAATTAACACCTTTTCTCAGTCTGTTTCGGTTAAATTCGTAACGGATGAAGTAAGAACCGTCACGATTGATTCACCGGAATACGTTGAAATGCAGAATGCGGCTGTTGACCCGGTAAACTTTACCGAAGATGACGGCGAAAAAAAGCCGAAGCGTGAGTTTGAAGACCTGCCCCTGACTTATCACAACGCGAAAGTTGTTCTCGGCGGCAGAGTCAAAAGCAAGCCCAAACCGATAAAAGACATTACCATTATGGACGGCAACGTTACAGCCTGGGGCGATGTTTTCGGGCTGGAACTCAAAGAGACTAAAGACGGCACACGCAACATTATCAATTTTTACATCACTGATTACACAAGCTCATATACGGTTAAAATATTCGAAACAAAAGAGAACAGCAGAGCCGCCGCCGAATACCTGAACAACGGAGTTACCGTTGTTGTCAGAGGGCTTGTTCAGCAGGATAATTTCATCCGCGATAATGTCATAAACGCGCGTTCGGTTATGATTGTTGAAAAAATGCCCGAAACAGATGATGAGGAAGAAAAGCGGGTTGAACTGCATCTTCATACAAATATGAGTGCTATGGACGGCGTATCAAAAGCCAAAGACATTGTTGCCAAAGCAATCGGCTGGGGCCACAAGGCAATGGCGATAACCGACCACGGCGTTGTTCAGGCGTTCCCTGAAGCCGATTCGGCGGCAAAGGGCAAAATAAAAATTCTGCACGGCATTGAGGGCTATTATGTTGATGACAGCGTAAAGCCTTTCACAGGCGAAAGCAGAGAATCTCTTGACGGCGAGTTTGTTGTTTTTGACGTTGAAACGACCGGTCTTCGAACCGGTTATGACCGCATAACCGAAATCGGCGCCGTGCGCTATAAAAACGGTATGGAGCGCGACTCGTTTTCAACATTCGTAAACCCCGAACGGCCTATCCCGCGTGAGGTAACCGAGAAAACAGGCATTTCAGACGATATGGTAGCAAGAGCGCCCAAAGAGGGTGAAGCCGTCAGAAAATTTATAGAGTTCTGCGGCAGCGCGGTGCTTGTTGCTCATAACGCGCAATTTGATACCGGTATGATTAACGCCGCGTGCGCCCGTAATAATATTGAATTCAGTTACTCTTTCATTGACACTCTGCTTCTCACGCAGATGCTTGTTGACAACACTGACAAAAACATAAAACTCAAAAACTATAAACTCGATTCGATTTCCGATTATTTCAAACTGCCCAAGTTCAACCATCACAGAGCGGCGGATGACGCGTTTGCTCTTGAGCGCATTTTTGAACAGCTTATAAAACTTGCAAGGGAGCACTCAGTTGAAAGAGTTGACGAGCTGAACACAAATCTTCCGCCTGTTGATGTCAAAAAACTTCACAGCAACCATATAATTATCATTGCGAAAAACACAAGAGGTCTCAAAAATCTTTATCAGTTAATAACAAAATCCAATCTCGACTATTTCTATCGCACCCCCCGTATGCCGAGAAGCGAAATAATAAAGCACCGAGAGGGGCTTATTATCGGCAGTGCCTGCGAAGCGGGCGAACTTTACAGGGCAGTTGTTGAGGGCAAACCCGACGCCCGTCTTCTTAAAATTGCGGAGTTTTACGATTATCTCGAAATTCAGCCCGACGGTAACAATATGTTTATGGTGCGCGACGGTATTGTTAAAAATGTTGAAGAAATCGAAGAGTTCAACAAAAAGATTATCCGTATAGGAGACGCTCTCGGCATTCCCGTTGTTGCTACGGGCGATGTGCATTTTCTCAATGAGAGAGACAGCATTTTCAGAGAAATCATTATGGCGGGGCAGGGCTTCGATGATGCTGACAGGCAGGCGCCCCTTTATTTCAGAAACACCCGTCAGATGCTGGATGAATTTGCCTATCTCGGTGAAGACACAGCAAGAGAGGTTGTTGTCACCAACCCCAACAAAATTGCGGATATGTGCGAGCCGCTCAAAGCGTTCCCCGACGGCACTTTTACCCCTTATATGGATAACGCGGACACCGACCTGAGAAGAATTTGTCACGAGCGTATGGAGGCTGAATACGGCTCACCGCTGCCCGGAATAATCAATAAGCGCCTTGACCGAGAACTTGACGCAATAATTAAACACGGCTTTGCCGTTCTTTATATGATAGCACAGAAACTTGTCAAAAACTCTATGGATAACGGCTACTATGTCGGTTCAAGAGGTTCGGTGGGTTCGTCCTTTGTTGCCTACGCATCGGGCATTTCCGAAGTCAACCCCCTTGTTCCGCATTACCTTTGCAGAAAGTGCTTCCACTTTGAGGCTTTTGAAAAGGGCGAATACGGCTCGGGCTTTGACCTTCCGCCCAAAAACTGCCCCGTCTGCGGAGAGCCGATGCACCGTGACGGTCATAATATTCCGTTTGAAACATTTTTGGGATTCAACGGTGACAAATCGCCCGATATAGACCTTAACTTTGCCGACGAATACCAGTTCTATGCCCACAGATATACCGAAGAACTTTTCGGAATCGAAAAGGTGTTCAAGGCGGGCACAATAAGCGCCCTTGCCGACAAAACCGCCTTCGGCTTTGTGAAAAAATGGGAAGAGGAAAAAATAAAGAAAGCCTTTGAAAACGGCGAAACTTTAAGCCCGCTGCCAAATGCCGAAATCGAACGGCTTAAAGACGGCTGTGAGGGCATCAAACGCACAACCGGTCAGCACCCGGGTGGAATGGTTGTTATTCCCGACGACCGCGACGCGGAGGATTTTACTCCCATTCAGCACCCTGCCGATGATGTAGATAAAGGTTTGCGCACAACGCATTTCGATTTCCGTTCAATGCATGACACAATTCTGAAACTTGACAACCTGGGGCACATTGTTCCGACAACATACAAATACCTTGAAGACCTGACGGGCATTTCGGTAATGGATGCCGATGTGTGCGACCCGCAGATATACAAACTCCTGACCTCGCCTGAGCCTCTCGGCGTCACGGCGGAGGATATTGACTGCCCGACCGGCACGCTTTCACTGCCGGAACTCGGCACGCCGTTTGTTGTTCAGATGCTTATTGACGCTCAGCCGAAAAACTTCAGCGATATGCTTCAGATTTCCGGACTTTCTCACGGCACCGATGTCTGGCTGGGCAACGCAAAAGATCTTATTGCTGACGGCACCTGCACAATTTCAGATGTTGTGGGCACTCGTGACAGCATTATGGTTTATCTCATCAACAAAGGGCTTGAGCCCGGAATGGCGTTTAAAATTATGGAAATTACCCGTAAAGGCAACGCCGCAAAACTTCTTACCGATGAGCATAAAAAAACGATGCTTGAACATGGTGTTCCGCAGTGGTATATAGACTCCTGCATAAAAATTAAATATATGTTCCCCAAAGCACATGCCGCGGCTTATGTTATTGCCGCTATGCGCCTTGCTTGGTATAAACTCTATTACCCTTTGCAGTATTATGCCGCTTATATGACGGTTCGCAGTGAAGACCTTGAAATGAAAACAATTCTTGAAGGCAGAGCCGCTGTGAAAGCCCGTATGGCTGAAATAAGAGGTATGATGAACCGCAAAGAGGCAAAGGCAAAGGATGAAGGCGTTTTCACATCATTGCAGATTGTCAACGAGATGATGGCAAGAGGCGTTGAGTTTCTGCCGGTGGATATTTACAAATCCACGGCGAAAACCTACACCATAGAAGACGGCAAAATCCGCCTGCCGTTCGCTGCTCTGCCCGGTGTAGGCGACGCGGCGGCAGAATCAATGGAACTCGCGAGGTATGAGAAGAACCCCGACGGCACACCTGACAAAAGCAGAATTGCCGAGTTTATCTCTGTTGATGACCTTCAGGAACGCTCAGGCGTGAGCAAAACCCTCATTGAAGCTCTCGACTCTTTGGGTGCTCTTGACTGCCTGCCGAGAACCACCCAGCTCAGCCTTTTCTGATTTTTGTTGAAAAAGAATAATAATTGCAGTATTATAATGTTGATATAATAACAAAAACGGAGGAATCTTTATGAAAAAACGCACCGTTGCCGCCCTCGCGGGCGCAGGAGCATTAACCGCGGCAAACGCTGTCAGAGCGGCGCTGTTTGTTCCCGAAAAAAAAGACTGGGGAACATCGGAACCTGAAAATATCAATGTTGAAAAAGCGCTTGAACACATATCCGGCGCAATTCAGATTAAAACCGTCAGCAACCCCGACAAATCAAAGGTGGATTTCGGCGAGTTCGACAAATTTCATAAATTCCTCGAGGAGTCATACCCGCTTATTCACAAGACGATGAAAAAAGAAATCGTCAACGAAGCAAGCCTTATGTATTACTGGAAAGGCACCAACCCCGACCTTGAGCCGATGGCAATGCTTTCACACCAGGATGTTGTGCCCATAGAGGAAGGCACCGAAGGTGACTGGGCTCATCCGCCTTTCAGCGGATACAACGACGGCGAATTCATCTGGGGCAGAGGAGCCCTTGATATGAAAAACCACCTTATCTGTGTTATGGAAGCGATTGAAACCCTGCTTGCAGAAGGTTTTACTCCCGAAAGAGATGTTTATCTCTGTTTCGGTCAGGATGAAGAGGTTGTCGCTTCCGGCGACTCCGGCGCGCGTGCAATGATGGAGATTTTCAAAGAGCGCGGCATTCACCTTGACAGCGTTGTGGATGAGGGCGGAGCGGTTATTGACCTTGACATTCCGGGCGTTATCAAAGGCAAAAAACTTATCGGCGTGGGTATTGCCGAAAAAGGCTATACCGATGTAAAAATCAGCGTTCACTCAAACGGCGGCCATTCTTCACAGCCGCCTAAGCACAGCGCAATAGGCGAACTTGCCGATGTGGTGAAAGACCTTGAAAACCACCAGTTTAAATCAGAGCTTATGCCGTTCATTTCCGAACTGTTCTCCGGCATAGGCAGAAACTGCAGTTACCCCGCGAGGCTTGTCACCTGCAACATTCCGTTTATGAAACCGCTCATCAAACAGATTATGAAGCAGATTCCTCCCGCCGCCTGCCTTGTCAGAACCACCACGGCGGTAACAATGACTGAGGGCAGCCCGGCTGCCAATGTGCTGGCTCAGAATGCGAGCATAACCGTCAACTTCAGGCAGATGCCCGGCACAACCGTAGCAGACCTTGAGAAGCATATCCGCAAGGTTGTGCGCAATAAGGATATTTCTGTTGAAATTCTCAAACAGAAAGAGGCATCAAAATTCTCGCCGACAGACACAAGACCCTTCAGAGTTATGGAGAAAATCTGCAAACAACAGAACCCCGACAGTTTTGTCGCGCCATACCTTGTTATGGGCGGCACAGACGCTTGCTATTATGAACCCGTGTGTGACAATATCTACCGCTATTCGCCTTTCAATGTTACAATTGAGGAACTGCGCTGCACGCACAACACAAATGAGCGCCTGCCGGTAAAAACGGTTGAGGAAGCAATCACTTTCTTTATACGCTGGGTCCGCAGAGCGTCATCACAGGAAGACGCATAATCAATACAGCACAAAACAGCCCTGCTTCAATGAAGCAGGGCTTTAATCTTTGTGTTTTCAATTGTTTTTAATCGCAACGGGAATTGCGTTTGCGGGTGTTTCGCTGCTTGCGTCTTTGAACTGTATATTGTAATTGATGCCGATTATTTCAGAATAAGTTTCATCATAAGAGTATTCCGGTAACACATACATATTATCTGTTGAAAAACTGTTATATAATTCATCTTTATGCAGGTTGAAATCCATAAATTCTTTGGCGGAATTAAACAGATTGGATGTAACAATATAAGGTGCTGCTAAAACCACGCTCACAACAAACCCTCCCCAAGGTATAAATATCAGTATGGGCAGCATCAGCGGTGTTATAAGACCGGCGGGGAACAACAAAATGCTCTCTTTGAGATTGTCCGACAGTGAAATCGGTTTTTCAGCGAAATAATCATCTCTGTATTTTTCAAACTCTTTCTGCGTTATGTAATAAACATCAACAGGTTGCAATTCACTTTCAATGTCTTGTTCTTTCGATTCGTCATCCGCGGGTATAATATCCTGCGCCGAAACGGGGACTGAAGCGCAGAATGAGAAAAGCAGCGCGGTAATCAGTATGAACGCCGTAAGTTTTTTCATAATTAAGCTCCTTTGCTTTTTGTTTTTTGACGGCTTAATTATATCCGCAATCATATTAAGATTAAACTGCACAAAGCATTAAGATTGCATTAAAAACACATTAAGATAAAGAACAGGGCTGTCTTTGGACAGCCCTGTTCCGTCTTTCGGTCATCAAGTCCAATGTTGTTTTTTACAGTATTCCTCCAATGTTACGGAACATCTTCCGGCTTATTTTCCGTTTTTTTCTTTCTTAATCCTTTTCGGGCTTTCTCTCTTTCTGATTTCCTCCGACCAGTTTTCGTCGAGCGAGCCGCATACTCTGATGGAACTTACCGCCCTGTCAACAGCGCGGTAATTAAGCTGATGGCCTAAACTGTCACTTTCAAACTGAACAGCCCCTCTGCGGTCTATGCCGTAACTGCGCGCCGTTTCAACCGCGTCAATGTTCGCACCGAGAAAAAGGAACTGCCAGTCGTATTTTTTCTGCTGCCTTTCAACCATCTTTTTGACCTTGTCCGATGAGTAAACGCAGCTTGCGTTTTCCATTCCGTCGGTCATAATAACAAAAATTGTATTCTCCGGCACATCCTCTTTGCGGGCGTATTTATGAACATTGCCGATGTGGTGAATCGCGCCGCCCATTGCGTCAATAAGCGCCGTCGAGCCTCCCACAACAAAATCACTTTCTTTCATTTTTTGTATTTTGTCGATGTCAACCCTATCATAGAGAACATAACTTTCGTGGTTAAAAAGCACGGCGGAGACATAAACTCTGCCTTCTTTTTTTCTCTGTTCGTCAATGACGGAGTTGAATCCGCCCACCGTGTCGCTCTCAAGCCCGGACATTGAACCGCTGCGGTCAAGGATGAATACAAGTTCTGTAATGCCGTTTGCCTTTTTGTTTACTTCAGCTTTTCCGTTTGTGTTTTTCATTTTGTTTTCCTCCGTAAAAAATATTTGTTTGCCTGATTGCAACTGAATTATAACCCGGATTTTTTGCGGAGCGGTCGCCTGTGTAGCGACA
>JAFRQM010000001.1 GCA_017428625.1 Clostridia bacterium
AACCCCTCAGTCTTGCGGGTTGCACCCGCAAGCCAGCTCCCCTGACCGGGGCGCCCACTTGGATTTCGGAGATTGGATTTCGGATTTCAGATGTTGGATTTCAGACGGGGCTGTGGGGAATTGCGACAGTATTTAAAACGGGTGCGGGCGGAGCCCGCCGACAATTTGAAATTTGGAATTTGTCATTTGGAATAAAAAACGGCACGGATGTATCCGTGCCCTACGTTTTTAATTTATAATTCAGTTAATTCCCGACTTCCAACTTTTACATCCTAACTCCTAACTCCTAAAACCGGAAACCTGACCCCTTTACAATGGGTGAGCAAATTGCTATAATGTAATATATATTTAAAATTTTAAAAATAATGATGATAATTACATTATTATAAAACACTGTAAATTACATAAAAACTCTGAAAAAAACACATTGAAAACATACTGAAAATCACATTAAAAAGGGCTGGTTTTTTGAAAATACTGTTTGCGGTGCTTGCGGTCGCGGCGGCTGTGGTTGCCGTGTGCTTAATAAGGGCGGCGCGTCTCAAAGCGAAGCCGTCGGGAAACGCGGAACACAAAAAGGAATTTGACGACGACACGGCGGCTGTTGACCGTTTTTGCGAGATTCTGCGAAAAAAGACGGTCTGGCCGAGGAACGGCAACATTGATTACGCGGAGTTTGACGCTTTTCTGCCGCTGCTGAAAAGGCTCTACCCCGCCGCGTTCGCCGTGCTTGAAGAAAACATAATCAACAATTACGGCATTCTGCTGCGCTGGAAGGGGAAAAAACCCGGCGCGAAGCCTTTTGTGCTTATGGCGCACTATGATGTTGTTGAGGTTGATGAAAGCAAATGGGATTATCCGCCGTTCGGAGCGGAGATTCACGACGGCTCGGTTTACGCGAGAGGCGCTCTTGACACAAAGTGCATAATCTCCGCCGAACTTGAGGCGGTTACATATCTTATTGAAAAAGGCTTTGAGCCTGAGAGCGACATCTGGTTTTCATACACAAACAATGAGGAGACGGGCGGAGACACTACCCCCGCTGTTGTTGAGTTCTTTAAGCAAAACGCAATTGAGCCCCGCTTTGTGCTTGACGAGGGCGGAGCTGTTGTAACCGTCCCCGACCTCGGTGTGAAAGGCTGTATTGCGATGATAGGCGTTTGCGAAAAGGGTATCTGCGACACGGTTGTTACGGCGCAGGCAAAACCCGGCCACTCGTCAAAGCCTATGCCCGGAGACGCGCCCGACCTGCTGGCGGACTGCATTGAGAGCATAAGAAAAATACATTTTAAGCCGAGACTTGCGCCTGTTGTTCGCGATATGCTTAAAGGAATCGGGGCATACAGCCCGTTTGTTCTGCGCCTGGCAATAGGCAACATGCGGCTGTTCGCACCCGTTATCAAACTTGTAATGAAGAAAAACGGTGAGTCAAACGCCGTTATGCGCACGACAATCTGCTTAACGCAGTTAAAGGGCTCCGACACAATAAATGTTATTCCCGCCGTCGCTCAGGCGGGCTACAGCGTGAGAATCGCGCCGTGGGACAGTGTTGACAAGGTGCTTGCGGTAATACGCAAGGCGGTCGGTAAGAAGGCGGAGGTTAAAGCCGAATACTCGTTTGAGCCCTCGCCCGTTTCGGACTACCGATGCGCGGAGTTTGAACTGCTGAAAAACACAATAAACACTGTTTACCCGGACGCGGGTGTTTCGCCGATGGTTATGACGGGAGGAACGGACTCGAAGCATTTCGCGAAAATCAGCAAAAACGTTTACCGTTTTGCGGGATTCCGCTTTACACCGGAAAACCTCGCCGGTATGCACGGCAACAATGAGGCTGTCGGCGTTAAGGCTTACCTTGACGGAATAGATTTCTATATTGAACTTATCAGGAATTTCAACAGGGGAGTTTGATATGGCTCTTAAAATAATTATTACGGCGCTGTTCTTCACGGCGGAGTTTGTTTTTGCGTTTTTCTTCTGCCGCGCGGGCTGGCCTCAATCGACAAAAAAGGGCTTTTATTTCAAGATGGCGGCGTCAACCGTTTTTCTGCTTTTCGGCATATTGTGCGGAAGGCTCGCGGGCATTGAGACATACCGCAACCTGATTATTTGCGGGCTGGCGCTCGGCTGGGCGGGCGATGTGTTTATGACAGCCGACCCCTTCCTTAAAAACAAATCCAAAGCGGCGAAGGCCGCCGCCGGAATACTCGGCGGGCTTGCGTTTCTGGCGGGGCATATATGTTACATAGCCGCGTTTTGGCTGTTGCTTTTGCCGGGGAGCCGCGGACTTGTTTATGTTTATATTGCCGCCGTCGCGGCGCTTATGTGCGTTGTGATAATAATCAAACAGGCGCTCAAAATCCGGTTGGGCAAAATCACCCCCGCGGTGGCTCTCTATGCGGTTATGCTGCTGTCAATGCTGGTGTTCGCGTGGCTTCTCGCGTTTACGGGCGGCAGGGCCGCGCTGTTCGGGGCGGTGACGGCGCAGGGCGCGCTGATGTTTGTTGTTTCCGACTTCACGCTGGCGCTCAAACTCTTCGCGGGCAAGCGTTTTGACACGCTGACCGTGCGCGCGGTTTATATATACACTTACTTTTTCGCGCAGATGCTCATAGCGGGCAGCCTTGCGCTGATATGAGGTGAATTATGGCAAAATCAGGTTATCTCAGAGAAATTGACAGGCTGGGCAGAGTGGTTGTTCCCAAACAATACCGCAAAGAAATGAATATTCCCGAAGAGGGCGGAGAGGTGCTGCTGACCTGTAAAAACGGAGTTGTTACGATATCGAAGTCGGCGGAGACCTGCATTTTCTGCCGTTCGAGAAGAAAACTCAGCGATGTCAAGGGCAGACCTGTCTGCGCGAAATGTCTGGATGAAATCAGAAACGGCGGCCTTTCGCAAGGCGCTTTGAAGGAATAATACCGCTTTAAGAGCGGAGAAATATAAAATCAGGGAGAATTTTTATGAAAAAGTTTTTATGCGTGCTGATGTCTGCGGTAATCGCGCTTTCGTGCGCCGTGTGCGCCCTCGCATACGAAGACCCGGACTGGATAGCGAAACTGGCAAATGAGTTCATTGACGAAAAAGGCCCCGAGGTTGACGGCATTGTTATTGACTATGTAAGTTACACCCCGCGCAACCTGAAGAAAAGCACGAAATATCCCCTTGTTATTCTTCTGCACGGAATGGGTCAGGGCGGTGAGCCACGCGAACAGATAGAGGACAACTACTTCCCCGCGTTCGCAAGCGAAAAAATGCAGGCAAAATTCACCAACGGAGCGGCTTTCTTTATGATTCCGCGTTCGGATGAATCCAAAGACGCCATGGGAACCTGGACCGACGACGAGGTGCGCCCGCTTTATGAAACAATACAGGATTTCATTGCGAGACATAAAAGCAACATTGACCTGACGAGAATATATATCGGCGGTTATTCGATGGGCGGCAAGATGACGCTCAAAATGCTCTCGACCTACCCCGGAATGTTTGCCGCCGCCTTCCCGATGTGCCCGGCTTATATTCCGAGCGACGATCAGCTCAAAGCCATAGCCGACATACCGCTCTGGTTTTCATGCTCAAAATTCGATATTCTTGCCGGCTACTATGTATATGGCAGAGAAATCTGGGAGAAGGTATGCGACTACACAAACAGGCCGCAGGACTGCAGAATGTCTGTTATAGGCAAGGTCTGCCTGCCAGACGGTAAAAAGGCGGACAGCAACCACCACGTATGGTTCGCGGCGTCAAATGATATGTTCACATACGAAAACGGCGACTACCCGAACATGGTGACGACTGACGCCACCGGCAAAACAGTTAAACTCACGGCGCCCGACGGCCTTATTTCGTGGCTGTGCAGATATAAATCCGCATACGGCGGCGAAAAGACACAGGGCACAAATCTTGTTGAGCAGAACAGCTCGACCGTTTTTGATATGCTTTTTAAAATGCTCGGCTCGCTGCGCTATATGTTCAGAGACACGCTGAAAACCGCGTTTTCGGCGTTTGCCCGCTGAAAATAAATCTTTAATCAGGAACAAAAAAGGAAAAACAGATGAAAAACAAATGGATAGCGGTTACGGTGATTATTACCGTTGTGATTGCCGCGGCAGTCGGCACGGGAATAGCGGCGCACCGCTCGGCAGTGAAAAGAGAGGCGCAGAAGCCCGCCGCGTCGGAGCAGGAGGACTCATCGCCCGAAATAGTTATTATGTCGGACGAGGAACGAATAAAGTTTATAAAAATGCTCGCGAAGGACTCCGATTTTCTGGCATCATACCCCGGCGCGTCCGGCGAAAACGCTCAGGGCGGAGAAGACACGTCGCACAATTTAAAATACGCGAACAGTTCAAGGCCGCTGCCCCTTTCATACGATATAGCGCTCTACGCGATTTACAAGGCGCAGCAGAACGGGCTGGACCCCGACCTGATTTTTTGCATTATGTGGCGCGAGAGCAATTTCAACCCCAATGAAATCGGAAGAAACACGAACGGCACCTATGACTACGGCCTTATGCAGATTAACTCTTCAAATTTCGGTTTTTTAAGTCAGAAGATCGGAATAACCTCAATGAACGACCTGCTTGACCCTTACAAAAACATAGACTGCGGCGTGTATTACATAGCCTCTTATATGAGAAAATACAACGACTACAACAAGGCGCTTATGTGCTACAACCTCGGCGAGGGCGGAGCGCAGAGAAAGTGGAACCAGGGCATTTATTACTCCGCCTACTCAAAGAGCATAATCGAGAGGATGGGGCAGTATTATCTGGTTGAAAACTACACTATGCCCAAAGCCTATTCGCAGAGCGGAGCCGCTTATTATGATGAGGGCGGCGAAGAGGAGCCCGCCGAAATAACCGAAGAGACAGAAGCCGCCACGGTTGTTGAAACGACAACAAAGGCGAAAAAGAAGGAATATGTTCCGCACGAAAAAGAGTATCAGAAGGGTGAAAAGTGAATATGTGTAAAAAACGGTTAAGGCGCGAGCCTTAACCGTTTTTTATGCTGAATGCCGGCGGGCTGCGCCCGCGCCCGGTTTAAATGTAGATGCAATTCCGTTTTTAATTCCAAATGAATTGCAAACTCATCGGAACGCCGGACGGCGTTCCCTGCGTTTTGGTTTTTGGATGTTGGATGGCGGATGTCAGACGAGGGAGAGGGGAAACGGGTGTAGGGAACGCATATATGCGTTACGGAGAGTTTGGGGTTTGCCCCCTCCGTCACGGCTTACGCCGTGCCACCTCCCCCTTGGGGGAGGCTATGACGGGAATCAAATTGAGTTTATCATTGAAATATGGTCGATGTAGAAAAGGCGGACATTGTTGTTTTTAAGCAGGCCGCCCTGAAGCGACATATGGTCGCCGCGGTAAACGGGCATAATGTTCCAGACCCCGGGTTCGACGCTGTTTTTATCAAACTGCGTCTGCGGATCGCCGAACGGGGCTTTTGCGGAGATTGTGTTGACAAGACCGTCGTTCTCCTGCCATGTTTCGTCAAGCACAACGCCGCCCGGGGATGTGCCCTCATAGGCGCAGATGAGTTTTGCGCTGTTTACAAACAGGGGCTCCATACCGTCTGTGTCTGCCTGCCACCTGCCGTTCTCATCTTTTGACGACATACTGCAAGCGTAAGAGAAATAGTAAATGCCGGGGACGGTTCCCGTTTTTTCGTTTATCTGTGCCGCGCCGTCAATATCCATATCATAGGTCGCGGAATCTTCAAAAATTCTGCCGTCGGAGTTTTCGCGCGAGGCAAAAAACATAATTTCGGTTTCAATAACTTCGCCCGCGGTGCCGCCGTTGTTTCTGACATTTCTGCCAACCGCGTAGGCGGTTGTGCCGTTGTGCGGAGAGGCAAGGGTTGTTATGCTGTAGATGTAATCCGCCTTGCCGCCCGTAAAGAGTTCGGAAAGGCTGTCGTCCTGCGTGGCTGCGCGCTCCCCGGGGCTTCCGTCAGCCATAAGACGGGCGAGAAACCTTACGGTCGCTCCGCCGAAGGAGTGGCCGAAAAGGTTGATTTTGTTTTCGGAATCCCATTTTTCAACAAGGGGTCTGCCCGTGTAGTCTTTGCCGTAGCGGGCGTGGCCGCAGCGTTCGGAATGCTCTTTGCCGTAATCTGTTCTGGTGCCGGTCAGTTGGGCATAGAGTTCGCAGGCGCGGTCCCAGGTGCTGTCGGAGGGGGCGACGGACGCCGCGTGACACTTCATACCGCGCGCGGTGAGATATTTCATCAGGTCGCCGCCGAAAACGCCCCAGTAGGGCATAATGTTATAGACAAAGTCGTAGCGTCCCCAGCCGGAAAGCCCGTGAACAAACACGTTCTCATAGCGGGTGTTCCATCCGCTGTCGTCAATTTCGGCTTTGGGAATGTTCGCGGCGGGGGCGAAAAACATTATTATTGAGAGAAAGACAGAAATTATGCTCTGCATAAAACAACTCCTTTTTTGGATGAGCGGCACGGATGTATCCGTGCCCTACATTCCGGATTTTGGATTTTGGATGGTGGATGTCAGACGAGGGTAAGGGGAAACTGCGATAAGATTCAGAAACGGGAGCGGGTTAGGCGGAACGCCGGACGGCGTTCCCTGCGTTTTGGTTTTTGGATGTTGGATGGCGGCACGCATATATGCGTGCCCTACGGGATGGATATCAGATTTCAGACTTTGGAAGTTGGATGTTTTGCGGGCGACTGACAGTCGCCCCTACCCGCTGTCACCTAAGTCCTGAATCCTGACGCCTATGCCCTACTTCCTGCTTCCTGACTCCTATTTTATTGTGAAGGCGTCGGGGAGCATTTGGGCGAGGGTGTTTTCTTTATAATCGGAGGGGGATTTCGCGGTTAATATTGAAAAATCCGCTTCGCAGAACTCCGCCATAACCTGGCGGCAGACTCCGCAGGGGAAAAAATAATCTTCGGGTCCGCCGTCTTTTCCGCCGCAGACCGCGATTTTCTCAAACTCCTTTTCACCCTCCGAAACGGCTTTGAAAAACGCGGTTCTCTCGGCGCAGACCGTGGGCGAGTAAGCCGCGTTTTCAATATTGCAGCCGGTGTAAACTTTTCCGCTTTTTGTCAGAATGGCGGCTCCGACTTTATATCCCGAATAGGGGGCGTATGCCTTTTTCATTGCCGCGAACGCCTGCGAAACAAGTTCTTTATTCTCCATAAATCTCACCCGCAAAACTTTCTCCGCTCAGGCTGTTCTCAACGCCGAGCAGGTCGCATACGGTTTTGCCGATGTGCGAAAAGCCCGCCTTTGTGCCGAGATTGAGCGGCTTTATATCTTTTGAATAAACAATAAGGGGTATGAACTCCCTTGTGTGGTCGGTGGACTGCGTAAAACCGGGGTCGCAGCCGTGGTCGGCGGTTATTAACAGAACATCGTCTTTTCCGAGCAGGGGGAGCGCCTTGCCGAGCCACAGGTCAAACTCCGTGAGGGCCTTCGCGTAGCCGTCGGCATTGTTGCGGTGGCCGTAGAGCATATCGAAATCCACAAGGTTTACAAAACAGAGGCCCTCAAAATCTTTTTTAAGGTATTCGAGGGTTTTTTGCATACCCTGCGCGTTGCCGGAGGTATAAACATATTCGGTAAAGCCTCTGCCCGCGAAGATGTCATAAATTTTGCCGACCGAAATACTGTCTTTGCCCGCGGCTTTTACAAAGTCGGGCAAAACGGGAGCGGGCGGCTCCAGCGAAAAATCGTGGCGTCGAGTGGTGCGCGTAAAACCGTTGTTTTCATCCCCCGTAAACGGTCTTGCGATAACCCTGCCCACTCCGTTTGTGCCTGTCAGAATCTTTCTTGCCGCGCGGCAGTATTCATAAAGTTTTTCGGGCGCGACAATATCTTCGTGCGCGGCAACCTGAAACACGCTGTCGGCTGAGGTATAGACAATCAGACTGCCCGTTTTTATGTGTTCGGCGCCGTAATCGGCGATAACCTGCGTGCCCGAATACGGCTTGTTGCACAGCACGCCCCTGCCCGTCGCCCGCGAAAACGCCTCAATAACGCTGTCGGGGAAGCCGTCCGGATAAACCGGAAGGGGATTTTCCGAAACAATGCCCGCGATTTCCCAGTGGCCGACGGTGGTGTCTTTGCCGGCGGATTTTTCGCTCAGACGGCAGTATGCGCCGAGAGGGGCTGCCTCGTTTTCGAGGTAATCAACGCCGTCGATGTTGAAAAGCCCGAGTTTTTTAAGGTTATTAAGGTTGAATTCTCTGCTTGCCGAGACTGAGCGCAGTGTGTTCGCGCCCGTGTCGCCGAAGGCGGCGCAGTCGGGCGCTTCGCCGATGCCGAAGCTGTCAAGAACAATTAAAAAAACGCGTTTTTTCATAGAGTTTTCCTTTGCCGGATTTTGGATGTTGGATGACGGCACGGATGTATGCGTGCCCTACGGGATGGATTTCAGATGTTGGATACAACACCTTATCCACCGCAAGCGGTTCCTCTGTCTCGCCTGCCGGACAAGGCTGTTTATTCTTCCGGTAATCTTACTTTATAAACGGTTCTCGACTCAATCTGTATATCATCGTTTTCGGCGGGTTTTGTGAAACTCCAGAGTGAGTAGTCGCCCCACCTGAAAAAGTCATAGGAAAAAGTGGCTCTTCTGAAATAATAGACCGTATAGGGTGATGAAATGACGGTTACCGTTTTGCTTTCGGTGAGTTTGCTCTCATTATTAACGCCTGCTTTGAACCAGATTCCGCCTTCTTCGTCAACGCGGGTCTGCCTGCCGTCAAAAAGCCCGCCTTTTTTGAGTTCATAGGCGAGAACATTGTATTCCCATTCGCCGGAGCCGTGAGAGCCGGTGTAGGTGTAAACCGTTTTTCCGTTTTCTTCATAGCGGTAGCGCTTGTAGTTATGCTGAACCATTTTCACATCCTGGTAGTGAACCTCGGTGCGGTATTCGAGCGTGCCCTCGGGAGCCTCGGCTATGAAGGAGTCGGATGTTGTTTCAATTTCATCGCTCCATATTTTGTTGACATTGCAGAGATCCCAGCCGGGCAGAACGCTTATCATCCGGTTTTTGCGATACTCCTTTTTGCGGAAGCGGTATTGCCCGCGCGTTTCAAGAATCTCGGCGTTTTCGTCAAGATTCTCCTGCGTTACCCAGTGCCATTTTATTCCGCTTACATCTTCGGCGGGTTTCGCCGTTCGCTTCCACCTGACGGTGAGCAGGGTAAGCGCAATGCAGACGGCGATGAGCGCAATCATAAAGAGCGAGGCAATAATGCCTTTGAGGTATTCGCGCGGGATTATCGGGCGGGTTTTGGCTTTTTTCACCGTCTGCCTCCTTTCACTGTCTGTTAATTCTATTTTATACCCTAACGCGGTTTATATCAATCATTTTTATATTGATTTTTACGGTGTATATGTTAATATTTTCTTATAAACAAACGGAGGTGCCGTATGAACCACACTTTTGAAACAGGCAAAAAGGATTTTCTGCTCGACGGTGAGCCTTTCCGCGTTATTTCGGGAGCAATACATTACTTCCGCGTGCCGCGCGAATACTGGCGCGACCGCCTTGCCAAACTGAAAGCCTGCGGCTTTAACACGGTTGAGACATATATCGCGTGGAATATGCACGAGCCCGAAGAGGGTGTTTTTGATTTTGAGGGTATGCTCGATGTTGAGGCTTACCTCTCGCTCGCGCAGGAGCTGGGACTTTACGCGATAGTGCGCCCGGGCCCGTATATCTGCTCCGAGTGGGATTTCGGCGGCCTGCCGTGGTGGCTTCTCAGGTATGACAATATTCGGCTGCGCTGCTGCGACAAAACATACCTTGCCTGCGTAAAGCGCTTTTTTGACGAACTTATTCCCCGCCTCGCGAAGCATCAGATAACGCGCGGCGGCAACATAATTCTTGTTCAGGATGAAAACGAATACGGCAGTTACGGCGATGACAGCGAATATCTGCGCGTTCTTGCCGATATGCTCAGACAAAACGGAATTGACGTGCCTCTTTTCACATCCGACGGCGCGGAATACCAGATGATGACGGGCGGCACTCTGCCGGAAATACTCAAAACGGCGAATTTCGGCTCAAGACCCGCCGGAAACTTTGAGTTTCTGCGTAAATATCAGCCGGAGGGACCGCTTATGTGCGCGGAATACTGGAACGGCTGGTTTGACCACTGGGGAGAAAAGCACCACACCCGCGACGCGAAAGACGCCGCGGACACGCTCGGCGAAATTCTTTCGGCAGGCGCGAGTGTTTCGGCATATATGTTCCACGGCGGCACAAATTTCGGCTGGATGAACGGCGCCAATTACTATGAAAAATACGAGCCGACGGTTTCAAGTTATGACGACGACGCTCCGCTGAATGAAAACGGAGCGCTCACGGAAAAATACCGGCTGTTCAGGGATGTTGTAAGCAGGTTCGCGCCCGTGCCTGAGGTTGAACTGCCGGAGCAGGCTGCCCCCTTCCGCTACGGAAAACTTGTTTTCACAAAAGGGGCGAGGCTCCTTGACAACCTTGAGAATCTTTCGGCTCCGGCTGAACTTGTTTCGCCCGTGAATATGGAAAAACTCGGTCAGGGCTACGGATATATTCTCTACTCATCGCAGGTGCGCGGCCCCCGTGAGGAGCAGGCGCTGCACATTGACGACCTGCATGACAGGGCGTATATCTACGCGGACGGAAAATACGCCGGTATGAAATACATAAACGACGCCCCGGGCGAAAACGAGATAAAACTCGCCGTTCCCGCAGAGGGGATGCGCCTTGACATTCTTGTTGAGAATATGGGCAGAACAAACTACGGCAGAAAACTTGCCGACCGCAAGGGAATCACACACGGAGCGGGTTTCGGCAACAACTTTGTTTACAACTGGAAGGCATACACGCTCCCGCTGGACAACACCGATAAAATCGAGTGGACGGATTGCACGGATTTTGACGGCACGGCGACATTCCTTTACGGTGAACTCGTCATTGATGACGAGCCGCGCGACACGTTTGTAAAAACGGACGGCTTCGGGAAGGGAGTTATTATTGTTAACGGCAGGGTTCTTTCGCGCTATTGGAAAGTCGGACCTCAGCGCTCGGCGTATCTGCCCGCGCCGTTTTTGAAAAAAGGCGTAAATACCGTTGTGATTTTTGAAACAGAAGGGTTTGAGAAAGCCGAAGCCCTGCTTGACAGCGAGCCTGACCTCGGCGTTTAGATGCCGGATGTTGGATGTTGGATGTCGGACGAGGTTGAGGGGAAACGGTTGTAGGGCACGCATATATGCGCGCCGAAATCAAAATTAACAATTAATACACTTTTGAGCGCGGATTATGTGTTATCATATAATCAACCGCTAAGGAGGTGACGGCTTGCCCGAAAAGAAACACACCGAAAAGACCGTTCTCGTTTGTGTTACGCCGCAGCGCTCCTGTGCGAAACTCATACGGCAGGGTGAAATAATCGCTCTCAAAAGCAAGGCAAAACTCCTTGTTCTGGCGGTTTTCGCGAAACGCGACGGCGCAAGCTCCGAAAATTCCGCCATACTTGAAGAACTTTATGAAGCGGCGCGGATGTGCGATGCTTCAATGAGCGTTTATTTTAACGATTCGCCCGATATACTCGCCGCAGTTTTCGCCTCAAAGAAAAACGCGGGCACAATTGTTACCGGCTTTCCGGGGGAGAGGTCGTCCGGCTTTGTAAGCCGTTTGCACGAACTTTTGCCCTCGACGCCGATTGTTATGATTGACGGGAACGGCAAGGAACATAAGATATTACCGGAATAATACGCACCCGTGAAGCACGGCTCAGCCGTGCTTTTTTTATGTTTTGGATGACGGATTTTGGATGTCAGATGTTGGATTTCAGACGGCGGATGTTTTGCGGGCGACTGTCAGTCGCCCGCACCGTTCTGGACACCGGATAATAGATGCCGGATGTTGGATGTGGTTAAGGGAAAATTGCAGTAAATTTTAAAAAGGTGCGATTTGGGCGGCACGCATATATGCGTGCCCTACATTTTTTAATTTCCGATTCCTACTTCCTAACTCCTACCTCCTAACTCCTACCGCCTGCTGCCTGGAAAAAACCCGCTCGTGAGAGCGGGTTTTTTCAAAGTGTGCCGGCAGCACACCAAAACGCGCGAAAAATATATTATCATTTACCCAGCTGATTTAAAAACAAACAAATCCAAATAGGCAGCGCGGAGAGAAGGCTCAGCGCAATTCTGACGGCGATGAGTTTGCCTTTTGATAAGCCCTGCGTGAATTTAAAGCGTTTTGACCAGTCGAGAAAATCCGTTATAATCAGCACGGGCACAATAAAGTTGGAAACAATAAAAAGAAAATGCAGCGGGGTCATTTTCAATTCTTCGCCGTAGGAGAATAACATCGCAACAAAGGCAACAAACAGATAATAAAGAATCGCGATTATCTCGTGCGCGGTGTTGCCTGTGCGAAAGCCCGGAATATAGCACAGAATGCTGAACCCCGCCAGCGGATGCTTCAGGGCGTAGAGCACCTCTTTTGCGGAACGGTAGCGGTCCGCGGGGTCGGGCTTTGTGCATTTTCGCACAACCTTGCCGAGAGAGCCGATTGCGAGCTGCTCATTCGGGAGTTTGCCCGTGAGCAGCCAGTTTATCAGCACGCCTATGGCGTAAACGTCTGCCCTCGCGTCGGTCTGCCTGAATCCGAACTGCTCGGGTGCGGCGTAGCCCTGAGTTCCCAGAATCATCGTGTCCGCTGTTTTGCCGGGTTTTACGCTGCGGCTTATTCCGAAATCTATAATCACCGCCCTGCCGTATGTGTCAATAATAATGTTGGCGGGGTTAATGTCGCGGTGGACTATGCCCGCAGTGTGAACAAGAGCGAGCCCGCCGCACACTTCCGAGGCTATCCGCCTGACCTCCGCATCGGGCAGAGGGGCGTTGATTTTTCTGTATTGCTCAAGAGTTATACCCTCAACATAGTCGCGCACCGCGCACAAACAGCCGTTAACGGTGAAAACCCCGTGTATGCGCACAATGTTTTGCGTGTTTTGCGAAACGCGGGCAAGGTGTTTGTAAACGGGGATGTCTTCGGGAAAGATTTTTTTGGCAACATATTCGGCGCGCCCGTCGGTGATTATGCTCGTCATTTCGTTTATTATTCTGACTGTTTCAAACACGGGCTCACCACCTTGAAATAGTTTAATAAAAAGTATATTATAGAACCGAAGGGGAAATGGTTATGGAAAACAAAAAATCCACGGACGAACTCAGAAAAATCCTCAAATCGAGCAAAAGCTACAACGATTTTCTCGAAAAAGAAAAAGATGAGCTCATTTTTTCATCAATAAGCGAGTTCATAAAAATCGAGATGAATTCCAAAAATATAAAGGCGACGGAACTCATACGCAGAAGCAACCTGGATAAAGGCTATGTTTACCAGATTTTAAGGGGAGCGCGCAAAAGCCCGTCAAGAGACGCCGTTCTTTCGCTCGCTTTCGGACTTACGCTCAATTCAAACGAGGCCGACAAACTGCTCAGAATCGCCGAATATGACGCGCTTTATATCCGCCGTCCGCGCGACGGAATAATAATGCACTGCCTCGACCACGGCGTTTCGCTTACAGACACAAACATTATGCTCTCGGAAAAAGACCTTGAGCCGATAGGCAAATTCTGACGGCTTACAGCACCTCAAACGAGTCGCCGTCCTCCGAAATTTTAAGTCTTATCTCTTTTCCGCCTTCAAAAGTGAGGCGGATTTCGCCTTTATTGCCCAAAAACGGGGCGATTTTTTTCTTAACTTTGTTTGATGAAATGTGATCGGTGACTATCCACAGACCCTTGCCGTCCTCAATCTCCGAATAGTATTTTTTTGCCTTTTCGCGTATGTGCGATGGGGCGAAACACTTGGGAGTGACAACGGTCAGCCCGTTTTTCTTTACAAGTTCTGCCACAAAAGTCAGCGTCTCGTCGCTGATATGAATACCGCTTAAAAAGCAGAGTTTAAGCGATTCCAGGTCTTTGCGCACCCTGTCGTCAAACACGGCGACGCTGTTCATCGTCATAAACGAACGGTGCCTGCGAAGCGCCCACGGGTGAACTTTATCCCAGTTGAAGCAGCGCCTTGAGGTTTCGCCGTGAGTAATAAGATGAAACACGCCCAGAATCTCTTTTGAACGGAGGTCGGGCTTTATTTTTTTGTTGCCGTAGAGCATTTTGCGCCAAGCCACCGGGTCGCCCTGCCCCCAGTATGTGTCGTCATAGCGGATAATTCCGATTTCGGGGCGGTAATCCTGAATGTCGTAGCCGCGTTCGCGGTTGATTCCCCTCTCCGAAAACTCCGCGAATTTTTTTGCGTATTCGTTGGGCTTGCCGTTTTCATCAATAAACACCGACGAGCTTTCAACATAAGCGTTGTTTACGCCCGCGAGGTCGGCGAATTTTAAATTGTAATACATTTCATCCGCCGAATGGCCGGGGTTGGTCATGCGGAACCAGCAGTCAACGCAGGTCCACAGGGGCATGTCATACTGCATGGCGGCGCCCGCCGCTATGGCGAAATTCAGGTTTGTGACGCTCTCCTTCTGCGATTTAAAATTCGGTATAATCCCGTTTCTCGCAAAGGTATGAAAAAGAACGGGAAAAACGTGTTCGCCCGCAAAAATCCGCGCGCCTTTGCCCTTGATTTCAGCCGCGTATTCGCCCACCTGACGGCTTAAAAGTTCGCCCTGCTCATAAGGGTCTTTCCCGTCAAGAAGAGGGAAAACGGATTTTTTGATTTTACCCTTCGAAGCCATAATAATCGAAAGGTTCTGATTGATAATCGCGTGCTCAAACTCGTCATACATAACGCCCTTGAAATGCTCCGATCTGCCGAGCGCCTTTATGTATTCGCCGGGTATGGAGAGACGGTGGAGTTTTTCTGTGTTGAGAACCCACTGCGTGCCGTCGGGGGCCGTCGCGTCATGGCCGAAATTCTGAAATTCAAAATTTACCACATAGTCAATTCCCCTGTTGTCAAGCAGTTTTGCCGCGGCAAGAGTCTTTTCGGCAGAAACGGGCAGAGGCTCGTTTTGCGGGTCGGTGTGAGCCACCATAAAATCAATTCTGTCTTTCACGCACGCAAAAGCGGGAGAGTCCTCGCTCACGCTGTTGAAATTCATATTGATTCCAAGTTTCATTTTTTTGCCGTCCATAAACAATCCCCTTTATGTAAAATCTGAAAACGCGGAACAAGCCCCGCGCTGACCCGGAGTTAATGCTGTGTTTGTTATTTATATAATACCACCAACGGGAATTTATTTCAATATTCCGGCGGGGCGGACGCCGGATTTTGGATGGCGGATGTTGGACGGGGGTGAGGGGAAACGGCAAAAAACATTTAAATCGGGTGCGGGCGGTCGGGGGAAAATTTACAAATTTTTCTTATTTTGGGAATTGATATATTTTATTATTTAATATATAATCAAACTGTATAATTATCTGCGGGGGGGGCGGCTCCGGCTCAGGGCGGAGGGTTTTTGCACGCGGAAAAGGAGAAGAAAGTTTATGAAAAATTCAATCTATGTTCTCGCTTATGACATCGGCACAACGGGTGTAAAGACCTGCCTTTTCAGAATTGACGAGGCGATAACCCTTGTGGCTGACGCCATGCAGGGCTATGAACTCTATATTCTGCCCGGCGGCGGCGCCGAACAGGATCCCGACGAATGGTGGGCGGCTATGTGCAGCACCACAAAGCAGGTGTTCGCGAAAACGGCCGTGACCCCCGATCAGGTTGAGGGCATTTCGTTCTGCTCGCAGATGCAGGGCCTTGTGCTTGTTGACAAAGACGGCGCTCCCGTTCACAGGGCGTTCAGCTATATGGACCAGAGGGCGACGGCTCAGCTCAAGAGAATTATGGCTTACGGCCCGCAGATTGCAGGCGCGAACATAGTGAAACTCATACCTTCGCTTATGGTGACGGGCGCTGTTTCATGCTCCGTCAAGGACCCTGCCTACAAATACGCATGGCTTAAAGACAACGACCCCGAAGCTTTCTCAAAAGTTTACAAATGGCTCGACGTCAAGGAATATCTCATCGCGAGAATGACGGGCGACTATGTAATGACCCAGGATTCCGCTTTCGGAACACTTATGTATGACTACAAAAACGGCTGCTGGAGCGAAAAAATCGCGAAACTGCTTGAGGTTGATATAAATCATCTTCCGCGCCTTGTGAAATGCACCGACAAAGTTGGCGGTCTTACCGCGCAGGCGGCGTCGGAACTCGGGCTCAAAGAGGGCACGGCTGTTTTCGGCGGCGGCGGAGACGCGTCGCTCATAGGTGTGGGCGCGGGCGCTTCGGCTCTCGGCGACACGCACATTTATCAGGGCACATCGGGCTGGGCGAGCACCGTTGTTGACAAAAGCATTGTTGACACATCGGCGCTTATGGCGGCGATTGTAAACGCGGACCCCGGCAGATTCAACTATTTTGCCGAACTTGAAACGGCGGGCAAATGCCTTGAATGGGTCAAGGACCACCTCGCGCTTGACGAAATAGGAATCTTTCTTGAGAAAACCCATGTGGCGGAAAGCAAAGAGACGGTTTACACAAGCCTTTACGACTATCTTTCAAAGGTTATTTCGGAAGTTCCCGCAGGCAGCAACGGCGTTGTTTTCACGCCCTGGCTTCACGGCAACCGCTGCCCGTTTGAAGACCCGAACGCAAGGGGAATGTTCTTTAACATCAGCCTTGAAACGGGCAAGAGCGAACTTATACGCGCGGTTATTGAAGGCGTTTGCATGCACATGCGCTGGTTTATCGAAACGCAGGAGAAGAAGGTCAAAACCTCGGATGTTCTGCGCTTCGTAGGCGGCGGCGCGCTCTCGGATGTAACCTGCCAGATTCTTTCGGACTGCACGGGCAAGGTTGTTGAGACGGTTGAGTCGCCTCAGAACATCGGCGCGGTAGGCGCCGCGGTGCTTGTGGCGGTCGGCCTCGGATTCATTAAGAACATTGAGGCGTCGAAAGAACTCATACCCGCGGTAAAGAGATTTGTGCCCGATAAAAACACAAAAGCCGCTTATGACAGGAATTTCGCGGTTTACAAGACGCTTTACAAGAACAACAAAGAGGCGTTCGCGCTGCTGAATGCCGGATGCTAGATGTCAGACGCCGGATGTCGGATTTCAGACGGGGTTAAGGGGAAATTGCAAAAATATACAAATATAAACCGGTTTCATATTCGGACCTGAAGAAAGCGAGGCAACAAAAAATGAAAAAAGCACTTATAATTTTAACTGTATTCGCGCTGGTTATTACGGTTTTTACGGGCTGCGGAAACAAAATCAAGGGCAGTGAAAACGTAACTATGGCGGGCGAGGACGCTATTCCCGCCATGACTCAGGATGACGGCGCGCTCGCGCGCGACGAAGAGGGCAGGATGATTGTCGCCGTAACGGGCGAGAACGGCGAGGCGCTGACAAACTCGCAGGGCGAGGTGGCTACCACGGCTGTTCCCGTTTCCGTCGCGACGCTCAACGGCGACCTTGTTGAATCGCGCTTTTTCCGCGTAACCATACCCAAAGGGTGGAAATACTCGGCGAGTTATCAGAATGTTATTATCACATCGGATGACAAAAACGAGGAAAATAAAATAGTAATTTCATCACGCAGCCTTGAGGAACAGGAAGGCAAGACGGAATACCCCGGCGAAAACATCTATAAAGTTTACAAAGGCGCAACCGTTATTGAAAAAGAGGAAACCGACAAGGTCAAAGTGGCGGGAGTTGAGGCGCAGCGCGAGCGTATTGATGTTTCCGGCGCGAAAATCACCGACAATGTCAACGAAGAACAGGCGGCGAATTTTGAACTGCGCGTAATCAGCTACTACACATTTGAGGGCCCCGACGCGGTTTACGGAGTGCGCTGTGAGTCGAAGAACCCGAAAACAGCCGACAAGGTGTTTGAGGAAGTTATAAACACAATGGTTCTTTATTAAGGAGGAGCGCAATGTTATTCACCCAGGATATAGGCATTGACCTCGGCACAGCCAACACCCTTGTTTATGTCAAGGGCAAGGGCATAGTAATACGCGAGCCCTCCGTTGTGGCGGTGGACCGCAAACTCACTCCGCCCAAAGTTGTCGCGGTGGGCAGCGAGGCGAAGGATATGATAGGCCGCACTCCCGGCTCGATTACAGCCGTGAGACCGCTCAAAGACGGCGTTATTGCCGATTTTGACGTAACGGCGGATATGATAAAGGAATTTGTCAAAAGAGTAACCAACCGCTCTCCGCTTAACAGAATAAGAATACTTATCTGCATACCTTCGGGCGTTACCGAGGTTGAGCGCAAGGCGGTTTATGACGCGGCGAAGAGCGCCGGCGCGAAATATGTAAGCCTTATTGAAGAGCCGATGGCTGCCGCTATCGGAGCGGGACTCCCCGTTGCCGAGGCTTCGGGCAGTATGATTGTCGATATAGGCGGCGGAACATCGGAGGTGGCGGTAATTTCGCTGGGCGATGTTGTCACCTCAAAATCGGCGCGTGTGGCGGGCGACAAATTCGACGAGGCGATAATCGCCTATGTCAAAAAGAAATACAACCTGCTTATAGGCGAGCGCACAGCCGAGGATATCAAGATAAAAATCGGCTCCGCGTTCCCCTACGACGGCGAAGGCACGGTGAACATAAAGGGACGCAACCTTATGGACGGCCTGCCGAAAAACGTTGACATAACAAGCGAAGAGGTGCGCGAGGCGCTCGCTGATGTTGTGGGCGAAATTGTTGACGCCGTAAAATCCACGCTTGAAAAAACACCGCCCGAACTCGCGGCGGATATTATAGACCACGGCATTACGCTCACGGGCGGCGGCGCCCTTCTCAGAGGGCTTGACAGGCTTATTTCGGTTGAGACGAAAATTCCCGTAATTGTAGCCGCCGAGCCTCTTGACTGCGTTGTGCGCGGCACGGGGGTTTGCCTTGACAACGACACGCTGGCGGCTCTCGGCAACAAAAAATACATCTGATTCCGGAGTTAAAGGATATGCGTATTTTTCGCAAATCTGCGTTTCAAATCTTCATAGCCGTAATCGCGGCACTCGCGCTCGGCTGCTTTATTGCCGCGTTTTCGCACAACGGAACCTCACCGCTTTCACGGGCGGCGGGGTTTGTGTTCAGCCCGGCGCAGAAACTGGCGGCGGCGCTCTCGCGCGAGATTTCGGATATTCCGTATTCGTTCCGTTCCGCCTCCGTAATAAGCGCGGAAAAGGACGAACTGCAGAAGGAACTCGACTCGATGAGAAGCCAGCTGGTTGAGTATGAACAGCTCAAAAGGCAGAACGATTTATACCGTGAGTTTCTTGAACTCAAGGAGGAAAACCCCGACCAGAAATACTGCGAGGCGAATATAATCGGCAGAGACAGCACGGATTTTGCCTCGGAATTCACTCTGAGCAAGGGAAGCCTTTCGGGAATATCCGTTCAGGACCCGGTAATCTACGGCAGCAGCCTTGTGGGCGTTGTAAGCGCGGTTACGCCGACGACCTGCACGGTGAGAACAATTCTCAACCCCGAAGTGAATGTCAGCTGCTATGAAATACGCACGGCTACGACGGGCTATGTGACAACAACAGCCGCCCTTGCGGAAAAAGGGCTTTGCCATATGCCGAACCTTGAGGGCACCACTCCCGTGACGATAGGCGGAATAGTCTGCACCTCGGGTGTGGGCGGAGTTTACCCCGCCAACCTGGTTATAGGCACCATTACCGAAATTGACGACGCTACCGTCGATATCAGCGCGGCGGCTGTGATTGAACCCGCCGCAGACATGAAAACCGTGACGGGTGTGTTTGTAATTACCGAATTCGAAGGGCAGGGAATGCAGTAATTTAAGCGTTACGGCATAAAGCCCCGATTATATCTGCATTGACAGGAAATACGGAAGAAAACCATGATTGAACAGCAAAAGCGCAATTACAAAAACGCGGGGCGGTTGGCGTGCGTCGCCGCCCTTGTGCTTATATTCAGTGTTCTTCAGAACACACCGAAGCTTTTTCCGTCATTTTTCGGCGCGAAGGCTTTTCTGCTTATTCCCGCGGTTGTGAGCGTCGCGATTTTTGAAAAGGACACCGGCGGAATATTTTTCGGCCTGTTTGCGGGGGCGCTTTGGGATATCTGCGCCTCGGGCAGCGATTACTACGCTGTTTTTCTTGTTACCGTCGGTTTTGTGTGCGGCTCGCTTCTCAACAACATTATGAGGCCGAATATTCTTACAAACCTTCTGCTTACGGCTGTGTGGACGGCGATTTTCTGCCTCGGGCACTGGATTGTGCGCTACATTATAAGCGGGATTGACAGCGCCGCGCACGCTCTGCTGACATACTACCTGCCGTCGTTTATCTGGACGGTCGCGCTCTCGCCTTTGATTTTTCTTGTTGTATCGGCGGTCGAAAACGCGTTTACGAGTGATTTTTCGGTGCACGGGGAACTGGACAGGGTGAACTGAGGCTGAGAACATTTAAAACGGGTGCGGGTTTGGCGGAACGCCGTCCGGCGATCCGATGAGTTTGGGGTTTGTTATGGTTTACCCCTTCCGTCTTGCGGGTTGCACCCGCAAGCCACCTCCCCCGAGGGGGAGGCTATGTTCCGGATGGTGGATGTTGGAGGGACGGCACGGATGTATCCGTGCCCTACGATGAAGGCGCAATTTCTGCCGGAAAAAGACCGGCAGTAATTATAAAAAATTTTTTGTTTCGCGGAAAAAATTTACCCCCTGTTTTCAAGAGCAGGAGGAAAGAGTTTATTATATAAATTTAGTGTTATTTCGCGGGCAGGATTTTGCTGTAAGATAAAAACCTTCCCGCGAGGTGAAAATTCGCGGGCGGGATTTTGCTCTGTATTCGATAGCAGAAGGAAAGAGTTTATAATAAAGATTTAGTGTTGTTTCGCGGGCAGGATTCTGCTGTAAGATAAAAACCTTCCCGCGACATGAAAAAGGAGTGAGAGCATGGCGGCAAACAGATACAGAAGAATATTCGCGGCATTGATTTTTGTTGCCGTGTTCGCGGTGTTTGCGGGCAAAATGGCTAATCTGCAGATAGCGCAGGGCAGCACATACAGGGCTGAGAGCAACGCCGTTTCACAGCGCACGGTTTCGGTTTCCGCCGCGAGGGGCGAGATTGTTGACAGATACGGCACCGCGCTGGTTGAAAACCATCAGGGCTACGCGCTTGTGTTTGACGGCGCGTATTTTCCGACGCCTTCGGAGCAGGAGGAGCGCGATAAAATAATCATCAGCCTCATACGCAAACTCGAGGCCTCGGGCGAGGGGTGGAACAACACGCTTCCGCTTGAGATTGACGCCGACGGAAAGCCCGCTTATATGGCGGACAGAGAAGCCGACATCAAAAAAATCAAGCGCGAGGACCTGCTTAACCTCAATGATTACGCTACGGCGCAAAACTGTTTTGACGCCCTTGTTTCGAGATACAAACTTGAGGAATACACGCCCGAAGAAGCGCTTAAAATCGGCTCGGTCTGCCTTGCGATGAAAGAAATCGGCTTCGGCATAAGCACGCCCTACACCTTCGCCGACGATGTAAGCGAGAGAACGGTAGCCGCGATTAAAGAGAACAGCTTGTTTTACAGGGGCGTTGACGTTGAGGTTGTGCCATACCGCGACTACGCCGACGGCACGGTGGCACCGCATCTGCTCGGCACGGTAGGGTTTATCAACGCCGAGGAATATGCCGAAAAGAAGGATGACGGCTACGCCATAACCGACGACATAGGCAAGAGCGGAATTGAATACGCCATGGAGGCATATCTCAGGGGCAAACCCGGCGTTAAAACGGTTTACACCGACGCTTCGGGCAACGTAACAGGCTCCGAAATAACAAAAGACCCTGAGCAGGGCAACACGGTTGTTCTGACCATTGATTCGGGTTTGCAGAAGGTTGCGCAGGAAGCTCTCGCGCAGGCGATAAACGACTACGCGGTTGAAAAGGGCAATATAGTGACGCCCGCCGGCGCCGTTGTGGCGATGGACTGCAACACGGGCGAAATACTGTGCAGCGCGTCATACCCGACTTATAACATAGCAAATTATTATGACGATTATACGGCGCTCAGCCGGCAGACGGGCGACCCGCTGTGGAACCGCGCCCTGCAGAGTTCCTACGCTCCCGGCTCGACAATGAAGCCTTCGGTTGCCTGCGCTGCGCTTGAGACGGGGCTTATTGATGAAAACTACACCGTTTACTGCTACGGTAAATATATTTATCTCGGTCAGGAGTTCAAGTGCGAACAGGCGCACGCTTCGCCCTATGTAAATGTTGTGCGCGCCATTCAGGAAAGCTGCAACACCTTCTTTTATGAGGTAGGTAAAAACCTCGGTATTACAAAGATGAACGAATACCGCGTGCTGTTCGGGTTCGGCCAGAAAACGGGTGTTGAAGTCAGCGAAGCGACAGGCGTTCTTGACTCGCCGGAATACCGTGAATCGTTAAACCAGCCCTGGATGCCCGGCTACACCGTTCAGTCCGCGATAGGTCAGGCGGGCAACCTTGTTTCGCCCGTTCAGCTGTGCAATTATTGCGCCACAATAGCAAACGGCGGCACGAGATACAACGTTCACCTTGTGAAATCGGTTCTGAAATATGACAATTCCGGTGTGGTAATCGAGAAAACTCCCGAAATAGTGAATAAAGTGGGGCTTTCGCAAAAGACGCTTGACCTTGTGCGCGAGGGTATGCACAGGCTGTGCAAAATCGGCTACTGCCGCAAATATTTCTCGCACCTGAAAAGCAGCATTGACCCCTCCGGCAAAACCGGAACATCGCAGGAATACAGAAAAATCAACGGCAAATCCACCAAGATAAACAACGGCTTTTTTATATCGTTCGCGCCTTATGACGAGCCTCAGATTGCGGTGGCTGTTGTGGGCGAGGGCATGACATCGGGCACCTATGTGGCCCCTGTGGCAGCCGCCATTTATGAGTATTATTTCTCCGAAGGCGAAAAGCCGGAGGCGGCTCAGACTGAAAATACACTTATCGGTTGAGGAGACTTTATGGCACAGAAATATGTTTTTGTTTCGGGCAAGGGCGGAGTCGGAAAATCCACCGTCGCGCTCGGCATTGCGCGTTGCATGAGCGAAAAGGGATTGCGCGTGCTTATTGCTGATTTTGACATAGGCCTGCGTTCGCTCGACCTTATGCTCGGCATTTCGGAAACGGTTGTTTTTGACTGGGGCGATGTTCTGCTCGGCAGATGCTCCATAAAAGACGCGGTAATAAACAAAGGGAACCTCGCCTTTTTCCCCGCCCCCGTTGAATATGACGAGGCGTTTACAGGGGAAGAAGTGAAAAACCTTTTTGAGGTGCTTGACGGCGACTTTGATTTTATGCTTTTTGACGCTCCGGCGGGAGTGGGCAGAGTGTTTGAACTCGCCTGCGCTCCGGCTGAAAAGGCTGTGCTTGTTACAACCCCCGACAGTGTGTGCGTGCGCTCGTGCGCGGTTGCCGCGGCAAAAGTGCGTTCGCTCGGAATTGAAAAGCCCGGACTTATTATAAACAGGTTTGTTGAAAAGCCCGTCACAAAGGGCAGACTGCTCAACATTGACGACTGCATTGACGCCGTTTCGGCAAAACTCACCGGCGTTGTGCCGGAGGATTTTGACATTGTGACATCATCTGTCACAGGCGAACAGCCCGGCAGAAAATCGCCTTCATCGAAGGCATTTGAAAGAATCTGCCTTCGTATGAACGGGGAACGGGTTGAGCTTTTTAAGGACTGATTTTATGGAAAACACCACAATAGCCGCCATTTCAACTCCCGAGGCGGCAGGCGCCCTGGGCGTAGTGAGAATATCGGGAGAAAACGCTATAGAAACAGCCGCGAAGATTTTTACGCCCGTAAGCGGTGAAAATCTGGCTGACACAAAAGGCTACCGCGCTCATTTCGGCACCGTTCACGACGGAGAAACAAGAATTGACGAGGCGGTATGCCTTGTTTTTCGCGCTCCGCACAGTTACACCGGTGAAAACACGGCGGAGATAACCTGCCACGGCGGGCTTTATGTTACAAAAGCCGTTCTGCGCGCGGCTTTCAACGCGGGCGCCGTTCCCGCTCAGGCGGGCGAGTTCACAAAAAGGGCGTTTCTTAACGGCAAAATAGATTTAGCCGAAAGCGAAGCGGTTATGTCGCTTATAAGCGCGAGGGGAAAGCAGGCGGCGACAGCCGCGCTCAACACGCTTGACGGGCGCTTAAGCGGAAAAATCGCGGATTGCGCGGGAAAAATCACCGCCGTTCTCGCTTCTCTCGCGGCGTGGGTTGACTACCCCTATGATGAAATTGAAGACATATCACCCGGCGAAATGCTGGAGGTTTTTAAGGAAACGGCAAAAGATATTGAAGAGATAATCGAACGCTATGACACGGGCAGAGTTTATACCGAAGGCGTTGACACAGCAATAACGGGCAGACCGAATGTAGGCAAATCGACGCTTATGAATCTGCTTTCGGGCTGTGAGCGCTCGATTGTGACGGATGTTGCGGGCACCACCCGTGATGTTGTGGAACAGAGCGTGCGGCTCGGCTCGCTTATTCTCAATGTTTCCGACACGGCGGGCATTCACGAAACGGACGACAAGGTTGAGAGCATAGGCGTCCAGAGGGCTAAAACCCGTATGGAGCGCGCCGCCCTTGTGCTTGCCGTGTTTGACTCATCCGAACCGCTCAACGACGATGACCGCGCGGTTCTCGAAGCGTGCAAAGGCAAACTCAGCATTGCGGTTATTAACAAAACGGACCTGCCGGAAGCGGCGGATATTTCGGATGTAGGCGATTATGTTTCGGCTGTTGTGCGCATTTCGGCAGCAACGGGCGATGGTGAAAAAGAACTTGAACAGACGGTTTCGCAACTGCTGTGCGCAAAGGGATTTAACCCCGAAAACCCCTGCCTGCAAAGTGAGAGGCAGAGGGACTGCTGCGTGCGCGCCCTTGCCTGCCTGAAAGAGGCGGTTGAGGCGCTTGAGAACAACGTTACCCTTGACGCGGTTACGGTGTGCGCGCAGAGGGCGGTTGACGCGTTGCTTGAACTTACGGGCGAAAAAGCCGCCGACGCGGTGATTGACGAGGTTTTTTCACGGTTTTGCGTTGGCAAGTAGATTTTAGATTTTGGATGTTGTTGAGGGGAGATTGCGGTAATGTTTAAATCGGGCGCGGGCGGAGCCCGCCGATAATTTGGAATTAAAAGCGGCACGGATGTATCCGTGCCCTACGGGTTGGAGGGTGGATGTCAGAGAGACCTGACCGTTTTGTGGTGGGTTTTGGATAGCGGATGTTTTGCGGGCGACTGATAGTCGCCCCTACGCCCTAACCCCTAAAATGTTCTGTTTCCAAACTCCTACCTCCTAACCCCTATCTCCTAACCCCTATCTCCTAACCCCTAAAACCTATAATTAAAAAACGGCAAAACGGCACGGAATTATCCGTGCCGTTTTTTTAATAATTTTCTTTCCACCATTCGGTGTAGGCGTCGGGGTAGTTTGTTTTGAAGCCGGTTACGCCCATATCGCATATCTGCCGCCACCATTCGGGGTAGTCGCCGAGATTTGAAAAGACTTTTATGCCCATATTCTCAAACATTTCGACATCCGCTTTTGTGAACGCCTCGTTGTTCAGGCCGACTTCCCACAGGTCGGAGCGGCGCACAAAATCCATAGTCTGTTCGTTTATGAAGCGGATGTTGGCGCCCAGACGAAGACCCTCCGGCTTGCCGTTTGCGCGGTAATGCGCCTGCATTTCATCAAGCACATCACGGTTGCCTGAAAACAGAATATACCGCGAAACATTTTCCGAGCCGGTGAGAATTTCATCCATTCTCGGGCACATACCGGTGCATTTGAATTCAACCTCAACGGTCAGGTCATAATCAACCGTCGAGAGCCACTCGTCAAACTCAGGGAAAGTGATTAAATGCGTTACGCGGTCCTCTCTGTAATCGGGCGGCATAATCATACGGCGGCCGCCGTCGTGCTCCGTCCACGGATAAGGGGGATATTTGAATTTGAGGGCGTCGCGGTAGGGGATATCGAACTGCTTTATCTGCGCAGCCGTCATATCTTTGAGAATATCACGGTGGCGCTCAAAGGTCATATAGCCCATATTGCCGTTGTGGGTGACAATTATTTCGCCGTCGCCGCTGAGCTGAATGTCGAGTTCTATGCCTTCGCAGCCGAGTTGAGCCGCCTTTTTAAACGCTTCGAGAGTGTTTTCGGGAGCGAACTGGGTAACGCCGGTGTGCGCAAATCTCATGGGAAAACCGCTGTAATCTTTCATAATCTGCCTCCTGTGCCTTTATGGTTACATAATAGCACCTTATGAGCGAATATTCAATTATTAAAGGTAAAAAACCGCTCCTTGCGGAACGGCTTTTTTGGCGTCCCCGGCGCGATTCGAACGCGCGGCCTTTCGCTTAGGAGGCGAACGCTCTATCCTGCTGAGCTACGGAGACATTTTTTGTTGCTGTAACATTTTAACAAAGAGGTTTCCCTATGTCAAGGGCGAAACAGCAACAAATCCGGCGTATTACACATTGAACCTGAACAAAACGACATCGCCGTCCTGCATAACATATTCTTTGCCCTCGCTGCGCACCATTCCTTTTTCTTTCGCGGCGGTGAGCGAGCCTATGGCAATAAGGTCTTCAAACGCTATAACCTCGGCGCGGATGAAGCCCCTTTCGATGTCGGAGTGGATTTTGCCTGCCGCCTGAGGCGCTTTGGTGCCTTTTTTAATCGTCCACGCCCTGCATTCATCCTTGCCGGAGGTAAGAAAACTGATGAGCCCGAGCAGGGAGTAACTTTTCTGAACAAGGGTGTCAAGGCCGCCCTGCTCAATGCCGAGATCGGCTAAAAACATCTCTTTTTCTTCTTTGTCGAGCGAAGCGATTTCCGCTTCCAGTTCGGCGCAGATAGGCAGTGTTTCGCTGCCCTCCGCGTCGGCGATGGCTTTGACCGCCTGATAATATTTGTTGTTATCGATTCCGCCCGAAAAATCGTCTTCGCTCATATTGCAGGCGTAAATCACGGGTTTTGCCGTCAGGAGCGACACCTCTCTGAGCCACGCTTTTTCGTTTTCATCCGTTTCGATATTGCGGGCGGGGATGTTGCTTTCGAGCTGTTCTTTGACGCGTTTGAGAAATTCGTATTCGCCGGCAAGGGTTTTGTCGCCTTTCATCTGCTTGCCTACGCGGTCAATGCGGCGCTCGACCATTTCAATATCGGAAAAAATCAGTTCAAGGTTAATTGTTTCGATGTCGCGGGCGGGGTCGATGGTGGCGTCAACATGGACGATGTCATCGTTTTCAAAACAGCGCACGACATGAACGACGGCGTCTGTTTCGCGGATGTTCGCGAGAAACTTGTTGCCTAAGCCCTCGCCTTTTGACGCGCCGCGCACAAGGCCGGCTATATCTACAAACTCAATAACCGCGGGCGTGGTTTTTTCGGGCTCATACATAGCGGAGAGCCTGTCAAGACGGAAATCCGGCACGGCAACTACGCCCACATTGGGGTCGATGGTGCAAAACGGATAATTCGCCGACTGGGCGCCCGCGTTTGTGATTGCGTTGAAAAGGGTTGACTTGCCGACATTCGGCAGACCTACTATTCCTAATTTCATATATAACGGATCTCCTTCGCTTATTAAACAACATATATTATAATAAATCGGGCGCAAAAAAACAATAGGCGGCGCAAATAATGTCGCGCGGAGCCTTACATCATTTTTTGGTGCGCGAAGTGTTGATTTTTAACAAGTATTATTTTATAATAATCAGGATAAGTCAACCAACGGCGGCGCGCAGGATGATATGTATATTCTTTTGATGAAACGGACTGCTGCCGTAATCACGGCGTTTGTGCCGCTGTTTTCATCCGACCGTTTTCCGCTCTGCGCAAGACCTTGAATTTGTATAAACGGCATAAATAAGGAGAAGTACTATGAAAAGAATAATCGCACTACTGATAAGCCTTGCGGCGGTGATATCGCTCGCCTCCTGCGGAGCGCGGGAGATTGAGGCGGACGCAACCGCCCTCGCGGATGAAAGTTACAGCCGCGCGCTCGATTTATACAGCAGGGGCGCTTATGTGAGCGCGGAAATAGTCATTGACAAGGCGGTTGAGGAATACGGCCCGGACGAGAGATTTGAGGAACTGAGAAAGCAGGTTAAGGAGGCGGCGGACGCGGCGCTGACATCTACCGAGGAATACACGGAAGAAAGCCCGTATGAAAGGTGGCTCACCGAAACACAGCCCGAACCCGTGACCGAGCCCGCGACAACGGCGCCCGAAACCACAAAACCCGAAATGACCGCAAAGGCGGCAACCACAACGAAGACAGCCGCGAAGAGCACGACCGCCAAAAAGGAGACAACGACGGCGAAGCCCGCTCCCGCAACAACGAAGCCGGCAACAAAAGCGACGACAAAGGCGACAACAACCGCGCTGACAACAACAAAGCCGACAACGCACAGGAACGCGGAGCCGCTCACGACAAAACCCAAAGGCACCACAACAACTACCGCGCCGGCAACATCCGCGGCGCCCGAAACGGAAACGGGGACCGAGGCGCCCGAAGAAGGCACCACCGGACCGGCGCTCGCATAAGAATAAGGAAAAAAGAAGGACTGCCCGGGGGCAGTCCTTTTTTGATGGTGGATTTCAGACGGTAGATAAGAACCCTTCCGTCTTGCGGGTAAAACCCGCAAGCCACCTCCCCCGAAGGTGGAGGCTATGTTCCGGATGCCGGATATCAGACATTAGATTTTGGACGAGGAAGAGGTTGAGTTGCGATAAAATTCGGAAAAAGGTGCGGTTTTGGCTGCATTTTTAATTTGTAATTCATTTAAGTCCTGAATCCTGACTCCTGACACCTACAGCCTGACCCCTAAAACCTAACCCCTGACGCCTAACTCAATGCCTTCCCAGTCGGGGTCGGGGGCGGTGCCGAGGGTTTTGGCGATTGTGGGGGCTATGTCGATTATATTGCCGCCTTCGCGCACGCAGGGTTCAAGCGATTTATTATAAAACATTATCGGAATAAACATATCTTCGTCAAGGTCGGAGCCGTGACCCCTGCCGTGCCCGCCGTGGTCGGCGGTGACAATTACAAGGTATTCATCGGGCAGGTTTTCGCACATACCCTCAACGCAGTCAAAACTCTGGTTGACGGCGCTCATATATTCCGCGCTCATCCAGCCGTGGTTGTGACCTTCGGCGTCTGTTCTGCCGAGATAGACAAACACAAAATCGGGGTTGTCGGCGTCGATATAAGCGCGGGCAAGGCGGCTGACCTGCCTGTTTGCTTCCTCATAGCCGTAAATGTGACCCGAAACATAAGCCGAAAACGCCAGGGAATCGGGGCGGGAGAGGTCTTTTATCTCTTCCCAGTTATAAACGAGGGCGCATTTTTTGCCCGCGGCGCGGAGAACTTCGCAGAGCCCTTTCACGGGGCGCACCTGCGGAACGTAGGTGTTTGTGAGAATGCCGTGCCTGTCGGGGTCAACGCTGTGAAAAAGCGACATATGACAGGGCAGGGTAACAGAGGGCATAACCGTTTTTGCCGAGTTGAAGTATATGCCCTGCGAGGTGAGTTTTTTCGCGAACGGATGCCCGCATTTTTCAACTGCGTCGGGGCGCATACCGTCAACCAGAATAAGAAGGACCTTGTTCATGGATATTTCTCCTTTTGTGGGTTTTGGATGCCGGATGTTGGATGTTGGACGAGAAAGAGGTCAGATTGCAATAAGATTCGGAAATTGATGTGGTTTTGGCGGAACGCGGAACCGCGTTCCCTATGTTTTGGACGCCGGATGTTGGATGTCAGATGGGGTTGAGGGGAAACGGTTGTAGGGCACGCATATATGCGTGCCGTTTTGGATTCGGGGTTTGTTACGGCTTTTGCGGGCGACTGATAGTCGCCCCTACCCGCTTGAAGGTTGGATTTTAGATTTTAGACGGTAGATAAGAACCCTTCCGTCACGGCTTACGCCGTGCCACCTGTCTCACCTGTCAGCTCGGTCGGCGCTTCTGCCTGCGGCAGAGGTGTCCACCGGACACCCGCGCCCCTACAGGGGAGGCTATGACGGGGGGACGGAACGCGCAACCGCATTCCCTACAGTCTATTTGACGGCACGCATATATGCGTGCCCTACGTTTTTAATTTATAATTTATTTAATTTCTAAACTCCTAACACCTAAATCCCAATCCCTGACACCTTATTTCTAAAGCGGCACGGATGTATCCGTGCCCTACGTGTTGGATTTCAGTTGGTGGATTATGGGTGATTATTCGGAGTCGGGGTTGAAAAATGCAAGGAGTCTTTTTTTAAAATCGGGGGCTTCGTCATAAACGGCGTGGCCGAACTTTTCATCATACATAAACAGTTTTGCGCCTTTTATGTGCCGGGCGATATATTCGGAAGCATCCGGGGGCATAATTCTGTCACCCGGGCTGCCGATTATCAGGGAGGGGCAGGTTATTTTTTCAAGTTCCGGCGTGAAATCAAACCGGAGGCAGGCGCGCGCGAAAACTTCAAAATCTCTTATTTCCTCCGGTGAAACATCCGAGTTGAAAGAGACAATAAAATCTTCGGCGTTTTTAAGCGTGGCGGGTGAAAAAACATATTCCGCTATGCTTTCGGCGAGAGCGGGAATGTTTTTATCTTTTGCGTGCCGGACCCACTGCGTGACTGCTGAAGTGATTTTTTCATACGATTTCGCCGCGGTTGAGCACACAACAAGTTCCGAAACAAGCGAAGGGTGCGCCGCGGCGGTCAGAAGGGTGAGCATCGCGCCCTGCGAAGTGCCGAAAAAGCAGGCGTTCCCGACACCCGCGGCCTTTACCGAAGCGGCTGTGTCCTGCGCCATTTGGGCGAGAGTATAGCCCGGCGGCGGATTTTTTATTCTGTCAAAAAGGTAAACCGTGTAATCTTTCGCGAAAGAGGAGTAGGCGTCTTCAATTGCCTGCGCGCTTCTGAGCACACGGGGCAGAGAGAGGCCGGGAATAATCACGAGCGGAGTTTTGCCCGTGCCGAAGCGGAGATAATCCGCCTGTTTGCCGTTAAATTCTGCTGTTAAAATCATAATCATCACTGTTTTTATTATATTACAAAAAATAATTATTTCAATATGCTGAGTTTTATGTTATGCTGTTATTGAAAAATAAACGGAGGTGGTTTTACGGGCAGGATAATGGCGCTTTGCGGTTTTGACAACGAGTTTGAGGAAATATGGAAACTCGCCTTCAAAGCCATTGAACTTACGGGCAAGAGCAACCCGAATTTTCTGATTGTTCCCACAACCGCGTTTGACGATTACAACAGGGGCACGCTCAACTGCTACCACAAAGCGGGGTGCAGTGTTGACCTGCTGCTGCTGACTCAGCCCGCCTGCACGCGCGAGGTGATAAAGAGCAAAATCGAGTGGGCTGATATGATCTGGGTGCCGGGCGGAAACCTGAAATATCTCAAGGAAACGTGGGATAAAACCGGCACAACTCAGGAAATAAAGAAGGCGTATGAGAGGGGCACGCTCCTTTTCGGCGGCAGCGCCGGCAGTATGTGCTGGTTTGAGCAGGGCTATGACAACTGCGCGCCTTATGACGGCAAAATGTTTACGCCCGGCATAGGGCTTCACCCTTACTGCGTGTGCCCGCACTGCGAGAGCGAAAACTGGCAGAGTTTTGCCGAAGACATAAAGACAGGAAACATAAGCGGAATAGCCGTTGAGGACGGGGCGGCGCTCTGCCTTATTGACGGTGAGAACAGCATTTTCACATCTCACGGCACCGAGACGGTATGGTATTATGACGCGAACGACGGTTTCAGAAAACACGACCTGAAAGAACATCCCGAAATACTGAAAAATCTTATATAAAGCAGGTGAAAAAATGAAGAACATAGCGGGAACTTACAATTCGGAAAGATTCATAACGAGGGAGAAAAAACTTTACACGGGGCTTGCGTGTGAGAAGGTAAACGCCCTTTTGCTTGACTCAAAAAACAAACTCTACGCGGGCACGGAGCAGGGGCTTTACACGCTGCGAAGCGAGCAGTTTATTCCCGCTTTCGCGAACAGGCTCAAGGGTAACATCGCCGCCCTCTGCCTGCTGCCCGATGGCACGGTTGCCGCGGCGCAGGGCTGTGAAATCTGCTATATAAAGGGTTCGTCGATAAAGAAAATGCGCTCGTTTGAAAGCGAAATAATTGACATAGTCTGCGCGAGGGGATATATCTGGATTCTTACAAAACAGAAACTCATCTGCACGGATTATGAAATGAAAAAAGACATAACAGACAATTTTCTCGAAGGCGGTGAAGGAGTCGCTCTTGCCGTGGATGAAAACAATATGTATGTCGCGACGGAGAGTTTTTTAAGCCTTATTCACGGCAAACGCAACGAGTGGAAAAACATTATGCCCCGTTTTTCCGATATGCCGGAGAGCAGAATACTCTCGCTCGCGTTTGACAGCCTCGGCTACCTGCGTTCGGGCACCGAAAACGGAGCGGTTATTTATGACAACGCCTCGCGCTGGCTTGACTCCTCAACCGTTGCCGCTCTGCCGAAAAACCCCGTTTACAAAACTGTTTTCGACTCCTGCGGAGGCACATATTTTGCGACAGACGCGGGCGTCGCCTACCTGAAAAACGGCAGAACAAAATATTTCTCCGCCGACAGGTGGGTGCCCGCCAACAAAATCAACGACATAGCCGTTGCCCCCGACGGTTCGGTTATATACGCCGCCACGGACAAGGGTGTGAGCGCGATAATTTCAACATACACCACCCTTGCGGAAAAGGCGGATAAATTTGATGAGAGAATTGAAAAATACCACATTCGCAGGGGCTTCACCGCCACGCGCAGCGTGCGTAATTATGACATAGAAAACGGCAAGGTGAGCATAAGCGACAACGACGGGCTGTGGACCGCCTGCTATGTTGCGGCGCAGTCTTTCAGATACGCGGCGACAGGCAGAAAAGAGGCGCTCGGCAAGGCGAAACGCGGAATAAAAGCGATGCTTCTGCTCACAAAAGTCACGGGTATTCCCGGCTTCACCGCGAGGGCTGTGCGCTACAAGGGCGAAGAGGGCTTCGGCGACGGCGACAAAGAGTGGCACACCTCGCCCGTGCACAACTGCGAGTGGAAGGGCGAGACCTCAAGCGATGAAATGACAGGGCACTTCTTCGGGTTTTCAATCTATTACGACCTGTGCGCCGATGAAAAGGAGAAAAAAGAAATCCGCAAGGCTCTGTGCGCGATTACGGACCATATTATTGAAAACAACTACCGCCTTGTGGATGTTGACGGCAAGCCGACAACCTGGGCGTGCTGGGACCCGGAGGCGCTCAACCACGACGAGCGCTGGTTTGCCGAGAGAGGCATAAACTCGCTTGAACTGCTGGGTTTCCTGAAAGTCAGTTATCATATTTCGGGCAAAGAAAAATACAAAAAGCTTTACGATGAGTTCATAACACGTTACCGCTACCCGCTCAACCTTATCTGCCACAAGGTTAAAGACGCCCACACCTGCCACATTGACGACAACCTGGCGTTTTTGGCGACGCTGACGCTTTTGCGTCTTGAGGGGGACGAAGCCCTGCGCTCAATAGTGCTGTGCGCCCTTGAGGACCACTGGCAGTATGAGCGCACCGAGAGGCAGCCGCTGTTCTGCGTTATTCACGCCGCCCTGACGGGCAGGGATGAGGACATAGGCGAGGGAATTGCCTCGCTGCGTGAAATTCCGTTTGACCTTATACATTACAGAACGGAAAACTCCCTGCGCCGCGACCTTGAATGGGACACCGAGCAGGAGGAGTGGCACGAGGAGCCGCAGCTCAAACACGCCCTGCCCTATGATGAACGCAATGTTCACCGCCCGGACGGTTCGCCTTTTAAAGCCGACAGCGGAGCGGGCGGAGCGGCGGACCCGACGATTTATCTGCTGCCTTACTGGATCGGCAGGTATTACGGGATAATCGGGGAGTAGTCTGGATTTCGGGGGTTGAATGTCGGATGTAACACTTCCGTCTTGCGGGTAAAACCCGCAAGCCAGCTCCCCTGCAGGGGAGGCTATGCGGCGGGATATGGTCATCCCGCCCTACCGTTTGGCATTTATAATTTATCATTAGGAATAAAAAAGCGGAACGCCGAACGGCGTTCCCTACATTCCGGACTTCAGATTTCAGACTTTGGATATTGGATGGCGGCACGGATGTATCCGTGCCGCCTGTCTTGCCTGCCGGCTCGGTCGGCGCTTTTGCCTGTGGCAGAGGTGTCCACCGGACACACGCGCCCTCAAAGGGGGAGGCTACGGGAACCACTCGGTATTTAGGAATTATCGACATTTATTGATTAAAATAAGCGCCTGCCCGACGGCAGGCGCTTACTGTTATATGCGGTTATGGGGTTTGTTATTCTCTTGCGAGGATTACGGCTGAGTTGTTTTCAAAACGCAGAAAGGCGCCTTTTGTTTCAAAAAACTCCTCCGAGTCGGGAGTTGTATATTTTATTACACCGGGGCTGACGGCGGCGAAAAGCGGCGTGTGGTTTGCCTGTATGCCGTAAAGACCGTCGGGCAGGGGCATAACAAGCGAGGTGCATTCGCCGTTATAGCGCGTCACGCCGTTTACGGTTATCTGCAGGTTGAAAGGAGTCATACGTCGAGCCCTCTTTTTATCTCTTTGGCTCTGCGCGAAGCGTCGGATATTGTGCCTGCGTTGAAGAGAGCCGATTCGTGCCAGGTGTCGCAGTCTCCGCCGAGGATTGCGGCAAAGCCTTTGACTGTTTCGGCAACGGGAACATATCTGCCCTTGTTGCCGGAGAATTTTTCAGCCACAAACAGGGGCTGGGTTAAGAAATTCTGTATTTTTCTTGCGCGGCTTACGGTGAGTCTGTCTTCATCGCTGAGCTCGTTTTCGCCGAGAATCGCGATTATATCTTTAAGTTCGGAATACCGCTGAAGAACCGCCTGAACTCCGCGCGCCACACGGTAATGCTCCGCGCCGACAATGTCTTCGGAGAGTATTCTTGAGGTTGATTTGAGCGGGTCGATGGCGGGATATCTGCCTTCGGACGCTATTTTTCTGTCAAGCACGGTGGTGGCGTCAAGGTGGGTGAACGCGGTTGCGGGAGCGGGGTCGGTAAGGTCGTCCGCGGGCACGTAAATTGCCTGGATGGATGTTATTGAACCGTTCTTTGTGGAGGTGATTCTCTCCTGAAGCATACCCATTTCTTCGGCGAGGGTGGGCTGATAGCCGACGGCGGAGGGCATTCTGCCGAGCAGGGTTGACACCTCGCTGCCCGCCTGAACGAAACGGAATATATTGTCAATAAACAGAAGCACGTCGCGGTTCTGCTCATCTCTGAAATATTCAGCCATTGTAAGCCCGGAGAGAGCGACGCGCATACGCACGCCGGGCGCCTCGTTCATCTGACCGAAAACAAGGGCGGTGTTTTTGATAACGCCGCTTTTGTTCATTTCTTTCCACAGGTCGTTGCCTTCTCTTGAGCGCTCGCCTACACCTGTGAAAACCGAGTAGCCGCCGTGCTCCTTTGCCACGTTGCGGATGAGTTCCTGAATAAGAACGGTTTTGCCTACGCCGGCTCCGCCGAAAAGCCCGACTTTGCCGCCTTTTTCATAGGGTTCGAGCAGGTCGATGGCTTTTATGCCCGTTTCGAGAATTTCGACCGACGGGTTCTGCTCGCTGAACGACGGCGGGTCGCGGTGGATGCTGCGTTTTTCAACATCTTCGGGGAGGGGCGCGCCGTTGTCGGTTGTTTCACCGAGAACATTGAAAAGCCTGCCGAGGGTAATGTCGCCGACGGGGACTTTGAGACCGCTGCCGGTTGCGGTGACTTCAAGGTGGCGAGACATACCGAAACTTTCGGAGAGCATAATGCAGCGCACCTTGCCGTCGCCTATGTGGCGGGCGACTTCCATATATTTTGTTGAGCCCCCGACGCTGACGGTGAGGGCTTCGTTGATTTTGGGCATTTTGCCGTCGGGGAATAAAACGTCGACGACGGAGCCGTTTATCTGAATGATTCTGCCGGTCATTGTCTGTTCCTTTCGCCGGAGATTTCGGCAATCTCCGTAGTGATAGCGTTCTGACGCAGATGATTGTATTGCAGGTTGAGGTCGTCAAGGAGTTGTTTGGCGTTCCGGTTGGCGCTGTCCATAGCGAACATACGGGCGCTGTGCTCGCCGATAAAGCCGTGAAGAAGAATGCTGTGAAAAACTCCGCTCAGATAAACGGGCACGAAGCTGTCAACCACAGCCGCCTTTGAGGGCAGAAACTCGAAATTCTTACCTGTCGGGGAGTCTTCTGCGGGCGGTTCAATGGGAAGAACGGTTTTTGCCAGCACTTTGGTTTGCGAGCCGCCTGCCGCGGCATAGACGGCGATAAGACGCGAAATCTCCTCTTTTAAAAACAGGTCGCAGAAATATCCGGAAATCGCATACGACAGTTCTTCACCGGGCTTACTGAGTTTAAAACCGAAATCTTCCCGAACGGCGAACTGCCCGGAGGCGAAATGTTTTTTTGCTTTTTCGCCGATAACAAATAATTCGCAGCCGGGGTTTTCGTCAATAACGCGCTCCGCCTCTCTGATGATTCTGCGGTTGTAGTCGCCGCACAGACCTTTGTCGGAGGCGATGACAAACACACCTGCCGTGCCTTCTTTACGCCTCATAAAGGCGCAATCCTGAGCCGTGACGCCGCCGCTTACACGGGCGAGTTCCCGTTCGAGCGAACGGAAATACGGCTCCGTGCCGCTGAGCGAGGATGAAGCGGACTGAAGCTTCATTGACGAAATCATATACATAGCGCCCGTTACCTTGCTTGTGTCGCGAACGCTTTTTATGCGGCCTTTAAGTTCTTTTAATGTTGCCATATCAGTTCCCGTATTCCGAAATAAAGTCGGTGAGTGTCTTGAGTTCCGCCGTGTTGAGTTTGCCCTTTGCTTCTATCTTGTTGCAGATTGCGGGCTGTTCATCCTCAAACGCGTCGCACAGGGCGGATGCAGCCGCCTCGATTTCGTTTTCATCCGTGCCGAGGAATTTTTTTGAAAGCGCCGCCGTAAACGTTATTACAAGACGGTGCCTTGAAACGGGGCTATACTGCTTCTGGCGGAGCAGGCGCATAAGCCCTTTGCCGAATTCGAGGGTTCTGACCGTCTCGGCGTCAAGGTCGCCCGAAAACTGGGTGAAAATGAGTTTTTCGTTATATTGCGACAACTCGAGTTTAAGACTTTTGCAGGCTTTTTTGACGATTTCGGTCTGCGCGTCGCCGCCCACGCGGGAGACGGAGGCGCCGACATTTATTGCGGGACGCTGACCGCTGTAAAACAGATCGGTTTCAAGAAAAATCTGACCGTCGGTTATTGAAATAACATTTGTGGGAATATAAGCCGAAATATCGCCGGACTGCGTTTCGACTATCGGCAGGGCGGTTATGCTGCCGCCCTTTGTGTCGCTCAGGTTGGCTGAGCGTTCGAGAAGGCGGGAGTGAAGATAGAAAATGTCGCCCGGATAAGCCTCTCTGCCGGGCGCTCTGCTGAGAAGAAGGCTCAGAGTTCTGTATGCGACGGCGTGTTTTGACAGGTCGTCGTAAACTATGAGCACGTCTCTGCCTTTATCCATAAAATATTCCGCGAGGGCGCAGCCCGCATAAGGGGCGATATACTGCAGGGGCGCGGCGTCGCTCGCGGTGGAGTTGACAACAATGGTGTAATCCATGGCGTCATATTTACGAAGGGTATTGACAAGGGCCGCGACGGAACTCGACTTTTGCCCTATGGCGACATATATGCAGATGACATTTTTGCCTTTCTGGTTGATTATTGTGTCAACCGCTATGGCTGTTTTGCCCGTTTGCCTGTCGCCGATAATCAGTTCGCGCTGACCTCTGCCTATGGGGAACATTGAATCTATGGCGAGAATGCCCGTTTCGAGCGGAACGCTGACGGGCTGCCTTTCGATTATGCCGGGCGCGTGTTTCTCGACGGGGTAGATGTCGTCGGGAATGATGTCGCCCTGACCGTCAACGGGTTTGCCGAGCGCGTCGATTACTCTGCCGATGTAGTCGTCGCCCACGGGCATACCGGCTACTCTGCCCGTTCGCAGAACGAGGTCGCCCTGAAGAACATCGTCGCCGTCATCAAAAAGAATACAGCCGATTTCGCCTTCTCTGAGGTCCTGTATAAGCCCTCTTGAGCCGCCTTCAAACATAAGGATTTCGCCGTATTCGGCGCTTTCAAGCCCTTTGATTATGGCGATGCCGTCGCCCACGGTGAGCACCGTGCCGATTTCTTCGCCCTCGGCGCCGGGCGCGAAACCCGAAACAGTGCTTTTCAGCAGGGGAAGAACATCGTTTTTGCCGACGATTTTTTCTACCGCCGCGCTGAAATGCTCAAGCCTGCCCTCGTTTGTCCAGTCATAAAGCCTGTCGCCGGCGGTCATTTTAAAGCCGCCTTTTATTGTGTCGTCGTGAAAATATTCGATTTTTTCAATATTGTGCCTTTTTTTGAGGAATTTAAGCAGCGCCGCAAGCTGTGCCTCATCCGGCGGAGTGTCGGCGTAGATATAGGCGCAATCGGGGTTAATATCCATAATTATCAGTCCTCATCCGCGTCATTTGCCGAAACGATGAAACTGTCATAAGCGTCGGAGGTGTTTTCAATGACAAATTTCTCTGCCGCCTGCCGGGCGAGTTCACAGATTTCGGAATTCGCGTTTTTAATCATAACTTCCGTGTCGTGCTCCGCCTTGAGTTTTGCGGTGTTGAGTATTTCTTTTGCTTCTTTTTTCGCGTCGGAGCGGATTTTTTCGGCGTCTTCGCGGCTGTCTTTCTGCGCTTCGGCTTTCATCGCCTTGATTTCTTCGGCGGCGCCTCTGAGTTTTTCTTCATATTCGCTGCGCGCGGCGTTTGCCTCTTCAAGAGACCTGGACGCCTCGTCGTGCATCTCTCTGAAATATTCGTCGCGCTTGTCGATGAACGCTTTTACGGGCTTGTAAAGCACGAAATACATCACCGCGAAAAGGATGACGAAATTCAGCATGTGAAGCAGAATCTGTTGAATGTCAATGTTTAACGGCATTTCAGAGCCTCCGTTTTATTAAAGAACGAAAATGATGAGAATTGCGACAATAAGCGCGTAGATGACGACCGTTTCAATAAAGACAAGGCCGAGCATCATACCGGAGCGGATGTTGCCCGCCGCCTCGGGCTGACGGGCGATGCCGTCGGAGGAACTTTTGATTGCGATTGCCATGGCTATTGCGCCCGCTGTGGCTACAACGGCAAGAGCCGCCGCTGCCGAGATTGCTTTGACGCTTTTGACATTGTTTTCGGCAGGGGTTTCTTCTTCCGCCTGAACTTCTTCCGCCGCCGCGGGAGCGGGGGAAATGAGCGTTTCATCCGCCGCGAAAGCGGGGAGCATAACGGCGCTGAGAATAAACATAACGGCGAGCAGAGCGAGGAGTGATTTTACAGTTTTATTCATGATGCTTTCCTTCTTTTTTCTTTTTTGATTTTTTCGGGTTTGGCGGGTTTTACGGGTTTTTCGTGTTTTTCGGACGATTCACCGTAGAATATTGAAACAAGCATTGTAAGAACATATGCCTGAATAAGCGCGTGAAGAAGCGTGAAAAGCACGCCGACAATTACGGGCACGACATAGCCCGTGAGCGGATAGTAATAGACAAGTTCCGTTACGAGAGCGCCCGAAAGAAGAGCGCCGAACAGACGGAAACTCATTGAAACGGGGAGAGTGAAATCCTTGAGGGCGTGTAACATTCCTTTTATTCCGTTATTGACAAGGCCGCCGAAAAGGATGACGCCGTAGGAGAAAAATCCCATTGCGAGAGCGCCGTTTATGTCGGCGAGCGGAGCGGGAAGGGCGATGGAGTGCCCGGAGACGGTAACCGCCTGAAAGCCGAACAGTTCGAATATTGTGCCGAAAAAGATATAGGCGCCCGCCGTGAAAATATAACCGCCGATAAACTGCGTTTTCTGAGGGCTGTTCTGCTTTGCGAGCCCCGTGAAAAGACCGACGCCTTTTTCAAGCAGATACTGGAATTTTCCGGGTATCTGAGTGAATTTCGGAACAAAGAAAATCCGCACTGCAACGGCAAAGACAATCAGTATGCCCGAAACGATATACGCGGAAATCAGCGCGGGGTTTACCTGAAGTTTACCGAACAGGTTTATTCTGCCCGTTTCGTGCAGGACCGCGTCTTTCATAACTTCGTTTACCGGCTCTTTCACTCCCGCGCGGGGCGCCGTGATTATTATTCCGGCGATAAGCAGGATGATGATGACGCCGAAAACGGCGAGGCTCACGATTTTACGCTTTTTGCTCAAGAAAACGCCTCCTTTCGTGAGCGGTGATTGTTACCGCTTTTTTTAGAATTTTAATTATAGCACTCTTTATATAAAAGTCAATACAGGATAAGGCTGCCGTTCCGGATTTTAGATTTTGGATGGTGGATGTTGGATTTTGGATGAGGTTGAGGAAAGATGGAGATTATTTTAAAACGGGTGCGGGCAGGAGAAAATAAAACCCTTCCGTCGCCTTCGGCGCCACCTGTCTCGCCTGCCGGCTCGGTCGTCCGCCCCGGGGCTGAGCGTCGACCAGAGCGGGCTTTCGGTAAACTCAGGCGCGTCGCAGGGGGTTACCCCGTGCCTGAATGAAGCGGGTATGGATTATTTCTATATCGCGCTGCGCCGAACACGGCGGTAAATCGGTTGACAAACCTCCGTTTTGCGGTTATTATTGGGTTAAAGTAAAGCAATACGGAGGTTTTTTATGAGCGAACTTGTAATAACAGGCGACAATTTCGAGCAGGAGGTTATCGGCTCCGACAAGCCCGTTGTTCTTGATTTCTGGGCAACATGGTGCGGCCCGTGCAGAATGTTCGCGCCCGTTCTTGACGCCTTTGCGCAAAAGCACCCCGAAATCAAGGTGGGCAAAATAAATGTTGACGATGAAGAGGAGCTCGCAGCTTCGCATTCCGTTATGAGCATACCCACGGTGGTTGTTTACAAAAACGGTGAAATCGTCAGTCAGACAAGCGGCGTTCAAAGCATTGCCGCGCTTGAGGCTATGGTAAAATAATTCCGCCGTTCGGCGGACGGGCAAAGGGCACTCCGGAAAAGGGGTGCCCTTTTTGCTGTTTTTGAGTAACCGCAAAAACAAAAAACCGCAGGCGCGGCGGCGCAAAACGCTACGGCTGCCGTAACCCGCGCGTTACCTCCGCAGGCGGTTTTCGTAAGAAATCAAGTGCGGTTGCAAAATAGTTGAGCAAGGGCGTTTTTAACTATTGACAAATATAAATACTGTGATAAAATCGACTTAAACTGTTAAAATTAACACAATTTAACACAAATATTTGTGAAATAAGAACGGAGGAAAACGGCAGTGAGTGTGCACAGAAGAGAGAAAATTCTTGAAATTCTGCGTGAAAAAGGTTTTGTCAGACTGCACGACCTTGAGGATGAATTTCCCGACTATTCAAGTATGACGCTCAGGCGCGACATTGAGTTTCTCGAAAACGTGGGAGAGGCTCAGCGTGTGCGCGGCGGCGCCAAATATGTAGGCAACCGCAACGGCGTTGAGGACATTTACGAAATACGCGAAATAAAAAACAAGGCGGCAAAAGAGCACATAGCCTCGGTGGCTGCCGGATATGCCGAAACGGGCTGCTCGATTTATCTTGACTCGGGCACAACGGGTATGATGATAGCGAAACTCCTGCCCGACACGCCCTATTTTATATTGACGAGCGGACCGAATGTGGCGGTTGAGATAGCAAAAAAATTCAAGCCCTCCGTAACCCTTGTGGGCGGGCTTATGAACCGCGTGACACTTTCTGTTTCGGGCACGCAGTCGCTTGAATTCATTAAGGATTTCAACATTGAGACCGCTTTTGTCGCGGCTTCGGCGTTTTCGGCTGAAGACGGCTTTACCGTGGGCAACAGCAGTGAGTGCGAACTTAAACGGGCGGTTGTGAAGAAGGCGAAAAAGGTCATTATGCTGTGCGACAGCGCAAAATTCGGCAAGAGTATGCCCTACACCTTCGCGTCGCTTGACGATGTTGATGTGCTGATAACCGAAAAACCGCCCTGCGATGAAATAGCCGAAGCGGCAAAAAAGACCTCGACGGCAATAGTCTGGTAAGGAGTGAATATATATGGCAACACCTGTAATGATGCCGAATGTAGGCATAACGGTTGAGACCTGTGTTCTCACCAAATGGTTAAAACAGAAAGGCGAAACGGTGCAGGAGGGCGAAGTTCTTTTCACCTATGAAACCGACAAATCCACCCTCGAGCAGGAGGCGCCCGTCTCGGGCACGGTGCTTGAAATATTCTTCGGTGAAGACGCCGATGTGCCCGTTATGACAAATGTGTGCGTGCTCGGCGAGCCCGGCGAGGACGCCGAACAGTTCCGCCCCGGCTCGGCGGAGAAGGAGGAGACCGCCCCCGCGAAAGAGGAAACCGCGGCGGCTCCCGTAAAAGAAGAAGTTTACGCGGCTCCCGCAATCAGACAGACAGGGTTCATCAAAGCATCGCCCAGAGCGAAAACTCTTGCCGGAAAAAGAGGTGTAAACCTTCAGTATATCAGCGGCACGGGCCCCGACGGCAGAATAATCGAGCGCGATGTTTTCGCGGCGGCACAGGGCTCGGGATTAAACTGCAGAGAGAAGGAGCAGACGGCGCCGGGCGCGGATTATGTTGACGAAAAGATGAGCGTAATACGCCGCACCATAGCAAAGCAGATGAGCGCGTCTTTGCAGACGGCGGCTCAGCTCACACACACGCTCTCATTTGACGCCACCGATATTTTAGCCTTCCGCAAGGGCATAAAATCGGGCGGAATTCAGGGCTACGGCAACATTACATTAAATGATATGATTCTTTTTGTTGTTTCGAGAACGCTCGCTAAGCCCGAACACAGGGCGCTCAACGCGCACCTTCTTGAAAACGACATTATGAGATATTTCAGCGGCGTTCACATGGGCGTGGCGGTTGACACTGACAGGGGCCTTATGGTGCCCACGCTGTTCGATTGCGACAAAAAGCCGCTCAACCGCATTTCCGAGGAGGCGAAGGCTCTCGCCGCCAAATGCAGAAACGGTTCCGCCCTGCCGGACGATTTAAAGGGCGGCACATTCACCGTTTCAAACCTCGGCGCTTACGGAATTGAGCATTTCACCCCCGTAATAAACGTTCCGCAAACAGCCATACTCGGCGTAAACACAATAACAACGCAGATAAAGGCGGTTGACGGCGGATTTAAAACATATCAAGCTATGGGGCTCTCCCTTACATACGACCACAGAGCCGTTGACGGCGGCCCCGCTTCAAGGTTCCTTTCGGAGCTGAAAACCTCGCTTGAAAACTTCACTTCATTCCTGAAAGAACAGGAGGGCTGACAAATGGAATTATATGATTTAGTTGTTCTCGGCGGCGGCCCCGCGGGCTACAACGCGGCTGAAAAGGCAGCGGCGGCAGGGCTTAAAACGGCCGTTATTGAAAAAAACGCTCTCGGCGGCGTTTGCCTTAACGAGGGCTGTGTGCCTTCAAAATCACTGCTTTATTCCGCGAAGATTTTCGATTACGCGAACCACGGCGAACAATACGGCGTTACCGTGACGGGCGCGCAGATTAACCAAAGCGCGGTTATCGAGCGCAAAAACAGGGTTGTGAAAACCCTCGTCGGCGGAATAGGGATGAAAATGAAAAAACTCGGCGTTACCGTTATTGCGGAAAACGGCGAAATCACCGGCAGAAACGAAAACGGCTTCTGTCTGAAAGCGGGCGGAGAGGAAATCTGCGGTAAAAACCTGCTTATAGCTACGGGCTCGGCTCCCGTTGTGCCGCCCATACCCGGACTTCGCGAAGGGCTTGAAACGGGCTTTGTGATGACAAACAGAGAGATTCTCGACCTGACGGAAATTCCCGCAAAACTTGTTGTTATAGGCGGCGGGGTGATAGGGCTTGAGATGGCTTCATATTACAACTCAGCCGGCTCGGATGTTACTGTTGTTGAAATGCTTGACAAAATAGCGGGTCCGACCGACGCGGAAATCTCGGAAATTCTTAAAAAGAATTATGAGAAAAAGGGCGTAAAGTTTATGCTCGGCTGCAAAGTAACGGCGGTTGAAAACGGCGCTGTTGTTTATGAAAACGCGAAGGGCGAAACACTTTGCGCTCCCGCGGACAGGGTGCTGTGCTCCATAGGCAGACGGGCTGTGACGGAGGGCTTCGGGCTTGAAAAGCTCGGTGTTCTCACCGAAAAGGGCGCGGTTGTTACCGATGAACGGATGAAAACAAATGTGGCGGGCGTTTACGCCGCGGGCGATGTGAACGGCAAGGTTATGCTCGCGCATACAGCCTACCGCGAGGGCGAGGTTGCGGTAAACAACATACTCGGCAAACGCGACACAATGCGCTACAACGCAATACCCTCCGTTATCTACACAAACCCCGAAACAGCCTGTGTGGGATACACGCTTGAACAGGCGAAAGAAAAAGGCTTTGACGCCGGGTGCAAAACGCTCTCGATGAGATATTCGGGCAGATATGTTGCCGAAAACGAGGGCGGCGACGGAATAGTCAAACTTGTTTATGATAAAAAATACAGCCGTGTGCTCGGCGTTCATATGATAAGCAACTACGCATCCGAAATAATCTACGGAGCGGCGCTTATGATTGAGACGGAAATTGACATTGACAGCCTCAAAGAACTTGTGTTCCCGCACCCGTCGGTGTGCGAGGTAATACGCGAGGCGCTTTTCGAGGTATAAGGAAGGAGAAAAATCATGCCTAAATCACAATTTGTAAACCCCGCTCCTCAGTTTGAGAAGAGGACAATATCGTTAAAAGACATACCGGTATGCGCTTATGACAAAACACTTGAGGAAGAAAAGGCGAATTTTACAAACGAAGACCTTGTGGGTATGTACGCCGATATGGCGGCAATACGCGAGTTTGAGACAATGCTGCTCACCATAAAGCAGAAAGGCAACTACAACGACAAGGAGTTCTCCTACCCCGGCCCCGCTCACCTTGCCGTGGGTCAGGAAGCGACCGCAGTAGGTCAGGCATACACGCTTGATGTTGACGACTACATTTTCGGCACGCACCGCAGCCATCACGAGGTTATTGCCAAGGCGTTTTCGGCAATACGCAAACTCAGTGACGACGAACTGCTGAAAATCATGCAGGAATACAATGACGGCAAGAACTATGAAGTAATTAAGAAATACACAAAATCGAACGGCGACATAAAAGAGATGGCAAGGGAGTATTTCATCTTCGGCCTTTGCTGCGAACTGTTTGCCAAGGATATGGGCTTTTCGCGCGGTCTGGGCGGCAGTATGCACGCTTTCTTTCTGCCGTTCGGAATCTTCCCGAACAACGCGATAGTCGGCGGAGCGGCACCCATTGCGACGGGCGTTGCGCTCTACAAAAAATGCAATAAGAAAAAAGGCATTGTTGTCGCTAACGCGGGCGACGGCGCGGCGGCGAGAGGCCCCGTTTATGAGGCGATGACATTTGCCTCAATGGACCAGTTCAACGACCTCTGGGAGGACGGCTACAAGGGCGGACTTCCGATTATATACAACTTCAACAACAACTTCTACGGCATGGGCGGCCAGACAAAGGGCGAAACCATGGGCTATGACGAAGTCGCACGCCTCGGCGCAATCAGCAAAACAGGCATGCACGCCGAAAGGGTGAACGGCTGGAACGTGCTTGCGGTAATCGACGCATACAAGCGCAAAAAAGCCCTGCTCGAAAAAGGCGAGGGTCCCGCTCTGCTTGAACTTGTGACCTACCGCTTCTCAGGCCACTCAACCTCCGACGCGAGCTCATACAGAACAAAAGAGGAAGTCGAGGAATGGCAGAAATACGACCCGCTGACCGTTTTCCCGAAAGAACTCGCGGACGCGGGCGTTGCGACGGCTGAAGAACTGGAGAAACTCAACGAGTCGGTAATCGACCGCAACCGCAGAATGTTTGACCTTGCCTCCGACCTGAGCGTTGCCCCCTACACGGATTATAATGAACACCCCGATTTTATTGAAAACGTTATGTTCTCAAACAAGAGAATCGAAAAGATGGATGACCGCCCCGTTGAGGTAAACCAGACAAAAGAGGAAAACGAGCGTTATCAGAAGATAGCGAAGCTCTCACGCTCGGCTTTCGGCCCCGACGGCAGCCTTCTGCCGAAGATGAGAGTTTACAACATACGCGACGGTCTGTTTGAGGCGATTGCCGACAAATACTATGAAGACCCCACACTCATAAGCTACGGCGAGGATGTGCGCGACTGGGGCGGAGCGTTCGCCGTTTACAGAGGGCTTACGGAAGCGCTGCCCTACCACCGCCTGTTCAACTCTCCCATTGCGGAGAGCGCTATTGTCGGCTCGGCTGTGGGCTACGCTCTCGCGGGCGGCAGAGTTATTACCGAACTTATGTATTGCGATTTTATAGTCTGCTCGGGTGACGAGGTTTTCAACCAGATGGCAAAATGGCAGGCAATGAGCGCGGGCAAACTTAATATGCCCTTCGTTCTGCGTGTTTCGGTCGGTATGAAATACGGCGCGCAGCATTCGCAGGACTGGACTTCGCTTTGCGCGCATGTGCCGGGTCTTAAAGTAATTTATCCCGTTACTCCCTATGACGCGAAAGGTCTTATGACAGCCGCTCTCAACGGCACCGACCCCGTAGTCTGTTTTGAGAGCCAGAAGATTTACGATATGGGCGAGCGCTTTGTTGAAGGCGGAGTTCCCGAAGGCACATACGAGGTGGAAATCGGCGAGCCCGCAATCCGCAGACAGGGCAGCGACCTCACCATTCTCACCATCGGTCCCACACTCTACACTGCGCTTGATGCTGCGGACAAGCTTGAAAAGGATTTCGGCGTGAGCGCGGAAGTAATTGACGCAAGAAGCGTGGTGCCTTTCAACTATGAGAAGGTAATAGAATCCGTTAAAAAGACGGGCAGAATCCTGCTCGCGAGCGACGCCTGCGCGAGAGGCAGCATCTTAAACGATATGGCGCAGAACATCACTTCGCTGGCGTTCGATTATCTTGACGCTCCCCCCGTAATTGTCGGAGCGCAGAACTGGATTACCCCCGCTTCGGAGTATTCAAAGGAATTCTATCCGCAGACAGGCTGGTTCCTTGACGCCGTTCACGAAAGAATTCTTCCGCTCAAGGGCTACACGCCTCAGAAGAGTTACAGCGACACCGAACTTCTGCGCAAGGCGAAGAAGGGCGTGTGAAAAAACAAAACCACCCGGACGGGTGGTTTTGTTTTTGGATTTTGGATGTCGGACGGTAGATGTTGGATTTTGGATGTCGGCGCGCATATATGCGCGCCCTACGTTCCGGAATTTGGATGCCGGATGTCAGATTTTGGATGTAACCCCTTCCGTTTTTTGATAAGAAGTCAGGAGGCGGGAGTCAGGGGGGTAGGAAGCAGGAGACAGGATTCAGGAATCAGAGAAAAAAACGGTATGGGCGATTAATAAGCGTCCATACCGTTTTGGACTTTTGTTTTATATTCTGTGCAGGAGGTTGAGGGCTTTATTGGCGAGGGGTTTGAAGACGAGGTAGAACTCGCCGCAGTAGCAGACGAAGGAGGAGCCCAGACTCTGCTTGTATCTGTGCAGGCCGTAGTGCGGATTATCGGGCTCGGGGAAGCCTTCAACGCCCCGAAGGTCAAAATATTTATACCCTTTGTCAACGGCGTGGCACTGCATTTTCCACTGCAGAAACTCATTGGGGTGGTTTTTGAGTCTGCTCTGATCGGAACAGCCATACATATACCACATTCTGTTGCCGAGTTCAACGGCGAAGGTGGCGGCGACGGGGGTGCCTTCTTCTTCGGCTATCCAGAAAGACGCGCCTTCAAGATTGTTTATAAATGAAGTGTAATACTTTGTGCTGTGAGGTCTGAAACCGTTTTTTTCGCCTGTTTGTTTCATCATTTCGACAAAGGCGGGTATGTCTTTCTCCGTTCCCATACGCAGGGTGAGGTTTTTCTCCGATTTTTTTATGTGACCTTTCATTGTGCGGTGATAAATAGCGAAAAGCTCCTCATGGGTGTGAATCTCACTTAAATCCGTAACATAGGCTACTCTCGGGTTGGAGAGTGAAAAATCGGAGGCCGTGTTTACGGTGAAGCCCATATCCGCGGTAAGTTTAAGAAAATCTTTGTTCTCGCTGAGAATCATCGGGTCGATTTTAAGCACCATGGTGTTGTGCTTTTTCGCGAGCGCTTTTGCCGCTTCGATAAGCTGCCTGAAAGTGTCAAAGTCGTTTTCATCAAAGAGCGGGCCTCTCGGAGAGTAGAGCCTGGTCATATTCGTATGGTTGATTTTTGAGATGAGAACGCACATAACGCCTTTGATTCTGCCCGAATCGTCACGGCAGATTATTGCCGACCAGCCGTCATAGTTTTTGACTTTTCCCCAGGATGAAGTCTGCTCGAAGTGGCATTTTTCGTGCGAGCGCACAAACGCGTCTGCCTCCTGCGCGTGGTCTATATCAACAATTTCAGTCATATCTTTTCTCCTTAATCGGCGATGAGATTGCGTTTTTCGAGTATGCCGACAATTTTTCTGCCGCCGGGCAGGGTGATTATGTCATCCTTGCGGATTGCTTTAAAAAGAAGAATTGTTACGGCGTAGATGATAACCGCCGCCGCTATGCCAGCGAGGGTTGCGAAGGTGTTGCCGTTGAGTATACTCTGGGGGCTGCCGGCGGGGAGTATGCGTATTGCGAGAGCATAAGCGCCGTAAGCGCCGGCAAGGCTTAAGCCCGCGCAGGCGAGTGGACGGATGACAATATTAACCCAGCTGACTCCGGCGCCCGTGAGTTTGAGCAGGCGGTTTAGGTTCACGGCGACAACCGTGACATAGAACAGCACCGTGCCGATGAGCGCGCCGTAAATGTTTATGCGGTAGTTGCCGACAAAAATGTAGTTGCACACGATTTTGAGAACAGCCGCGACACAGACGGTTTTTGCGGGAATGTCGCTTCTGCCGATTGCCTGAAGCATATTCGTAATCGGGGTTGAAACGCCGATTACAAGCATCGCTATGCCGTAAATTGCCATAATCGGGGCGACTATCGCTATTGAATCCGAACTTGAGCCTCTGCCGTAGATTATTGTGAGAATCGGTTTTGCCATAACCGCCATACCGCCGCCGACGGGCATCGCTATAAGCATTGCCATGCGCAGAACGGTCTCGATGATGTTTTTGATTTCATCTTTTTTAACCTGAGTCCACGCGGTGGCGAGAGCGGGAAGGGAACTGAGACCGAGCTGAACGGTTATCATCGGCACAAGCCCTTTGAAATCGAGCGCCATACCGTAGGAACCCCAGAGATATTTTATGACCTCGTTCTTTTCTTTGATATTCAGCCTGCCGCGCGCTATAGCCGCGTCAAACGAGGCTTTGAACATATTTTTGATGTATTCAAAACCTTCGGGCGATTCAACCGCCGCTTTGAGACGCGCCTGAATGGTAGCTGTATCTATAAGATTGGTTATGTTGAGAACAAGGGCGCTTATAATCATCGGAACGGCGATTTTAATCATTGTTTTGCCGAGTTCTCTGTCTGTTTTGGCGCAGGGGGTGCTTTCAAGTTCTTCTTTTGTGAAGCCCGTGCCTCTTACGCGGAAATAAACAGCGAGGAATATTGTGCTTGCAACCGATCCGCAGGTAACGCCGAACACCGCGCCCGCCGCAGCCCAGGGGACTATTGCGCCGTTTGCCTCAATGTTGTTTGTGACAAGCGTGCCGAAAACCGTTGCCTGAGCGCCGCCCGATGCCGCCATGCCCGATGTGTATTGCGACATTCCGATTGTTTGTATAATCTTTATGAAAACAAGGCCGAAGCAGAGTTTGCCGAGTGCCTCGATAACCTGCGAAATGCCCGTGGGCATCATATTTGACCTGCCCTCGTAATAGCCGCGGTAGGCGGACATATAATAGCAGAAGAAAATGGAGGGCGCTATGCACAGCAGAGCGGGAATGTTGCGCACATTGGCGATATATTTCGCGTAGGGGTAGGTGATTGCGAACATAAACAGCGTGCCCGCGAGACCGACGATGAAGAAAACCTTTTTGGAGACTTTTTGCACGCGGAGCGTTTCGCCGTATTGACCCTTTGCCGCGGCGTCGGCAACCATTTTGAGAACGGCGACCGAAAGGCCCGACATCGCTATTGAGAAGATGGGGGTGTAAACCTCGTAGGCGGAGTTGAAATAGCCTCTGCCGACGGTGCCGAGCATATCCGTCATCGGAATTTTGAAAATTACGCCTATTATTTTAACCAATACTGTTGACGCGACAAGAATCATCGCGCCGTTCATCATTGATTGTCTGCCCTGATTTTTCATGCGTTTCTTCCTTTATTGAAAAGATTTCACAAAAAACAATATCCAAATAAATATACCACATAACGCGCAAAAAGTCCATATATTATTGATATATAAAGAAAATGTTGTTCTTGATAATCGGCGGGGCGGTTGTTATAATTAAGAAAAAGACGAAAAACGCGGATTTGCGGCGCAACTGCAGGGCAGTTGTTGAAAATGTGAAAACGGTTAAACCGATTCCATATAACGATTTTGACGGCGCCTGCTGTGTGGCGGCTGCCTTCCGTTTTGAGAGTGAGGAAAAATGCCGCGCGTTTGCGGAGAAAATGAATGAGAAGGGTTATTATATTCCGATTCCCATTGACGCGGGCAGGCATGTTTATACCGACTGGTCGCAGATTATGCAGAAATGGGGAGCGGTCCACCCCGCGATGGACCCGTTTAAATTTAAAGAAAATCAGGGGCTCAATATGAATTACACCCCCGATATGTGCAAAAAATCGCTCGATATTCTCGCGCGCACAGCATACCTCGACATAAACCCCGATTGGACCGAAGAAGAGTTGCAGAAGGTAATTGACGCGGTGAATTGTTAGATTTTGGATGTAACCCCTTCCGTCTTGTTCGCTGCGCTCACAATCCACCTCCACCGAGGGTGGAGGCTATGACGAGGTTGCGGCGGGATGGGGTCATCCCGCCCTACGGTTTTATTTTTTGTTTTCTGTTTTCTGTTTCCTATCTCCGATTTTCTATTCCCTGTTCCCTGTTTCCTCACCTAACCCCTAACCTCTAATCCTTGACTCCTACTTCCCGACCACTAAAAAAGGGCGACTGTCAGTCGCCCTTTTTTTTAACCTTTTCTCACATCGCCGCAGCAGTTTTTATACTTTTTGCCGCTGCCGCAGGGGCAGGGGTCGTTGGGGCCGATTTTCTTCGCTTTGTTGCGGACCGTTCTGCCCTTTTCGCTGCCGTCGGAGGAGCCGGATGAACTTGTGGAGGTGATTTTTGCCGCCTGCTCCCTTCTGGTGTCTTCCTCCGTTTTAATCATAACGGTAAGCATCTGTTTTACGGTGTTTTCGCGGATGGCTGTTGTCATCTCGTCAAACATATCGTAACTTTCCATCCTGTAAGCCACAATCGGGTCGGTCTGGCCGTAGGCGCGCAGGCCTATGCCGCGGCGCAGCTGATCCATGGCGTCAATGTGATCCATCCAGTTGGAGTCAACATTGCGAAGAAGAATCATTCTCTCAAGCTCACGCATAAGCGGAGTGCCGTCGGGCGTGGCGCCGAACATCTTTTCACGCTCTTCATAACGTTTCTCGCCGCGTTCGATAAGCATCTCTTTGGCTTCTTCGGGGTCAATGACGCCGTCTTTGAAATCATCTTCGGTTGTAAGCCAGCCGAGGAATTTCTCGCGCAGACCGTCAACATTCCAGTCGTCGGGGGTGACGGCTTTGGAGCAGTAGAAATCAACGCTCTCCTCAATGCAGTCGCGCATCATTTTGTTTATGCTCTTTTTGAGGTCTTCGCCGTCAAGCACCTGGTTGCGCTGGCCGTAGATGAGCTCTCTCTGGCGGTTCATAACATCGTCGAAATCAAGGGTGTTCTTTCTGATTTCAAAGTTTTTGCCCTCAATACGCTTTTGGGCGTTTTCAACGGTTTTGGAAATAAGTTTTGCCTCAATGGGCATATCCTCCGCGGCGTTGAGGGTGTCCATCATACGGGTTATTCTCTCGCCGCCGAACAGACGCATAAGGTCATCCTCAAGCGAGAGATAAAAGCGGCTCTCGCCGGGGTCGCCCTGTCTGCCGGAACGGCCTCGCAGCTGGTTGTCAATTCGCCTTGACTCGTGGCGCTCCGTGCCGATTATGAACAGACCGCCCGCCTCGCGGACTTTGTCAGCCTCGTCTCTGATTTCATCTTTATATTTATTCTCAAGGTTGTGGAAAGTTTCACGCGCCTCGATAATCTGCTCATCATCCGTTTCCGCGAAGCCGGTAGCTTCGGCTATAAGCTCCTCCGGGTACTGCATACGGCGCATTTCGGCTTTGGCGAGATATTCCGGGTTGCCGCCGAGCATAATGTCGGTGCCGCGCCCCGCCATATTTGTGGCGATTGTGACCGCGCCGTATTTGCCCGCCTGGGCGACAATTTCCGCCTCTTTGTCGTGGAATTTGGCATTGAGCACCTCGTGCTTTATGCCGCGCTTTTTAAGCATACTGCTGAGGGTTTCGGATTTCTCAACCGAAACGGTGCCGACCAGCACGGGCTGGCCTTTTGCGTGGCACTCCTCAATCTGCTGAATAACGGCGTTGTATTTGACCTTGACGGTTTTATAGACCACATCGGGGTGGTCTTTTCTTATCATCGGTTTGTTTGTTTCGATTTCAACAACATCGAGGTTGTAAATCTGACGGAATTCCTGACTTTCGGTCATTGCCGTGCCGGTCATACCGGAGAGTTTTTTGTAAAGGCGGAAATAATTCTGGAAGGTGATTGTCGCGAGGGTTTTGCTCTCGTGGGCAACCTCAACGTTTTCTTTTGCCTCAATCGCCTGGTGCAGACCTTCGTTGTAGCGTCTGCCATACATAATTCTGCCCGTGAACTCGTCAACGATAAGAACCTGATTGTCTTTGACAACATAGTCAACATCGCGCTTCATAACGCCGATTGCCTTGATTGCCTGGTTGATGTGGTGCTGGAGGGTCATATTCTCGGCATCCATAAGGTTTTCAAGGTTGAAGTAACGCTCCGCCTTTTTAACGCCGTGCTGAGTGAGGGTTGCGGTTTTTGCCTTTTCGTCAACAACATAGTCGGCGTCGTCATCAACAAGGTCTTCGATATTGTCTTTTTTCATTGTCTCTTTGACCTTCGCCATTTTGAGAGTGTGGGCGAAGGAGTTGGCGATTTTATATAGGTCTGTTGACTTGTCGCCTCTGCCGCTTATGATAAGGGGCGTTCTCGCCTCATCGATAAGAATGGAGTCAACCTCATCGACTATGGCGAAGGGGTGGCCGCGCTGAACGCGGTATTCGGCATAGGGCACCATATTGTCACGAAGGTAGTCAAAGCCCATCTCATTGTTCGTGCCGTAGGTTATGTCGGCAAGATACGCCTCTCGGCGCTCGTCATTCTCTTTTTCGTGAACGATAAGACCGACCGTAAGACCCATAAAGCGGTAAACCTTACCCATCCACTCGCTGTCGCGGCGGGCAAGGTAGTCGTTGACGGTAACGATGTGAACGCCCTCGCCCGTGAGCGCGTTGAGGTAAGCGGGCAGGGTCGCGACGAGGGTTTTGCCTTCGCCTGTTTTCATCTCGGCTATTCTGCCCTGATGCAGAATTATGCCGCCGATAATCTGAACGGGGAAGTGCTTCATATTAAGCACGCGCCACGACGCCTCGCGGAAAGCCGCGAACGCCTCGGGCAGAATGTCGTCAAGCGTTTCGCCTTTTGCGAGGCGCTCTTTGAACTCGGGCGTTTTTGCCTGAAGTTCCGGGTCGCTGAGTTTTGCGAACTCGCCTTCAAGTTCAAGAACTCTGTCGCAAAGCGGCCTTATGCGCTTTGTTTCTTTCTCGGAATAGTTGCCGAAAATCTTTGTGAAAAGTCCCATAGATGCGTTTTACCTTTCTGTATGTCGATTTGTGAATTTTATATTGTATAAATCCCCATGCTGTGATAAAATGGTTGCAGCAAACCGAAAGGGGATTTTATTTTGGCTAAAAGAACTGACTACATTTCGTGGGATGAATATTTTATGGGCATTGCCCTGCTGAGCGCGAAAAGGAGCAAGGACCCTAACACGCAGGTGGGCGCCTGCATAGTAAACAGCAGCAACAAAATTATGTCGGTGGGCTACAACGGCTTCCCCGCCGGTTGCAGTGATGACGAGTTCCCCTGGGAACGCTCGGGCGACACATACGACACGAAATACCCTTATGTGTGTCACGCGGAGTTAAACGCCATATTAAACTCGGCGGGCGGAGATCTGAAGGGCTGCAAAATCTATGTTGCGCTGTTCCCCTGCAACGAGTGCGCGAAAGCGATTATTCAGTGCGGAATAAAAGAGGTTTATTATCTCTCCGACAAATACGCCGATTCGCCCTCAACAAGGGCTTCAAAAAGGATGTTTGACGCGGCGGGCGTGAAATACACAAACTTAAAGCCGTCCGAAAACAACATTATAATTGATTTTGACGCCGAAAAGGTTTAAACGATAAAGTTCCGTGAAAACGGAGCTTTTTTGTTGCGTAAAAACGGTTGTTTAACGCGGCACGGATGTATCCGTGCCCTGCGTTTTCAGCATCAATAATAATCATCCGATTCCCATTTTGCCGGATTCTCGTCAATATAAGTCCAAATATTTTCATAATCGGATTGATTTCTGATTATATGGTCATAAAACCCTGTTTGCCATAATTTTAACCCGGGAAACTTTTGGTGAATATTCCTCGTAACAGCTGCTTTATAATTGCCGATTACAGTTCCCGGAGTAGGGCACGCATATATGCGTGCCGTATGTTTTACCGAGTCGGTTAAGGGCTTTTCAAACGCCAAAACCGCGTGTATGTGATTTGGCATTACAACATATTTATCCGGTTTTACACAGGAAAATATTTCGGGAATCCTGCAAATGCAATCTTCTGCGATTTTTCCGCATTCGGTCAGATTACCCGTCATCCCGAAAAAATGCTGTTTCTCAAATGTGCAGATTGTTACAAAATAATAATTGTTTTGCGAGTAATCGAATTCTCTTAACCGAAGTCTTTTGCGTTTTGGCAAATCGTTCATTTTATTATGACTCGTTTCAGAATTTTATGCGGCACGGATGTATCCGTGCCCTACTGTAAAGTTTACCCGTCTCCAAAAGGAGGGTTCAGCGAAGGTTTAAGCGCTAACGAATGGCTTTCTTCAAACTGTGTTTTTGAAATAAAACCTTTGTTGAATTTTATTTCGTTTATCCAATTATATAAATCATATGGAAGAGAATTGTTCAGCGTAAAACAGGTTCACTTTATTGTCAAATAATCAAAAAACCTTTGTATAAAGGGCTTATATATCAATTATCAGTTCCACCGGACAGTGGTCGGAACCGTAAACCTCATTGTGTATGAGTGAGTCTCTCAGGTTCGGCTGAAGGCGGTTTGACGCGATAAAATAGTCAATGCGCCAGCCCGCGTTGTTCTCTCTGGCGTGAAAACGGTATGACCACCAGCTGTAACGCTGTTCGGCGTCGGGGTAAAAATAACGGAAGGTGTCGGTAAAGCCCGCCGCGAGCAGTTCATTGAATTTGCCGCGCTCTTCATCTGAAAACCCCGCGTTGCCTCTGTTGGCTTTGGGGTTTTTAAGGTCGATTTCGTTGTGAGCGACATTGAGGTCGCCGCAGAATATGACGGGCTTTCTGCCGTCGAGTTCACTTACATAAGCCCTGAACGCGTCTTCCCAGCTCATACGGTAATCGATTCTGACAAGACCGTCGCGGGCGTTGGGAACATAAACGCCGATAAAATAATAATTCTCAAATTCAAGGGTGATAACCCTGCCTTCGGTGTCGTGTTCGGGAATGCCGAGCCCGTAGGTGACGGCGAGCGGCTCCTCTTTTGAAAAGACGGCGACTCCAGAATACCCTTTTTTCTCGGCGTAGTTCCAGTATTGATTGTAGCCGGGCAGGTCAAGGGTAATCTGACCGTCAACAACTTTTGTCTCCTGCAGGCAGAAAATATCCGCGTCAAGCGACGCGAAACTCTCATAAAAGCCTTTGCCGAGGCAGGCTCTTATGCCGTTGACATTCCAGGATACAAAGCGTTTTTGTGCCATAATTACCTCCGTAAAACAGTTATTTCCGGCGCTATTAAAATATTATAACACATATTTTAATAAATGTCACATATTTTTTAAAGAGGGTGTGAATTTACGGCGCTGTTCCGGCTGACGGAAAAACAGTTTTGCTTTTATGCCCAAATCGGCGACGGCGTATTTGTTCAAAACGCCGATTTGCTGTTTTTTATGCTTACAGTTTTCGCTCTGCGGTATTGACAAACCCCTTTTATTGTTGTAAATTTTTAATTGATATTATGCGTTTTTGTGCCGAGCAATCGGCTCGGCGCTTTTATCGCAGAAAATCTATTTCAGGAGGATATCAGTAATGAAAAAAATTCTCGCAGTTCTTCTCGCTCTCTCGTTTGTAACAGTCTGCTTCGCGGCATGCGGCAGCAAAACGGAAGAACCCACCACAGAAGCAACAACAATTGAAGATGTAACAGAAGAAGTTGTTACCGAAGAAGCTTCAACCGAAGACGTTTCGGCAGAAGATGTTACGGCAGAACCCGTTTCCGGCGAAGACGCGACAGAAGAAACATCCGAAGAAGAAACAACAGAAGCGGCAAAAGGCCTCAACTCCACAGACGCTGAAGAAATCGTCGCTTACTACAACGCGGCAAGAAAAGCCACCGAAGGCCACGCGCCCGCAGGCAAACAGACAATGACACTCGCTGCTCTTGACGGCGGTTCGGGCCTTGTAGGCAACATTGTTTCGGCATTTGAAGGCATTGCAAAATCAGCTCTTGAAAAGAACTCCACATCAACAGATTACATCCCCGCTCACGACCATGACGATGTCAAGGCATCCGATGTAAGAAACGCGAAAGCTACATCAGACGGCAAATACACAACAATCACTTTTGACGTTGTTGAACAGTCCGCCGGCGCTTCCACCAAGGGCGGCGACGGCTCCGTAGGCCGCGCAATCGGCGTTCTTGACGGCATTGACTCCGCTCTTAAAGAGCTCAGCGGCGTTACCGTTTCAGACGGCATCCAGAACATCAAACTTACATACAAAAACGCGAAAGTTACCGCTAAAATCGATGAGTCCACAGGCAGAATCGTAGGCGGCACATGGCAATACAGAGTTGACATCAACGTCAGCTCCATCACAATCAAAATCGGCATCCTTTCGGCAACACTCAAAGGCGTTTACGGCGCTGTTGACTACAAGGTTGTTATCTGACCTTAACACTTAAAGAACTTAATTAACATTTAATCGATCGGCGGATTTATTCCGCCGATTGGTATGTTAAGGCGGAATTTCTCATACGGAACAAAAAACAAAAGGAATTAAACGAATGAATTATAAAAAAATTCTTGCAGTAATACTGGCGCTTGTGTGCGTGGCTGCCCTTCTTTCCGCCTGCGGCGGCAAAACGCCCGGCACGGAAACAACAACGGCGCAGCAGACGACAGAGGCCGAAAGCACAACGGCGGCGCCCGAAACAACCTCAGCCGAAGGCGAAACCGAGACGGAAACGGAAACCGAAACGGAGACGGCAAAGGAAGAAGAAAAGAAAACTCCCGAAACAAAGGAGGAAATTCTCGCCGCATACACCGAGATTATGAACAAGGCGAAGAAAGACGCCCCCGGTTTTAAGGAGATTATGTACCAGTCGCTGCCCGACGACGCGAACTCAAGAGTTATATCAAGCGGCAAAACCTTTGTAAACGCGGCGCTCAACCTTGCCGGCAACTTTATGACGGATGAGGAATCCGCGAGAAAGAAGCCCGACACATTTGAAAAGGGCGGGGATATGCACCTCTGGCCCGTCAAATACAACAAGGAAGGCTGTCTGCTTACGGACGCGGGCGCGCTCAAAGACGCGAAATATGAAGAACTGCCCGACGGCAACGTGAGAATAACAATTGTTCTCAACAGCGAGACAAACCCCGAACCCACGCCCGACTGGTCGTCAAAACCGCAGAGCAAAACGGGCTCCGTTTTCGCTCCCCTTTCAAAGAAGGAGATTGACAAGAATCTGAACGGCGGCGTTGTTTCGGCTGTTTTCAGCGATGTCAATTACAGCCTGACATACCACGACTGCTCGTCGTCGGTTACATACAACCCCGAAACCATGCGGGTAATTTCGATTGACCAGGTTTGCCATGTTACCATCAGCGGTTCCGGCAGAACGCTCGGCACAACGCTCGCGGTCGAAAAGCAGGAACTTGTAAACTATCTTAAAATTTATGATGTAAGATATTAAACAAAAAACATCTGAGGTCTGTGAGGAATAAACTCCACAGACCTTTCTTGTATCAGGGCGGTCATTCATAAACCGATATTGGTTTTCACGCAAAAGCCGGAACCGCATAACATCGTCAGATTTGCTTACCATACACAAAGTATGGTTTCACAAATCTTCCTTGTTCTGCGGCTCATTTTTCTCGTGAAAACTGTTTCACACCTCAAAGATATGCTTAGGGTCGCTCTTTGAGGCATTACCGGTTTATGAAGGTCCGCCCTTTTTCTTATTTGACATAATATTCCTTTTATTTTATACTGTTATCGGAAAAAAGCGGAAAGAGGTAACGAAAAATGATTGCGGCTATAGATGTTGATTTATCATACAGCGGAAGATTTTTATTCAGGCACGCCGACATTACATTTACAAGAGGCAACTGCTACGGAATAATCGGCGCGAACGGAGCGGGAAAATCGACTTTTCTGAAAATTCTGTCGGGTGAACTTGAGCCGACGGGCGGAAAAATCAGCGTAACGCCGGGCGAGAGAATAAGCGTGCTGAGGCAGGACCATTTTGCTTTTGACGACTGCACCGTTGTGCGCACCGTTCTGCTCGGCAACAAAAAACTCTGCGACATTATGGACGCCAAAGAGGAGCTTTACGCAAAAGAGGATTTCACCGAGGAAGACGGCATAAAAATCTCCGAATTAGAAGAGGAGTTTGCCGAAATGGACGGCTGGAGCGCGGAGAGCGACGCCGAAATACTGCTGAACGGTCTCGGCGTTACGAACGAATGGCATGAGAGCCCTATGAGCGAACTGCCGAACGACCTGAAAGTCAAAGTTCTTTTAGCCCAGGCACTTTTCGGCTCGCCGGATATTCTGCTGCTCGACGAGCCGACGAACCACCTTGACCTTGAGGCGGTAATGTGGCTTGAAAACTTTCTTATGGACCTTGACAGCACGGTTATTGTTGTTTCGCACGACCGCCATTTTTTAAACACGGTGTGCACGCATATTGTTGACATAGATTTCGGCAAAATGCAGATGTATGTAGGCAACTACGACTTCTGGTTTGAATACACGCAGATGCGTCAGCGCCAACTCAGAGAGCAGAACAAGAAGGACCAGGAGAAGGCGGAGGAACTTAAAAAATTCATTGCGAGGTTCAGCGCGAACGCCTCAAAGCACAAGCAGGCGACCTCGCGCAAAAAACTGCTTGAATCGCTCGACCTTGACGACCTGCCCGTTTCATCGAGGCGCTTCCCCTATGTGGGTTTCAAGCCCGACAGGGAGGTCGGCAACGATGTTCTTACGGTTGAAGGGCTTTCAAAGACTGTGGGTGACCGCAAGGTGCTTGACAATGTGAGTTTTACCGTTCTGCCGAAGGAGAAAGTTGCTTTTGTTGGAACGGACGCGGTCGCGAAAACGACGCTTTTCAAGATTCTCGCGGGTGAACTCGAGCCTGATGAAGGCACGGTAAAATGGGGCGTTACAACCTCTGTTTCATATTTTCCTTCGGACAATTCGGCGTATTTTGACGGTGTTGAGGATTCTCTGATTGACTGGCTGCGCCGGTATTCCGACCTTGTGTTTGAAAGCGATGTGCGCTCGTGGCTGGGCAGAATGATGTTCTCCGGCGACGAGGCGCTCAAAAAAGCGAAGGTGCTTTCGGGCGGCGAGCGTGTGCGCTGCATGCTGTGCAAGATGATGCTTTCGGGCGCCAATGTGCTTATTCTTGACGAGCCGACGAACCACCTTGACCTTGAGTCGATAGCCTCGCTCAACGACGGGCTGATTAAATACCCGCAGACGCTTATGTTTACCTCGCACGACCATCAGTTTGTGCAGACGATAGCCGACAGAATAATCGACATTTCGGCGGACAGCCGTTATGACAAGAAGATTACGTTTGACGAATATCTTGAAGAAAGACGGGCAAATGAGAAGTAAAACTCTTTATATAACCGACCTTGACGGCACTCTGCTCGACAGCGGGGCGCGGCTTTCGGATTTTGCGAGAGAGGGGCTTATAACCCTGCGCGAAAGAGGGCTGAATATCAGCGTGGCTACGGCGCGCACGGCGGCTACGGTTGTGAGTATTCTTGACGGCACGGGGGTGAATATTCCCGCTGTGCTGATGAACGGAGTGAGCGTTTTTGACCTCCGGAAGAAGGAGTATGTCAGGGTTAACCGCATAGCGGAAAATGCCAAAGGCGAAATTGTGAAAACCATTCACGACTGCGGTCTTGCAGGGTTTTTCTATGAGACAGACGGCAGCGCACTGCGGACTTATTATGAAAATCTGTCATCGCCGGGCGCGGTTGATTTTATGCGCGAGAGGCAGGAGAGATACGGCAAGGTTTTCATAAAGGTTGATTCTTTTGATGAAATTCTTTCAAGGCCGCTTGTTTATTACTCTGTTTCGGACACACAGAGAAAAACGCAGCCTGCCGCAAAACTGCTTGAAAAAACGGCGGGGCTCCGGTGCGAATACTATAAAGATATTTACAAAGAGGACTGCTTTTACCTTGAAATCTGCGATGAAAAGGCGTCAAAGCGCACAGCCGTTGAGTTCCTGAAAAAGGAATACGGTTTTGACAGGGTTGTGGGTTTCGGCGACAATTACAACGACCTGTCGCTGCTGGAGGCTTGCGACGAGTTTTATGCCGTTCAAAACGCGGTTGACATTATAAAAGAAAAAGCCGACGGCGTTATTGAGCCGAACAGCGCCGACGGCGTGGTGAAATATCTTCTTGAAAACGGAGTGTGAAAAATGAACAAAGTGCTGAAAGCGGCGGCGGGAGTTCTCGGCGGTTCAGCCGCTTTTCTTGTGACAACAGCGGCGGCTTATATGCCTTTTGTGGCTTATGACGCGAATATGAATTACCGTGATGACTGTGATTATCTTCTTATTTTAGGCGGCGACATCATAGGAGCGGACACGCCCAGCCCGCAGCTTTTTGAAAGGATGAAATGCGCCGCGGTTTATCTCAAAGAGCACACGGATGTTATCGCCGTGCCGTGCGGCGGATGTTTCAGGGAACACCAGAAAAAACCGGAGGCGGCGATAATCGCGGATTATCTCATAAAAGAGGGCGTGAGCCCGGAGAGAATACTGCCTGAAGACAAATCCACAACCACGTTTGAGAATTTTAAATTCGGTATTCCGATAATCGAAAAACACGCGGGCAGAAACGCGGATGAACTGAAAATCGCCTTTCTGTCATCCTCATACCACATACACAGAGCGGGAATAATCGCCCGCCGTTCGGGTATAAAAAATGTTATGCGCGTATCGGCGCCGACGCCGGGCGAAGCGTTTAAAAGATATGTAAGAGAATATTTTGTGGCGTACGAGCTGCTTTACAGAAATGTGCCGAATCCGTTAAAAAAATGATTATAAATGAGGAACACCCGCTGTTGAACAACAGCGGGTGAAGTTTTAACCGAAAAGTGATTTGATTGAATTGATTGTCTGCTCAATGGGGTCGTAGCCCATAGCGAAATATTTGAACGCCCAGACGACGGGGCTCCATTTGAAAATGAGCCAGTCGAGAACGGTTACAAGCGCCCTGAGAAAAGCGGGCAGGTCATGCGTTTCGGGCACAAAAACGGGCTCAAATGTTTCGCCGTCGCGGTAAACGGTGAAGGGCTGGGAATAGCAGATGCCGTCTTTGCCCGTTATATAAAAGCGCAGATACATATAGATATCGTCAAGCAGGCCTGCCGAATGAAGGTCAAATTCGGCGTATCCGCCCTCAATGCCGCCGGTGCGGGCAACAACATTGCCTGCCGACACCCAGGTTATTGTGTCAAAATTCTCGCCCCATACCTTTATTTTATCGTTTTCTTCATCCACCTCAATCTTTGTAACAACGGGGGTGGCGTTTGACTTCCAGTCCGTTTCATCGCGGTCATAGACAAACTCGCGCTCGATTTCCATCATACCGTTGAGTTCATAGCCCTTTGTGAAGTGCGAGACGGCAAAAAGTTCGCCTTTGAGCATACAGTCACGAAGAGCCTCGTTTGTCTGCTCCGGCATATAGCAGATGCAGTAGGCGTCGTTTATTGAAACATCATTGTGCGAATCCGAAAAAGTGAAGGCGGTGGGAACAACGCCGTTGGGAATGGTTTTGAGAAGAATCTGATCATAAAGAATACGGTCGCATCTTGTGTGGTCATCCGTGGCGGAATTTATGCCCATACCCGCGCACGAGCCATGATTGTCGAGGAATATTCTCGCGAATTTGTTGACATAATATTCATCAACAGGCTGACCGACGTGGTCTTCGGAATCTTTCTGAGGGTAAACATATTCGCCGACATGGGCGAGCATTGTGACGCCGCCGTCTTTTTTAACCTCTTTAACGGGTGTTTCATAATCGCCGAAAACGCCCGCGTAGCCCTGACCGTAGGTGCTCCAGTAGGAGGTAAGATGGCAGTCGGCAAAAGGAGTTGCCATATTGAGTTCGTTGCCGCCGTAAACATCGAGAAGACCGTTTTTGTGGGTGCGTGTTTCGCTTTGCGCGGTGCCGCCGGTATAGGCTGTGTATTCCTCATCGCTGAGCGGAACAATGGGAACGCCCGCGCCGCCTGTGCGCTCCTTGCGCATTTCGCGCATAATCGGTATTGTCTGCGGGGCGACATTCCATGCGATGTTTGAGGTGCCGTGGTCTGTTATGGCGACAATGTCGTAATCGTAGTCATAATAACTCTTTATTGCCTCTTTGATTGTCAGATAGCCGTCGCTTGCTGTGGTGTGGCAGTGGAACTGCGTTTTGTAGCCCTGCCAACTGTCAAAATCAACATTTTCATAGGGGTTGACTATGGTATAGTCATCAACGCTCTCCGCGTGCGCCGCGGGCAGAGTCAGCCCGGAGGCGATAAGCAGGCAAAGAAGAACAGACAGCGCTTTTTTCATTTGAATCACTCCTTTTTTTGATTTTAACACGGCGTGATTTATAAATCAATTATTATTTATATTGTTTATCTTTTGACTGTTTCGCGCGGTTTTATTTGTGTAAGTTGTTATATTGACAATTCCTTTTGCCAAAATTATAATAAAGAAAAACAAGCGAGAGGTGCCGTTATGGAGACTGTAATCAACACAAAATCAGCTCCCGTATGTGAGCAGTTATCTGCCCGCAGCAATAACGGTATGTCTTTTTACTTTTTTAACGCAGTGCGCTTTTTTGCGGACTGCTTCTTTTATTTTTACGGCAAAAAATCAGCGCGGGGTTGCATAACCGTTTAAAGCAGGAAAAGCAATGTTTTACACGGGCGGCTTCGCAGTGAAGCCGCCCGGTTTTGTTTATGTGGCCGCTTTGCTTGAATAAATAAATGTAATATTATATAATGAAAAAGTTAAGGAGAAAAAGAACTATGAACGAACTTGATAATTACAGAAAAGAAATAACGGAAACAGACGAGCAGATGGCGCGTCTGTTTGAAAAGAGAATGCAGACGGTGCGCAAGGTGGCGGAATATAAAAAAGGGCGCGGGCTGTCAATACTCGACCCGGAGCGCGAGGCGCAGATAATTGAGAAAAACCGCGCTCTGATTACCGAGAGCGAAATAGAGGGCTATTATGTTTCGTTTCTCAAAAACACCATTGAGCAGTCGCGCAAATACCAGTCGCGGCTGATAAACGGGCGCAGAGTCGCATACAGCGGGGTTGAGGGCGCGTTTGCCTATATAGCCGCAAAAAAGCTCATACCCGAAGGCGAGTATGTTGCGTGCAGGGATTTTGCCACCGCTTATTACGGAGTTGAAAACGGAGAATTTGACTGCGCCGTGCTTCCGATTGAAAACAGTTTCGCGGGCGAGGTAGGCGAAGTTACCGACCTGCTTTTTTCGGGCAGCCTTTATGTAAATCAGGTTATTGAACTGCCCGTTCGCCACAATCTTATGGCAAAAAAAGGCGCGAGACTGTCTGACATAAAAACGGTTGTCAGCCACCCGCAGGCTATATCTCAATGTTCGCAGTATATTGCGAGACGCGGATTTGAGATTATGAATTACTCCAACACGGCCGCCGCCGCGAAGCTTGTTAAAGAGAGCGATGACCCGGGCGTCGCAGCCATTGCCTCCGATGAAACGGCGGAGCTGTTCGGCCTTGAAATTATTGAGCCCGACATTAACGACACACGCACAAACACAACAAGATTCGCGGTGGTTTCAAGGCAGTCAGATCTGCCCGAAAACCGCGGAATCAACGAAAACTCAATAATCTTTTTCACCGTGCAGAACAGAGCCGGCGCCCTCGCGCAAACTCTTAACATTATCGGCGCGCACGGCTTCAATATGAAATGTCTGCGTTCGCGCCCGATGAAAAGCCTTACCTGGAACTATTATTTCTATGTTGAAATAGAGGGCAACCTCAACTCTCAAAACGGCAGAGAGCTTTTGCAGGAGCTTTCGGCTTTGTGCGAACGTGTCAAGCTCGCGGGCACATACAGCGCCGACAACACCTAAACGGAGGAGTTTATATGATAATTCCCGTTCATTCGGATCAGAGGGATTACAATATTTATCTTGAAAAAGGAGCGCTTTCAAAGGCGGCTGAGTTTTTTAACCTTGACCGCAAGGCGCTTGTTGTAACGGATTCGGGCGTTCCGAGGGAATACTCCGAAATGGTCGCGTCCCTTTGCGCAGACGCCGTGACAGTCTGTATAGAGCAGGGTGAGAAATCAAAGAATTTTGACAGTCTGCGGCTGCTTCTTTCAACAATGCTGAAAAACGGCTTTACCAGAAGCGACTGCGTTGTTGCGGCGGGCGGCGGAGTTGTGGGCGACCTGAGCGCGTTCGCGGCTTCCTGCTATATGAGGGGGATTGATTTTTATAACATACCCACAACGCTTCTTTCGCAGGTGGATTCATCCATAGGCGGCAAGGCGGCGATTGATTTTGAGGGCGTAAAGAACATTGTCGGCGCTTTCAAACAGCCGCGCGGGGTGCTTATTGACCCTGAAACGCTTAAAACCCTTGATGAGAGGCAGAAAAACGCGGGGCTCGCGGAAGCGATAAAAATGGCTGTGACAAGCGACGAAAAACTGCTTGAACTCATTGAAAAAGCGGACGGGACCGAAAGCGGCCGGACGGAAATTATACGCAGGGCGCTGATGATTAAAAAGGATGTTGTCGAAAAGGACCCTACGGAACAGGGACTGAGAAAGGTGCTCAATTTCGGGCACACCATAGGCCACGCGATAGAGAGTTTTTCAGAAGGAAAACTGCTTCACGGCGAATGCGTTGCCCTCGGTATGCTGCCGATGTGCGGCGAAAACCTGCGCGGGAGAGTGAAGGCGGTGCTTGAAAAATACTCCCTGCCCCGTGAAATCACGCAGACGGCGGATGAACTTATGCCGTTCATAGCGCATGACAAGAAAAAATCAGAATCGCAGATAACCGTTGTTATGTCGGATGAGGCGGGCAGTTTCCGCTTTGAGAAAATGACGGTTGAACAAATCGGATTGTTATTGGAGAAAGCAAAATGAAAAACACTTTCGGTCAGAGCCTGACGGTAACGCTTTTCGGCGAGAGCCACGGCGAAGCGGTCGGCGCGGTTATTGACGGTCTGGCACCGGGGATTCCCGTTGATGAAAAAGAGATAGAAAAACAGCTTGCAAGGCGCAGACCTTCATCCGCGCTCGACACTCCGCGCACAGAGAACGATGGTTTTTCGGTTCTCAGCGGAGTTTTGCAGGGCAGAACAACGGGCACTCCCCTTTGCATAGTTATAAAAAATGAAAACACGAAAAGCGGCGATTACACCTACGGCGCGGCAAGACCCTCGCACGCCGATTACGCCGCGAGGTGCAAATACCACGGCTTTGAGGATTACCGCGGAGGCGGTCATTTTTCGGGCAGAATTACCGCCGCTCTTGTTGCCGCAGGCGGAATACTCCTGCCCGCGCTTGAGAGAAAAGGCATAATTATCGGCACCCATATCTCACAATGCGGGAACGCGAAAGACCGTGATTTTGACAATGTGATGAGCGATATAATCACACTTAAAAACGCGGATTTTCCCGTGCTTGACGAAGAGGCGAAACAGCGTATTGCCGATGAAATAATGAACGCGAAAAACAACCTTGACAGCGTCGGCGGAGCGACACAGACGGCGGTTTACGGTCTGCCCGCGGGCATGGGCGAGCCTTTTTTCGACTCGGTTGAGGGTGTTCTTTCACACGCGCTTTTCGGCATAGGGGCTGTAAAGGGCGTTGAGTTCGGGCTGGGTTTCGGTTTTGCGGGCGCGAACGGCTCGCAGGTAAATGACGCCATACGCATTGACAGGGGCAGAGTTTTTACCGAAACAAACAACAACGGCGGAATAAACGGCGGAATAACAAACGGTATGCCCGTTGTTTTCAGGTGCGCCGTAAAGCCCACCCCATCAATAGCGCAAAAGCAGAAAACAGTTGATTTCATAAAGAACGAAAACACGGAGATAACCGTCGCGGGCAGGCACGACCCCGCGATAATACGCAGAATTTGCCCCGTTATTGACAGCGTGACGGCAATGGTAATCTGCGACCTGCTGGCGCAGCGTTACGGCACGGATTATCTCGCCGGGGAGGAACCCTTATGCAGTTCGGTCTGACAGGCGGAGCGCTCGGGCACAGTTACTCACGCGAAATACACGCCGCCATAGCGGATTATGAGTATGAACTTGTGGAATTAAAGCCCGATGAAGTCCGACCTTTTATTGAAAAAAGAGAGTTTAGGGGAATAAACGTAACCATCCCCTACAAGCAGACCGTTATGCCGCTTATTGACGAGATATCGGACGAGGCGCTGGCAATCGGAGCGGTAAACACAATAGTAAACAAAAACGGCAGGCTTTACGGCTACAACACCGATTTTTACGGAATGACCGCGATGCTCCGGAAATACGGTATGGATTTAAAAGACAAAAAGGTTCTTGTTTTGGGCACGGGCGGCACGTCAAAAACCGCGAACGCCGTCGCGAAACACCTCGGCGCGAAAGAGATTTTAACTGTTTCGCGCAAAAAAACGCAGAACACGGCAACTTATGAAGAGGCGCTTGAAAAACATAATGACGCGCAGATTATCATTAACACAACGCCTGTCGGAATGTTCCCTCACGGCAGTGAAAAACCCGTTGACATTTCGCGTTTTACCTGCCTTTCGGGTGTGGCGGACGCCGTGTATAATCCGCTGAGAACAAACCTTGTGCTTGACGCGCTCGAGAGGGGCATACCCGCCTGCGGAGGGCTTTATATGCTCTCGGCTCAGGGAGTTATGGCCTCGGCGCTTTTCAGAGACATTCCCTGTGATTCGTCGATTGTTGAAAAGGCGTTCACGCAGGTTGAAAACGGCAAAAGGAACATTGTGCTGACTGGTATGCCGACAAGCGGCAAAACAAGCGTAGGCACTCTTATCGCTGAAAAAACCGGCAGGAAGTTTTATGACACGGATGAAATAACACAAGAACTGACGGGTATGCCGATACCCGGTTATATAAGAGAATACGGCGAGCCTGCCTTCAGAGAAAAAGAAAGACTTGCCGTTGAAAAAGCCTCGCAGTATTCGGGCGCGGTAATCGCTACGGGAGGCGGAGCGGTTATGAACGCGGAAAACGTTCGCGCGCTCAGGCGCAACGGCACGCTTGTTTTTCTTAACCGTTCACTTGAAAAATTAACTGCCGCGACCGACCGTCCGCTGTCGGACAGCGGAGATAAACTTGCGAAATTGTTTGAAACGCGCCTGCCGGTATATATGAAAACCGCCGACACCGTCATTAACGGCGATGTTACGGTTGAAGAGGCGGCGCAGGCGGTAATGAAGGAGCTGAAACTGTGAAAATACTTGTTCTCAACGGGCCGAATATCAACATGCTCGGCATACGCGAGCCGGGCATTTACGGCAGCAGGAGTTATGAATATCTTGTTGAAACGCTGAAAAAGCACGCTGATGAAAAGGGCATTGAAATCTCGTTTTATCAGTCAAACCACGAAGGCGCTCTTGTTGACGCCATTCAGCAGGCGTATTTTGATAAAATTGACGGCATTGTTTTCAACCCTGCCGCATACACTCACACAAGCATAGCCATAGCCGACGCGCTCAAAGCCGTGGGCATTCCCACGGTTGAGGTGCATATAAGCGATGTTTCATCACGCGAGGAGTTCAGGCAGATAAGTTATGTAAGGGATGTTGCCGTTAAAACAATTTCGGGCAAAGGGCTTGACGGCTACGCTCTTGCGCTCGATTATCTTACCGACGGAGAGTAATTATGGATGTTGTCATAAACCCCTGCAAACTGCGGGGATGCGTCAAGGCGCCGCCCTCGAAAAGTTACGCGCACAGGGCGCTTATCTGCGCGGCGCTTGCGGGTTCGGGCACGGTTGAAGGAATTGAATACAGTCAGGATGTATCGGCAACGCTCGACTGTCTGCAAACACTCGGCGCCGAGACTGAGAGAGACATAAGCGCGGTAAAAATCATCTCACGCGGGGCGCCCGAAAAGCCGGAAATATTCAACTGCCGTGAGAGCGGAAGCACTCTTCGGTTTTTTATTCCGGTTGCCGCCGCCCTTTTTGACAGCGCGGTTTTCGCAGGCTCCGAGCGGCTTATCGAGCGGGGAACGGGAATATATGAAAAGTTGTTTGAGCAAAAAGGTATAAAAGTTGAAAAAAGCGAAACGGGCATAAAGATTACAGGCAGGCTCAAAAGCGGGGAGTATGAGATTGCGGGAAATATAAGCAGTCAGTTTGCCACCGGGCTTCTTCTTGCTCTGCCTCTTGTTGACGGGGATTCGACGCTTAAAATCACGCCGCCCGTTGAATCGCGGCCGTATATTGACATAACGCTGGATGTTCTTGAAAAATACGGCATTGAAATAACGGAAAAAGAGAAAAACGGGTTTTACATAAAAGGCGGGCAAAAATACAGAGAAACCGCCTTTGATATACCCGGCGACTGGTCTAACGCCGCCAACCTGCTGGCGTTCAATTATGCGGGCGGAAGCGTTGAAGTGACGGGGCTTGACGAAAACAGCGCGCAGGGCGACAGGATCTGCGCCGGGGCGTTTGAAACGCTTGAAAACGAAAACGCTGTTATTGATTTGTCGGACTGCCCCGACCTTGCTCCCGTTTTGTTTGCCGTTGCCGCCGCGAAACACGGGGCGGTGTTCACGGGCACAAAACGCCTTGCGATAAAAGAGAGCGACCGCGCCTCTTCAATGGCGGAGGAACTTGAGAAATTCGGTGTGAAAACGGAAATTGCGGAGAACTCGGTAAAAATTTACGGGGGAACGCTCAAAACGCCATCTCAGCCGCTTTCGGCTCACAACGACCACAGAATTGTTATGGCGCTCGCGTTTCTCGCGAGCATAACGGGCGGAAAAATCCGGGGAGCGCAGGCGGTTGAAAAAAGTTTTCCGCGGTTTTTTGAAACGCTGAAATCACTCGGCGCGGAGGTGCGAATTGAAACTTGACAAACACTTGAAAATCTGCATAATCGGTTTGGGCCTTATGGGCGGCAGTTACGCTCAGGCGCTCTCGGATGAGGGATATGAGGTCGGAGCGGTGGCGAGAAGGCGGGAAACGCTGGATTACGCTCTTGAAAAAGGGTGGATAGCGCACGGCGTAACCGAAGTGACTGCGGAATATATGAAAAAATTCGACATATCCGTTTTCGCGCTTTACCCTCATATATTTGTTGAATGGATTGAGAAATATCAGAACTGTCTTAAACCCGGAGCGGTGATTACGGATGTTACGGGCGTAAAAGGATGTGTTGTTTATAAAATACAGGAGATGCTGCGCCCCGATGTTGAGTTCATAGCCGCCCATCCGATGGCGGGCAGAGAAAAAAGCGGAATTGAATACGCGTCAAAGGAGATTTTCCGTCAGGCTAATTACATTGTTACGCCCACGGAGAAAAACACGGCTCAGGCGGTGGAAATCTGTAAAAGTCTGGGCGAAACGCTCGGCTTTAAAACGGTGACGACCCTCAGCCCCGAAGAGCATGATGAAATGATAGGCTTTTTGTCGCAACTCACCCACTGCATAGCCGTTTCGCTTATGACCTGCCGCGACACGGACGGGTTTGAGAAATACACGGGCGATTCGTTCCGTGATTTAACAAGAATCGCCAACATAAACGATGTTATGTGGAGCGAACTGTTTTTGCTCAACAAAAAGGAACTGCTCAAACAAATGGAACTTTTTGAGAACGCTTTTGCGAACCTTAAAAAGACCGTTGAAAACAATGATATTGACGAAATGCGCTCGCTTATGCGAAAATCAACCGAGCACAGAAAATGTTTTGAAAAAGAAGGTAAATAACTATGAATATGGATTTCAAACGCGAAATGCCCACGGCGAGAGTAATCAAGGAGATGTATCCTCTCACCGATGAGATGCAGGCACAGAAGAAAAAGAACGACGCGGAGATTTCGGCGATATTCACGGGCGAAAGCGACAAGTTACTGCTCGTCATAGGCCCCTGCTCGGCAGACAGAGGCGACGCGGTGCTTGACTACATTTCACGCCTGCGCACGGTTGCCGACAGAGTAAGCGATAAAATTGTAATCTGCCCGCGTATCTACACAAACAAACCGCGCACAACGGGCGACGGCTACAAGGGTATGCTTCACCAGCCCGACCCGAACAACGCGCCCGATATGTTAAAGGGTTTAATCACCATACGCAAACTGCATATAAGCGCCCTTGAGCAGACGGGCTTTTCGTGCGCGGATGAAATGCTCTACCCCGAAAACCATCAGTATCTTTCAGACTGCCTCTCATACGTTGCGGTAGGGGCGAGGTCGGTTGAAAACCAGAACCACAGGCTGACAGCGAGCGGCCTTGACATACCCGTAGGAATGAAAAACCCCACGGGCGGAGATCTGTCGGTTATGATGAACGCGATTACCGCGGCTCAGCACTGCCACACCTTTGTTTACTCCAGCTGGGAGGTGCAGAGCAAGGGCAACCCGCTCGCGCACGCAATTTTGCGCGGCTACTCCGGCAAAGACGGCTCCTCGGTGCCGAACTACCATTATGAAGACCTTGAATATCTTTTTGAGCTTTACAAAAAAAGCGGGCTTGAAAACCCCGCTGTCATAGTTGACACAAACCACGCGAACTCGGGCAAAAAGTGGTTTGAGCAGCCGAGAATCGCGAAGGGCGTTGTTCAGTCAATGCAGCACAACGCCGATATACGCAAACTTGTAAAAGGGCTTATGATTGAGTCGTATATTGAAGACGGCAACCAGAAGCCCGACGGAACAACCTACGGGCTTTCCATAACCGACCCGTGCATAGGCTGGGAGAAAACAGAGAAAATGATTTTTGAAATAGCGGATATGCTGTAAAAAACGGCGGGGTGAGGCTGTCATAGCATCCCCATGCAGGGGATTGCGAGGGTAACGAGCAAGACGGAAGGGTTAAACCCCTCAGTCTCGCTTTGCTCGACAGTTCCCCTTTCAGGGGCGCCCGCGATGAAGAATAAACTGCTATAATAAACGGCGGGGTTTGACCCCGCCGTTTTTGGATTGGCTCTTAAGAGACAAACAACCACCGGCTATGCCGGTGGCATTAAAACGCTTACAGCGAAAAAGCCTCCTGTGGTAGAATAGAGCAGGTTCGCCAACCGCGCTAACTATCAAAGGAGGTATCATCATGAAAG
>JAFRQM010000019.1 GCA_017428625.1 Clostridia bacterium
ATTTGTAAAAAATCAATCTTCAAAAGTGTCGTCTTTGTTCTTTTTGGTCTTTTTTCTTTTTGATTTGCCTGCTTCGGCGGCTTCTTCAATCTTTTTGTTCTTTTCCGCCTCGGCGGCTTCTTTTGCAGCCGCTTTTTCGGCTTCCGCCTTTTCGACCGCGGTGTTGTTTGTTGAAACAGCCCAGCGGGTTATTTTCATCTTGTTGCGGTCAGCGCCGGTTTCAATAACAAGAGAATCTTCTTTAACGGTTACAACTCTGCCCATAATGCCGCCGATTGTTGTAATTTCATCGCCGACCTGGATGCTGTCGCGCATTTCCTGCTCCTGCTGTTGCTTTTTCTTTTGCGGCCTTATCATAACAAAATACATAACGCCGAACATAGCAACAATGAGAATAATCATTGACATTGAGCTTCTCTGCGAAGCGCCGTTTGCGCCCGCGAGAAGGGTTGATAACACTGAAATATTCATTAAACAAACCTCCGAAATTTACTGAAGAAGATTATACAGTATAATAGCTCAATATGCAAGAAAAATTTGCGGCAATTCAAATTCTTTTGTCAAGCAGCTCGACATTTTCATTGTAAAACCTGTCAAAACCGCCCTCTTCAAGAGCGTTTCTGATTTTGAGCATAAGATTGTTATAAAAATAAAGGTTGTGCATTACGCAAAGGCGCATAGCGAGCATCTCTTTGCTTTTGAAGAGGTGGCGTATGTAACCGCGCGAAAAATTGCGGCAGGTGGGGCAGTCGCATTCAGGGTCAATCGGCAGAGGGTCACGCTCATATTTGCGGTTGTTAAGGTTGATTATTCCCCTGCCTGTGTTGAGGTGACCGTGCCTTGCGTTGCGGCTGGGCATAACACAGTCAAACAAATCCACACCGCGTGAGACGCCCTCGATAATATTGCCGGGTGTGCCAACACCCATAAGGTAACGGGGCTTTTCTTCGGGCATATAAGGCTCAACGGCGGATATGATTTTATACATAACCTCTTTCGGTTCGCCGACTGCGAGGCCGCCTATCGCATAACCGTCCAAATCCATCGCGGCAATTTTTTTCATATTCGCTGTTCTTAAATCTTCAAAGGTCGCGCCCTGATTAATGCCGAAAAGAAGCTGGTTTTTATTGATTGTTTTATCAAGGGAATTGAGCCTTGCCATTTCCGCTTTACAGCGCTCAAGCCAACGCTCTGTTCTGCCGCAGCTCTCTTTCGCGTACTCATATTTCGCGGGATTTTCGACGCATTCATCAAACGCCATTGCTATTGTGGAGCCGAGATTGGACTGAATTTGCATACTCTCTTCCGGCCCCATAAAAATATGCCTGCCGTCAATGTGAGAGTTGAAGGAAACACCCTCTTCTTTGATTTTTCTCAATGAAGCGAGAGAGAAGACCTGGAATCCGCCGCTGTCGGTAAGAATGGGACCGTTCCAGCGCGAAAACTTATGAAGGCCGCCCATATCATATATTACATCATCACCGGGCCTTACATGAAGGTGGTAGGTGTTGCTCAGCATAACCTGACAGCCGATTTCTTTTAAATCCAACGCCGAAAGCGCGCCTTTGATAGCCGCGCTTGTCGCGACATTCATAAACGCGGGGGTCTGAACCGTGCCGTGAACGGTGTTGAATTCACACCGCCTGGCATTGCCCAGTTTTAATAAAACTTTAAACATAAATAATCTCCGGGTAATCAGATTCTGTCTGTTATGCACATAGCGTCGCCGAATGAAAAAAAGCGGTATTTCTGTTCAACGGCTGTTTTGTAAGCGCTCATTATGTTGTTATAACCGCAAAACGCGCTGACAAGCATTATAAGCGTGCTTTCGGGCAAATGGAAGTTGGTTATGAGGGAATCGACACATTTAAACTCATAGCCCGGGTAAATGAAAATGTCGGTGTCACCTTCATCCGCCTTGATTTCACCGTATTTTGAGGCAACGGATTCAAGCGTTCTCGTGCAGGTGGTGCCTACGGCGAAAACCGTTCCGCCGTTCTTTTTGGTTTCATTGATTATAAGAGCCGTTTCTCCCGGAAGGGAGTAGTGTTCGGAGTGCATATGATGCTCTTCAATGTTTTCCGCCTTAACCGGCCGGAATGTACCGAGACCGACATGAAGAGTTACAAACGCGATTTTCACGCCCATATTCTCAATTTTTTTAAGCAGCTCGGGTGTGAAATGCAAGCCTGCCGTGGGAGCGGCGGCACTGCCGTTTATTTCGGCATAAACGGTCTGATAACGTTCGGGATTTTCAAGCTTGTGTGTAATATAGTGAGGCAGAGGCATTTCGCCTATTCTGTCAAGCGTTTCATAAAAATTGTTTTCACATTCAAAATGAACAATTCTGTTGCCGTCGGGCAAAACCTCAAGAACTTCCGCACTCATAATTCCGTTGCCGAAAATGAACTTATGCCCTTCGCGCGCTTTTTTGCCCGGGCCCGCAATAACCTCCCAATCCGTCTCGCTTTTTCTCTTAAGCAGCAAAAACTCCACAACTGCGCCGGTGTCGGTTCTTGTGCCGTAAATTCTTGCGGGAAGAACCTTTGTGTTGTTGAGAATAAGGCAGTCTCCCGGTTTGAAATATTCTGTAATATCTCTGAATGTTTTATGTTCGATTTTACCGTCGGTTTTGCCCAAAACAAGCAGACACGACGAGTCCCTCGGCTCCGCGGGAGTCTGCGCAATCAGCTCTTCGGGCAAATCATAATAGAAATCGCTTTTTTTCATTATTTATTCCACCAAAAAAATTTTTTCAAATTAACCGCAGTTTGTATAATATAATATTTGACATAAAGAAATTATAATGATATTATAAATAACTAAGTTGTATAAAATCTTTGCATATTATACCACTGAAATATTATAAAGCATTAACCCGAAAAATACAACACAAAAGTTTTTGAAAGAAGGATTTAAGATGAAGCATTACAGAGTGGGTATTGTAGGAGCAACCGGTATGGTCGGCCAGCGTTTTGCGACTCTTCTTGAGAATCACCCCTGGTTTGAGGTTGTTGCGCTTGCCGCAAGTTCACGCTCGGCAGGCAAAACCTATAAAGAAGCAGTCGGCTCAAAATGGTGCATGAGCGTTCCCATTCCCGCGAATATGGAAAACATTGTTGTTATGGACGCTTCCGCCGACATAGACAAAATCACCGAAATGGTTGATTTTGTGTTCTGCGCGGTTGATATGAAAAAAGACGAAATAAAAGCCCTCGAAAAAGAGTACGCTCTTCACGAGTGCCCTGTTATTTCAAACAACAGCGCGAACAGGCACACCCCCGATGTTCCGATGATTGTTCCCGAGCTCAACCCCGACCACGCAAAAATCATTGAGGCTCAGAAAAAACATCTCGGCACAAAAAGAGGCTTCATTGCGGTTAAATCCAACTGCTCGCTCCAGAGCTATGTTCCCGCTCTTTTTCCGCTTCACGAGAAACACGGTGTAAAAGATGTTCTTGTTTGCACATATCAGGCAATTTCAGGCGCGGGCAAAACATTTGAAAGATGGCCCGAAATGATTGACAATGTCATCCCCTTCATCGGCGGAGAAGAAGAAAAATCCGAAATTGAGCCTCTTAAAATCTGGGGCAAAATCGAAGGGGAAGAAATCGTTCCCGCGACAGTTCCCCATTTTACGGCTCAGTGTCTGAGAGTCCCCTGCTCCGACGGCCATATGGCGGCGGTGTTTGTTCGCTTTGAGAACAAGCCCTCCAAAGAGGAAATACTCAAAATCTGGAAAGAATTTAAAGGATACCCTCAGGAAGCCGAGCTTCCCAGCGCTCCCAAACAGTTCCTCAACTATTTTGAGGAGGACAACCTTCCCCAGACTAAACTTCAGCGCAACCTTGAAGGCGGTATGGCTATATCCGTAGGCCGTCTTCGTGAAGATACCCAGTATGATTACAAATTTGTTTGCCTTTCGCACAACACCCTGCGCGGCGCGGCAGGCGGCGCTGTTCTTATGGCTGAACAGCTTTGCAATCAGGATTATATTGTTACCAAATTTTAATTTTCACAAGGAGCAGTAATATGAAACCAGTTGTATTTACAGGAGCAGGTGTTGCAATCATAACCCCGTTTAATGAGGATATGACAGTCAATTATGAAAGCTTCGCGAAAATTATAGAACACCAGATAGCAAACGGCACAGACGCGATTGTTGTTTGCGGAACAACGGGGGAATCCGCCACTCTCAACCACGAGGAGCATATTGATGTTATAAAATACTGTGTTGATGTTGTCAATCACAGAATACCCGTTATAGCGGGCACCGGCAGCAATGACACCGACTATGCCGTAAGGCTTTCAAACGACGCAGAAAAATGCGGAGTTGATG
>JAFRQM010000020.1 GCA_017428625.1 Clostridia bacterium
ATACGGAAGAGATATTAAGAAAGACGGCGGAACAATAACCTGCAATGACGGATTTTTCCGTAAACTCATTGCTTTCTTTCAGTGGCTGTTCAACGCACTCCCTGAAAAAACAGTTCAGCCGAAATAATCTTCATCCCGTTTCCGGAGTATTTCCTGAAATAAGAAAATACAACCGGCTGCTTAAAGCCGCTGACTTTTATTACGGAGGTTTGGCATGGTGAAAAGAATCAAATCATTCCTGTCTGTTTTCCTTGTCTGCATTATTACGCTTTCGTTTAATATCGTCAAAAACTCTCTATAAAACAAATCAAAGCAGAAGAAGACTGATAATATAATAATAAAAAGGCTGTCGGAAGGCAGCCTTTTTTGTATGAAAAATGATTAAAATGCGATAAGCCAGATTGTTTTGCTGACGATGTGAAGCAGGGCGTGGCTCAGCATTGCGTATTGGATGCCGTATTTGCGGTAAAGCCTGCCGAATATCAGCCCGAACGCGCCGTTTAAGAGAAAACATCTGAAAACAATCATCGGGGTAAGGGCGCCGAACAGGGTTAATGTTGATGGCAGATGACCTGCCGCAAACGTGAGGGCGGCAAGAATATTCGCCGCGATAAGCACTCCCGACAGGGCTGTTTCTTCTTTTCTGAAAAAGAGTTTCCACGCGACAAACGCTGTCAGAGACATAAGGAACAGACGCATCATCAGTTCTTCGACAACACCGCCGTAGAGGACGGAGGCTCCCCAGGTTAAGGCGTCAAAGGTTTTTGCCGTTTTGTAACTTTCGGCAACTTCGGGTATGAGTTTTGCGAAGGTCCATGCGTCAAGACTGAACACCGCGCCGCCTGCCGAAGATATAATAATTGTTGTGAGCAGCTTTGATTTTTCGGGTCTGAAGGAGCGCATAAGACCGAGCTTGCGCGCAAGAATATAACCGAAAAACGCGAATAAAACGGCGTAAAGCGCCGACTGAGCGGTGCTGACGGCAATCAGCGCCTGCCTGCTGCCGAGTTGTTTTACCGCTTCTTTCACAGCGGGTGAATCAGCCTGAGGCAGAGTCATAAGCGTTGCGAGGTAAGAAGCGGCAACAATTAAAGGGAGCAGGGCGAGGGCAAAGAGAAGAGGTTTTTTTAATTTACTCATCGCCGTTCACTCCGCCGGTTTTGTTAAGATTTTTCGCGGGAGTTTCAACGCAGAAGCCCTTATGACCGCAGGCGGTGCAGGTGAGTTTGCGGGTTGTGGGCGTATGAGCGGCGAAAAACATCTCTTTGAAAGAGGGGCGGAAAACCTTCTGACATTCGGGGCAGATGTAGGCAATCTTTTTGTAATAGAGATAAGATATAATTATTGCCCAGGGTATCGCAAGCGCCGCCCACACAATGAGAAGCCACCACATACCCCTTGTTATGCCGAGAATAATCGCCGCCCATTGAAGGGCTGAGACGGGTAAACCGGTGAGAACCATTGCTGCGCGGAAATTTCTGAGTTTTTTTCTGTCTGTCATAATGTGAGCCATGCCGCCTAATGAATTAAAGGAGAAATCGCCGGCTGTTTCAAGCGCTTTTCTGACATCTTCAAGTTTTTTCAGTTTTTCGCGCCGCTCATCTATCTCTGTGTTGAGCGCCTGCTCCTGCTGAGAGAGAAGAAGAAAAATAACGTTTTTGTTATTTTCCCGCTCAATAAGTTCCTTTATTGTGTCGATGGATATTCCGAGGTTTCTGAGAAAACAGATAGTTTTCATTTTGTCGAGATCGGAGCCGGAATAAAGACGCCTGCCGCCTTCGGTGAGTTCCGACGGCGTGAGTATGCCGCGGGTGTCATAATACTGCACGGTGCGCACGGTTACCGAGCAGAGTTTTGCGATTTCGCCTGTTGTGTATTTCGGCACGGTTTTTCACCTCCCTGACGGCAGTTTAATACATTACGCCGCGTAACAAGCAACCCCTTACGCAGGGGGATTTTTTGTTTTTTTGAATATTTTTCACAAAAAAAAGGAAATTTCTGTCTGAAATCCCCTTTTTTATGAATAAAAACGGATTATTTTACCTTGCCGACCCTCTGCCAGAGTTTTTCGGCACGGGCGCTCCAGAGCGGGAGATAAGCGGGATTTTTCGGGAAATTCATATAGAGAGTTCTCAGTTCAATGCCGAGTTTCATACCCGAAAGAGCCGCCGCGATTGTTCTGCCGCTTATGTGTTTTTTTGAGATTGATGTGAGAATACCCGTGAGCGTTCTGACGGCATGAGCCGGTGTGACTTTTTCTCCGCCCAGGAACTTTGAGTTGAAAATGAGCCCCTGAGAGAAAAGGTATTCAATTTCATCATCGGTTACGGCGCCTATGAGTTTTGTCAGAAACGCGCGCACCAACGAAAAATCCGCGCCCTGAACGCGGTTGTATTCTCGGTTAATCTGCCAGAGGGATTCTTTTGTTAAATCGTCTTTTCTCAGGGCTTCGTCAAGCACTTTAACGGCGATGTCAATCATAACCATTGAGGAGGTTATGCCCTCGCCGCAATCGGGCTTGGTCAGGCAGGCGGAATCGCCCGCCGTTATAAAATTATCGGCGACGAGGGAGTAGGGAGGACGGCGGAAAGGAGTAATGCCTTTTTCGGTTTTTATAAGCTCGAAATCGCCATTTGAGGTTACGCTGTCGAGCTTTGCCGCCTCCGCTTCGGCTCTCGCGTAGCCGCAGACGGCGCCCGTGCCGATTATTTTTTCGTTCTCATTCATCGAGAACGGAGCATACCACGATTTTGTGTTGAGCCAGAAGGTGTTTTGCTGCGGAGCGCTGAACCTTGCGTAGCGCAGGATGACATAAAACATATCGTCATCGGCGAGAGAAAAGCGCTCAATGCCGTAGCCGTTGGGGAGACTTCTGCGGGGAAGGGCGTTTGCTCCCGAACAGTCCACCACGGCTTTCGCGGCAATTTCTTTTGCGCCTTCGGGGGTTTCGTAACGAACGCCGCTTATGTGACCGTCGGTGAAGATGAACTCGCGGAACGCCGCCTCATACTCGATTTCGGCGCCCGCTTCGAGAGCCTCTTTAACCATAAGGGCGGTGTATTCGCGCAGGTGCAGACCCACCGTTTCGGCGGGAACGGGGAAACGGTACCTGTTCGAGGGTGAGGCAAAGCCGTTGTCGGTAAACTCAAAAGCCCATTCCGGGTCGCCCTCTTTTACCGTCGGTATGTCGAAGGTTTTAAGGTCTGTTTTAGTGAGGTGGACTATATCCATTTTTGTGCCGAGTTTTTCGGGCGGAAGTTTTTCGATAATCTTCACGCTGCGCCCGAGTTTTGCCGTTTTTTTGGCGAAATACGCGCCGGAGGTGGCACCGCCGATTACAAGAACATCATAAGACTGCATAATATCACCGCTTTATTATAAAATAAGGGTTTGCTCTCAGTATTTTGTGACAATGTATTCAATCATTTTCGCCGCGTTGTCGGCGGCGAGGGGAAGAAACTCGGTGTAGGTCATTTCAGCCTTGCCGTCGGCGGAGTCGGAAATGGCGCGGACTATTGCGAAGGGGATGTTGTTCAGGCGGCAGACCTGACCTATTGAGGCGCCCTCCATTTCGCAGGAGATTGCGCCGAATGTGCCGGTTATGCGCCTGCGGGTTTCGTCGCTCGCGATGAACTGGTCGCCCGAGGCTATTGTGCCTGTTTTGACCCTGACGCCTTCAAACTCTTTTGCGCAGGCTGTAAGTATTTCAACGGCTCTTTCGTCACAGGGGATTTTGACCGTGTTGACGGCGGGCACCATTCCGGGGACTTCGCCGACGGGGGATAAGTCGAAATCGTGCTGGCAGACGCTGTCGGCTACGGCGATGTCGCACACGGAGAGTTCATCCGTCAGAGTGCCGCCGACGCCGGTGTTGATAATCAGGGAGGGGTTGTATTTGAGAATCATTGCCTGTGCGCACATAGCGGCGCAGACCTTGCCTATTCCGCACACGGCGGTTACAACAGGGGTGCCGTTCAGGGTGCCGCTGACAAATTCCATACCGCCGGCGACGGAACTCTGTTTGTTCTCCATTTTTGAGCGAATGGTTTTTATCTCAATTTCCATTGCGCCGATTATGCCGATGTTTTTGTATAATTCTTTCATAATTTACCTCGCTTATAATTAAACGGAGTCAGCGATGACTCCGTTATTGTTTTATTCCGAGAAAAGTTTGAGGGCTTCGCGGACTTGCGCGTCATCCGAGACGGAAATAGCCCAGAGGCTGACACTGTCGCCCTGGTCGAGTTCGCGCGTGATGTCGGGAGTTATGCCTTCGCCCTCGTAGTTTCTTTCGGGGTTGTAGGTTTCGAGCCTTGCGACCGTGAGAAGAACGGCGTCGCCGCTGTCAAGCGGGAAGGCGCGCGAAACGGTTTGTATGCCTTTGGTCCGGGAGCCGACTATGACTGCCGAGCTTATATCTTTGAGGTCGGCGGCAAAAAGTTCCGCGGGACCTGCGGTGCCGTTGTTGACAAGCACGGCGAAGGTGGAGTTTATTGAGCCGCTCTCAGCCGCCCAGGCGTCGATTTTGCTGCCGTTTTTGTCATAGGTTACGGCAAGGGTCTGGTTGCCCGACGGAGCGGGAACAATTACATCAAGGGTGCGCGCCGCGTATTCGACAGTGCCCTCGCTTGTGCCGCGCAGGTCGATAATGAAGCCGACGGCGCCTTTTTCCTGAAGGGATTTCATCACGGAGGAAAATTCGGCGGGGGTATCTTTATAAAAGGCGGTGATGCGGACCTTCGCAATGTTGCCGCTGAGCATCTGCGAAACGACGGTGGGAATTTTGAAGCCGAGCATGGGCTCTACGGTTGCCTGCCTGCCGTCTCTCGAATAGACGATTTCGACACTGCTGAGTTTGCCGCCGTAAAGTTGTTTTTCAAGTTCCTGATAATTTACACGGGTAACCGTTTCACCCTCAATGCTTACTATGATATCGCCTTTTTGCAGACCTGCTTTTTCGGCGGGAGAATCTTCATAGACATAGACAACGGTGTATTCGCTGTTTATGGGGTTGTAATAGGTTTCGATGCCGATGCCCGTCAGACTGCCGCCCAGTTTTTCGATGTATTCCGAGTATTCCTCGGAGGAAAGGTAGGCGTTGTTGCCGTCGCCGAGACCGTTTATATAACCCTCGACAAGGGCGGAGGTTATTGCCTGTGTGCGGTCGTCAACGCTGCCGTAAAAATAGTTTGAGACGATGCCGTTGATTTCTTCGGTTGCCGCCGAAACGGAGGTGCGCAGCGAAAGGTTTGTGATTATTGAATTGTAGAGAGTGCGCGACATTGCCATTGTTACGGTGAAGGTAACGGCTATGGCGACTATTGTTATTGCGAGTGATAAACCGACCGAGATTTTTTTGTTCATTTGCTAAACCTGTCTTCCGATTATTTTCAAAAAGGCATATCCCGTTGAGATATGCCTTTTGCGGATTCATATTATTTTAGCCCGGGCAGGAAACATAGTTCTCCGGATTGACTCTTGAGACGGAGCCGTCGGCGTTCTTGATTCTGACTTCAAAGTGCAGGTGGTAGCCGGTTGTGTTGCCGGTAAGACCGATTTCGGCTATCTTCTGACCCTGGCTGACTATCTGACCTTCATAAACGGTAAGCGTTCTGGTGTGGGCGTAGAGGGTGAGCATACCGTTGCCGTGGTCGATAATGCAGTAGTTGCCGTAGCCTGAGTTGTAGCCGCCGTTGTTGATGGCGCGTATGACTTTGCCGCTCTGCGCCGCGACAACATTTTTACCGTTGGAGATGTTGTTGCCGTTGGCGTCGCGCACAACGATATCGGTGCCGTAGTGGGGCTGACCGTTTGAGTAGTAGCCGAAGTGGCAGGTTACATGAGTGTTGCTGTAGGGAACGGGCCAGATGAGGTTTGCGCTTGTTCTGTTGACAAGATAAGCCTCGGGAACCTCCTCACCCTGCGAGGAGCCGTTCTGGGCGATGTAATTGTCGATTTCTCTGGAAAGAACCTCCATCTCCGCGCGCTGACGGGCGATTTCTCTCTGATATTCTTCGCTGTCTTCGTCAAGTTCGCTGAGAAGTTCGTTGACCTGAGCGTATCTGCTGTCAAGAGTCGCCTGTTTGCTTGAAGCGGCGGAACGGCTGCTTTCAAGGTCATACTGGTTGGAACGCAGCTGGTTCATCTTGGAGTCGAGAAGACCTTTTTTAATCTGAAGGTCTGCCTTCTGAACATCGGCTTCTTCTTTGAGAGCGTTGAGTTCTTCGGCTCTTTTCTCCATATCCTTGATTAACTGCTCGTCGCTTTCGCTGACCCTGTCCATAAGTTCCATTCTCGCAAGGAAGGTGGAGAGGTCTTCGGACGAGAGGAGAAGTTCTATCATGGTGGCGTTGCCGCCCGCCATATAATCTTCGCGGATTCTTACAAGGAGTTTGTCCTGGGTGTCTTGCGCGAGCTGCTGGGATTCCTCAATTTCCGCCGACAGTTCTTCGATATGCTCTTCAACCGTTTCAATCTGGCCGTTGAGAGTGGTAATCTGCGGACGCAGTTCTGAAATGCTGCCGTCGAGAACGTCTATCCTTTGGTCGAGAATGGATATCTGGCTTTTTATTGTGTCAATATCTTTTGATATTGTTTTGAGTTTTTCTTCGTTGGTTGTAATCTGGGATTCAACCTGCTGCAACTTTTTTTCGTTTGCGGCAACCTCTTTTTCGAGGTCGCTGTATTGCTTCTTAAGGTCGTCGAGAGATTCCTGAGCCGAAGACGCCGGAAGGGGGCTGAACGCGACAAGGCCTATGAGAGTAAGGCTGAGAACCGCGCTGAGAACCCTGATGATGTTGTGTTTATTAAAGATCTTCAAGTTCAACAAACTTCCTTTCCTTAAGATATTTGCGTATTGATGACGCAGAACCGAATATGCCGGTGAAAATACCAAGAATAAGGAATGCCGCGAGAATCAGGGGCAGGTATTCCATAATATCCACGCCCGAACCCGCGAAACCTACGGCGGCGGTGAGATATTTGATGCCTACTGTATAAATGCCCCAAAGCGCGAGGGTCGCGAGAATGCCGGAGATTATGCCGATAAGCACACCCTCGACAATGAAGGGCCAGCGTATGAAACGGTTTGTGGCGCCGACGCTCTTCATAATGCTGATTTCAAGCCTGCGGCTGAACATTGTGATTTTGACCGTGTTGGAGATTATGAACAGCGAGACGATGAACAGAAGCGCTATAATGATTAAACTCACATAGGTTACCGCCTGTTTGGCACTTGCGAGTTTGCCCGCAAGGTCGCTGTTCTCACGCGTGCGCATAACATTGTTGAGCAGTTTTATTTTTTCGACCGTCTGCGAGAACTGACTCATATCGCGCACCGTAACCTTGTAGGCGTCGGGCAGCGGGTTTTTGCCGAGGTCGCGCAGATAATCGGAAACCTCGCCCATATCTTCAAGAATGCTGTCATACGCTTCATCTTTCGGGATGAAATCGCAGGTGGCGACATTCTCTATTGCCATGATGTCGGATTTGAGGTTGACCGTTTCGACAGCGGAGGAGTTGTCGTCGATATAAACCAGAATGACATTTTCCTGCTCGATGTCGGTTACAATCGCCTCAATGTTGCGGTAAATCATAAACGCTATGCCCATAAGGAACATACTGCTGAAAAGCACGGTTACCGAGGCTATTGTCATAAGTTTGTTGACTCTCAGGTTACGGAAGCCCTCTTTTGTTAGGTAGCCTAAGCTGCCGCCCGAGGATTTGGTTTTTTCGGTGTTTTTCATTGCAGGTCACCTCCGTTTGCGTCAAACTCAAACGGGATGGCTTCGATTTCATCGGGACCGAAATCAATGACTTCGGTGATGTCTTCCGCCGATTCCTCAGCCGCCGAATTGATGTTGGCGGTTACTATATCGCTCACAAGGGGACCGCCGTCTGAAACGACGGAGCCTTTGTCAAGGATGATTACCCTGCGGTCAAACTGACGCACAAGTTCGTGCTCGTGTGTGACCATAATGACGGTAGCGCCGTTTTCGTTAAGTTTCATAAGCAGGTCAACAATTTCAAAACTCATCTGCGGGTCAACATTGCCGGTGGGCTCGTCGGCGATGATGATTTTTGCGTTGTTCGCGAGAGCGCGCGCAAGAGAAACCCGCTGCTGTTCGCCGCCCGACAGCTCGTTGGGCATTGACCTTGCCTTGTGGGAGAGACCCATAAGGCTGAGAACATAGGGAACGCGCTTGCGTATTACCTTCTCTTTTGTGCCGATAACGCGCATGGCGAACGCGACATTGTCAAAGACCGTCATTGTGGGAATAAGGCGGAAATCCTGAAAAACGACGCCGAGTTTGCGCCTGAAATAGGGGATTTTTCTTTTTCTTATTTTGTTGAGGACAACGCCGTCAACCGTAATTGTGCCCTTTGAGGGAACTTCCTCACGCATCATAAGTTTGAGGAATGTGCTTTTGCCCGCTCCCGAAGAGCCGACGACAAACACAAATTCCCCGTCTTCGATGGAGATGTTCACATCTTTGAGCGCGGTTGTGCCGTTATCGTATTTCTTGGTAACATCTTTAAACTCAATCATTTGCAATTACCTTTCTTTCTTTGTTCCTTAAAGCGTGCTGTCCGTTCCACTCTCGGGCAGTCACCGGGAAATACGATGTGAATTTATGATATTTAATTGTTTTAATATTTAGTCGGGGAGGAGTCGAGATACTTCTTGACCATAAGAGCCACTTTGAAGACGATGGCGTCATCGAAGGAGCGCAGGTCGAGCCCCGTGATTTTCTTGATTTTTTCGAGCCTGTAAACAAGGGTGTTGCGGTGAACGAAAAGTTTGCGCGATGTTTCGGAAACATTGAGGTTGTTCTCAAAGAATTTCTGGATTGTGAAAAGCGTTTCGGGGTCGAGACTCTCGATTGAGCCGCGGCGGAACACTTCGCGCAGGAACATTTCGCAGAGAGTTGTGGGAAGCTGGTAGATAAGACGGGCTATGCCGAGATTGTCATAACCGATTATTGTTTTTTCGGTGTCGAACACTTTGCCGACCTCAAGGGCTATCTGCGCCTCTTTGAAGGAGCGGGCAAGGTCGCGGATAGTCTCCGCCGCGGTGCCGATGCCGACAAGGGCGTGAACATAGAGTTCGGTGTTAAGGGCGTCCGAAATGGAGCGCGCGAGTTTTTCGAGGTCGCGCGGGTCGGTGCCTGCCTTGACCTCTTTGACTATGGCGACATCGTTCTCATTTATGCTGATAACAAAATCTTTTGCCTTGTCGGGGAAAAGGTTCTGGATGACGGTATAGACGGAGGCGTCATTTCTGCCTTCGGTTCGGACAAGCAGAACAACTCTTGTTGCCTCGCCCGTGAAATGGAGTTCACGCGCCTGAACATAAATGTCGCCGGGAAGAATATTGTCGAGAATCACATTTTTGATAAAGTTGCTTTTGTCGAATTTTTCATCATAGAACTGCTTGATTGTTTCGAGTGAAACACAGCAGAGACCGGCAAACTTTGTCGCCTCTTCATCTGTGCCCTCAACGAAAACGGCATAAGTGGTCTGCACATGGGATTTAAGGCAGAGGAAGGTGCAACCGTCAATAATGTGTATTTCGTTGTCGGCAAAGACGGAGGTGGCGTTGGGAATTGTTTCGCCTATACGGACAAGTTCGCTGCATGAAATGACAGTGCCTGTTTCGTCAATGACGCCGAGTTGCCTGCCAGCCGCTTCTTTCATCTGGTGAATAATGCCCTGAAAAAGTCTGTTTGACATTTAATTTCCTGCCCCTCTGAATATTTTGAATTGCCATTTTATACAATTTGCGGATAATAGTTATATACATTTTACACAATGTCTTGCTTTTTTGCAATAGGTATTTTTTATATTTATGTAAACTTTTTACAAATATTTTCAAAATACTTGTTAATTTTATTTCAAAAAAGTCTTTTCAAACCCAATATGTTGTGTTATAATGCATTAGATATTGATATATCGGAACCGGAAAAATTATTTCTTAAAAATTGAGTGGAATATAAAAAATCGGGAGTGTCTGTATGGAAAAATTCGTTATCAACGGCGGAAATGAACTTCACGGCACGGTCAACATCAGCGGAGCGAAAAACGCGGCGGTTGCCATTATACCCGCGGCTGTTCTCTGCGATGACATCTGTGTTATTGAGAACATCCCGTCATCAATCAGCGATGTTGTTATGATGATGCGTATGCTTGAGTCGATAGGCGCGAAGGTAAGCCTGAAAAACAAGAGCACCATTGAAATTGACTCAAGAACAATCCATTGCGACAGCGTGAATTATGAATACACCAAGCATCTGCGCGCTTCGTATTATCTTCTGGGCGCGCTGCTCGGCAGATATTCGCACGCGAAGGTTGCGATGCCCGGCGGCTGCGACCTCGGCGTAAGGCCCATTGACCAGCACATAAAAGGCTTTGAGGCGCTCGGCGCTGAGGTTAAAATCGAGGAAAACGCGATTGTTGACGCGCGGGCGAAGGAACTCAGGGGCGGCCCGGTTTATCTTGACGTTGTTTCGGTAGGCGCCACAATAAACATCATGCTCGCCGCCGTAAAAGCGAAGGGTATGACCGTAATTGAAAACGCGGCGAAGGAGCCGCACATTGTTGACCTGGCGAACTTCCTCAACACAATGGGCGCCGACATCCGCGGAGCGGGCACGGACACCATAAAAATCAGGGGCGTCGAGAGCCTGCACGGCTGCCAGTATTCGATTATTCCCGACCAGATTGAGGCGGGAACATATATGCTCGCGGCGGCGGCGACAAACGGCGATGTGATTATAAACAACGTTATTCCCAAGCACCTTGAATCCATTTCAACCAAACTTCTTGAATGCGGAGTGAAGGTTGAGGAATATGACGAGTGCATAAGAGTATGCGGCAGCGGCAGAGTAAACCGATGTAACATAAAGACGATGCCCCACCCCGGCTTCCCGACCGATATGCAGCCGCAGATGGCTGTTCTGCTCTCGGTGGCGAAGGGAACAAGCATTATTTCGGAAGGAATATGGGAAAACAGATACCGCTATGTTGAGCAGTTGCTTCGCATGGGCGCTTCAATAAAGGTTGACGGCAAACTCGCGGTAATCGAGGGCGTTGAATATCTCAAGGGCGCTCCCGTGCGCGCGGACGACCTGAGAGCGGGCGCGGCGATGATAATCGCGGGCCTTATGGCGCACGGCACGACGGAGATTGAGGACATTCTTCACATAGACAGAGGCTATGAGAATGTGGTTGAAAAACTCAGCGGCCTCGGAGCGGACATTAAGAGAATTGACATTCCCGACCCGGCGGGAATCAGAAACGCGGGTTAAAAAACAGGCAAAACGGGCTTGCAGAAATGTAAGCCCTTTAATTATTAAAAAGGCTAATTGAAAGGCGAAAGATGGCAAGATTCTGTTCACTTTTTTCATCAAGCAGCGGAAACTGCACATATATCGGCACATCGGGGGCGAATATTCTTGTTGATGTAGGCGTGAGCGCGAAGCGCACGGAAGAGGCGCTCGCCGGTATAGGCGTTGAGCCGGCGGACATTGACGCGATATTCATAACGCACGAGCACTCCGACCACATAAGCGGGGCGCGGGTTTTCGCTTCGAGATACAACATAAAGGTTTACGCAACGCCCGGCACTCTCAGGGAAATGGAGAAGTGCGGAGCGCTCAACGAAAAGAACATTTATGAGCCGGTGAATCCGGCGGGGACTGAGGTTAACGGGTTTTTCGTAAAACCGTTTGCCACATCGCACGACGCGGCGCAGAGCTGCGGTTATGCCGTGACAACACCGGACTCAAAGAGGCTTGCGGTCTGCACCGACCTCGGCGTTGTGACCGACACGGTGATGAACGCGATTTACGGCAGCGAACTTGTGCTGTTGGAATCCAACCACGATGTGAATATGCTGCTCAACGGCGGATACCCCTACCCTCTCAAGCGCAGAATACTCTCGGAGGTGGGGCATCTCTCAAACGATGTGTGCGCGCGCACGGCGGTGAAACTTGTTGACGGCGGAACGACACGACTTGTGCTCGGGCACCTCAGCCATGAAAACAACATTCCCGACCTTGCCAGGCAGACTGCGAAAAACGCGCTCGGCGAAGCCGGAATGAACGAAAACGCCGATTATCTGCTTGAAGTGGCGGGCGGAGAGACGCCTGAAGTTATCGCTTTTTGAAAAGGGAGAAAAGAAATGCCGTCGGAGAGGCTTGACAAAATAACAGCTCTCAACTGCTCGGTGTCGCGCCGTGACGCGAGAAAACTCATTAAAGAAGGCAGGGTAAGCGTCAACGGGCAGACTGTTCTGCGCGCCGAGACGGAGATTGACACCGCGACGGATGAAATTACCGTTGACGGTGTAAGTTACGCCATAAAAGAACATATTTATATAATGATGAACAAGCCGGCGGGGGTTATCAGCGCATCGGAAGACATTAAAAAGACAACCGTTGTTGACCTTGTGCCGCAGAGGCTTCGAAGAAGAAGCCTATTCCCTGCGGGGAGGCTTGACCGTGACACGACGGGGCTTATAATCATAACGGATGACGGAGCGTTCACGCACCGCCTGCTTTCGCCCTCGCACCATGTTTACAAGAGATATATTGCGAAACTTGACGCCCCTCTTGACGCCGGAAGCGTGAAAAGGCTGGAAGAGGGAATACTGCTTGAAGACGGCACGCATTGTCTGCCCGCAAGGGTGAAGGCGTATGAAAAAGACGGAGAGCCGTTCGCTCAGATAGAAATCAGAGAGGGAAAATACCATCAGGTAAAGCGGATGACAGCCGCCTGCGGTTCTCATGTAACGGAACTGCAGAGAGTGAAAATCGGCGCGCTGAGCCTGGATGAAGGGCTCGCGCCCGGTGAGTGCAGGGAAATGACCCCGGAAGAACTCGCGCTTGTGTTTGAAAATGAATAACGGCAGGGTGTAAAGCGGAGTTACGGCGGAAGGAGAATAAAAATGCAGGGTGATAAAATCAGGATGCCGTCGGCAGGGCAGAAGGCTCTGTCGGTTGTTCTCGGCGCGCTGCTCGGCGGCATTATGTGGCGTTTTCGCGGCACTCACGGCTACGGCGGCTCGTGGGGGCTTATCGCCGTGGGAACGGCGTTTACCCTGCTGATTTTTGTGTTTTACGAAAAATCGATAAAGAACGGTTTTGTTCTGTTCCCCGTGCTTGCGATATCCATGGGGCTTACGGTCACGGGCTGGGGAGCGTCAAACGGTCTGCTCTCGGGATATATATACTCAACAGCGGAGTTTCCCGGAGAGGGAGAACGGGTTTTGCTTTTCAGCCAGCCGAGGGCGCTGATAATAATGCTGCTTACGGGTTTCGGGCTGTCGTGCCTGTTCGGGCTGTTTGCGGGAACGCTTATTTCGGAAAGGGAATATAAACTCAAGGATTATTTCATTTTTATCGCCGTGTTTTTCGCTGTTTCATACCTGACGAAGGCGACTCTTTCACACCTGCTGATTAAAGCGGTGTCGCCGCAGATCGCGGCGCTCTTTAAAGAGGGGCTTGTCGCCGCGGGAAAGACGGGCTCGCCGTGGAAGGTTTATATGAGCCATTTTGACAATATTCCGTGGGGGAAGAAAATTCCTTTCGGCAGGGCATATTTTGAGGTAATCGAACACATTTCGCACGCGGTTGCCGCGACTGCGCTTGTTCTTGTTGCGAAAGCGGGCTACCGTGACGGAAAGACGGCGCTGTTCTCGCTGATTTTTAACCTCTGCGCCGCGTTCGCCATAACCGCCGCCGACTTTTTCAATGTTGCGGGCACGGGCAGAGGAATTATAGCCGCTGTTCCGAAACTTGCGCCTTTCGCAAGGAACAACTGGAGTATGTGGGAGTTCTGCACGGGCTTTATGCTGGGGCTGTTTCTTATGCTTATTCTTGCCGTTATGAGCGGAAAAGAGGCGGATGAAAAGGCTCAATACCCCGTAAAGAGCCCGAAAATGAGGCTCGCGGGAGCGTTCACGGCAGGCGTTTATCTGTTTGCGACGGTGCCCGTGAGGGCGTTTGTTATGAGAATTACGCAACACCTTGAAAACAGGGGCGTAATTGAGAGCGAGAGCCCGTATGACATTATCGGAATTGTTCTGCTGACCGCCGCTGCCGCTGTGCCTGTTTTTATAAAACTGAAAAAGAATATAATTGATAAAAATCTGCCGGCACCCGTTGACGGCACGCTGACGGATTTTTCGCAAAAGGCGCTCACCGCCTACACGCTCACGGCGGGGCTGTTCTTTATCTTTATGCCCGGAGGGGTTCTTTACGAACTGCCGTGGGGGAAGGGAATTTTCGGCGCGGCGGCGAGCCCGGAATATATTGTGCCTGCCGTTGTTGTATGCGCGTTCGCGCTGTGGTGCGCGGCGGGGGTTGCGACGAGAAAAAGGCTGTAACTTAATAAAGAATATAAGAAAAACAATAAAAAAGCCGCCCGAGGGCGGCTTTCTGCTGTTTGATTATGCCTGCGGGGTGATTATTCCGCTGTGATTTTTGTGAAACCGAGTTTTGCGCAAAGGTCGTCAGCCGCGGCGTAAAAGTCTTCGACTCCGCCGTCGTTGAGAAGTTTGACATTTGCCATTTTCTCAGTTTCGCTGGTGTGGAACTGAGCCTCTTCGCCCTTGTCAAATTCACGCAGTTTGTCAACATCTTTGCCGTCGCGCTCGGAGCCGCGGGCGAGCATTCTCGCGTAGCGGACCTCGTCGTCGCTGATGACTACATCGACAAGGAAGAAATCATCGCCGAAAGCGTCTTTGAAAAGTTCGGCGTCTGAAGGGGGACGGATGCCCGAGACGAGATAGCAGGGAGCGTCGCTCTCTTTTATCTTTTTGATAATCTGCTTCGGGAAAAAGTCCTGACCGTTTTCGCTCATATACTTTTTGGATGTGGCATGAAGATTGTCGCGGGTGAGTTCAAGGCCGTCATTGGCGGCGAGTTCACGCACGACATCGCCGATTGAAATCATCGGAAAGCCGTAGTTTTTCGCGACATATTCAAGAAAGAAATCTTTGCCTGTTCCGTTTTTGCCTACTGCAGCAAGGACCATATTGAGATACCTCCGTAAAATTTATTGTCTGAAACATAATTTTACAATAATTAACATATTTTGTCAAATAAAGACTGATGCCTGTGTTGACATAACCTGCGATATGGGGTATATTTCCATTGTTATTCACAGCGAAGGGATAAAAGGTCTCAGGTAAATGAACGAAACGAAGTTTTATAAAAAATTCATAGGCGACAGGGATTTTTACCGCCGTGTGCTGCGTATTGCGGTGCCGATTATGGTGCAGACGGGAATAACCAATTTTGTAAGCCTGCTTGACAATATTATGGTAGGGCGCACGGGCACGGAACAGATGAGCGGCGTGGCGATAGTAAACCAGCTGCTGTTTGTTTTTTACCTGTGCGTTTTCGGCGGGCTTGCGGGTGCCGGAATATTCACGGCGCAGTTTTTCGGCGCGAAAAATGACGAGGGCGTGAGAAGCACTTTTCGCTACAAAATCTGGCTGGGCGGAATACTGACCGCCGGCGCGATAATTGTATTCACCTGCTTTGGCGACAGGCTTGTTCAGCTTTATCTCAACGGAAGCAATGACGGCGGCGACCTTGAGGCGGCGCTGGGCTACGCGATGGATTATATGAAAATCATTCTCACGGGTCTGCCCGCGTTCACCGCGGTGCAGATTTACTCCAACACCCTGCGCGAATGCGGAGAGACCGTTGTGCCGATGAGGGCGGGAATTGTCGCGGTTGCTGTCAACCTTGTTTTCAATTATCTGCTTATATACGGGCATCTGTTTTTCCCCGCGCTCGGAGTTCGGGGCGCTGCCGCCGCTACGGTGCTTTCGCGCTTTTGCGAAATGGCGATTGTTGTTATATGGGCGCACACCCACAAAAAGGAATGCCCTTATATGAAAGGCGTTTTCAGAACGCTCGGCGTGCCGTGGGAGACTGTTAAAAAACTGTTTGTCACGGGGCTTCCCCTGCTTATAAACGAGGCGCTGTGGTCGGCGGGTATGGCGATGCTCGCGCAGTGCTACTCGACAAGAGGGCTCAATGTTGTGGCGGGCAATAATATCTCAGGCACGGTCAGCAACGTTTTTAATGTGGTGTTTTTCGCGATGGGCGACGCCATAGCGATAATAGTCGGGCACAGCCTGGGCGCGGGCAGACTGCGCAGGGCAAAGGACGAGGCGACAAAAATCATCACATTTTCTGTGTTTATCGCAACCTGCGTGGGAATTGTGATTTTCGCGACATCGCCGCTTTTCCCGATGATTTACAACACGAACGCCGAGGCCAAGCGGATAGCGACGCATTTTCTTATGGCGCAGGCGGTTTTCACACCGCAGATAGGTCTGCTCCACGCGACATATTTCACACTGCGTTCGGGCGGAAAAACCTTTGTTACCTTTTTGTTTGACAGCTTTTTTATGTGGGTGGTAAGCGTGCCGCTCGCCTATGTGCTGAGCCGATACACGGGGCTTTATGTTATATGGATTTTCGCTTTTTTGCAGATGTCGGAATGGATAAAATGCGCCATCGGAATTATTCTTGTTAAAAAGGGTATCTGGATAAACAACATTGTAAGCGCCGAAACAGAGCAGGAAACAGTTTAATAAGCGAAAAGAACCGCCCCTCACGGGCGGTTCCGATATTTAAAGGTTGCGCGCGATTTCAGCCATACGGGGAACGGCGTATTCAAAAAATCCGAAATATGCGTCGCAGTATTTATTGTGTGAAAAGCCGTTTATTCTGTCGCGTTTGCATCCGCCGCGGCAGAGATTATAGTATTTGCAGCTTTTGCAGTTTTTGTGAATAAGATAAGATTCCTCAATGAAAGCGCGGTGCTTTTCGTGTAAGCTGAAGGGGTCGTTATCAAAAACGGAGCCGAGCCTTGACTCATTGCGGCAGAAAAAATCACAGGGATAAATGCCGCCGTCCGCTTCAATTACAAAATAATGCCCGCAGGTGCCGCACATAGCGCAGTTTTCGGGCTGCCTGCCAAGCAGGATGTTTATATAATTGTCGATATGCCTTATTGAAATATAGTTGCCGTTTATGAAGTCGTCATACCAGAGGTCGAAGGATTTTTTGAGAAAAAACTCATATTTTTCACGGGAGAGGGAGATGCCGCAGCCCTCATCAACATAAGGGATGAACTGAAGAAAGCCGAATTTATGTTTTTTGAAATAATTGAAGGTGCTTTCAATATCCGCCGCGTTTTCATCGTCGATTACGGAGAGGATGTTGAAATCGACCCCGTGTTTTTTAAGAATAGACAGGGAGTTCAGCACCAGCGGAACAACGCCGCCGCCGTTTTTGTCAAGACGGTAACGGTCGTTTGTTTTTTTGCCGCCGTCAAGCGACACGCCGAGCAGGAAGGAGTTTTTCTTAAAAAAACGGGCAAAAGAATCGTCAACAAGCAGACCGTTTGTTTGCATGGAATATGAAACGGGGACGGGAATTTCCGCCTTGATTTTTTCGGTGAAGCGCTCAAAAAAATCGAGTCCCGCAAGTGTGGGCTCGCCGCCCTGAAACATAACCGAAAGGGAGGAGGGCGAAAACTCCTTTACGCGCTGAATCAGGGCGTCGGAGGTGCTTTCGCTCATTATTCTGTTTTCTCTGCCCTCGCTCGCCGAGCGGTAAAAACAGTAGCGGCAGTTCATATTGCAAAGACCCGCGGCGGGTTTTACAAGCAAAACAAGATTTTTCATAATTCCGTTTCCCGTTGACTTTATTTATGTTGATAGTATAATAAAAGAAAAATAATTGCAAGAAAAAGGGTGATTATTTTGCCGAAACCCAATGTGATTATAATTATGACAGACGACCAGGGCTACGCCGATCTGGGCTGTATGGGCTCGGATGACCTGAAAACGCCGAACATTGACGCTTTGGCGGAAAAAGGCGTTATGTTCACTTCAATGTATGCGGCATCGCCTGTCTGCTCGCCGTCAAGGGCGGCTCTTCTTACTGGAAGATACCCGGCAAACGCCGGGGTGCGCGCCATACTCGCGGGGCACAGGAGAGCGAGCGGACTTACGCCCGCGGTGCCGACATTGGCGACGGCGCTTAAAAAACTCGGTTACAAAACGGGCATTTCGGGCAAATGGCACCTCGGCCTTAAAGAGGAGTGCCGCCCGAACGTAAACGGTTTTGACGAATTCAGCGGATTTCTCGCCGGGTGCCTTGACTATTATTCGCACATTTTTTATTACGGAATGTCTGACGGCGGCTGCAACCCGACGCACGATTTGTGGGAGAATGACAGGGAAGTTTACGCAAACGGCGAATATCTGACGGAAAGAATCACGCGCAAAAGCGTTGATTTTATTAAAAGGCATAAAGACGAGCCGTTTTTTCTTTATGTTGCATACAACGCCCCTCACTACCCGATGCACGCGCCCGAAAAATACCTTGACCGCTTCCCCGACCTTGCGTGGGACAGACGCATTATGGCGGCTATGCTCAGCGCGGTTGACGACGGTGTGGGTGAAATAACGCGGACACTTGAAGAACTGGGACTTTCGGAGAACACGATTATATATTATCAGAGCGACAACGGTCCCTCGCGTGAGAGCAGGAATTGGCTTGACGGCACGCAGAATTTTTATTACGGCAGTTCGGCGGGAGCCTTTACGGGGCACAAATTCAGCCTTTTTGAAGGCGGAATAAGGGTGCCGGCGATAATCAGTATGGGGAATGTTTTCGCTCACAGAATTTCGGACGCTCCGCACATAGCGGTTGACATTTTTCCGACAGTTCTCGAAGCGTGCGGAGGAAACCCCGCCGACTATGAACTTGACGGTGAGAGCATACTCGCAACGCTGAAAGGCGCACGGGAGAAAACACACGACTTGCTTTTCTGGGAGATGGAGGGGCAGACTGCCGTGAGAAAAGGCGACTACAAGCTTGTGCTCAACGGCAGGGTTGTTGAGAGCGCGGAGCCGAGGGCGGAAGTTTTTTTATCCGATCTGAGTGTTGACCCCGGAGAAAAGATCAATCTGGCGGACGAACTTCCCGGCGTTTGCGAAGAACTCAAGGACGCCGCGACAAAGTGGCGCAAAAAAATAGAGGAAACATGGGAGCGTGATTTTGCGGGGAATTACGCCCTGACATAAAGTAATGAACATAAAGACAGACTATAATCACACTGTTTACGCAAGTTACATAGGATATATAACACAGGCGGTTGTGAACAACTTTGCGCCTTTGCTTTTTCTGACCTTCTCACGGCAGTTCGGGCTGTCGCTTGACAAAATCACGCTGATAACATCAATAAATTTTGCCGTTCAGCTGGCTGTTGACCTGATATCGGCGAAGTTTATTGACAAAATCGGTTACAGGGTGTCTGTTGTTCTCGCGCACATTCTTTCGTCGCTCGGCCTTGCGGGGCTTGCGGTTCTGCCCGGTATGATGAAAAACAGTTATGCGGGAATACTCGCGAGCGTTGTGCTTTACGCCGTGGGCGGAGGACTGCTTGAGGTTATGATAAGCCCCATTGTGGAGGCGTGCCCGACGCAGAAAAAAGAGGCGGCAATGAGCCTGCTTCACTCGTTCTACTGCTGGGGGCATGTCGGCGTGGTTCTTGTTTCGGCGCTGTTTTTCAGGGTGTGCGGCATTGAACACTGGCGCATACTCGCGGCGCTGTGGGCGGTTATTCCGCTGGTTAATGTGTTTTATTTTTCGCAGGTTCCGCTTTACTCAATTACGCAGGACAGGGAGCCGATATCCTTAGGAAAACTGTTCGGCAACAGGATGTTCCGCCTGTTTATGGTGCTTATGGTATGCGCGGGGGCGTCGGAGCAGGCGATGAGCCAATGGGCTTCCGCCTTTGCGGAGGCGGCGCTCGGTGTGCCGAAAACGGCCGGCGACCTTGCGGGACCATGCACATTCGCCGCGCTTATGGGAACGGCGAGACTGCTTTACGGAAAGTTCGGCGAAAAACTCGCGTTAAAAAAAGCAATGACGCTGTGCGCCGTGCTGTGTGTGGGAGCATACCTTACGGCGACACTCACAAAGAGCCCTGCCGCGGGGTTTGTCGGCTGCGGTATATGCGGTTTTTCGGTGGGAATTTTCTGGCCCGGCACATTCAGCCTTGCCGCATCCGAAATAAAGGGAGCGGGAACGGCGATGTTTGCCTTTATGGCGCTCGCGGGCGACGCGGGCTGCTCGGCGGGACCCGCGCTTGTAGGCCTTGTTTCGGGAGCGGCGGGAGATAATCTTAAAACGGGGCTGCTTGCCGCCGTTGTTTTTCCGCTGATTATTCTGGTGGGCTCGCTGTGCCTGAAGAAGGACGGGAATGATAATATTCAGTGAATAAAACGGCGGGATGTTTTGGAAGTTGGATGACGGCACGCATATATGCGTGCCCTACGTTTTTAATTTATAATTCATTTAATTCCTGACGCCTGCTTCCTGACTCCTGCCTTCTGACTCATAAATATTAAAGCGGGCGGTTGATTCCGCCCTGCGGTGTTGTGTTGTTTCGGGTTTTATCATCAAAATAACAAAAGCGGCGGGATGACCTTGGTCATCCCGCCCGTTTTTTTATGTTTATTAATAATCTTTAGGTCTTCCGCAGTCGTTGCATTTGCGGGTGAGGAAGCCTGTGAACTCGCCGCCGCAGTGACGGCACAGACCCTTTTGCTGAAGGTTGATATCGAGGAACGGTGTGCCTGCGAAAATATCCATCATTTTGATAATGTTCATATTTTCAACGCCTTCGACGCTTCTGAGTTTCTGGCAGCCCTTGAAGGCGTCGGTGCCGATGATTTTGACGCTCTTGGGGATTTTAACTTCAACAAGTCTTATACAGTCCTCAAACGCATTGTCGCCGATACGGGCAATGCCCTCGGGAATCTCGATGTTTTTGAGCTTTGTGAAGCCTTTGAACGCACCGTCGGAAATACGCACGGAGCAGGGAGGAATGCTGACCCTTTTGAGCGCCGTGCAGCCGTCAAACACGCGGATACCCATATTTTGAACCGTGTCGGGAACATCGGCGTATTTAAGATGCGTGCAGCCGAGGAAAGCGCGCGCGCCGATGGTTTCAACACTGTCGGGAACGGTGATGCCCGTAAGGCCCGAGCAGTTGCAGAACGCTCTGCTGCCGATTGTTTTGACACTGTCGGGTATTTCGATTTTTTCAAGGCATACGCAACCTTCAAACGCGCTCTCGCCGATGACTTCAACGCTGTTCGGAATGGTAACATTTGAAAGCGATACGAAATCTTTGAACGCGAGTTCCGAAATTTCGGTAAGGCTTGAAGGCAGTTCGAGAGAGGTTAAGGATTTGCAGTTTTCGAAAAGCCTCTGACCGAGCTGTTTTACGCCGGCGGGGAAAACGATTTCCTTAATCGATTTGCAGTCTTTGAAAGCGCAGTCGCCGATTGAAATGAGGTTGGCGGGAAGTCTGATATCTTCAAGACTTTTACAGTTCTCAAAGATGTATTCGCCCATACGGTTAACGCTGTCGGGAATGTTTATTTCGGTGAGCGCGGTGCAGTTAAGGAAGGCTCTTTCGGCGATGGATGTAACCCTGCCTTTAATGGTGACCTTCTTTAAATTTGTGCAGCTTGAGAACGCGCAGTAGCCGATTTTGGTGACTGATTCGGGAACGATTATTTCGGTGACATTGTCGTTGCCGGAGAATGCGCAGTAACCGATGCTTTTGACATTGTCGGGTATTTCAACAATGAGCTCGTCGCCCGCGTATTTTTCAAGAGTGTCTTCATCAACAACAAAGTCGGTGTGCTTGTGGTAAATTACTCTGTTGCGTGTGTTGGGCTCATAGGAGCCGGTCTGCTCCCAGCGGCTCTTTTCTTCAACATCGATGTTTGTTTTAATAGAAGGCGCTTCATCGTCTTTGCCTGCCTTGGGAGGCTTTTCAGCCGCCGGAGCGGGAGCGCCGCCGACATAACTGTTGATTATGGCGTCTTTGACAATGAAGGGTTTACCGCAGGACTCGCAAATGGTCGCGTCTTTTGCGGAATCTATACTGAGTGAAGCGCCGCAGATAGGACAGTTGAGCGGAATGAGTGGCATATCATAATCCCCCATAATAATCATGATGTTAGTTATTATATATTACTGCTTAAAATTTTGCAAGCAATAAAAACTCCAAATATGATTTTGTAATATTGTGCATTTCCACAAAGCGAAGGACTTTTATTTGTAAAATTATTACAGACGGCGCGGAGCACGTAAGGTTTTGGGAAAGCGCTCCCGATGCAGCCAGCCGACTGTTAATTGCCTGTTCTGAAAACAAAACAGGCGGGATGATTTCATCCCGCCTGTAAATCAATTCTGTTTACGGACTATTGTATATTCATCGCCGGGGCGGTAGTAGGGGCAGGAGCCCATGCTGCCGCGGATGAAGTTTTCCATCTCATCGCTGTCGAGGTCGCACACGCAGGTGTAGCACTCATACTCGTCGTCATACTCGAAGTTCATACATTCCTCGCAGCGGCCGTTCACGCTTTTCTTCGCCATATTACTCGGTTCTGAGGGCTTCGACAGGGTCTTTTCTCGCCGCCATTTTGGAGGGTATGAGACCGGCTATGAAACTGAGGAAAACGCTGATGATAATCAGTATGACAGCGCCCGCAACGGGAAGGTTTGCCGCCGCGCCGAGTGTGGTGAGATATTTCAGCAGAAGGTTTATCGGGATTATGCACAGCAGGGTTATGCCGATGCCGAACACACCCGAAACAAAGCCTATGGTGACGGACTCCGCGTTGAATACCATTGAAATGTCATGCTTGGAAGCGCCGATTGAGCGGAGAATACCGATTTCTTTTGTTCTTTCAAGAACGGAAATATAGGTGATGATGCCTATCATTATGGATGAAACGAAGAGAGAAATCGCCACGAAGCAGATAAGAACATAAGAGACGATTTTGACAATTTTGGTGACGGATGAAAGAATCAGACCGATGTAGTCGGTATAGACTATGACATCATTTTCTCTGCCTTCATCCTGTGCTTTTTTGTTGTAATTGTCGATTATTTTTGTGATTTCGTCTTTTGCCTCAAAGTCGGTGGGGTAAATGTTGATTGAGAGTGGTGTTTCGATGTCGGCAACGCCGAGCATTGAGAGAGCCTCTTTGTAACTTTTGGCGAGCGGCTCGGGTTCGGGCTCGGGTTCCGGTTCGGGTTCCGGTTCAGCCTCTTCGGGAACATCATCCGGTTCATCTTCTGCGGGTTCTTCGCCGCCGGTGGGAACATAGCCCGATTTGATAATCTGCTCAAGCATTGAAAGTTTTTGCTGTTTTGTCATCATACGCAGGTAACCGTATGCCTGTTCGCCCGATATTGTGCCGTAACCGGGAATCTGCTGACCGGCGAGGAGTTTGTCAAGGTCGGCAATGAGAGTTTTTCTCTCGGACGATGAGAGGGTGTTTTTCAACATAAGACCGACAATCTCATACATAAGGTCGCGCTCTTCGCCCGTAAAGTTCGCGTCAATATAGGCGTAAATTTCGCTTTCGCTCATAGCCGTAGGCTTTGAGAACGGGAGGAGGTCGCCGACTTCATCAAGAGGAGCGACTTTGGGTGTTTCAAAAACATCAGCCGATGTTGTTTTGGTTTTTGCGGTTGAGGTTTCTTTTGCCGCTGTTTCGTCTTCTTTTTTATCCGCGGCTTTTTTATCCGCGGCTTTCGCGTTTTCCGTCGGCTCTTCTTCCGCCGGGAAGGGAAGACCCGTGAAAACATCCGTTTCGGGTTCTGCCATCTGCTTTTTGACAAGCTCGCATTTTCTTGTTTGCTCAATTACATATTCGGGCAGGGTTGAGAGGTAGCCTATGGAGCCGCCTACCATTGTGGAAACGGAGCCTTCGGCGGGGCGCAGAATGCCGACTATTCTGATTTCGGTGCCGTTGTTTATGAGGTTTGTGACAAATTCGGAATCTTCGCTTTTGTCGATATATGACTGTGTTTCTTCATCCCAGCCGTAATAGTCGGGAGCGAGAACGATTTTGAATTTAAGGTTGAGAACCTCGTCATATTCAAGAGCGACGCTTTCGGGAACAAACTCTTCGCCGTTCTGCATTGCCATATACATATCAATCATAGCGGACGGGTCTGAAACGCCGAGAGCCTGAAGGGTAAGTTCGGTAACCTCGTTGTTAGGGTCAACCACAAGCACAACCTCGTCGTAATTCTGCGGCCACTTGCCCGCTATAAGGTCATACTGCGAATGCAGAAGTTCGTCGTTGTCAATCATCTCTTTCCACATATCATAGTAGGAGAGCATTGACTCGTATGAGGCGCTCGAGGTTATGCTGGAGAGTATGGGCGATTCGTTGCCGGTAATGCCGAACATACTCTGCATCATTGAAATCATCGGGCTGGGGTTGACTATGTTGGGGCCGTTCTCTGTGTCGGCGGAATAAATATTCATCGGCGAGGAGTATATATATTGAATGTCGCTTACATACTGCGATATGCCGCTTGACTCGCTTTCAAGGAATTTTTTGAGGGCGGTGAGGTTGTTCTCTTTTAAGCCGGCGGTGAAAATTTTGGTCATTTCCGCCATGGCGGTGTTGGAATAGACTTTGTCAAGATCATGCTGAATAATGCTTTCGCCGTTTTTGTTTTTGCCGCCCGTAAATGACGACAGGGCGTTGTTCATATCCATACCGGTTGACTCTATTGTCATAGGGTAGCTTGACAGCGCCTCGCGCTGGATTGACTGAATATATATTTCAACGCCGTTTGAAAGGGCTAAAATAAGCGCTATGCCGATAATGCCGATGCTGCCCGCGAACGAGGTTAAGGCGGTGCGCATCTTTTTGGTGAAAAGGTTGTTGAGTGAGAGCGAAAGAGCCGTAAAGAACGACATACTGGTTTTTTCGCCCTTTTTGGTTTTTGCCTTTTTGCTTGCGGCTTCTTCAGGCTCCGCCCTGACTTGTGCCGAAGAGTCGTAGGGGTCGGAATCGCTGACTATTGAGCCGTCAACAAGGCGGACTATTCTTGTGGAATACTGCTGCGCAATTTCGGGGTTGTGCGTTACCATAATAACAAGACGGTCGGAGGCTATCTCTTTGAGAAGGTCCATAATCTGGACGCTTGTTTCGGAGTCGAGCGCGCCCGTGGGCTCGTCGGCGAGAAGAATTTCAGGGTCATTTACAAGCGCCCTCGCTATAGCCACGCGCTGCATCTGACCGCCGGACATCTGGTTGGGTTTTTTGCCGAGCTGGTCGCCGAGACCGACTTTTTCAAGCACCTCTTTGGCGCGCCTGCGTCTCTCCGCTTTTGAAACGCCGGAGAGGGTGAGCGCGAGTTCAACGTTGGAGAGAACGGTCTGATGGGGTATGAGGTTGTAGCTCTGGAACACGAAACCGATGCTGTGGTTACGGTAGGTGTCCCAGTCGCTGTCTTTGTATTTTTTTGTTGAGACGCCCTTGATTTCAAGGTCGCCGTCATCATAACGGTCAAGGCCGCCGATGACATTGAGAAGGGTGGTTTTGCCGCAGCCCGAATGGCCGAGTATTGAGACAAACTCGCTGTTGCGGAACTCAATGCTCACGCCTTTGAGCGCTTCGACTTTGGTGTCGCCCGTGACATAAGTCTTTTTGATGTCTGTCAGTTTAAGCACAGAATTACTCCTTTATTCCACACAGTTTGATTAATGATTTTTAATATGATAATAATACGACTTTTAAAAAATATGTTGTTAAATTTTTGTTAACTGTTTAATAATTAACATTTCTTAAACAATTCGCGATAAATCAGAGCGTATAGGGGAGATAAGCCGAAATATCCTCGCCGTGAGCGAGAAGCTCACAGACCATTGAGGAGGAGATGGCGGGATCCATTGAGCGCAGATAGATTGTGCGGATGCCCGCGTCAAGGGCGGTGTTGATGAGCGCCATATTCTCTTCGTAAGCGTAGTCTGTAGAGTTGCGCAGACCTCTTATCAGATAGCGGCAGCCGAGCTGCTGAGCCACGCGCACAACGATTTTGTCGCTTGAGAGCACCTCAACTTTGCCTTCATAGCCCCTTTTTGCAACCGCCTGGGTGATTTTTGTTTTCATAAAGTCAACATCATAGCGCCTCTTTTTTGCGCTGTTGACGGCTATGACTACATAGACCTTGTCAAAAAGGTCAACCGCCTGGTCGAGAACGCTCATGTGCCCGTTTGTAAACATATCGAAACTGCCGGCGTAAATTGCTTTCATAAAAATACCGCCTTTCTATATAACATATAAATAAATCGCGAGGTAATGAAAAAGACTGCCGAGAACCGTGAAGATGTGAAAAACCACATGGAGCGGCGGCTTTTTTATGCCCGCCTTGCAGAACAGGGCGCCGATAATATAAAACACGCTGCCTGCGACAAGCAGGACGAGCCCCGTGTGATTGAGCCTGCCGGCCGCGGGGAAGGCACTCGCGAGCATACCCGCGCCGCCGATGAAATAAACCGCCATTACGAGCGCCTTGAGTTTTTCAAAAAAGAAGAGTTTCGCAACTATTCCGAAAACCGCGCAGAACCAGGCGACGCCGAACACGGCAAAGGCGTGAAAACGGCTGATTCGGTAAAGCGTGACAAGTGCGCAGGGTGTTGTTGTGCCCGCAAGCAGAAGGGGAATCGCGAGGTGGTCGAGCAGGCGGGCTTTTCTTCTTTTTTCACCCTGAGGCAGGGCGTGATAAACAGCCGAAAAACTGTAAACGCACAAAAGCGTTATTGAGTAAACAACGCAGGATATAAGCGCCTTCATACCGAGCGGAGCGGCTTTTTTAATCAAAGCCGCGGCGCCGAATAACGCGAGAATATCCGCCGCCGCGTGGGTTATGTGATTGAGAAAATCGGTTTTCGCCGAATATTCAATAAGGGCGACATCACGGGTTATTCTCATTTTGCGCCTCTGTTTCCGCCGGGGTTGTTTCGTCGGGAGCATCTGTTTCGGTGAGAAAATCGACGCTCACCCAGCCTTCAGCATTGTAATAGGTGATGAATGCCCAGTCGTTTGTTGCTTTTGAGACCTCGACCCTTGTGCCGTTGGGAATTTTAGCGACTATCTGAGAAGTCTGCGACGCCTCGGATCTCATATTGAGCGAACTGCCCTGTGTGGTGATTTTATACCAGCCGGGTTTCAGCTTTGTTCTGTTGTCGGAGTCGGCGTAAGTTACGCTTTCCCGCTCAACGACTGCGCCTGTGTCTATAACTCCCCAGACGCCGTCTTTTTTCGCGATATATTTGCCGTTGAGCCCGGGCAGAATAACATCAAACTCAAAATCAACAACCGTTTTGCCTTTTTTGTCAATTACACCCATAAAATTCTGCGAGCGCACGGGAGCCGTGCCCTGACGGAAATCAAACGCCGTGTCGGCGCCCGCGACGGTGAAATCGGCGACGGTGTAGTATTTTGTATCAACGGCGTATTTGCCGTTTTCATCAATATAGCCCCATTTTTCATCAACGCAGACGGCGCCCATACCGTTGCTGAAATCGGCGGCGTCTTCATATTCAAGGGGTATTTTAAGGTCGAGCCACTCGTCAACAAAGCCCCAGAGACTGCCGTCGGTTACGGCGTAAAGGCCGTCGGCGAGTTTTGCCTCTTCGGGAGATATATCGCCGACATAGCCGCTGTCATTATGCAGTGAGAGGGTGCCCGCGCCGGCGCTCCACATTACGGAATCGTGAGAGCCGGCGCCGCCCTGATACTGTTTGACATCGACGGTGCCGTCGGAGACCTTGACATATTTCGGATATGCCTCGCCCGCGGGATATGCTATGTGAATTGTGTTGTGCCAGCCGTTGTTTATGTAGTTGAAATCGGTATAGGCGGGTTCGGTGAGTTTTTTGCCGTCAAGGCGGATAAGCCCTTTGAGATCGTCTTTTGCGGAATAATAAACAGCGAGGTTGCCTTCGTAAAACTTGATATTTGAGATATCTTCAAGTTCGGTGAAGGTGTATTTTGAGTAATACTGCGAACGGGCAAAAAGCGATTTCGCGTAGTTAAGGCGCGACTGGCGCACAACGAAAAAGGAGATAAGCCCGAGCAGAAGAACGACAATAAGAGCGCCGAAAAAGGCGGAGTTTCCGCCGCGCTTTTTGTTACTGACGGGTTTTTGAGGGGATGTATTCGCATTTTCAAACTCGATTTCAAAAATGTTTTCGTCGTTCATTTCAGTCTCCGCATATAATCAAAGCCGCGCCGTGCGAGTCAAGTTCAAGAGTGATTACGCCGTTATGAGCCGCGTATTCCTTCCCGGTCCACACCTCGCGGAATTTTTCGCTTTCAAGCCCCGCGGCGGCAAGGTCAACAGGGAACTCCGCCTTTTCATCACCCGTGTTGAACGCGGCGAGAACAGCCCCGCCGTTTTTGCGGGAGCAGGTCCAGAGTTTAAAGCCGTCTGTGTCAATCAAGGGGCGCGCGCCCGACGAAAACTGATTGATGTCGAGCATTTCGCGGTTGGTAAGAAGAGAGAGCGTGAACTCATCCATATCGGTAAGTTCGCAGCCTATCATAAGCGGAGAGCGGAAAACCGCCCACAGGGTCATCATTGTTATCTGTTCCGCCTTTGTGAAGCGGGTGAGCCTGCCCCTTGTGCCGTCGGCGTTTTTATCAAACAGGCAGAGGTGACCGAGCGGGAGCATATCGCAGTCGGGCCAGCAGCCGGGCGAAACGTGTTTATACCATTTTTTGCAGCGGGTGAACATATCGAGGAGCAAATCCCATCTGTCCCAGAAATCGTCGGTTATGCGCCACATATTGGCGTTTTGCGAGAGGTGAAACGACTCTTCGACAACGGCGGGACCGGGCGAAAGGCTCAGAACCATCTGCCTGCCGCATTTGTCAATGGCTTTGCGGATTGCCTCAACCTCATCGGGGGCGTGGTAGGGCTCGCCTTTGATGAAGTTTGAAGCGCAGATGTCGTCAACCTTGACATAGTCAACGCCCCACGAGGCGTAAAGTTCAAAAAGCGAGTCGTAATAAGCCTGACCGCCCTCTTTGCGGCAGTCAACGCCATACATATCGGAGTTCCACGGGCAGATTGAAAATGTTTTGGCAATTTGCCTTGCGGTAAGGGCCGTGCCTTTGACGGCGGTGTTGCGGTGAACCGCCTGTCGGGGTATTCCCCTCATAATGTGAATGCCGAATTTAAGCCCGAGGGCGTGAATTTCATCGGCTATGGGTCTGAAGCCTTTTCCGCCCGCGGATGACGGAAAACGGTTGGGGGCGGGAACAAGGCGCGAATATTCATCCATACACAGTTCGGTGAACGGGTGATAAGCCTGAGAATCCGCTTCCGGCTCGCTCCACTGAATGTCGCACACAATGTATTGCCAGCCGTATTCTTTAAGGTGTTCAGCCATATAATGAGCGTTCGAGAGAAGCTGCTGCTCGTTTACCGAGGCGCCGTAGCAGTCCCAGCTGTTCCACCCCATGGGAGGGGTAAGCGCGCATAAATTTTTATCCATAAGCACACCGCCTTTGGTTTAATTAAAAAGCCGGTAATAACCGATAATCACTTTATTATAACACAGAAAGACATATAAAACAATTGATTAAACAATTAAATTTTTGAAATTTCGGGTTGACAAGCGGGGGATGTTTTGATATAATCCTTTTCGCAAATGAAATGCGGATGTAGCTCATCTGGTAGAGCGCCACCTTGCCAAGGTGGAGGTAGCGAGTTCGAGCCTCGTCATCCGCTCCAGAAAAAGACTTGCACTTTGCAGGTCTTTTTACTTTTATACCACAAAATATGAGGTCGGTTATGGTTAATATGCAAGGCGGCTCGACCCTTCAGAGGTCAAAACGCGATTCGGGTATGGAACTGCTGAAAATAATCGGCATGCTGCTTATAATCTTCGGCCATATCATACGCACGCTGCGCCTTAAAAGCGCCGCGGTGCCATACTCCGATTATGTTATTGACACAGCCGCGGCGACACAGAGCGCGCGGATTCTTCTGCTGCACATAATGTCATATTCGGGGCAGTTCGGCAACTGGATGTTTTTCTTCTGCTCCGCCTGGTTTCTGGTTGACAGTCATCAGAGCAAAAAGAACAAAATAACATTTATGGTTATGGATATATGGGTTGTTTCGGTGATTATTCTTGCCGTTTCGCTCATTGTAAACCGCGACCTTGTCTCAAACAAGGCGATTGCGCAGAGCCTTTTCCCGACAATTTCGCTGAACAACTGGTATATGACCGCCTATATACTGCTGTATGCCGCGCACCCGTTTCTCAATATGATTATTGAAAAACTGCCGCAGAACAGGCTTTTCGCGCTGAGCACAACGCTTATGGTTCTTTACACCGGAATAAATTTCATCAAGGAGACATTTTTCTCAAGCAGGCTTGTTGTCTGGATTGCGGTTTATTTTGCCGTTGCGTATATGAAAAAATATCTGCCGGTTTTCGCGAACAGCAGAAAAGCGAACATAAAGTTGTTTTTAACCGCTTTCGCCTGCAACATCACCCTTATTCTCATTACGAATTTTGTCGGCCTGCGCCTGAGCGCTTTCAAGGTGGATATGAACCACTGGATAAACATCTCAAGCCCGTTTCTTATTGCCATGGGCGCGGCGCTGTTTAACCTTATGAGAAATGTTCACTTTTCAAGCAGGGTGATAAACTATGTTTCGGGCCTTTCGCTGCTGATTTACATTATTCACGAAAATGTGATTGTGCGCACCTGCCTTCGCGCGTATATCTGGCACTGTGTTTATAACCGATTCGGGTTTGACCACCTGTTTTTAATCATTTTTATCTACACGGCAGCGCTGTTCGCGGCGTCGCTTGCCGCTGCGGCGGTTTACAGGCTGACGCTCGAAAGGCTTGTTATAAAGGCGGCGGACAAAGTAACGCCGCTGCTCTCAAAGGCGTATTGTAAAATTGAAGAAAAAGCGATGAAAAAGGAATGAAAAACGCCCTGCGGCAGATGTATGCCGCAGGGCGTTTCGGGTTCCGGATGGTGGACTTTGGATGTTGGATATTGGATATGAACCCCTCAGTCGCATAAATGCGACAGCTCCCCTATAAGGGGCGCCTATGTTCCTGATGGCAATGGGACTTATGGCGGTTGAGTATCCGTTCTATGACCTGTTATGAGTTTATTCGGGATAGGTGAAGCTTTGGGGGGATTGAAGGGTCTGAAGATACATTTCACACTCCGCTTTGCATTTTGCGAGGTCGAGGTCTCTGAAATTGCCGCACTCCTTCTGTGAGGCGCCGAAGACGGGGCCTTCATAGGAAATAATATCGGCAAGTATTTTTTTGGTGAGCGCAAGGACTTTTTCGTTATCCGCGTTTCTTATGAGCAGATAAAGACCCGTGCGGCAGCCCATGGGACCGAAATAAATCACATCGTCTTTCATTTCGGAATTGCGGGCGAAGGTCGCGAACATATGCTCAACCGTGTGCGCCGTGGTTGTGTCCATATATTCGCCGTTGTTCGGCTTGCGCGTGCGCAGGTCGTAAGTTGTGATGTCGCCGTCAACGCGCGAAACATAAATGCCCGGTTCAAGTTTGTCGTGGTCAATGTTGAAGCTGGTTATTCTTTGCATAAAAACACCTCGTTTTTTGGATTCCGGATTTCAGATGGTGGATGGTGGATTTTGGATGTAAAACCTCATCAGTCACGGCTTTTTGTCTGTATGCCGTGACAGTTTCCTCTCAAGGGGAAGGCTTTTGGCGCCGGTGATAACATTTCACATAACAGGGAAATAACTTCGAGAAAAAGAATCGGCAAACGCCCAACCGCATTTTTCGCACAGTTATCTCAAGCCCGCACCGCAGGGGGATGCCGGACAGAGCTATGATATCTAACATCAAAAATCCGGCCTCCGAAATCTAATTTTTGCCTTCAATGCTGTTGCGCAGCATATTGAAAAGGCATTTTATGAAGCGGAGGGCTTTTTCAAAAAGGGTTTCTCTTCTGTATGGCGAGTCGGTGCCCGCGCCGCCGTAACAGCCGATGTTGCGGCTTGTGATTATGTTGCCGAAAAAGTCCGTTTCGCAGTCGTCGCCGGGGATTTCATAACCTGTGCCGACAAGAGGGGAATCCTTTGAAAGGGCAAAGGATTCAGTCAGGGCGTAATCATCGCCTGAAAAGCCGGGAACGGTGTTGAACTTTGTTCCCGTTATCAGCCCCGAAATGCAGTTATAATAGCAGTTGTTCGCAATTACACTGCCTTTGTATGATGACGGGTCAAGGTTCGGATTGAGGCGGTATCCGTCTTCAAGAACAATAATATTGTTCACAACATAAGAGTCAAATAATTCATCCATATCGAAACGCTGTGAATTGATAATGGTGTTGTTATAAAAGCGAAAGTCTTTTTCGCCGGGGCCCTGCGTCAGGGTGTTTCTGCCGCCGTTGTCGTTTACGGAGAGGCAGTAGCGCACGGTGTTGCCGACCTGCGGGCTCGTTTTGGCGTTGTTGACAACAAAACGGACATTGTCGTGGGAGTAAATATACTGATAAGTGCAGTGGTTCGACTGGGAGTCGAAATCAACCGTCATTCCGTCGCCGACATTTTTCTGACCCGCTATTTCGCAGTATTCTATGGTGCTGTTTTCGCTGCCCCAGAACCATGCGGCAGCCGTGAAATAAAGAATTTCACCGTTTTCGTCAACACCCTCGCCCTGACAGCAGTCAATTACGCGGCAGTGAGTCATCAGCGCGCCGTCGCAGATTCCGATTATGACCGCTTCGGCGTCCATATCGTGAAAATAGGTGTTTTCAATTAGCGCCCCTTCGTTATATACGGGCGAGAGGTCGCTGAGTTCATCGTCTTCCCACGGGCTGCCTTTGCTGCCGTCAAAAGCGCCCCACAGGCTTATGCCGTTACCGCAGTCCGCCATTTCGCAGCCGCTGACCGTCAGGTTATTGACGGGGTAAAGCGAGCGGGCGGGCAGACCTTTGACCATAACGCATGCGCGCGCGGCGGCTGCTCCCGCCGAAAGGTTGTCGCGGCAGTTGACTTTGTAATTCTGAATATTATGAAAATAAAGGTTTTCGAGAGTTATGCCCTCGCTCGGCGCGTTAAGGGCGTCAATCCAGATTCCGCCGCCTTCGGGGGCTGTTATTTCAAGGTTGCTGACAGTTACATAAGAGCAGTCAAACAGGCGAAAAACCTCGGTGCCGACGGGGGCTGTGAGAACGGGAGCATCCCCTTCGCCGTAGGCTGTGATTGTTACGGGGGATTTCTTTGTGCCGCGCGTGTTGTTTACAGTCAGCGCGCATTCATAGACGCCTCCCCTTCTGAAAAGAACGGAATCGCCGGCGTTCAGGGCGCATTGCGTTACGGGAACTGTTTTCCACGCCGTTTCGGGCGAAAGCCCGTCGCCCGTGTCGCTGCCTTCGAGAGAGTCGATATAATAAGCCGTGCCTTGTGCGCTCTGAGCCGCCGCGGGGCAGCAGACGCAGAAAACCGGCGTGAGGCAGAACAGAACGCAGAGAATCTTTTTCATAATTTCAGCCGCCTTTCGGAAATTATCATATCTATATTACCATACAAGAACAAAAAATACAATTTTTAAATAAATATAAAATAAAACTTGATAAATGCGCGGTTTTCTGCAATAATAAAAAATAATGCTGTTTTATAACGGGAGGATAACGGCTTGACACAACAGGATTATCAGGCGCTTGCGGAACTTCTGTTCCCGTCTGTTGACAAAACACCTCAATACTATGAAGAACTGTACCCCGAGCGCGGGTTAAAAGAAGGGGCTCGGGTTACCCGTTTTGCGCCTTCACCCACCGGCTACCTTCACATAGGCGGTCTTTTCGGCGCGCTTGTGGATGTGCTGACCGCGAAGGTTTCGGGCGGCGTATCATATTTAAGAATAGAAGACACCGACAAAAAGCGTGAGATAGAAGACGGTGTTTCCGCCATAACAAACGGAATGCGTGCTTTCGGTGTGGAATTTGACGAAGGCGTAACCGGTTTCGGCACCGAAAAGGGCGCGTACGGCCCATACACGCAAAGCAGCCGCGTTGAGATTTATCAGACAGTCGCGAAATCGCTTGTGGAGCGAGGCCTTGCCTATCCGTGCTTCTGCACGGCGGATGAACTTTCGGCTCTGCGCGAAAAGCAGGAGGCGGACGGCGCGGCAATAACAGGCTATTTCGGAAAATACGCGAAATGCAGAGATTTATCATTCAATGAAATAAAAGCGAATATAGAATCGGGCAAAAGCTGGGTGCTTCGCTTCCGTTCCGACGGCAGCGAAGAAAAACGAATCACCTTTGAAGATATGATAAGGGGCAGAATCGAAATGCCCGAAAACATCATTGACGAGGTGCTTCTCAAATCCGACGGCGTGCCCACCTACCATTTTGCTCACGTGTGCGACGACCATTTTATGCGCACAACCCATGTCATCAGGGGTGAGGAATGGATTTCATCCGTTCCCAAACACATAGCGCTTTTTAAGGCGTGCGGTTTCAGAGTGCCCAAATATGCGCATACGCCGCAGGTTATGAAATTTGACGACGAAACGAGCGACAAGCGCAAACTTTCAAAGCGTAAGGACCCCGAGGCCGCGGTCAGCTACTTTGTTGTTGAGGGCTTCCCGAAGGAGAGCCTTATTGAGTATCTGCTCACGCTCATAAGTTCCGGCTTTGAGGACTGGCGCAGGGCAAACCCCGGCGTGCCGGCGACGGATTACCCGTTCAACCTCAAAAAGATGAGTTCGAGCGGCTGCCTGTTTGACCTTGTTAAACTTACCGATGTGAGCAAAAATGTGATTTCGGCAATGAAAGCGGACGATGTCGCGGGAAGGGTAACGCAATGGGCAAAAGAATACTCGCCTGATTTTTATAATCTTATTGAGAAAAACCCCGGTTATCTCAGGGACGCGCTCAACATTGACCGTGAAAACCCGAAACCGAGAAAAGACATTTCAAAATGGAGCGAAGTGCCGGCGTATCTTGAATATTTTTATGATGAAATCTACACGCCCTGCTTTACGCTTCCGCAGAATATCGCCCCCGCCGACGCGAAGGCGGTGCTTGACGAATACATAAAGGTATTTGATGTCAATGATGACAAAGACACCTGGTTTTCAAAAATCAAAGGGCTTTGCGAACCTCTCGGCTTCACGCCGAATGTCAAAGAATACAAAGCAAACCCCGACGCGTTCAAAGGCCACGTGGGCGATGTTTCAACGGTAATAAGAATAGCCGTCACATCACGCAGCCAGACGCCCGACCTATGGTCTGTTATGAAAGTGCTCGGCACGGACAAAGTCAGGTCAAGACTTGAGAGCGCCGCGGCGTTTTACGGAAAGGAATGATTGCGATGAGTTCACCGGTTATCGGTAAAAATTTTATATGGGATTTTATTGACGAGGACCTTGAAAACGGAGTGAACTCCCGCGTGCAGACAAGATTCCCTCCCGAGCCCAACGGCTACCTGCACATCGGTCACGCCAAGGCTATATGCATTGACTTTATGACCGCAGAAAAATACGGCGGAATATGCAACCTGCGCCTTGATGACACAAACCCGTCAAAAGAAGATACCGAATATGTCGATGCGATCAAAGAGGATATTGAATGGCTCGGCTTTAAATGGAACAAATGCCTCTACGCTTCGGGTTATTTCGATTTTATATATGAGTGCGCAATAAAACTCATCAAAGACGGTAAAGCGTATGTCTGCGACCTCAACGCCGATGAAATACGCGAATACAGGGGCACATTAACCGAGCCCGGCAGAAACAGCCCTTACCGCGACAGAAGCGTTGAAGAGAATCTCGACCTCTTCCGCCGTATGACCGAAGGCGAATTCGCAAACGGCGAAAAGACCCTGAGAGCCAAAATCGATATGGCGTCGCCGAATATTAATATGCGCGACCCGGTTATTTACAGAATAAGCCACACCGAACATCATCAGTTGGGCGACAAATGGTGCGTTTACCCGATGTATGACTTCGCGCACCCGCTCTCAGACGCGGCTGAGGGAGTAACTTACTCGCTGTGCTCGCTGGAATTTGAGAATCACAGACCGCTTTACAACTGGTTTATTGAAAACATCGGCTTTGAGGAGCCGCCCCGTCAGATAGAGTTTGCCCGCCTTAACATAAACTACTGCGTCACAAGCAAACGTAAACTGCTCACACTGGTTGAAAAAGGCATTGTTTCAGGCTGGGACGACCCGCGTATGATTACGCTTTGCGGACTGCGAAGAAGGGGTTACCCCGCAAATGCCGTGAAAGATTTTGTTGTGCGCGCGGGCGTTGCCAAAGCAGACAGCATTGTTGATTTCGGCCTGCTTGAAGCCTGCTGCCGCGACGCGCTCAATGAATCCGCGCCGAGGGCGATGGCTGTTCTGCGCCCGCTCAAAGTCATTATTGACAACTATCCCGACGGGCAGGTTGAGGAAATCGAAGTTGACATTCACCCCGACAGACCCGAACTCGGCAAAAGAACGGTTAAATTCTCAAAAGAGATTTATGTTGAGCGCGACGACTTTATGGCGGAGCCGGTCAAAAAGTATTTTCGCCTTTACCCCGGCAACGAAGTCAGGCTCAAAAGCGCTTATTACATAACCTGCACGGGTTATGAAACGGATGAGAACGGCGAAGTTGCCTGCCTGCACTGCACCTACGACCCCGCCACAAAGGGCGGCGACTCGCCCGACGGCAGAAAGGTCAGGGGCACCCTTCACTGGGTGAGCGCGGCAGACAGCGTCAACTGTGAAATCCGCCTTTACGACCGCCTTTTCAATGTTGAAAACCCGTCTGAGAACGGCGGCGACGCTTATCTCAGCCACATTAACCCGGACTCGCTCACCGTTATTGAAGGCTGCCTTGCGGAAGGCGGGCTCGCAAACGCAAAGCCGGGCGACACATTCCAGTTTATGCGTCAGGGCTACTTCTGCGCCGACAAAGATTCTGCACCCGGCAAACCCATATTCAACCGCACGGTTGCGCTCAATTCATCCTGGGGCAAATAACAGAAAGGAAGACAGTTATGAATTTGGTTTACAGAATAGTGCACGCGCTGCTCGCGGCGGCGGTATTTCCCGCGGTAATCTTTCTTCAGTTATTTTATATGGAGGTTTCGCCTAATTTTATCGACTACGGCGTGAGCCTTGAGTTCAGCCTCTACCAGATTTTCGACCTTTTCGGCGGCGGCGGGAAAACGAGTTCTCTGCGCAGCGCCTTCTCAAAAGAAAGCCTCTCAAACATCTGGAGCGTGTTCGCCGGCTCACACGCAAGCCTTGTGCTTATGGTTGCGAGCGGAGTTATCACCCTGGAGCTCACTGTTTTTGTTATTGTTGCCTGCATAGTGAAGGGCAACCGCAAAGTTCTTCTTTCGGCGAGTTCGGCGGGCTTGGTAACTTCAATTCTTTTCAAAGTTTTTTCGGCGCAGGTTTGCAGAACCGTTACCGCGGGCGAAGTTGACATAGTAAAGATTTTTTCACAGTCTTTTGTAGCGGGCTTTCTCGGCGACCTGATAAGCGTTGACACGCTGCGTATAGGCGCGTTTTCAAACGCCGTGCTTATTCTCTTTATATGTATGGTTATCTGGAGCGTAATCTATATTGTTACCGATATAGGTCTTGAAGAGGAAAAACCCGCGGCTCCCGCAAAGAAGAAAAAATAATACACTAAAAGTATCTTTTATAAGAAATATATAAAAATACTTGACAATATTTGTTAACACTGCTATAATGCGGAATTACTGAAAGTGCGCCCCGCACAGTTCCGGCGCATTTCGCAGGAATCTTTAAATTTATCAATAAAGATCCTTGCCGCTTCACACGGAGCGGCCAAAAGACCAGAAGGAGGTGCTTTTAAATGGCAGCAAACAGCTACGAGACCACAATGGTTTTCTCTGTTAAGAACGGTGACGAAGCAGCTATCGCTCTCAAAGAGAAATTCCAGAAGATGATCGAGGACGCAGCCACACTTGAAAGTATTGATGAATGGGGAAAGCGCAAGCTTGCCTATCTCATCAACTACGAGGCTGAAGGTTACTATGTAATCTACACCTACACGGCTGAGACCGATTTTCCGGCTGAGCTTGAGCGTGTTGCGAACATCACAGACGGTGTTCTGCGTTCGCTCAACATCAGAAAGTAAGGGGGATATGTAATGCTTAACTGTGCAGTAATAATGGGCAGACTGGCTGCAGATCCCGAACTCAGAACCACAGGCACAGGCAGAAGCGTAACTTCTTTTTCAGTTGCTGTTGACCGCGCATACGTCCGTCAGGGTGAAGAGCGTCAGACAGACTGGATTGACTGCGTTGTATGGGGTCAGACCGCGGAATTTGTTACAAAATATTTCCGCAAAGGCTCAATGATAGCGGTTCAGGGTCACATACAGACCAGAAGTTATGACGACAAGAACGGCAACCGCCGCAAAGCGGTTGAACTTGTTGCCGACAGCGTAAGTTTCTGCGGTTCAAGAAACGAAGGCTCAAACCCCGTTGAAGAAAATGTCAGGGCGGCTGTTCAGCCCGCTCCCTCATATTCGACGGGCAACACAGACGACTTCAAAGAAATTCCCACGGAGGACGACCTTCCTTTCTGATTGACCGTCCCCGCTTCATTTTGTGAAAGGAGAAAACTGTTATGGCATACGATAAGGCAGACAGAAAGCCCATGAGAAAAGGGCACAAAAAGGTTTGCTCATTCTGCGTTGACAAGGTTGAATTTATCGATTATAAAGATATAGACAAGCTCCGCAAATACACATCGGAAAGGGCTAAAATCCTTCCCCGCCGTGTAACGGGCACCTGCGCCGCTCATCAGAGAGAGCTCACAACAGCTATTAAGCGCGCTCGTCACCTTGCTCTGCTTCCCTACACAGCAGACTGATTTAAAAACGAAAACCCGCAGATAACATCTGCGGGTTATTTTTTTTGTTTTTTTTTGTTTTTCAATTGCCGCTGCCTGTGGAGGCTGACGCTGCCGCCTGCGCGTCCATAACCGCGTCTATTGCGAGAACCACGGCAAGAGCGTAAACCTCGTCAATGCCGTCTGCTATATCAAGTTCGAACGTGTCACCCCAGGTCATCCACTTTTTGTGTATGCTTATAATGGGTGTGCCGTCTTTTTCAACAACATAGTCGTGCGCCATAAATTCGCCTTTGACTTCCCAGCCGGGGCCGTTGACAATATATTTCGGCTTGAGAAAAGTGATTTTCTTTACGATTTCGGCAACTTCCTCGCCGTTTATCTCAACAAAAAATCTCGGCAGAAGAGTGAGCACTTTCTGGCGGACAAAGGCGAGTTCTTCGCCCTGAGTGTTGCTTATGTGCAGTTTTTTGCCGAGTGTGAACACTTCGCCCTCAACAAAATATTTGTCAAATCCGCTTTCGTCTTTGATTGAGGATTTGTCTTTCCACGAAAAGACTTTCTGCTTCATATAAAGTTTCATTTTATTTTCCTTTCATCAGCACTTCGCGAGCGCTTCTTTAAGAACCTCAATGCCTTTGGCGAGCAGGTCGTCGGGAATATTCAGGGCGGGAAGAAGACGGATTTTCTCTTTGGCTCCGAGCACGAGAACGCCGTTTTGCATACACTCTTCGATTATTTCCGCTTTGGGGCGCACGGGCTTTATGCCGAGCATAAGCCCCATACCGCTTATATCTTCAACGCCTTTCGCGTTTTTAAGCTGAGATATGATATATTCTGATTTTTTCTTAACTCCGTCAAGAAGGGCAGTGTCGATTCTGCTTAAAATACTGCACGCTCCCGCGCAGGCGGCGGGATTTCCGCCGAAGGTTGAGCCGTGAGAGCCGGGCGTGAGAATGTCAGCCGTTTTTTCGCCGAAAACGCAGGCGCCTATCGGCAGCCCTCCGCCCAGACCTTTAGCGGTTGTGAAAATGTCGGGCCTGAAGCCGTAGTTCATATACGCGTAAAGTTCGCCCGTTCTTCCGTTGCCTGTCTGCACCTCGTCGGTTATGACAAGCAGGTTTTTCTCTTTTGCGATTGCAAGAACAAGGCTTACAAACTCCTTTGAAAGCGGGTAAACGCCGCCCTCACCCTGAACGGGCTCCATCATTACGGCGCAGCATTTGTTTTCATCCGCAAGCCTTTCAACATCGGCGGCATCGTGCGCGTCGGCATAGACAAAGCCTTCCGTAAAGGGCCCGAAATCGGTGTGATAACCGTCCTGCCCCGTTGCCGCAAGGGTAGTCACCGTTCTGCCGTGAAAACTGTTTTTAAGCGTGATTATTGTTGAATAACCCTCGCCCTTGTTGACAAGCCCCCATTTTCGGGCGGCTTTTATTGCGCACTCGTTTGCCTCCGCACCGGAGTTGCCGAAAAAGACCTTCGACATACCCGTTTTTTCGCAGAGCATTTCGGCAAGGCGCGCGCAGGGCTCAGTAAAATAGAGATTCGAGGCGTGCGGTATGGCGTCAAGCTGCGCTTCAACCGCCTTTTTCCACTCATCGTCGCCCACGCCGAAAATGTTAACGGCAATGCCCGTGCCGAGGTCAATATATTCTTTGCCGTTTTCATCATAAACGAGCGAGCCTTTGCCCTTTACAAGAGCAAGGTCAAAGCGCCCGTATGTGCCGGCGATGTATTTTTTATCTGTTTGTTTTATATTCATCATACAGCCCCCGTGAACATTGTGCCTATGCCGGCGCTTGTGAACATTTCAATCAGTATGGAGTGCGGGATTCTGCCGTCGATTATAAACACTTTTTTGACGCCGCGGCGGATAGCCTCTGTGCAGCACTCAACTTTGGGAATCATACCGCCCGCTATTATGCCTTCTTCCATAAGGCGGGGCGTGTCGCTGACGCAGATTTCGGTTATAAGCGTGCTTTCATCGTTTTTGTCGCGCAGAATGCCCGCTATATCCGTGAGTGAAATAAAACATTCCGCTCCGAGAGCGCCCGCTATGCCCGCGGCAGCCGTGTCGGCGTTGATATTATAAACGTTGCCTTCGTTGTCGCAGCCGACGGTTGAAATAACGGGAATATAGCCGTTCTCAAGTATTCCCTCTACGATTTCGGGGTTGATGTTTGTGATTTCACCTACGAAGCCGAGCCGCTCGTCGAGTTTTTTAGCTTCAATCAGATGACCGTCAAGGCCGCACACGCCTATGGCTTTGCCGCCTTTTATCTGCAGGAGATTTACGAGGTTTTTGTTGATTTTGCCAGCGAGCACCATCTGCGCCATTTCGGCTGTTTCGGCGTCTGTGACGCGCAAACCGTCAACAAACTCCGTCTTTTTGCCGACTTTGTTAAGCAGTTCGGTAATTTCGGGACCGCCGCCGTGAACGAGAACTGCTTTTACACCTACAAGCGAGAGCAGAATAACATCGCTCATAACGGCGTCGCGCAGTTCGTCGTTAATCATGGCGTTGCCGCCGTATTTTATAACAACTGTTTTGTTTGAGTAACTTTTGATGTAGGGCAGGGCGTGAACAAGAATTTCAGCCCGCAGTTCGTTCGGAATTTTTTCTTTCATTTTTTTTAATACCTTAACCTTATGTTCTGTAATCGCCGTTTATTCTGACATAGTCGTAAGTCAGGTCGCAGCCCCAGGCGGTCGCTTTGCTTTCGCCCGATTTGAGATTTATGTTTATTTTTATTTCTTTTTCAACAAGAATTTCTTTCGCTTTTTCTTCGCTGAAATCAATGCCGGCTCCGTTTACGCAAACTGTTATTGCGCCTGCCGCCGATTCAAATTCAACATCGATTTTCGCGACATCAACATCGGCTCCGCTGTAACCTATGGCGCACAGCACTCTGCCCCAGTTTGCGTCAGCACCGAACATTGCCGCTTTGAGGAGCGATGAGCAGATGACTGATTTTGCGACGGTTTTCGCCGTTTCGTCATCCTTCGCGCCGCGCACATTGCATTCGAGCAGTTTTGTAGCGCCCTCGCCGTCGCCGGCTATCAGCCTGCAAAGGTGAACCGTAACCGCGCCCAGCGCCTCGCAGAAAGCGTCAAACGCCGCGCCCTGTGCTGTTATTTTCGCGTTGCCCGCCATACCGTTTGCCATAACGCAGACCATATCGTTTGTGGAGGTGTCACCGTCAACGCTTACCATATTGAATGATGTTTCAACATCCGCGCTCAGCGCCTTCTGAAGCATATCGGGTGAAATTGCGCAGTCTGTTGTGACAAAAACAAGCATTGTCGCCATATTCGGGTGAATCATGCCCGAACCCTTCGCAATGCCGCCGATTTTACATTCAACCCCGTCTATGTCAAAACTGAACGAAATCTGCTTTTCTACCGTGTCGGTGGTCATAATGCCTTCAGCCGCGGCGCTGCCGTGGTTGCCCAGACCGTTCACAAGCGTGTCCATACCGTAGGCTATGGGCGCTATGTCAAGCGGCTGACCGATAACGCCCGTTGACGCCACGACAACATCTTTTTCGCTTATCCCGAGTTCTTTCGAACACAGTTCGCACATCTGAAGCGCTATCTCTCTGCCGTTGGCGTTGCAGGTGTTCGCGTTGCCGCTGTTGCAGATAACCGCTTGGGCGTAACCGTCCGAAATGTTCTGCTTTGTGACCTCAAGGGGAGCGCCCTTGACAAGATTTTTTGTGTAAACGCAGGCTGTTGCCGCGCGTTTTTCGCTGAATATCAGGGCTAAATCCCTTTTGCCCTTGTTCTTTCTTATTCCGCAGTGAATACCGTTTGCCGTAAATCCTTTTGCGGCGCAGATGCCGCCTTTAATCTGTTTCATATTTTTATTCCTTTCGGGTTGTTACTCAAGGTCAAGCCCTGTTTTACGGTCGCAGCCGAGAATAATATTCAGACACTCGACCGCCGCGCCCGAAGCGCCTTTGCCGAGGTTGTCATATCTTGCAATAAGAAGAATCCTCTCTTCGTTGCCCTGCACGAAAATTTCCATATTGTCTTTAAATGACAGAGCGTTCGAGCAGATGAAACCGTCCTCGCCGATGTTCTCTTTGTATTTTACAATACCTTCATTATATACGGTTTTGTATGTTGCTTTAATGTCATTTACAGTTTTTCCTTCGCATAAATCCTTTGCGAAAACGGGAACCGTCACACACATTCCGCTGTAAAAATCGGCGACTATAGGGCAGAAAACGGGAGCGTTTTCAATGCCGCTGACGGCAACCATCTCTTTGAGATGCTTGTGCTGCTGTGTAAGCCCGTATTGACGGGGCGATGAAAGAGCGGCATTTCTGTTTTCATCTTCATACTGCGCTATCATCTTTTTGCCGCCGCCGCTGTAGCCGGTTACCGAATGGCAGGTGAGCAGGGCGCTTTTCGGAATTATTCCCGCCCTGACAAGAGGGTGAACAAGCGCTATAAAACCGCTCGCGTGGCAACCGGGAACGGCGATTCTTTTACCGTTTTGTATTTTGTTTAAGAAGTCCCCGCCGAGTTCGGGAAAACCGTATGCCCAGCCGGGAGCCGTTCTGTGCGCCGTTGAGGTGTCGAGCAGCCTGACATCGGGGTTTTCAACAAGCGAAACGGCTTCAACCGCCGCCGCGTCGGGGAGGCACAGAAAAGCGGCGTCACAGTTGTTGAGCGCCTGTTTTCTCGCCTGCAGGTCTTTTCGCTGCTCTTTGGGCAGAGTTATGAGTTCAATGTCGCCGCGGCGCGAGAGCCTTTCAACAATTCTCAGCCCCGTAGTGCCTGCCGAACCGTCTATAAAAACTTTTGACAAGGTGATATCACTCCATAATATAAAAACTGTGCATAATAATACAACCTTACCTGCTAAAAGTCAATATATATTCATTCAATATTCATTAATTTCGGCGTTTTATGCAAAAATACGCATATTTTATTCATCCCGGTGTGAAAAATTACATATAAAACCGCAAACGGACCACTTATCCGGCATCCGGAATTTATAAAGGACCGCCTTCGGGCGATCCTTCTTTCTCTTATTGCGCTCTTTCAATAAAATCCGCGCACAGCGGCACAAGTTCGTCTGCTCTGTCTTCAATGCACTGGTGGCCGCCGCCCTCAACAATATATTTTTGCGCGCCGGGGAAGGCGTCATAAAACTGCTGCCTCATACCGTCGTTTATAATGATGTCGCCGTCAGCGTTGACGAGCAGAACGGGGCAGAAAATTTTGCCTGTGTTTTCAAGGTCGGTTTCACGCACATTTACAAGCATATTGCACATTGCCGCACCGATTCCGTCATAAAGAAACGGGGCTGTAACGCCGCTTGTGTCATATTCCATTGAAAATTTCAGGTTTCTTGTAGCGGCGTAAACAACAATTCTCACAAGCGGGGTGATTTTTGTTCCCAATCTGAAAAACGCGTTCATAATCCACTGCATAGGCTTGCTTGTGACAATGCTTTCAAACCCTTCGGGGCAGGTGCTCTGCGGGGCGGGGCAGAAAAGAAGCAGTGCTTTTACGGGAAATTCTTCGGCTATATTCGTCGCGACTCCGCCGCCCATTGAATGGCCTGCCAAAATCCATTCGCCGTCGGGGTCAATGCTTTTCATAAGCCCGATTATCAACTTTTCGCGCTCAATAACATTTATCCCTTCATATTCTCTTGTGCTGTAACCGAAGTTCGGCAGGTCGGCAAGCACGCAGTCATAGCCTTTTTCCGCAAGGCCCGCCGCCATATTGCGCCAGGCGTAGGTGGAGCACAAAAAGCCGTGCAGCATCATTATTCTGCCCTTGAAATCCCCTTTGTGTTCAATTATTCTGTAATGAATCTCATAATCGCCCTGTGTGTAGAAAAGGCTGTTGCCATAGGGGGTGTCAACCGCGCAAGCGGCGGCGCTCATAACGCCGCAAAGCAGAGCGAAAGCCAGAAAAACGCTTAAAACTCTTTTTTTCATTTCAAAACTCCGTTTTATTTTGTTCCCGTTGAGCCGAAACCGCCTTCGCCTCTCGCCGTATTGTCAAGGTCACAGACCTCAACCGGGTCAAGCAGGCAGACGGGCATAACAACAAGCTGCGCTATTCTTTCGCCCGGCTCTATTGTGTAGGACTCGTTTATCTGGTTGATAACGCCTACTTTTATTTCTCCCCTGTAATCGCTGTCTATTACGCCGACGGAATTCAGAAGCCCTATGCCGTGTTTGATTGCAAGGCCGCTTCTCGCGAAAACGAAGGCTCCCATTTCGTTTGACGGCAGCGAAATCGCAATACCCGTGGGGATAACCGCGGTTTCTCCGCCCGCAAGCGTCAGCGGAGCGTCAATGCAGGCGCAAAGGTCCATACCCGCGCTGCCCTGAGTCGCTCTCTTGGGGATTATTGCGTTTTCGTTCACTTTTTTTATTTTCAGTTCCATAATTATTCCTTATCTTCTGAGAATTTTAGCGAGCTTCTGTGCCGCCTCGACCGCCTTTTTGGCTTTCGCGTCTATGGTTAAATCCGCCTCGCCCATAAATTCGAGCATATCGCCCGAAAAGCCTTTTTTGAAGCGGTAAAGGCCGTTGTTCTCGTCAACAATTCCCGAAACTCCGCGAAAATCGTAAATGTCGCAGCCCAGTGAGATTGCCCACCGGATGTTCGTCCACTGAAGCAAGTAGTTTGGCATAACATTGCGGTGGCTGTTGAGCGACGCGCCGTAGAAATACCAGACCTTGTTGCCCCAGTGAACGCAGAGTGTGCCGGCAATCGGTTCGCCTTCATAGTAAGCCATATTCAGGCGGCAGTTATCGCCGAATGTGTCAACGATTTTTGCGAAATACTCCGCCGATCTTATCGCAAAGCCGTCGCGCTCGCCCGTTTCCTCCATAATGCGGTAAAAATCCTGCGCCGCCTCGCTGCCGCAGCGCCTTACTTCAACATTGTGTTTCAGGGCAACGCGCACATTGTAGCGGTGCTTTGAAGAGAAGGCCGCAAACACCTCATCTTCCGTTTTGCCGCTTATGTCAAGGCGGTAAACAAAACGGCACTGGTAGCCCTCAAAATTCATAAATCTCGGCTGCTGAACAAAGCCCGCCTCTTTTATGATTTGCGCATATTCCTCATCGGAAGCGAGAGCGTCTGTGTCGATTTTAAGCATATAGGCGCTGAACTTTTTGCCCTCCGCCTTCGCTGCGTCAACAAGGGCGTTGAAGGTTTCAACATCGTGTAAGCAGCACACGGGGCCTCTCGGAGCGTAGAGCATATGGTAAGGCAGTTTTGAAATGCGGCGAGCCAGCACTGCAAGAGCGCCTTTTATTTCTCCGCCGTCATCACGGGCAAGAACGCCGAACCACTGCCAGTCATCCTTGACTTTTCCCCAGACGGATGTCTGCAGAAAATGGCCTTTCGGGTGAGAGGCGACAAAAGCGTCGAACTCCTCTGCGTTATCACGGTAAACAATCTCGGTTTTCATCATTTCTCCTGCGTAAAACGCGTCCTTTCACGGCGGACGGCAACCGCCCGCCGAAAATCAACATAACCCTGTATATTATATACTCTTTACCTCTCTTTTTCAAGAGCAAGGGACAGGAGTCAGGAGGTAGGTGTTAGGAGATAGGATGTTAGGAAGCAGGATTTAGGTGTCAGGGTAGAGTATATAAAACCGTAGGCACGGATACATCCGTGCCGCTTTTTCCAACTATCCGCGAAAATGCAATAAATCTCAAACGGGACGGAACGCATTAAAAACGATATAAAAACAGTGAAAGTAATTATTTTTAATCAACAACAAATCATTTTATTTTTCCACATGAACCACAAAATCTCCCGATAATCCGTGCCAGTGCACGGTAACACGGGTTGTGCCGGAATTAACGAGCCGGAGCGTTGTGCCGCTTATTCTGACAACCGACTCATCGTAGCCGTCAAAAGTCATACCGGCAAAAAGGGGAAAGCAGAAACCGTCGTTATCAATCGCCATTATCCAGATTTTACGGTTTTTTGAAATGGTGTAAACTTGTTTTTCGGCTTTGACCGTTATTATTTCCGGAATCAGGCTGATGTTTTTGCGATTGACTGTGATTTCGGCATTTTGCTCGGCGGATGTATCAAGGTCGGGGCTGTCCGCGAGCGAGAGCGTAACTTTGTGTATGCGTGTTGCCCAGTTACCCCAATCGCCGTCTCCGGCTCCGCCGTAGGCATAGGAAAGATAAACGGGGTCGCCCTTGCCGATATGCCCGTCCGCGCGGCCTGAAATGCCGCAGTTGTGGAGTTTTTTTGCCGTGTTTGCTTTGACAAATCCGCTCGGCCTGAAAGAAAGCCCGTCAAAGGATTCCCAAACGGCAACATAGCTTTCATCGGAAAACCGTTTTTCGGTAAAAACGGCAACAAAGCGGCCGAATTCATCAATATATTTCACATCGCTTGAATCACCGCCGTTTTTTGGCGGAATGCACTCGCCGTGAAACTGAAGGGTCGCGGGCCAGTTTTCATCTTTCGCGTCGGCGGTTGCGACCCGTGTGGTTGTTCCTCTGTCATTATTCCATGAATAGTAAATATAGAGCGTGTCTCCGAGCAGAACAAACGACGGCTCGCCGGCGCCGAAGCAGTCGGGATTATCCGTATATTCAACCAGCGGTTGCGGTTCAATGCCCCAGCTGTTACCCGTCCATTTTTCAGTAAACGGACCTTCGGGGTTTCTGCTTCGCGCAACGCAAACATCGTTGTCGGTTCCTCTTGAATCGGCTGTTGTTGTGTAGCCGATATAATACCAGCCGCCGAATTTAATAACGCCGGGGTCGCAGGTCCACCTTTCATCAAGACTCTCGGGGGTGGGCTTGAGAGCGACAACCTCTTTTGTGCTTTTTTCAAAGCCCGGCGACCAACGCTTGTATCCTACAATGTCAATTATATCGCCCGGACCGTTTGCCGCGCTCCAGACATCCAGACTGCCGTCGGAATTCAGAATCATTGACGGGCCGTAACGGTAGCCGCCGCGACCCTTAACGGGCTGCCAGGTGTCAAACCCCTCGTTATCGGCCGATATGTGAAGATATTTTCCGGCATCGCCCTGCCCGGTCCGCTCACTCTGCGGAAAATCGCCGCCGGTAATCTCCGGCGAAATCAGCAGCGCCGCGCCCAGAATAAACGCGGCTGCGGATTTTAAAACAAGCCAGAATATATTCATTGTGTCACTTCCTTAAATATTCGGTTCACTTAAAATATAACTCAAATCACTCTGCCGGTCGATAACTTGTAATGCGCACTTTATAACCGACATCGATAATATGAAAAAGAGAACCGTCCTCAAGCGGACATATTGCAATGCCTTCCCCTTCTGCGTCAAGTTTGCCGGTGCAGCGAACAAAAACCGGTTCTGTATGGCCGGTCTGCAGATTAACGGCGAACATTGTTTTGTTACGGCTGCCGGAATTGGTTACCATATAAAGAGTGCCGTCATATATTTCTCCGCCCTGCACCTTGAAAAGAGTTGTATCTGTTTTAAGCGCGCCTATATAAGAATAGTCCCGAAGGTTCAGCATCCGGATTTCATCCACATCATTCGATTGAGAATAATAAAGCACATCGTCTTTTACAACACACCACGGAATGCGCCCGTTTCCGCGCCCCTCATCGGGCAGCATGTGAAAATCAACCGCCTCAAGTGTGTCGGGGTCATACACTATTACACCGGGATGGCGGAAGCCGAAATCCTCAAGCGCTATATAAAGCCTGCCCTCATACAAACATCCGTCACCGAGATGGGAATAGCCTTTGTTCATCAATTCTTTCGGCAGGCACATTTCGTGACGCTCGATTATCTCGCCGGATTGAATATCGATTTTTGTAATTGCGTTGTAGTTAAGAAATTTGACACAGCCGATGCCGTAAAATATTTTTCCGTCTGTCGCAAGCCCCTGACAGAAACTCACACCGTCGTCGTAATTGAATTCCAGTGTGCGCGCAATCTCCATATTCCCGGAACTGATATACGGCTCGCCCGACAGTGAACCGCCTGCCCAGGCGACAAGCGCAAAAAATAATATCAGACTTCGTCGAATCAGCGAAGCGGCTGTTTCCATAACATTATTTCCTTTCTGTTTATTACTGAAAAAAACAGTTGCAGGGGCAACGGTTTTCATTATACGGAACGCACGGTAAAAACTAACGGTCAAAAACAAAATAATTTGTTTGCCATATCAAAGCGCATTTTTCCTCCGTCATAAAGTCTCCCATTATCCATCCGTAATACCGCCCTTTAAGCAATGTGTTTTGACCGTAAAGGGTTTTGCTTACTCTTTTTTCAATTTCGTAAGGGGTTTGTATCAAAACGGCGCTTGAGTTGGTTTTGAGCACATTTGCATAAGCCAAATGCTTTTCGGGGTCTTTGCTCATTTCGGTTGAATATTTTTCAATAAACCTTTTTGTGTAAAGCGCTTTTACGCCGGCGGTAACACTCCAGTGGTTTTCGTAGTTGAAAGTTATTCCCATAAAGTCGGTCTGCCCCGCTTTGTTCCCGACATCCAGCATATCTCCTGCCCGGAGCTCCTCATAAAAAGGAGTCATAAGAATCATTTTTCCTCTGACCTCCGACAAGACGGGCATTTTTGAATATATACCTCTGCCGTTTTCGGTATATAAAAACTCTTTTTGTGTTGAGGGATTAATTTCGGTTTTAAGTTTTTGTATTTGTTCATTGAAAAGCGTTAAAAATTCTTTTTCATCGCCGTTTTCTTTTTTTGCTGTGATAATAACGGTCTCACTCGGATTATCGCTCAAAAAATCTTTTATTTGTGCAAAGACAGTGTCAAAGGTTATATCAATGCTGCATTCTTCATCCTCATAAGCGTAAAACTCCATGTCAAGGTTCAGAAAAGGGATGTTAAACAAAACCGTCAAAGGGTTTAAATTACTCAGAATTTTTGCCGCATTGTTTAAAGGCGCCGCTTTTTCATTATTACCGTGGCAGAGATGAAGCTCACCCTGTTTGGCGGAAAACCGTAAATCAAGATACCTTACGCCCGCGTTAAGCTGTTCAGGCAGTGTGAGCGACTGCGTTTTTGCGTATTTTCCGGAATTAAAAACGGGAACGCCGAACAGTTCAACCCGGTTATCCGTTGAGTTTTTGCTGTTTGCCGTGGTGCTGTCGTGCGTGCCGGGAAGGTTTATTTCATAAATATACCTTTCGTCAGGAATTCCGGACATCCAGTTTTTACCGTTCAGGTTTTCGACACAGCCGGCGGTGACACCCGCAGTTTTCGCATAAGCAACGCCGAACGGAATTATGTTAAAAAACAAGGCGGCTGTCAATCCGACACATATAATTTTAACCAAAAACTTTCTCAAAACTTTCATATTTTAAAACCTCTTTTTATTCAGGCGGCAAAACCGGGAATATAAAACATCTTGTAAATGTCTGTTTTATAAATATTTAATTCAGTTAAACTTGTTTCCTTTTTTCTTTTATTCAGTGAAGTAATGCCTTCGGCATAATGAAGTTTTCTGCTTCGCAGAAAGTGAAGTTAAGTGTGCCGCAAATGCCCGCAGGCACTTCATGAGCCGCAGGCTCGCTTCACGCGTGTAAGCGCACTTATTGTGCCGTCAGGCACACTTAGTTGCAAAGAGCACGCCGAAGACAGAGAAATAAAATGTTTTTGCAAAGAGGAATGAAACTTAAATAATTTTTCTCTGTTGGATTTTTGCTTGTGAAGTTTGTGCTTCGCACAAGTGAAGTAATGCCTTCGGCATAATGAAGTTTTCTGCTTCGCAGAAAGTGAAGTTAAGTGTGC
>JAFRQM010000021.1 GCA_017428625.1 Clostridia bacterium
AAGGCATAATAAAAGGCCGCTTTAGCGGCGGCCTGAAAAACATGTGCGATTGGCGGACTTTTCATACATCTTGAGATGTAGCAGGTAAAAGGCCCTTATAGGGCCTCATCAAACCACCAGTTCAACTGGTGGTTTTGATTAAAGAAAAAACAATACTGTTTCAAGTGATTCCTTCAAATGTCTTAGCTGAAAAACATCATTCAACCAAGAAATCACGATATCAATTTTCTTGATTTTATTCATTTTTTTCAGATTTATTTTTTTCGCTTAGACATTGAAAAGAGATAACCAATAATATATAATTTAAAAAACTATAATTTATTAATACAAGTTGATGTTTTGAAGGTGCGGCTTGTTGGATAACGGTCAAAAATACAATACTATAACCGATTGCGTAGTTGATGTCAGAAAAGGCATCGATGGGGCTTTTGATGTTCTTTATTCAATGAGTTATCCCTATGCCTACAGTGCGGCTTCACATTTGCTTAAAAGCAAAGAAGATATTGAAGATGCTCTTCAAAACAGTTTTTATTATGTTTCAAAAAATATTTCTGATTTAAGAGACAATTCGGCATATCTGAAATGGCTTAATGTTATTGTCATAAATGAATGCAAAAAAATAATTATAAACCAAAGTAAACAAAACAAGATTTTTTTCGCTGAAAAACACCGTCTGATAGTATCCGGCCAGTCACGGAATGTTGAGAATGAACAAACTGAAAAAACCGACCTTGTTGAAACAATAAACAGCATTATTGATGACATGAAGCCAAAAAAGAGAGAGATACTGAAATTGTATTATTTTGACAATCTCAGTTATTCGGAAATATCCGAAAAACTCGACATTCCCGTAGGGACTGTAATGAGCAGATTGTATAACGCAAAAAGGGAACTTGAAAAAAAGGTCAAAGAATTGCAAAAGAACGGAACGGTTTTGTGGAGTTTGCCTGTATTACCATTTGTTGCAGCGTTGCTTTCATATAATGTCAAGGCGCCTGTGTCGGCAGGTGCTGCTGCACAAATATCAACCGGTGTTGCTTCTTCCGCTGCAACATCAACATCAGCCGCAATCGGTTCTTCTGCAGCAACGGCATCCGCCGCATCAGCCGGAACAACCACAATAGGCGGCACAATCGCAGGCGCAGGAAGTTCAATAGCCGTGAAAGCGGCAACGGTGGCACTGGCAACTTCTGTAGCGGTAGGGAGCGGCGCAGCGGCAAAAGCAATCATAAAAAACAATACAGATGATTATTCTGAAACACCCGTTTTTTTGGCTCAGGAGAATTTGAACGATGCTTTTGATGATATGTTTACAACATTGAACGCATATGTTTATGAAACAACAGACGAAGTGTTAATTCAAACATCTGCACAGGAAAACTCATTAAAGCAAAATACAACGCTTACAGAGGCGGTTACAACTGTGCAACTTGCAGTTGCAAACAGTGCAGATAACAGTTTTGAAACATCTCACAAATCTTCTCAACGGCATGAAAAAAGAACTACACGTTCAAAAACAACCGCATCGGTATCTTCTACTGCTGAATTATCCGAAACAACAACCGAACAAACAACAAAAGAAACAACAACGGAGAAAGAAGCCGAAACTACTCAGGAAGCGAAGGCAAAAACCGATTCTGAAGTAAATAATGCTGAAAAACAGAGTCAGACAACGGTAAATCCATATGCAGGGATGTCGGTAAATAACGGAGTTTTAAATCAATACAACGGCATCGGCGGTTCCGTAACAGTCCCTTCAAGTCTTAACGGGCAGAGCATTACGGCTATAGGCGCAAGTGCGTTTGAATCTTCAGATGTTACTGCTGTGAGCATATCTCCGGGAATAACGAAAATCGGTCAGATGGCATTTTCAGATTGTAACGACCTTTCTTCGGTTTCCCTTCCTGCTACGTTGACAAGTATCGGAGACTGTGCGTTTGACGGGTGCTCATCACTTAAAACAATTACAATTCCGGACAGCGTTACAAACATAGGTGATGATGCATTTGACGGGTGCAATAACATAACAATAAGATGTTCAGAAGGTTCTGCGGCGTATTATTATGCCATACAGAATTCAATCGACTATGAATTGATATGAGGGTGCGGCATGAAAAAAATTATATCTGTTTTTCTTTCAACGGCTTTGTTAATAAGCATTTTTTCGTTTTTAATTGTAAATCCAAATATTACCGCAAGCGCTGCGCTGAATTTTAAATGTGGCGACAATGCCGTTTGGTATCTTGATACACAAACAGGAATTTTTACAATATCAGGTGAGGGAGAAACATATGATTACAGTGGCTCCTTTGGGCAGCCGTGGAGCGAATTCAACAGAAATGTTACAGTTGTAGTTATTGAAGAAGGAATTACAGCTTTAGGGGATTATATTCTTTATGGCTTTTCAAATTGCTCGTCAGTTTCATTATCTTCAACGCTCGAATATATCGGTAATCATGTGTTCAGCAATAACGTTGCTGAAATTACAGTATCCGAAAACAGTTCTCTTAAATATTTTAATGATTATTTTTCAATCAAAAAAACAAAATGGTTTAAAAACCAGCCGGAGGGGCTTGTTTATTTAGATAATGTCTGTGTTGGTTATCAAGGCGAAATTACAGCCGATGACATAATAACTTTAAAAGAAGAAACCGTTTCAATAGCGCCGGAGGCTTTTTACGGTTATACGGATTTAACAACATTTTACTGCCCGGAAACGGTTGAATTTATCGGAGACAGAGCGCTTGACAACACGGCTTTTCTGTCCGGTCAACCTGTGGGAGCGTTATATATCGGCAAAGTTCTGTATAAATATGTCGGCAATGTTTCGCTTGAAGATTATGAATTTACAGTCAAAGAAGGCACAACGAATATAACAAGCAATGCGTTTTACGGAAAATCAATAATTAAAAGCATCTTTTTTCCTAAAAGTTTAAGAACTATCGGAAACTATGCATTTTTTAATTCTTCCTTAACCGATATTGCTTTTGAAAATGGCTCAAATCTGAAGGCAATAGGCAAAAGTGCGTTCAATTGTTGCCGCATAGGCAACCCTCAACTCCCTGAAGGACTTGAAATAATCGATGACCTGGCTTTCGGACCTTACGGTGTGGAGCTTTTGAAAATTCCCGCAAGCGTCAGAAGAATAGGCAAACTTTATTGCACAGGGTCTTCAAATGTGGATTTGAGAGCTTCTTATGAAGTTGAAGAAGAAAATGTTTATTACAGTTCCGATGAATCACACAACCTCTACGATAAAAACAAGACTGTTTTGGTCAGAGCGTCAACGGGGCAAACAAACAGTGCTGTTCCCGAAACAGTTATTAAATTAGCGCCCGGCGCTTTCAGATATATTTCAGCCATAAAATGTATTGTGCTTCCCGACGATTTGCAAACCATCGGCGAAGAAGCGTTTGCCTGGTGGGCGTATGATAATGCGGGAGTTGAAAAAATAATTGATTTCGGTTATTCCGAACCGACAATCGGTTCAAATATTTTTGCAAATGACAGATATTTATCGTCGGTTATTGTCCGTTCTATGAATCTCACATTCCCGGAAGGCGCATTTTCAGATGTTATAAATGAAAATTTCACGGTTTATCTAATGCGCGGTTCCGCAATGCAGACATATTGTGATGCTTATGGAATAAACTATGAGTTTTTGGATTACACTCTTCAACTTGAAGAAATCAACAATTTGCTTTTAACAGTTGAAACTATTGACAGAGCATTATATACAGAAGAAAGTCTTGCAAAACTGGATGAAACTGTTTCCCAGGTCAATCTTAACCTTAAAAACATCACTCAGGAGCAGGTTGATGAATGGGCATATACTGTAAGTAATGCGCTTTCTTTACTGGTTTATCTTCCGGCAGATTACACTGCTTTAAATGAAGCGCTTGCAAGTGCAAGAGCCGTTAACCGTTCGCTTTACACTGCGGACAGTCTGCTTGCGCTTGATACACTGGTATTAAGTGTTGATTATAATGCAAATATCACTCAACAGGCGGTTATTGACAAAACGGCATTTGACATAACGGAAGCCGTCGGTGCATTGCAATATCGAAGCGCCGATTACTCTTTGGTAAACGCATCCATAAGCAGGGCAATTTCTGTTGACCGTTCACTGTATACGGAAAACAGCATTGATAATCTTGACACTGCGCTTCAAAGTGTTGTTTATGGGCTTGACATTACTCAACAAAACAAAGTCAATGCTTTTGCGAACAGTATTGAACTTGCAATTGATGCACTTGTTCCGAAAGCGGCTGATTATACAGATGTTGAAACGGCCGTTGCCCGTGCAAATGCAATCAATCGGGCTTTTTACACGGCAGAGAGTCTGAATATACTTGATGATGCGGTCAGTGCGGTAGATTATTCGCTTAACTACGATAACCAGCAAATGGTTGCCGATTATGCGGCTGCAATAAATAGCGCGGTAGATAAATTGATATATTTGCCTGCAGATTATACACTGGTTGACAATGCGGCGGAACAGGCAAATGCAATTGACAGAATTATGTGGAGTGAGTCTTCATTGACGGCTCTTGACCAGAGCGTTTCCGATGTTAACAGAAACCTTAATATTACTCAGCAAGCCATAGTTGATGCTTATGCTGCAAATATATTAAGCAAACTCAACTCGCTTAAACACAAAAATGTGGTTTTAAGAAACGAGTCGAACGGGGTAATAGTCAGTGCAACCTCTGAAGAAATATATCCTTTGACATCTCTGTCGGTTGACAAACTTGACCCTTCCGATATTGAAAATGCAAATTTTGCTGTAGGCGGAAAAGTTAAAACCGCTCTGTATTTTGATATATCTCTTTACAAAAACAGCATTAAAACACAGCCGAACGGCACTGTCACGGTAAAAATCAGAATACCTTCCGGTGTTGAACCGGACAAGTGCAAGGTTTATCATGTAACTGATGATCCGGTGGATCCGCTTGTTAAGTTCACATCAACTCTTGACGGAAATTATATTGTTTTTACAACTGACCATTTCAGCGAATTTGCCGTGCTGGAGATTGAAACTGTTCTTGAAGGGATTGTAATTTCGAGTCCTCCGGCAAAAACGGTTTATGTCAAAGGCGAGGCATTCAGCCGTGACGGAATGACCATAACGGCTTTCTTCAGCGATGGCAGAAGTTCAGTTGTTGATGATTATGATGTGTCCGTCGATACAGATTCAGTCGGTTCAAGACCGTATAATATTTACTACACATTTAACGGAATTACCAAAACTGTTTCTTCCGTTGTTATTGTAACCGAAAGTCCTGCATCATATATACAAACCGATAAAATAGTTTTAAAAGTTCCGACAAGCCAAACTGTAGAATACCGTTGCAAAGTAAAAATAACAGTTGAGGCAAAAGGTATTCCGGAAGGATACTCAATTGTTTTGTATTCAGGCAATAATGATATTGCAAGGAGCCAAACAGGAATAATTACTTGTTATTTAGGTGAAATGACGGAATCGCAAAACTTTTATGTCAAAGTAATCGGCAAGGATGGAAAAACCGCTGTCGATTCAAATAAGCGCCCGGTTCAATCCGATTTTCGCATTGAAGTAAAAGCAGGCTTTTTTGACAGAATCATTGCAACATTCAAAGCCCTGTTCAGATTATTGCCTGAGATTTCCATTTAAGATTTCTTTAATAAAAATACATATTTTTCCGTATTTATCAGCCAAACCCGCTCAAACTTATTTTTGAGCGGGTCATTTTTTTGAAAAGATAAAAATAAATTATTTAAAAAAGTGAATAAACATATTTGTTTTTATATCTTAATTATAGAACTAATTTATAAATAATAGAATGATTTTTTTCTAAAACCATTAATTAGGAGATGTTTTCATATGGTTGTAAATTTAATAAAAGCCAATTCTTTACTGACGCTTAATTTGCCTCGAAAAATAAATGGACAGTATTGGATTAAAGATGTTGACATCAATGGAAATGAGAAAAAGCTGGTAAGCGTTGAGGCTGCGGAAGGCAAATGGATAATAAAGAATAACAACAATATTAAAATCCACAATACCGTTGCTCCTAACGCCGAATATGCTGAATTGAATCCACTCAGCCTTTATCAGATTTCTTTTACTCAATCCGGAGAATCAGCAATAATTTTTGCTGAAAATGATGACGATTTTTCATCTGTTTTCTCAAAGTTTTATATAGAAAAAGGAACACATCTTTCAATTGGCAGAACTCAAGGTAATTCGGTTTGCTATGCGAATAAATATGTTTCACAGAATCATGCTGTGGCTGAATATGAAGGCAACTATTGGAAAGTAACCGATTGTAACAGTGCAAATGGAACTTTTGTAAACGGAAAAAGGATTACAGTTCCAGAATTAAGATTAAATTTCGGCGATTTAATTTATATTATGGGCTTAAGAATCATAGTAGGGAATGGTTTTTTTGCAATTAATAATCCTGGCAAAACAGTATCGCTTAGTTCGGAAGGGTTGGAAAGATTAAAACCGCAAAAGTATTCCGGAATAAGAAGCATAAAAACATATGAGAAAAAATATTTCTTCAGAGCCCCGAGATTTCACAGAGAGGTTGAAGAAATTGAGATAAAAGTTGACGAACCGCCTCAACTTGAAAAAATAGATTCAGTTCCGCTCGCGTTTATGATTGGCCCCTCTATGACAATGGGAATTGCTTCATTGAGCACTGGTATTATTACTTTGAGTAACGTTCTTACATCGGGTGGAAAAATCACAACGGCATTACCAACTTTAATGATGTCAATAAGCATGCTTCTTGGCTGTGTTCTTTGGCCGATTTTAACTAAAAAACACGAAAAGAAGTTGAAAATACTCGCTGAAAGCAAAAGACAAGAAAGATATTTATTATATCTCAATGAAGTCCGAGATGAAATTAAAAAATGCAGCAAAGATCAAAGCAAAATCCTTGAAGAAAATGTTGTTTCTCCCGATGAATGTGGCGAAAGAATTGCAAAAAGATTGCCGTCTCTTTGGGAAAGAGCCAACGGGCAAAGCGATTTTTTGAATCTCAGGCTTGGCACCGGTCAGATTCCGCTTGATTTGAAGCTGCAAATTTCGGAGAAAAAATTTACCATGGAGGACGACAGCCTGCAAACAGCTATGCTGTCTCTCAATTCGGAATCTGAAAAAACGATTAAAGCTCCGATTTCCATTTCATTGATTGACAATACGGTTCTGGGGTTGTTCGGCAACATATCATTGGCAAAAAATATGGTTAAATCTTTGATTCTTCAGATGGTTGCGCTTCACAGCTATGACGAGCTTAAATTAATGCTGATAGCACCTGAATCTGAAGAGAATGAATGGAATTTTATCAAGTATATTCCTCATTTCTGGACTGATGATAAAGAAACCAGATTTTACGCAAACAACCTTAATGATATCAGAGAATTGTCGGCATATATTGAAAAAAACATACTGACAAGAGCCGAAAACAGAACAAGCGATTATTCTGAAAACAGTCCTTATTATGTAATAATTTCAGTTGATCCGGTTTTGAGCGGGAAATGTGACGCATTAAAACAGCTCATTGCATCAAATGGTATTTTAAGCGCAAGTGTTGTTTTTGCCGCCCCCGTAATCAGTAACTTACCCAAAGAAACCAAAACCGTTATCTCGCTTGAAAACAGAATGTCTCGAATTTACAACAGAGATGATACATCCGGCAGAGAAATAACATTTGACGCAAATTATGTGAATGAAAATTTGATGACAAACCTTGCGCATGATATTGCCAAGATTGAGCTTGATATTAATAAGCAAGTATTTACACTGCCTCCGATGATAACATTTCTTGAAATGTTCGGTGTCGGCAAAATCGAGCACCTTAACGCACTGAGCAGATGGAAAGAATCAAATCCTGCTCTTTCGCTCCAAACACCGGTCGGTGTTGATACAAACGGTTCGTCGTTCAATCTTGATTTACATGAAAAATATCATGGGCCTCATGGCTTGATTGCCGGTATGACAGGATCCGGTAAATCCGAGTTTGTAATTACTTATATTCTTTCGCTTGCCGTTAATTATCATCCGGATGAAGTGGCGTTTATTCTGATTGACTACAAAGGCGGCGGATTAACCGGCGCATTTGAAGATCCCGAAAAAGGGATTAAACTTCCTCATCTCGCCGGCACCATAACCAATCTTGACGGAGCTTCAATCAAAAGGTCTCTTATTTCACTTCAAAGTGAATTGAGACGTCGCCAGGCTTTATTTAATGATGCAAGAAGAATATCTAACGAAGGCACAATGGATATATATAAGTATCAGCAGTTATACAGATCGAAAATTGTAAGAGAGCCGGTTCCTCATTTATTCGTAATTTCAGATGAGTTTGCCGAATTGAAATCTCAGCAGCCTGAATTCATGGAGCAGTTAATAAGTGCGGCGCGAATCGGCCGAAGTCTCGGCGTTCACTTGATTCTTGCAACTCAAAAACCGAGCGGTGTTGTTGATGACCAGATTTGGAGTAACAGCAAATTCCGTGTTTGTCTAAAAGTTCAGGATAAAGCCGACAGTCAGGAAATGATCAAACGCCCCGATGCCGCAGAGCTTTCTCAAACAGGCCGGTTTTATCTGCAGGTCGGTTTCAATGAGTTCTTTGCACTTGGTCAGTCGGCCTGGTCCGGAGCAGAGTATTATCCGTCGGATTCCACCGAGAAAGAACTGGATGAGAGTATAAGAATTGTTGACAACCTCGGCAGAACCATTGTAAGTGCTGCTCCGGCAAAAAAAGTTGAATCTACACAAAAAACAGTTAAACAGATTGTCGGGGTAGTAAAATACCTGTCTGATCTCGCGGCTGAAGAGAATATTTCGGTCAAAGCGCTTTGGCTCGATCCCATTCCCGACAGAATATTTATTGATGAACTTGAAGAAAAATACGGTTATGTCAAAAAAGATTATTGTCTGAATCCGGTTATAGGTGAGTATGATGATCCGTTCAATCAGAAGCAATCCCTGCTCACCGTGCCTATTTCGGCAGACGGTAACTGCATTGTTTACGGCTTTAACGGCAACGGTAAAACAACTTTCCTGACTGCAGTCTGCTATTCTTTGATTAGAAACCACACTGCCGATGAAGTAAACATTTATATAATGGATTACGGTGCGGAAACACTCCGGGCTTTTGAAAAAGCGCCTCAGGTCGGTGGGTTTGTTGCCGCAAACGATGAAGAAAAGACAATAAATCTTTTTAAAATGCTTGCAAAAGAAATGGAAAACCGCAAGCGCCTGTTTGCCGATTTCGGAGGAGGATATGCCGAATACTGCAGGAACAGCGGAACATCCTGCCCGAACATTGTTGTTCTTATAAACAATTTCTCGGGGTTTTCGGAGCAGTATGAAGACTACCTTGAACAATTCAATATTCTTTCTCGCGACGGTGTTAAATACGGAATTTACTTCATTATTTCCGCCAGCAGCACAAATGCGGTCAGATTCAGAACCCAGCAAAATTTTAAAACACTGTTTGCACTGCAAATGAACGACCCAAGCGATTATTCGATGATTGTAGGCAGAACCGAAGGTCTTATTCCTTCCAAATATAAAGGCAGGGGTCTTGTCGCGCTTGAAAAAGTGTTTGAATTTCAGACCGCATATTGCAGCGACGCAGAGGACATAAGCGAGTTTATACGCGAGTTTTCGGAAAGCAAGCGCAGAGATGCAGACAAATTTGCGGCTCAAATTCCCGTTTTGCCCGAAACAGTCCGTATTGAGAATGTAAAGGCTTCATTCAAAGGGCTCGGCTTTGTTCCGTTAGGCATCAACCGTTCAACGCTTGAAACAGTCGGCATTAACCTCGGTGACAAAGTCGCGTTTGCAATTTCCGCAATGGATATTGTTTCGCTTATACCTTTTGCCGAGGAATTTTGCGAATTGCTTGCGGAAGCAGCTCAGACAACCGTTCTTGACCCTGCAAACACACTCGGTGAAATAAAAGGCGTAGATAAAGTCAGCGGAGATTTGAACCAAACGGTTGAATCATTGTTCCGTATGACTGTTGACAGGCACAACAACTATGTTGATGCAGGTCGCGATCTGAGTGCTTGTGAAGGTTATGAAAACAGAATATTTGTCATATTCGGTATGCAGCGCCTCACAGAACAGCTTAATGACGAAAGCAAAGAGAGAATCCGCCTGGCAATTGAAAAAGCCGAATCTTTCTACAACCTCAAATTTATTGTTATAGATTCATCTGCGGGCTTTTCATCGTTCGGTTATGATGCGTGGTATAAACGTCAGCTTTCCGGCGCAGAGGGCTTATGGATAGGTGACGGGGTGGTTGATTCATCACCGTTCAAACTCAACAAAATCACATCAAAGCTTTATGAAGAAATCGGCGACGGTTTCGGTTATTACATAAAGAACGGCAAAACAGCTATGGTCAAACAGCTGTCATCCGAAAACGGAACGGAGGAATAAAAATGGAAAAAATACTTGTTGAGGTTTATGTGCCTTCACTTATGAAATCTTTTGATATTTTTATTCCTTCAGTCTCACAGATCGGCACCGTGTTGGAACTTGTTAAAAAAGCCGTTAACGAAATCACTGACGGAATGTTTGTCCCGATGGATAACACTGTTCTGTGCAATTTCGAAAACGGAAAAATCCTTGATATTAACAAATCAGTCAGCGAGCTGGAAATCTGCAACGGCTCAAGACTGATGTTAATATAAAATATTTTTATTTTTTGGAGGTAAAAAATGGCAAAAAAAATCGAAGTTACCACTGAATCAGTGGTAAAGGCAGCAGACACAATAGAGGGGCTTTCTGTCGATTATGAAGGCAAATACACCGAATTATACAGACTTGCACAAGAACTTGATACTACATGGTCTGGCTCGGATTACACTTCTTTTATGAAGCAGATTGGAGAGTATCAGACCGCACTGAAACATATGAAATCATTAATGGATGATTTTGCCGCTCATTGCAGAAAAAGCGCACAATCATACAAAACAACACAGGACGAAATCACTACCAAGACAAAATCACTTCCCACAACTTATTGATTTTTGATTATTTGAAAGGAGCAATTAACAATGGCATTAGTTAAAGTTTCTACACAACAGCTCACAGATACAGCAGGGAAAATAAGGGCAATAAATGAAGAAATGACAAGAATTTTGGGAGATATTCAGACAGCAATTAACACCTGCACCAGCGCAGACTGGCTGAGCGATGCTGCCAATGCGACTAAAGAGAAAATGGATACCTACAAAGAACCGATTCAGAATTACAAAGCGGCAGTAGAGAAATATGCCACTTTTCTTATGGATGCGGCAGCTCATTATGAAGAAACAGAAATTATGCTTGAACAGAACACATCCGGCATGGAGTTCCACTGATTATTGATTTTTGCCGCTCTTTTTTATTGCGACAAAAGAGCGGCTGTTTTACTATTTTAAACGGAGGCTACAAATGAAAAGAATAATTGCCTTACTGTTGACTTTGGTGCTCTTTGCTTCTTCATTCTCATTAATCAGCGGATGTTCAAAAGCAAGCAATGAAGCTTATGTTACAAGAGCTCAGTGGGTTGAAGCACTTGCTTCACAATTTGGCTTGGATGACTACACAACAGAAGAGCCGTTTTTCAGCGATATTGACAGAAACAGCGACATATTCAATATTGTTCAGTCCTGCTGCGACTGGGGTATTATAACTGCGGACAAATCTGATTTCCAGCCCAATGCTTCTGCAAGAGCCAGCTTCGCTGTTGAAACCGCATTAAAGGCCGCTGATATTGATATTGGAGAAAGTTCATTTGTTGATTATGCGGTTGAAAACGGTGTTCTTGAAAATGACAGTTATAAAGTTGCCGAAGGAACACTCACCGAAGAAAAAGCAACTGAGATAATTGACTGGGTGGCAGAACTTTATCACAGTAAAGAATCGGAGCCGATTGAAAATGTTGTAATCAACCCCGATGTTAAGGATGAGCGCGATAAAGTCGCCATTGAAATTACAGACGGTGAATATAATTTAGCCGGTGTTACTAATATTGCGGAAAACGATATTGTTATATTGCCCGCAACGCCTGAAAACCCGTCAGGAGTTGCCAGAAAAATTACGGGTGTGCTTGACAACGGCAACGGAACAATAACCGTAACAACGGTTGAACCCGAAATCGGCGAAGTTTATGAGGAAGTTGAAATTTCGGGCGTAACCGCTGTTCCTCGCGCAGAAGACATTATATTAGAAGATGGCGTGACATTGTCTAATGATTTTTCAGACCTCAATTACACCGGAACTGTGCACACCGGCAGCTTGATGTCAACAGGCAGTTATGATGTCGAATCATTAGACAAAGGGTTAGACAAAACTTTTAATATCAATTTTACGAACGGTAAAGTAAGTGTCTCAAAAAGTTGGGAATTGCTGAAAGGAATGACCATAACTGAAACTCAGACGGAAGATACAGAACCACAAATCAGAGATGAAAACGGAAATCTTCCGGGGGAATGGTTCAATAAAACTTCAGTTATTCCTGACAAAAACTTGTTCGGAAGCGATCCCTATGACAGTTCCAAAGCAATTGAGAAATATCAGAACGGCGAAATAAGCCTTGATGAATTGAAAGAAGAACTGGAACTTGATGAAAACCAGATTGAAAAAAGTCCCAGTGTTATGACAGGGAAATATTCCGGTGGATATGAAATCCTGGGAACAGTTCACATAAAGAATCTCTATGTTAAGCCCGATATAAAACTTTCAAAGAACTGGCTCGGCATTCCCAATGGGATCGATTCATACAGAATTGAAGTTAATGCAGAGGTCGACTCATCTCTTTCATTTAAAGGCAAACTTGAATCAGAATTGTCAATTGCAAAACTTCCAGTTGAACTCGGTTGGGGGTTTTCAGTTACAATTGAACCCATCTTATTTGCAAAAGCAAACGGTGAACTTGCTTTAAAATTCAATGTAAAAAACAATACCGTAACCGAATATAAAAATAAACAAACAAAAAAATCCACAACGAAAGAATCTTCTCTTGAATGCGAAGCGTCAATAAAAATCGACTTTGGTCCTGGAATAAAAGCTGATTTAAAGTTTTTGGGAATCAGCGTTGCGGATGCAAAAATTAAATGTGCTTTCAGATTCAAAGCAGAAGCGGGGATTAAATACGCAACAACCTATGATGAAACAGAAGAAAATTTAATTGTTGTTCAACAAAGCAGTTACAGCATGGGGGTCAACTGTTATTTCCCGATTGTTACACTGGATATTGGATCCAAAGGCACTTTAATGGCAAAAGTTAATTTAACAGTCAGTTGGGAACTGGTCGGTGAAGATAAAGCTTGGAAACTGGAAATAATAAAACCGAGTGACGATATTGTTTTTTGGCAAAAGGTTACACAACTATCAAAAGATATTGAAAAAATAACAGAACCTTCAGCGGGATACATCGGAATAAGCGCATACTCACTCTCACTCGCTCCTGGCAAGACGGAAAAACTGACAATTAAGAGCCTACCGGAAAGATATACATCGGGTGATTTGACTTGGAAAACTAACAGGCAGGAAGTTGCAACAGTTTCTCAGGATGGTGTAGTAACTGCAAAAGGTGAAGGCCGCGCAACAATTACAGTGTCAACTCCCGATGGCCTTTATGTAGGCGCTTGCGTAGTAAGTGTCAATGTAGATGATTCAATTCTTTCCGCTGCAGGAGGCGGTTCAGGAGCTTTCGGCGGCGGTTCCGGTGGAGGCGGCTCTCGGTAAGTAAAGTTCCGCCGAATTATAACAAACAGATTAAAGAAAAGGAATAATAACCATGTCAATTGATTTCAATCTTGCAAATAATCAGGCTGCTCAGCTTCGTGCCTATGCAGATCAACTCAGGTCGGCAAAAAATGACTTATATAAGTATAAGGATACACTTGTTTCCGCCTGGAGGGGCACGGAGGCGAAAAGTGTTATTGCGTCCATTGACGCGCAAACAGCAAAAATTGACAAGGTTATTAAAGAACTTGAATCTTTAAGCAGCAATGTTCAAAGCACAGCGGCTTCCATAAAAAGGCAGGAGGAAGCCGCTGCTGCCGCGGCAAGGGCGAAAGCGGAACGCGAAAGGCGCGAAAGAGAGCAGGCGGCGGCAAGGGCAAGAGCGGAAGCTGAAAAAGCTGAAAGAGAACGGCAGGCGAAAGCGCAGGCACAGGCTGCCGCCGCGGCAAAAACCGCAAGGCAGAATCAAATCAACGCCGCGCAGTCGAACTATAATCAGGCGATTGCCGAAAAAGAAAAACTCGAAAAGCAGAAAACCGATATAGAATACAGAATCAAAAAAGCGCCATTGACTTCATTTTTTACACTTCAAGCAGAGAAGGCCAGAATAATAGTTTTGCTTGATGAGGCAAAGAAAAAAGTTGAAGAAGCTCTTAAAGCTCTTAACGCCGCAAAGAGGTAGAATAAAATGAAAAACAAAATCAAACTGCTGGTTGAACCCGGATCTTCAAAGCTTGTTTTTTTCGGAAAAAAAGGTCAACAGATAAGCGAGAGCGAAGTTCATGACATAAACAACGGCGAAATACCCTGCCTTATAAAACTTGATGTTGAAAAGAAAAAGTCTAAATTTAAACTGTTTTTTAACATAAACGACCTGTGCACACTTGAAGAATTTCTTGAAGACCCGGTAAAGAAAAAGACTTTTTCAAAAATTCTTTATGAGATGACCTCCGCAATAGAAAAACTTAACGATGCAAACTACAATTTACAGCGCATTTTTTTAAGTTATGATAAGGTTTTTATCAGTGCAGCAACACATGAGATATTTTTTATTTACATTCCGGTTCAGGGCTTTGACGCAGGCGGAAATATCCATGACTTTTTTCACTCTCTTGTTCAGCAGTGCAAATTTTCAGGTAAAGAAAATAACGACTATGTAAAGGAATACGTGCAGATTTTCAACGATTCCGCAAGTTTTTCAATTTTTGATGTTAAAGCATATCTCGAAAGAATAAACAGCAAACCCAAGAAAATAATCAACTGTCCGTTCTGTGGGGCAGAAGTTGCTCAAGGCACTACCTACTGCCCGGAATGCGCTCATAAGATTGAAAATGAAGAAGAACCGAAGCCCAAACCGGTATCCAAACCAAAACCGCAGGTTCAAACAGAAAGCAGAATTATTGAGCCCATTCTGATAAGAAATATCAACCACGAAGTAATAAGAATCACTGCACAGGTTTTTATCATCGGCCGACAACCGGACGCTTGCCATTATTGCATAAGCGACAATCAAATGCTGGGCAGAAAACACGCATGTATTATTTCACGTGAACGGGGCTATTTTGTTATGGACTTGAATTCAACAAACAAAACTTTTTTGAACGGGAGCGTTGTTGCCCCGGCAACCGAAATCGAAATTAACGACGGCGATGAGCTGACATTCGCAAACGAGAAATTCACATTTATAGAAAACAGCGGGACTGTAATGTTTTAATCGGAGGTGCAAAAATGTATACGGAATTTATTGTTATATACATAGGACTTGCGCTGAACATAATTTTAACAGCCATTACGCTGTTTATGGTAATCAAAACAAAAACGTCAAGTATAAAAAAAAGCAAGAAAGGTCCAAAAAACAGTTATTTTGATGACCGATCTTCTGAAGTGATAACAATTTGTAAAAAATGTGCATTGCAATATGACGCAAAACTAAAAAAATGCCCCAAATGCGGGACTCCTAAAAAATAGCGTGAAAGGACGGAAGACAGCATTTGATAACATATGAAGTTTTTTCAAACAAAGGCAGAAGAGAAGTTAACGAAGATTCCGCAGGCGCATTTGAAAAAAACGGCAGATACTGCTTTGTGCTTTGCGATGGGCTGGGCGGCCACGGAATGGGAGACGCCGCCTCACAGTGTGTTGTTGAAACATTTAAAACTCAGTTTGATGAAAAAAAAGCGGAATTGAAAGAATTTCTTCCGGAAACATTTGAAATGGCGCAGGATTTTCTTCTTGCCGAGCAAATGTTACGAAACGCAAAAACAAAAATGAAAACAACAGCTGTCGCGATGCTGACCGACGGCATAAAAGTATATATCGGACATATAGGTGATTCACGGTGTTATGCGTTTGGTAAACGCAAAGTCAAATACAGAACGCTTGATCACAGTGTGCCGCAGATGCTCGTAATATCTCATGAAATAAAAGAAACCGAAATAAGAAATCACCCGGACAGAAGTCTTGTGCTTAAAGCAATGGGAACAAAATGGGAAGACGGTCCGGAATTTGAAATAATGAAGGAAAAAAAGTTAAAAGGAACGCGCGCGTTCCTTCTTTGTTCCGATGGATTTTGGGAATTGATAGAAGAAAAAACGATGTGTGAACTGCTTGTGAAAAGTTCCACAGTAAAAGAATGGGTCGATGGCATGGTTGATGTTATCTGGAAAAACGGCGAAGGAAAAAACATGGACAACTTCTCTGCGGTTGCAGTTTGGAACACGAAGGAGTAATTTGCTATGGATAATCACAGAAATCGCTATTTATTTTACGATAAAAATAATTCATTCGAGGTTGCTCTTTTTTCTACGGTAGGTGACAGGGAGGACCAACAGGATTCATCCGGGGTGTTTCTCAGATATAATGAAGGAATAATAACCATTGCCGATGGAATGGGCGGTGCGGAGGGAGGAAGGCTCGCCGCAGACATTGCCGTTAAGAATACTATTGACGGTTATGAATCGCTTGATTATATTGAAGATTTTACCGAATTCTTCATTGAAAATGTTAAACAATCCGATTTCAGAATAAACAATCTGAAAAACAAAAACGGTGAAAAAATAGGCGCAGGTTCAACATTGGTCAGTATAGCACTGAGAGATTGTTATTTGCATTGGATATCTGTCGGAGACAGCAGAATCTATTTTTGCAACGGCAACAACCTTACTCAGTTAACAAAGGATCACAACTATTTTCTGGCATTGAACGAGGGGGTTGCCTGCGGCGAAGTAGATTCAGAAGAATATGAGAAAGAAAAAGTTAAAGGTGAGGCATTGATAAGTTATCTGGGTATTGGCAATTTAAAACTTGTAGATATAAATCAAGAGCCTTTCAGGTTGCAAAAAGACGACATGGTTATGCTTTCCTCTGACGGGCTTTATAAAGTTCTTGACAATGAAACAATTTTTAATATTTTAAATAATTTTAAAAACATTAATGATGCGGCACTGGCTCTTGAACAAAAAAGTGCCAAAGTTGCTCAAAAGAAAAACATCCTTCGAGACAACACAACATTTGCAATAATAAAAAAATATTAAGGAAGTGTATTAAATGGCAGGTGTCAAATGTTCAATATGCAGCAAATTTTACAATCAGGAAAAATTTTCGGAATGCCCTTTCTGCAACTCCGAATTAATTAATCAAAAAGCAAGCACAGAGACTCCGTTACAAACTTCAAATACAGTTTCACGGTCTAAAGATTCTGCCATTGATGCTCTTTTGAAAAAAGCGCTTGAAAAATCACCGGATAATGAAGGTAAGACGGTTTCTTTCTTCGGCGGACTTGTAAACAGCGACAGTCCGGAATCCGAAAAAGAAAAAGATGACTCTTCGGTCGAAGAAAATATAGGAAACAGCGAAATAAATTTGATGGATCCGGATAATGATAAAGAAACAAACGGCGAAATCAGTTTATCAAGCACAAACGAAAAGGATTCCGATAATAAGATTGAAAAATCCGAAATAACGAATAACTCTCCCGATGCAGTCACAGAAAGAACCAGAATATCAAACACAGCAGATCCCGGAGATGGCAAAACTTGGGGTTATTTCAAATCGCTGAAATCGGAAGTCAGTTCTTCTGTTGCACAAGAACAAAATCAGCACCAGAGAAACAAAAAACCAGGCAGACCTGTTGTTGGCTGGCTTGTATGTGTTAAAGGCATTCACTTCGGTGAAAGTTTTGAGTTTTTTGAAGGTAACAACTCTTTAGGAAGATTTCCCGAAAACGATATTGTTATTTCAGATGACAGATCTGTTTCCAGAGAAGCACATATCTATATTGTTTTTGATGCCAAAAAATGCGATTACTACATTAAACCCGGAACGAGTCATTCTATCCCGAGGCTTAATGATGATCCTGTTTTAGAAGTAATGCCGATAAAAGCAAATGATGTAATTGAAGCCGGAGATGAGATCTTTGTTTTTATTCCATTATGCGGAAAAGAATTTGATTGGCAGAAGTATATAAACCCGGAGGAGTAAAAAAGTGAACAGGTGTTTACATTGTTTTTCAGAATTTGAAGATATATATGATATTTGTCCCGAATGCGGAGAACCGCTTGCTACGGAACCCAGTCAGCCGATAGATTTGATTCCCGGGACAATTCTTGACAACAGATATATTGTTGGGCTGGCACTTAATCGAGGTGGCTTCGGTATTGTTTACAAAGCTTTTGATACAAAATTCAACAATACGGTTGCCATTAAAGAGTTTTTTGTCAGCAGACTCGGAACAAGAGCTTACGGTATTCCGAAAGTAATTGTTACACCGAAAACAAAAGAAGAATACTTCTACAGAAAAGCCAGGTTCCTTGCAGAAGCAAGATATATGGCAAATTACAGTTCGCACAATAGTTTTGTGAATGTTTTTGACTATTTTGAGCAAAATAACACTGCGTATTTTGTAATGGAATATATCATTGGCGAGGACTTGAAAGACCGATTGAAACGAGAAAAAAAACTGCCTATAGATGAGGCAGTTAATTATGTCAACGAAGTTGCTAAAGCTTTGATTTCATTGCATAAAGATGGAATAATTCATTGTGATGTTGCGCCGGATAATATCAGACTTCATCAGAATGGTGCTGTTAAACTGCTTGATCTCGGTGCTGCAAAATTGGCAGACGCCGAAGAAACGGTTATAGATGTTGTCGTCAAGCCGGGATATGCCCCACCGGAGCAATATGATAACGCAAAAGATATCGGTGCTTGGACGGATGTTTACGGTCTTGGAGCCACACTTTATAACCTTATCACAGGAATTGTTCCAACCGAATCCACGAACAGAAAAGCAAAAGATGAGCTTTTGCCGCCCCGTGATATTGATCCGACAATTCCGGAAAATATCAGCAATACGGTTATGAAGGCTATGGCGGTTGACAAACACTTGCGGTTTAAAGATGTTGATGAATTCGTTAAGGCGCTGAATGGTGAAAAGAAAATTATCCCATTGGCACAGGAAATTAAAAAACGCAAAAGACATCGATTTACCGGAATTACGGCAGCAGTAATAATAGTGTGCATTCTTTCCGGTACGGTTTTTAATTATTACAGAGACAAAAAAGCGGAACAAGTGCTTCGAAAAGCTGATATAACGATTTGGTTTTGTGCAGACAAGGGCGACCTTGAAGAAGTTGCAATAAACCAGATGATAAATGATCTCAAAACCAATAAAACTTTTAAAAATATTTCATTCAAGGTTGAACGATTTGATGAGATTGAATATTCGGCAAGAATAAAGGATGCAGCCGAAAAAGATGAATTACCGTCTGTTTTTGAAAGCAGCGGAATTGATGAAAGCATTCTGAACGCAGCAAACAACATAGATCGTGTTTTCGAATCGGAGCAGGCAAAAGACTGCCTGTTTTTAGAACAATATAACAAGTATTATAAAGAGTCCAAAAAGATACCGCTTGGTATAGAAGTTCCTGTTGCGGTAGTTATTACAAACGGTCCGGTAAAAACCGACTACAAAAAAGACACTTATTCATCTATATCAGATTTTAAAACAGAAAAATATGCAAGTGAAGATGAAGTCAGAGCACTTCTTTTGCACAACTCAATTTCAAATAAAGGCATATCGAAAGATGCTGTTTTAAACAAAAACAACACGTGCCCTCTTCTTTTTACATCCACAATGCACATTACGGAATCAGATAAGATTCTAAGCGGTAATGTTGAATGGAACACATCATATTATTCAGGTAATTTGTATTGTGATTTTGTTTATGAATGGAGCAGTGCCGCAAAAGGAGAAAATGAAATACTTGCTGCAGAAAAAATTCTTTCATGGATGTTGGGTAATGTTTATCAGCAAATGCTGATGGTAACATATTGTCATGATGGACAAATTCCAATTAACAAAACTGCTTTTGATGTAAAAATTAACAGTAGCAAATACCTTATGACAATTGGTTCAATTAAAGGCAACCTTTTGTTTGAAAACTGAAATTTCTGAAAGGGAAACAGACAAATGCAGAATAAAATATCTATAAATATAAGTGCGGTTTTAAACGCGGAGTATTTGCCGACACGTTCAAAAAATACAATAGACAATGTTCGCTTGTCATTTAATAGAACCAAGAATCAAATCAGTTCACAAATAATGAATTGCGGAAATATGCAGAATACTTTTAATTCTATATCAACACAAATGCTTCAAATAACCGAAAACATAGGCAAGATTCGTTCGGTAGCAAATGAATCTGCAAACAGATATTATCAAGCCGATAAACGAATGGAAGAAAATGTCAAAAAAATAAAATAATTATGAGAGGAAAATAAAATGTCACAAAGATGTTTAGGATGCATGGAACAATTTGAAGAGATGTATGATATATGTCCGTTTTGCGGGTATGAGGTAGGAACGCCCGCGGAGGACGCCATACATCTGAATCCCGGGACAATGCTGCATGACAGATATATAATGGGCAGGGTTCTGGGATACGGCGGATTCGGCGTAACATATATAGGTTGGGACGGCAAACTTGAGCAGAAGGTAGCAATAAAAGAATATCTGCCGAGCGAGTTTTCAACAAGGATGCCGGGACAGACATGCGTGACAATATTCAACGGTGACAAAAGCGAACAGTTTGCGGCAGGACTTGACAAGTTTGTAGATGAAGGGAACAGACTTGCCAAGTTTATGAGCGAACAGGGAATAGTAAAGATATATGACAGTTTTGAAGAGAATGATACTGCATATATAGTAATGGAATATCTTGAAGGCGAAACACTGGCGCAGCGACTGGAAAGAGAAGGGACCATACCCGAAGATGAAGCTGTGGAAATGCTTATGCCGATAATGGAATCGCTTAAAGCGGTGCATGAAGAAGGCATAATACACAGAGATATATCGCCGGATAATATATTTTTAAAAAGCGACGGCACGGTGAAACTGATAGATTTCGGAGCGTCAAGATACGCAACAACCACATACAGCCGAAGCCTGACAGTTATAGTCAAGCCGGGATATTCACCCGAAGAACAGTACAGAAGCAGCGGAGATCAGGGGCCGCATACGGACGTGTATTCCCTGGCGGCAACGCTGTATAAAATGATAACGGGCAAAAGGCCGCCCGACGCGATGGACAGGCGAAAGAAGATAGAGAGCAAGAATGTTGACCTCCTTCTTGAGCCGACAAGAATAAACAAAAGCATATCCGTAAACAGAGAAAACGCAATACTTAACGCGTTGAATATCCGCATAGAAGACAGAACACCGGATATTGAAACATTTATGCAGGAGATAAACGCAGACCCGCCGGCAAAAAGAAGAGTCGGGCATATAAAGAAGATAGATGTTCTGTCATGGCCGCTGTGGCTTAAAATACTCATACCGAGCATGCTTGCGGTGGTAATAACAATGGGAACACTGCTGGCAACCGGAGTAATAAAGTTCAGTTCACTGTTCAACTCAACTTTGAACACCCCTGACGGATACCTTCAGATGCCGGATTTATACGGCACAAAGTATGACGGACTTGAAAAAGAACTCAGCAAATATGAATACAAAAATGTCAAGGCATACAAAGGCATAAACTACACAATAATAGAGAGTATAGAATCCGAATATGCCGAAACGGGAACAGTGGTGTATCAGGATATACCCGCGGGTTCATTCATAACAAAGAGTGATAAAGTCGGGCTGAAGGTAAACAGAGGCACGGGAGTTCTGGAAGCGGTAAACGGAATATCTACAGTGCCTTTTGTAGTCGGCTCAACACAGGAAGAAGCAATAGAGATGCTCACAACGGCAGGGTTGAAATACGCTGTAAAAGAAGCGTATAACGACAATGTCGATGCGGGTCTTGTCAGTGCGCAAAGTATAGAGTTCGGCAAAGAGGTAAAGGAAGGCACAGAGATAACAATTACGGTGTCAAAAGGTCCGGAAGCGTTCGATGTTCCGAATGTAGTGGGAATGGATTACGAAGAAGCAGAAGCACTTCTTTACAACAGCGGACTGATACCGGTCAGAAAAGATAAAGAAACCTCACAGCATCCCGAAAATCAGGTTATCGAGCAGAATCCCAAGGGGCAGAAGGTAAAGAACGGCGACAGCATAGAACTGATTGTGGCAACAGAAGAACCGACAATAACGATAGCGGATGTAACCGGGATGACCGCGGCACAGGCAAAGAGCACACTTGAAAAACAGGGATTCAATGTTGTAACGGCAAACAGTTACAGCGACACGGTCGAAAAAGGCAAGGTAATAAGCCAGAATCCGGATAAAGGCTCATCTGCAGCGGCAGGCTCAACCGTAACGGTGATTGTAAGTGACGGACCGGAAGAGATAAAAGTTCCCAATGTTAAGGGAAAGGATGAAGCGGAAGCACAGTCAACACTTGAAAGCGCCGGCTTCTCGGTAACAAAGACAACACAGTTCAGCGAAAATGTTGATCAGGGCAAGGTAATAAGTCAGTCGCCTTCATCGGGCACAAAAGGCAAAAGGGGCGACACGGTTAATATTGTTGTAAGTCTCGGAAGTTCAAAAAGCGAAAACGGAAAGGGAGGAGACGGCGATTCGTCAGACGCAACAGAGAAAGCCATAAGTGTTCCCGATGTAGTGGGCAAATCTGAATCAGCGGCGACATCCGCATTGAAAGGTCAGGGTTTAACCGTAAAGACTACTGAAGAATACAACGAAACCGTCGCGAACGGTAATGTTGTCAGTCAGTCACCCGCTGCAGGCTCATCGGCAAGAAAAGGCGATGAGGTAACTATTGTAATCAGTAAGGGTAAAGAACCGGTAACGGTATCGGATGTTGTCGGCAAAAGCGAGTCAACAGCAAAATCAACGCTTGAAAAACAGGGCTTTACCGTAAAAACAACAGAGGAATACCACGACACAGTCGCGAGCGGAAATGTTATCAGCCAAAGCCCCAACAGCGGTTCTACCGGTTACAAAGGCGATGAGATAACTCTGGTTATCAGTAAAGGTAAAGAACCTATATCGGTAGCCGATGTTGTAGGAAAATCGGAATCCGACGCGAAAAACACGCTTGAAAAACAGACATTCAAAGTTACAACAACAAGCGAATACAGCGACACTGTTGCAAACGGGAAAGTAATCAGCCAGAACCCCAAAGCAGGCACCACAAAATATAAAGGCGACACCATCGCGCTTGTTATAAGTAAAGGTAAAGAACCGATAACTATTCCCAATGTTGTTGGAAAAACACAATCGCAGGCAATGTCAAATCTCAGAGTTCAAAATCTCAATTCAGAAACAACCCAGTCATACAGTGATACGGTCGAACGAGGTTATGTCATAAGCCAGAATCCTTCTGCCGGTTCGATTGGTTACAAGGATGATACGGTTTCTCTCACTATTAGTTTGGGTAAACAGCCCATAACCGTTACATTTGAAGCAAACGGGGGAACCTGCAGTTCAAGCAGCAAGACAGTTTACCACAGCGACACCTACGGCACTCTGCCTACACCCACAAGAAGCGGTTATACATTTAACGGCTGGTTTACATCTTCAAGCGGCGGAACAAAAATTACCGAATCCACTACAGTAACTGTTACATCAAATCAGACCCTCTATGCGCAGTGGACGAAAATAGAATATACTCTGTCATTTAATGCAAACGGCGGCAACGGAGCACCATCGGCGCAAAAAGGATATGGTAATATCACTATTTCAAGCACCAAACCGACAAGAAACGATTATATGTTCCTCGGTTGGAGTGAGTCATCTTCTGCATCTTCCGCGTCATACAGCGCAGGGGGAAGTATCAACTTAACTTCAAATAAAACACTTTACGCAGTATGGGGTAAAAGGAGCGTCACTTTAAGCAGATATTCAGATAAAGTAACACAAGATATATATAATGGAAAAGCAGGCGCAGAAAATGTTCGCAGATTTGAAGGGGATAACACAATTTATATTAGATTTCCGTTGCCTAGCGTTAGTTATAATAATGTTTCAGATTTATCAGGATATACCGGTTGGAAAGTTGAGAGTAAACCCAGCAACGCCACAACAGAAATAAGTAATGGTTATTTATACGTTACACAACCGGGGACATACAAACTGAGATATTATGCTAACGGTTACGCAAGCGGTGAATACACTCTTGAATTGTCACTCTATTTTACGCCTTATGATACATGGTCATTTTTTAAACAGCCCAATGATACACAAGGTAATTATTCAAGCATTCCATATAGTTCCGGACGACATATAAATATTATTAGCCTGCATCATAATTGCTATACTTCAAGATTTGGAGGATATGGCGAGTGCTATGGATATGTGAACTATAATGGCACATATGGTTATGTTTATTTGTTTAAGCCAGCATATTAGTTTTATAGTTGTATAAAACATAACGGAACCACAGGGTATGTATATCTTTTAAACCATAACCGTAACCGGTCCAAACTACGGATAAAAGGAGAATATGTTATATGAAAAAAACACTTAAACTATTGGCGCTGCTTTTAATTGCTGCAATTATTATTTCAACAATCTGCATCGGCGTTAATGCAGAAAGCACTTCAGATGAGAATGTAGTCGTAACAATCAGCACCGACAAATCAAGTTACGCCGCAACGGACACCGCGCATGTTTCCGTAAAGGTTGAAAACAAAAGCGACAGGGCTTTGGACGATGTAGTTCTTTTCGCACAGGCAGACAATTGGTTGCTCACAAAGGGAAACAACTCAAATGTTCTTGAAATAGGCAAAATGAAAAAAGGCGAGTCAAAAAAACTTGCATTTGATTGCGTCTTGAATCGCAGCGCAAAAGGATTGGGTCTTTTTGATAAAATAATTCTGTTCTTCTCTCAACTTTTCAACAAACCCTCGGCGTTTGAAACGGTTGGCAATACCGCCGATAATAATACAAAAGCATCCAAAACCGTAAATCACGGAGGGGCGAAAGTTAACATTACGGCAACATGTTTTTTCGTGACGCGGCTTACTGATGAAGAATTGCTTAATATGTATAACCGTTCCGTTGAATCTATGTCAGAATCGGCAAAATCTTTTTCAAAAAAGAGAACAGTTGACATAAACAGACTTGAAGGCGGAGCAGTTCTGAAAATAGGAATTGTTCAGGAAACAGTTAATAATTTCTTCGGCGTGGGAACAAAAAACTGGTCATATAAGAATAGTGACGAGCAGTTAATCCAGAATGCATCTTTGGCTATCGCTGATATTAAAGATTTGAATTATTATGAAAAGAACGGTGAACTGACTGTCGAATTTATGCTTAATAACGGTTTAAGTTATGCAAACAGCACTACATCTGGTGATATAACTCCTGTTGCAAAAACAGGAATAATTACAGAAAACAACCCAAATGGCTGTGACTACAAAAGTGCAAAAAATATTTATGATTTTATAAATGGGATAGATGGTGCGTCGGCAACGAATGCTGAAGTGTCAACCGAAAACTGCAAGGTCTGCGCTGTTATAAATGTAAAAACGGGAAAGTTAACGGGTTTAACTGTTATCTTTGATTTTACGGCGGATATAACAGAAGTGAAATATACTATTGCTAAAGTGAGCACCTTTATATGCAGCGCTTCAACTGAAATAATGTATTCAAATATTCTTTATTAACAAGAATGTAAAATCAAAAACAACAACTTGATTTTTACAGACAAAGCCCCGGAAGCATAGTGCACAATGCTTCCGGGGTAAATTATTATGAATTGACAGTTTAAAAAAGTGTTTCTTATTTCTTCTCCGCCGTGTTTTCGGCATTTCTGAAAACAATGAATTTCTGGAACAGGAATTCCGTTACCATATTGATTATCATCGTTATTCCCAGCACAATGTATTCAATCGCCGTGAACGATGCGTATTTCGCGGTAAAATAGTTGCCGAGAATAACCGAAACGGGCGTAAAAACAAGATAATAACCGAAAACCTTGAGCATAGCAATCGGAATATTGTTAGCCGCCTTGAAGGTGAACTTGCGGTTGAATGTGAAATTCCACAGAACCGAAAGAATAAGGGCAATTAAATAAATCGGACCGTAGTCGTTTTGCATAACGCGGGCAAACCCCTCGTGGTTTTGCATAAGCGACTGAATGAAATCGGTCTTAACAAGCACCTCGTTCATCAGTGTAAAACTTCCCACTTGAATCACGCCCGCCGAAGCGGCGAAACAGGCGTATTTGATAAACTGCAGAAGATCTTTTTTCAGTGATTTCTGTTCCTGTGGCTGTGTGTTTGTTTCATTTTCGTTTATCGGAGTGTTGCTGTTTTTCATTTTGTTCTCCTTTTACCGGATTGCTTTTAAATATTATATAGTTTTCTCCGGTCGATTTCAAGCCGCAATTCTGCTGTTTCACTTGACAAATTAATATAAAATGCTATTATATTATACAGCGCTTTAACGCATAAAAGCTTTTAACCGCTAAAGGAGAATTTGAAATGCCCATTACCGATTTACTTACAAAAAACGCCCGTCTCTACGGTGACGATGTGGCGCTCGTTGAAATAAATCCGCTTGTGCGCGAACGCCCGGACTGGAAGGAATCCAACCTTGTTGAGGCGGCTCCGCGCGATGTTTACCGCAGGCAGATGACCTGGGGAGAGTTTGACAAAAAAGCCAACAGCTTTGCCAATCACCTGCTTTACAAAGGCATTAAGCGCGGCGAAAAGGTCGGCATTCTGCTTATGAACTGCATTGAGTGGCTGCCGATTTATTTCGGCGTTCTTCGCACGGGAGCGATAGTTGTGCCGCTCAATTTCAGATACGCCGCCGATGAAATCGCCTACTGCGTCGATCTCGCGGATATTGATGTTCTTGTTTTCGGCCCCGAGTTTACGGAGCGAATTGTTGCCGTTAAAGACAGTATGAGGGTTAAAGAATATTATTATGTAGGCGATGACACCCCCGATTTCGCGAAAAACTATGAAAAAGAGATAGCCTATTTCACGCGTAAAGACCCGGGCATTGACATAACCGATGATGATGACGCGGCAATCTATTTTTCATCGGGTACAACTGGCTTCCCCAAGGCTATTCTTCACAACCATTTAAGCCTGCTCTCATCAAGCGAGGTTGAGCATAAGCACCACGGGCAGACGAGGGATGACACCTTCCTTCTTATTCCTCCGCTTTACCACACAGGCGCTAAAATGCACTGGTTCGGCTCGCTTGCCTCCGGCAGCCGCGCGGTTATTCTCAGGGGCGTTAAACCCGAATGGATAATCAACACCGTTTCGGAAGAGCACTGCACAATCGTATGGCTTCTTGTGCCGTGGGCGCAGGATATTCTTGACGCCGTTGAGCGCGGCGACATAAAGCTTGAGGATTACAGATTAAGCCAGTGGAGGCTTATGCACATAGGCGCTCAGCCTGTTCCGCCCAGCCTTATACGCCGCTGGAAAAGCTATTTCCCTCACCATGAGTATGACACAAACTACGGCCTGAGCGAATCCATCGGTCCCGGCTGCGTTCATCTCGGTGTTGAGAACATTCACAAGGTGGGCGCCATAGGCGTGCCCGGCTACAAATGGGAGGTAAAAATTGTTGACTCCGAAGGCAACACCGTTAAGCAGGGCGAGGTCGGCGAACTCTGCGTAAAGGGTAGAGGCGTTATGAAATGCTACTACAAAGACCCCGACGCGACCGCCGAGGTTCTTAAAGACGGCTGGCTTTACACGGGCGATATGGCAATGCAGGATGAAGACGGCTTCATATTCCTTGTTGACCGCAAAAAGGATGTTATAATAAGCGGCGGCGAGAATATATATCCCGTTCAGATTGAGGATTTTTTACGCAAGCACGGCTCAATAAAGGATGTCGCGGTAATCGGGCTGCCCGACGCGAGGCTGGGTGAAATCACCTGCGCGATAATAGAGGTTAAACCGGGCTTTACCTGCTCGCAGGATGAAATCAACACTTTCTGCGCGGATCTTCCCAGATACAAAAGGCCGCGAAAAATCATCTTTGCCGAGGTGCCGAGAAACGCTACCGGCAAAATCGAAAAACCGAAGCTCCGCGACATTTACGCGGGCGGCAGCGTGGTTGCTGCAGAAAACGAGATATAAAAAACAAAATATAAAAACAGAGCAGGAGGCGAAAAACCTCCTGCTTTTTTGCGTTTAAGTTAAAATATAATAAGCTCCGCAACAAACACAACGGCGCAGCAGGCGGCGGATACAGCGATAAGATTCGCTCCCGCCAGAGCGAGTATAATACCGGCCGCGAGGGCAGCCGCGCCCGAAACCGGGCTTTTGGTTGCCTCGATAATCGCCGGGAATGTCATTACCGAAAGTATTACATAAGGCACATAATATAGAAAAGACTGAATAAAGCGGTTTGTTATCTTTTTGCGTATAAGCGTCATGGGGAGCATACGGATAAGGTAGCTCACCGCCGCCATAACAAGAATGTAGATGTAAGCGTTATACCTCATTTCGCGCCTCCCCTTCCTCATCCTTTTTCGGGAAGAGAACAGCCGCCGCGGCTGAAATAACAACAGTGAGAATAATTGTTCTTGTGCCCGTTGAAAGGTTTTTTATTAACGGCGCGTACTGAGCGAGAGCGCTCAGCGCGAAACAGATTGCGACAAGGCCGGCTATTACCCGGTTCTTTTTGGCGGGCGGAATAATAATGGCTATAAACATTCCGAAAAGCGCTACGCTCAGCGCGGAAACGGCGCGGCCGGGCAGAACATCGCCCGCGAGCACGCCCACGGAGGTTCCCACGGCCTAGGCGGGGGCGGATGCAAGAAGGGTGCCGTAAGCGTAACCGGGGTTTACATAACCCTGCCGTGCTATGTTGAGCGCGAAAAGCTCATCGGTTACAAAATAAGAGAGCGTAAAGCGGTGAAACGGCTTCATTGAAGGTGAAAGTCGCTGGCTGAGAGCGGCGCTCATAAGCATATACCGGCAGTTCGCCACAAAAATCATTACCGCCATTTCAATAAGAGAGCCGTTTTCGCGTATTACCGTAAACCCCGCGTATTCGCCTGCCGAGGCAAGGTTGGAGGCGCTCGCGACAAAGGCGGCAAGCGCGCTTAAGCCCGACGCTTCAGCCGTAATTCCGAGAGAAAAGGCAACCACAAAATAGCCGAGGCCCACAGGCACTCCGTCACGCAAACCGCTCAAAAAATCCTTTTTATTCATTACTGTATAAATATCCTTTTTCAAGTGCGAAATTTTCAAGTTCCACCCCGTTGACATAAACGCCCTCAACAACCGAGTACCTGTAAAAGCAGCGGATTTCAACCGTAACATCGTTAGTTTTTATAAATGTTTCAAGGGCGTCCGTGGCGGAAAACACGCCGTCATATTCCGCGGCGAAAGCAAGCTGAGACTCTTTGCCTTTAAAGCGGTATGTAACCCAGCCGTCGCGCGAGGAGAAGTCATAAGAAAAGTAGTTTCCGTCCGCGTCGGTTGCCGAAACACTGCGCTTTAGCCGCGATGCGTCAACGGGAGCAACCCTCATATCAAGCTGATAAGAAGGCTCGTCTTCATCATAGGAGTAATTATAGAGATAAGCCGTTGTCGCTTTAAATTCCGCCTCTGTGCCGAATTTTTCAACAATCTGCGTCAGCCCGAGAGGGGAGAGAAGAACGGCAAGGGCGAGAACAATCTGAAAAGCGAGGGCGGCAAAAAGTTTTTTACGCATTTGCGTTACCCTCCTTTGTGTCTGCTTTGTGAAGAGAACGCACAAGACGGCTGTTCACAATAAGAACAACAATGCCTGCCGCCATAACCGAAAGCCCTTTAAACAAGGGCGAAATCTCACTGAATATAATCAGAAACAGCGCCACCGCGCAGACGGTCAGCATACCCGTGTTTGTGCGGATAAGTGAATTTGCCCTGACGCCCGCAACAATTATTATTGAACCGAGAATCAGCGAGAGAATAATTGCGGGCGCGGTAAATGTTTTGTCAATGTTTTCTCTGCCTGCACAGAAAAAAACAATAAAAGCGAATACGGGCATAAACGCTGACTCAACACTGTTAAGAACAGTCAGGCGATCCTTTGCAAAGGCATAAACAGCCGGGCAGGCGACCGCAAGAGCCGCGGCAATAAAAAGGCACACATAAACAGCAGGTGTGCCTTCAACGGCGTTGTCTGCGGCAATTAAAAATGTAAGAACAAGCACGCACACCGCAAGACCGGCTTCGGCATATATTCGGGCACCAGGTATAAACGAGTCCGCGCATATAACCGCGGCGGCAAAAACCGCGCCGAGAAGAACAATAACAAAATACTCAAGCGCAAGGCTGCCGTCGATGTTATAAGCAAAAATGCAAATATGCACAAACGCGCTGACAGCCGCCGCCAAACCCGTGATTATTTTAAGAAATCTTGTTCTTACATCGGATTGCGGGAAGCGTTTTGCAAGAAGCAGCAGGAACGCCGCGAGAACGGCAATGTGAATAATTCCGATAACAAGCGATGCCGCTGTTCCCGCAGTAGTCTGCATATAAAAAGCAAAATGTGTTACCGCGTAGATTTCGGTCAGAAAAGGCACAATCGCCTTCATTATTAAAACAACCGGCAGAACGGAAATAATTGTAAGCAGAAGCATTGCGTCTGCCTCAAGCCCCGAATTGCGCGAGCCGAAAGCGAGGGCGAGGGTGATAACCGTGCCGGCGGTCCAGGCGGCGGCGCCGCCCTCGTTCCATATCATGCTGCCGTTCTTTTTGCTTTTCGCAAAAAACGCGCAGGCAAACCCCGCAAGCAGGGGAATAAACGAGAGAATATCCCTTATCGCCTCAAGTTTACGGTAAAGGGTGATAAACAGAATAACAACACCGGCTATAGTCAGAAGAGAACCCATTACCGCCAGCGCAATTGCCAGAACACTTCTGTTTGAACCCGGCTTCTGAGCCGGTTTTGTTTTTCTGCCGTAAATAAGGGTTTCCGCTTCGGTGCCGAGCGCGGCGGCGATGGATTTAAGCGTTTCAACATCGGGCGCAATACGCCCGCTCTCCCAGCCGAGAACAGTAATTTCATCAACGCCCGCAATCCCGGCAAATCCGGTAACGCTCAAGCCCGAATTTAACCTCTGCCGTTTTATGTTTTTTGCAATTTCACTCAAATTATCACCCGCCTTTCCGAGTATATTTCCATTATATCACAATAACCGTTTTTTACAATATCCAACATCCAAACGGTAGGGCGGGATGACCACATCCTGCCGTTCATCTGAAAATCAATACCCAAAATCCGAAACGTAGGGCACGGATATATCCGTGCTGCTTCCTTGCCTCCACCTTTTGGGGGGGAGGTGTCTTGCCAGCAGCCAAGACGGAAGGGGCGCTGTCATTCACACGCAAAAATGCAACAAACTCCAAACTCAACGGAACGCATATATGCGTTTCCTGCAACCGTTCTTTAAAGCCTGCGCCGTAAGGAACGCCGTTCGGCGTTCCGCCCATGTCCTTACTTTTCACTGCCGAATGTTGAAATCAAACCGTAAAAACAGCATAACACAACGCCGCAACGGGCATCCGTTGCGGCGTTATCTTTGTTATTCAATTACAGCACATCATCCGCTATGCAGTTGTCAAGGGCGGCAAATATGGCTTTCTTATCCATATTTCTGCCGATGAAAACAAGCTTTACGCAGCGGTCGCCGTAAACGGGGTCCCACGCGGCGGCTATGTCGGGGTTTTGTTCGAGAATAACCTTTTTCTCTTTTTCGGGGAAGGCGGCTATCCAGCTGCCGTCGCCCCTCGCGGTTTTCTGCCTGCCGCTCTGCTCAAAAATATAGGCGGTCTGCGGGTCGTCCTCAATCCAGAAAAGACCCTTCGCGCGTATAACATTTTCAGGCCAGTGACCGAAAACGAAATCCTCGAATTTATCTTTTGAAAACGGCTTTACTGTCTGATAAACAAAGGTGCCTATGCCGTATTCCTCCGCCTCGCCCTCATCGTGGTGATGGTGGTGATGATGGTGCCCGCCGTGGTGATGTTCGTGTTCGTCGTCATCGTCGTCTTCGTCATCGTGGTCATGGTGATGATGTTCGTGCTCATCGTCATCATCATCGTCTTCGTCATCGTCGTGGTGATGCTCATGTTCATCATCATCGTCATCATTTTCAGCCTGAAAAGCCTTGATCCATCCGGCGCTCTCAAAAATCTTTTCATAATCGAAACGCCCCGTGGAAAGAATATCGGCAACATCTACAACGCCGTTTTCGGTTTCAATTATTTTTGCTTCGGGCTGAAGTGCTTTTATAACCTCAAGCACAGTCTTTTTTTCTTCATCAGTTACAAGGTCAAGTTTGTTGAGAATGATTGTTGTGCAGTATTCAATCTGCTGAATAAGCAGGTTTTCAATGTCGTCTTCTTCAAGGTTCTTGTTGAGAAGAGCCTTGCCGGAACCGAACTCGTCAGCCATACGCTTAGCGTCAACAACGGTTGTTATGTTGTCAAGGTAGGCAACGCCCGGGATTTTCACGCTCGGGTCTGTGCCGTCAAGCATACAGATTGAGTTGGCAATCGGCGCGGGTTCGCAGATGCCCGATGCTTCAATCAGAATATAGTCGAATTTTTTGCTTTTTGCCAGGTCGATTATCTGGTTCATAAGGTCAGTGGCGAGCGTGCAGCAGATGCAGCCGTTTGACAGGGGAACAAGACTGTCGTTGCCCTGAACGGAACCGCCCCTCTGAATGAGTGTTTCATCAATATTCACTTCGCCTATGTCGTTGACGATTACCGCAACCTTGTAACCATCCTGGTTTGAGAGAACATGGTTGAGAAGCGTGGTTTTGCCCGCGCCGAGGTAACCCGTCAGAAGCGAAACGGGAACAAGTTTTTTCTTGTTGTTGAGTATTCTTAACATTTCGGACTCCTTTGCCTTTTAAACTGTAAAATAACAGGTAATATAATACAACCCGCGTTGATAAAAGTCAAGCAAACCGGAGGCGGAATTCAACTGCCGAAAAGCACAGATTTAACAAATATAATGTTACTTTACAAACTGCCGTAAATAATATAATATATAAATTAAGTTATTTTATGAAATTATGTGAAAAATACACAAAACATTATGGATGTGAAACCGGATGTTCTCAACAACCCCCGTTGTTTACGCTGTCGGAAACGAATATCAGATTATTTTTTATGTCCGCTGTTGCGCTTACGCGAAAATCACAGTCGGCGGCATAGATTTTGATGACTGTGTATGCGGCGTAATGCGTTCGGCAAAAGGAATCAGAAAAATCACCGTGCCGCAAAAACTGCTTGACAAAGCGGAAGAATACACGCTGGTTATTCAGCCGGTAGTCGCCCGCCTTGCCTACAGAACGCAGGTCATAAAAACAATCGAAAAAAAATACCGGTTTAACCCCGTGAAATCAGGCTGCGAAATCAGGGCGTTTATGACGGGCGACGCTCACGGCAACGCGGAGCGCTCAATAAAAGCCGCAAAGACTTTCGGCAGGTTTGATTTTCTGATTGTCAACGGCGATATGTCAAACAAATGCGAGAAAATCCGCAGTTTTGAAACCCATCACAATGTTGCGGCTCAGCTCACCGGCGGCAAAATCCCTGTGGTTTACGCACGGGGCAACCACGAAAACAGAGGTGCGGCGGCTGAACTTATTTATGACTACATCCCGTTAAAAGACGGCAAAACATACTATACATTCCGCCTCGGCTCAATATGGGGGCTTGTGCTCGACTGCGGCGAAGACAAACAGGATGAAAATGTCGAATACGGCGGCAGCGTCCGCTTTCACTCGTTCAGACAGGAACAGACGGATTATATCCGTGAGATAATCGCAAACGCGAAAAATGAATCTGACGCCCAAGGTGTTGAACACCGTGTGATTGTTTCTCACATTCCGTTTATCCGCGATATGAACAAGCCTTTCACCATTGAGAATGAAACATACAGTGAGTGGGCTGAAATTCTTAAACAGATAAAGCCAGAAGCAATTATTTCCGCTCATATGCACACCTATGAGATTATGCGCGATGACGCAAAATCCGCCCGCTTCCCTGCTCCGTGCCCTACGGTTGTGGGCACCGAGTGTCGCGATGAATACTTGGGGGCGACCGGACTGATATTTGAAAAAGAAGGAATCACCGTTAAATTCATCACAAGCGCGGGTGAGACGGTGCTCTCCGAAAAAATATGAATAATTACCACTTTAAAAGAATGGAGTTGATACATTGAAATGTCCCAAATGCGGGGGCGAGATAGCGTTTTTCGATCTCAAACCGAACTGTAAGCACTGCGGCGTTAATATTATGTATTACACGCAGAACGACGGCCTTATGCGTGACGCCAAACGCACGGAGCTTGAAAGCGCCGTTGCCCGTATGGTTATTGCGCGCATAAAAGCGCAGTTCATAGGCGGCAAACTTCAGATTGCGAGAATGATTTTTGCCCTGCTTGGAGTATGTGCGCTGCTTGTTCCCTTTGCCTCTGTCCGTTATTCCGTTCCGTTTTATGACGGCTCGTTTTCAGCCGGGCTTATCGGAATAATACGGGGCTTTAGCGGCGGTTCTATTATGAAACTTCCGGATTTCATCGGCAGCACGCTTTTCGGTCAGCACACAACTCTCATTTTTGTGGCCTTTATTCTGATTGTCGTGTGCTTCATTATTGACCTGGTTGTTTTCTGCGCATTTCTGCTTGGGTTTATGAACCTCACAAAAAGCGCAAGGGCTATGAAAAACTGGTCGCTTGCAGGAGCGATTATTTCCGTTGTTGTTCAGATTGCGGTTGTGGTGCTGAACATTATTTCAAAAGATTCGCTTTCATCACAGTTCAGAATGGGCTTCGGCGCTCTTGTCTGTCTCGCGGCTTACCTCATAATGTTTTTTATAAACAAAGCCATTCTCAAGAAGGGTATTGAGCCCGCTTACAGAGAAAACGATTTAAAGCGTAAAGAGATGCTTAAAAAAGTCCGCACAGGCGAGGTTGACATTGACACCCTCCCGCTTCCCGTTTTCGAAAGCGACGAAGAGCGTGAAGAAAGGCTGAATGCTCTCAAAGAAGCGCTGAAAGTTGAAGAGGAGGGCAAAGAGTTATGAGTCAGTCAAACAAAAACAAAAAAAACATTGTGCTGATTGCCCTCATTGTAATTCTGCTTGTCGGCGCCTGTTTTGCAACAGTTACCATTTACGCAAAAAAGCAGTTGAATAAGCCTAAATTCGTTATGCCCGAACAGCCGCCTGTCAGGAGCGTCACAGAACTTCCCGAAGGAAAAGACGCCGTTTGTTCATATGTCGGCAGACTTTATAAAGAAGCGTTGTCCGCTGATGATATTGAAGGCAGTTTCAACACAAGCGTAAACCTCGATGAAGATATAAAAGCAGGTCTGAAAGATTCGGACTTGGCAATACTGAATTACATCAGACAAGGCGCGTCAGGCAAAGTCGCCGAGTTTTACCCTTCGCAGTCAAATGTGATTATGAGCACAGCCGAAGGGTTCCCGGAACTTGAAATATCCGCTGCGGATGTTATTGAATGCACTGCCGAGCAGGGGCATACCGATGAAGAAGGCAATGTCAGCGATGACGCTTATTATTTCATAACACTCGGTATTGACCCCGTCTCGGTTGACACAGCCGCGATGGTGCACAGCGAAGTTTTCGGCAAAATAGAAGAAACTCTTGCGCCTGCCGCAAAACTTGAAAATGTCGAAATAACAACAGAAAGCAAAACAGTCAGTGTCAAAATAGACAGGGTTTATGACAAAATCGTTTCGGTTGACACATCAACCGTTTATTCAATAAAGGCAGACGCCGTCTTTACAGATGACTACAAATCGCTTTCTCAAAGCGGAAAAGTTGAAATGTCAATGCCTTTCAAAACAAACGAACACATCGGTTTTACCTGTTACGGCGCAAAATTCACTCAGCCCGCTATGGCGGTAAAACAAGGCGATATGAAAGCGCTGCCCGCGTCGGTTACCGTAAATTCAGAGACAACAAAAGAGGATTACAAACTGACATTCACGCCCTCTGAAAAAGATGCGGTAAGCATTGATGAAGACGGTGTTATGACTGTTCTTCAGAGTGGTGAAAAAGAGATTACAATTACAATGACCCTTGATTACGACGGTCACACCTATTCGGATGAGATGACTGTTTACATTACCGATAAGGAGGTGTCAACAGATGGCTGATGATATGAATACCAACACAGCGGTAAACACCGCAGATGAAGTCAAACAGGATGACAACATTTACCGCAGTTTCAACTATATCGGCACAAAAGAGACAATAGCCTATCTGTTCAACGATTGGTCCAACACCTTCAACATTAACGGTTACAGTCAGAGATTCATCTGGGACGTTGTCAAAATTGATTTCAATATAGCCGCAATAGTCGGAATTTTCACCGGCGCGTGGGATATCATCAACGACACATTTATTTCCGCGATTGTTGACAACACAAGAACAAGAATCGGCAAATTCCGACCTTACCTTGTCGGCTTTCAGATTCCGATGACCTTAATTGGTCTTCTCTACTGGTTTATTCCCTACTTTTTCCCGGATACGGCGGGCACATTTGTTCCCAAACTTATTTTCTATTATGTTTTCAGCGTGTTTACAGAAACGGCAAACACTTTCACCGGAGTTGCGCGAAGCGGTTATATGAGCACTATAACGCCAAACCCGAATGAGCGTGTCAGGCTGATTACACTTGCCGAACTCCTTACAGGTTATATGGGCGAGGATATGCCGCGCTACATATTTGGATTTATGTATGATATGGTTACCACGGGCAGGTGGAAGATTCCCCTGAGAAGCATCTTTATGGGTATGGGCGTCGGCTGCGCGTTGATTTCTTCGGCGTTTACACTGTGGTTCTTCCTTGTTTCCAAAGAGAGAGTTCCGCAGTCAATTGAAAGGCCGAGCATCAAAGAGGGGTTCAAGGCGATTTTCACAAACTACCCTGTATTGCTTATGTGCCTTTCGGACTTCCTCGCCGGATTCGGCGTGGGCACCAGCCAGGACAATTATTGGATAGATGTGTTCGGTGAAAACTCAATGATTAACACGCTCAAAGCGCTTGTCAGCGGCATTTCGGGCCCCGTAGGCAGCATAAGTTACGCCTTTGTTGCCCCGTTGCGCAAGCGTTTCTCGTCAAAATTCCTGTGGGTCGGTTCCGATATGTACGGCGACTTTGTCACATTCGGTTTTTTCCTGTTGGGGATTACAAACAAAAATTACCTCAAACTCAAACCCATGCTTGTGGGCTATGGTTTTACGGAGTTTCTGAGCAAACTGCTGTTCGGCGTAAACAAGGTTATAAACGCCGATTTGTGGAACGAGGCGATGGATTACTGCGAATGGAAGCACGGCTACCGCATGGAGGCAACCACGGGCGTCGCAAAGGGTCTTGTTCAGAAATTGCAGGGTATCTTTATGGGAACAATAAACAACCTTGTTATGAAAAGAGTCGGCTATGTTCAGGGCCTTAAAGTCGGCACGCAGGACGCAAGAACCAAAAAATGGCTGTTCTATCTCTGCACGGTTGTTCCGCTTGTTACAAGCGCATTGGGCATTGTTCCCAAAATGCTCTGGCCCATCTCAAAAAAGAAAAGAATCCAGATGTATTATGAACTCTCCGAACGCAGAAGCAGTATGGTCAGCAATTACCTTGACACACTTGATGCAGGCGAAGAGTCGTAATCAATACAGTAAATAAATTATTAAAGGCAGAGGATTGCTCCTCTGCCTTTTCGTTATTTATTTCTGCCTGAAACTCATATTCTTAATAAACGCCGTTGAAAACAGCGGGTCGGCTGATAAGTCGGCGTATTTCGTTTTTTCAATAAACTCGGGCAGTTTTCCGTCTTCACGAATGTATTTTATTACACCGTTCAGGCTGCTGTTGCCCGCAGGCAAGGTCTTGTTTGTAAACTCGTTCGGAAAAAGACCTGTTTTAACCGCGCTTTCGGCATTGAATCCCTCTGAAAAACCGCCCGAAACATAAACCGTTTCAATGTCATCAAACCGTGCTACGGAGCGGTCAACCAGAACACAGATTGCCGAAAAAACAGCCGATTTTGCAAGTTGATACTGCCTTATGTCACCTTGAGTTATATAAACATCCCGGTCAATTTCATATTTTTCACACTGCATATAACCGGACTCATCAACAATTCCCTTTTCAAGCAGAAAGGCAGCAATGTCAATAAGCCCCGTTGCGCATATTCCTTTTGCGGTTCCGCCGCCGATAACCCGCGCTCTGCCGTCTCTGTATGAATAAACCGCGCCTTCAACGGCGCTCATACCGCAGCAGATGCTTGCCCCCTCAAAGCATGGTCCCGCCGCCGCCGATGTGCATAGAGCGTAAGAGTTATTGAAAAGTGCAATTTCAGCGTTTGTTCCGAGGTCAACAAGCAGGTTGAACTTTTTGTTTTCAGGCAGAGCTGCATAACTGAGCCCGGCGGTAATGTCCGCACCGGCGAACGCCGAAATGCATGGCAGCGAAAGCACACGGGAAACTCCCTTCAGCCCGAGCGATTCACCGCTTACCGTTTTTGGTTCAAGAAAAACAGGGGTGTAGGGGGCTGTGCCGAGAGAGGAGCAGTCAATGCCGAAAAAAATGTGAAGCATCGTTGTGTTGCCCGCAACATAAAGCGGCATCGGAACTTTAAGATTTAAAAGACCGGTAAGCCTGTTTATATCATTTATAACCGCCGCCTGCAGTTTTTCAACTCCGCTTTTGCGGCAGTATTCAATTCTCGCCATAATGTCAGCGCCGGCGGTTCTTTGCGAGTTGGCGCAGACAAGAGTTCTGACGGCTTCTCCGCTTTCCGGTGAAACAAGCGCAAGAGCAAGGGTGGTTGTGCCGATGTCAAGAGCAAGGCACATATTCTCAGGTTTTTTCGATGCGTGTATGCAGCCGGAATCCGAAACGGATGTATTTTGCTCCGGCAGAATAACGGTTATGTCTGTGTTTATTATGTGCCTGCAGGCGCGCTCTTTTTTGCCGTTAACGGTAAGCGTGCATTTTTCGCATTTTCCGTTTCCGCCGCAGGGCATATCAACAAAAAAGCCGCCGTTTGAAAGAACATCCGACAGCCTCGCGCCCTTTTCGGCGGTAAGCACTGTTATTTTGTTTCGGTCAAAAATTCTGATTTTATACATAGTTCATTCCGCTTTGAAGTCCGCGTTTTCAAGCCGCAGAAGAAAAGCTTTTTTATCTGCTGAACCTGCGTAGCCGGTAAGACCGCCGTTTGTGCCGATTACCCTGTGGCAGGGTATGATAATTGAAACGGGATTGCGCCCGACAGCTCCGCCGACGGCACGCGCGCACACACGGTTTGTGCCGTTTTGCCGTTCAAGCGCTTTTGCGATTTCACCGTAAGTGATTGTATGCCCGTAAGGTATTGTTTTAAGCGTTTTCCAGACGCTGAGTTGAAAAATTGTGCCTTCAAGCCTTATCGGCGGAGTGAAAGCAGGAATTTCCGCGCTGAAATAGATATTCAGCCATTCGCATACCTGTCTGAAAACGGGCAGGTCTTTTTCTTCACATGGTCCGCTGAGCGTTGAACCGAAATGCTTTTGTCCCTCAAACCAAAGCCCTGTCAGGTTTTCACCGTCCGACGCGGCGGTAATCATGCCGAGAGGTGACGCAATCTTTTTTATGTAAAGAGTTTTACTCATCTTTAAGGGCGGCGCTCAAACTGTTCGGAATACCGCGGGGGCCTCTGACGGCAAATATCCCGAATTCTTTTCTGAGTCTGTCAAAAGTAAACTCTTCTGTTGCATATCTTTTTTCAAGTTTTATCCGCATAAGCGACGATATTGTAAGGTTTTCGTCAGTGTATTCAAAAGGTATATCTGTTTTTATAACTTTGCATTTAAACAGAACAGCGGAAACGGGAGCGCCGACATACATAAAAACCGTGTCGCCCGTTTTTATACCTGCGCCCTGCTTCCAGTCAATTTCGGTTTCGCTGTCAAAGGCACGCTCAATGTCATAATATTTCGGGTTTGCGGGGATTATCCATTCTTTCGGCGGACGGAGTTTCTGCCGTTTCTGTTTTGAGGCGGTAACGGCGTAACTTTCAGCAAGGAGGGGGATTATTTCATCAAACGGCACGGTGCCGTCAAGCAGAACAGAAATCCAGTTGCCCCTGCTTATATGATAACCGCGCAAAAATCCCTCACGGCGCACAAGCAGGTCAACAAAAAGCGGCTCGCTGAGTTTCAAATTAAGTATTTCAACCTGCTTTTTGTTTTCAAGGCCGAGTTTGCCGCCTGCAACGGTCATTACAATCGCAAACCATTTGTTGTTGTCGCTGTGACGGAATACCGCGTAATCGGGAAAACGCGCCCAGAGATATTCGGGCTCACTGTCATATTTTTCTTTTATAAAATCATAAAGTTTCTGCCGCATTGCTTCACACCTTTTAAATGTAAATGTCGTTTTTTGATGATTTACCCACAAGAATATACGAAACCGCAAACAGCACAACAATAAAGCAGACAAAATGCAGAGTGCCGGTCTGCGATGTTGCGATGTAGTCATAAGCGCCGTGAATCAGAGCGGGAACAACCACGCTGAGAATTCTTAAGAATTTCGAAGCGCCGGTGTGCCCTCTGCGTTCATATGCTTTTGCAGCGCCGTAGAACACACCCATAAACACACCGAAGCAGGCGTGGCCGGGAATAGCCGTAACAGCGCGCACAATAGCCGTGCCGGTGCCGTATGCCATAACATAACTGATGTTCTCCCACAGTGCAAAGCCGAGCGAAACAAAAACAGCGTATATAACTCCGTCATACCGGCAGTTAAACTCACACGAATGCCAGGAACGCCTTTTAAGCATAAAATACTTTGAACTCTCTTCGGCAAAAGCAACAATACCGAAATAGAGAATAATATTGTAAATAAAACTTTCTTTTGCAACAGTGCTGTCAAGCACAAAGCAGAGCACACGCTCCTCTACAAGAGCTATGAGTGATGAAAATATGCCCGCTTTTGTGAGATTCCAGAGCACATATTTCGATTCTTTTTCAAGTTTGTCGGAGCGGTATGCCTTCACCATCAGAAAAACGGCGGGCACAACCGCGGCGGCAATCAGGAAAAAGTTGTATGACATCAAAGTCGGTAAAAGAAAATAGAACATTTATTATTCCTCTTTTTTCTTCCGTTTTTCAATTAACACAACGCCTGCGGCAATTAATGCCGTTGCGCCTGCCGCAATCAGAAGCATAAGCGGTTTCTGCGCGCGTGACTCCTGCTGCGCAGGCAGCGGTTCATCCTCTGCGGTTGAAAGTTCCGATGTCGGCTTGTCTGTCTGTTCGGTGTTTGCAGCGGTTTTCGGTGCGGTTTCTGTTTCGGGCTGCGTCTCGGTTTCGGTTTCCGTCTGTGTTTCGGACGGTTCCTCGCCCGACCTGTATGCGGTCATAAAACTTATCATTGAAGGGTTGCCGACTGTGTTGTCGTAGCCATCAACGGTTTTGAGGTTTGTAAAGTCGCCGAGAACAGATGATGAAAAATCATATTCGGCAAGCCGCCAAGTTTCGTGGTTAAGCAAAAGAGCCGCTCTCGGGGCGGTTGTGCAGGTAGTACAGCGCACACTGGCTTTGTTCGCCGTATTTCTTGCAACGCTTTGCCATGACGGATAACCGTAAGTAAGGTATGGCGAATATGTATCGCCGTCGCAGGCGAGAATCCAGACTTTCATATTTCTGATTGTTTTTGCTTCGCTGTCGGTAATTATTGTTCTCGGCGAAAACAGAATAAGCCCGGAGAAGAAATCGGGGTGATTGACAGCCAGCCTTGCCGCTCCGCTCGCGCCTATGCACCAGCCGCCCACGGCAATACGCCTTTTGTCAACATTGTGTTTTTCGGCAAAATCTTTTATCGCCGCGAACATCGGGGCGAGAGGGCAGGTGTCAAAATAAACTGGTTCAGGCGCTTTGAGAATCAGTATATACATTCCGCCCGCGCCTGCCGCCCGTGACTGAAATTCATCGCTCGACCAGTTTGCGAATTTGTTTGCTTTAAGTTCGTTGCCCGAGGGTGTGCCTTCGCCCGCGCCGCCGAGCAGAACAACAAGAGGACAGGGTTCCTGCACGGATGGCACATAATAACTGTATTCAAGGCTCATCCCGCCCGCGGAGGGTCCTTCGGAGCGTGACCATTGCCCGCGAAGGGCTGTAAGCCCGCTGTTTATGCTTATTGCCGACGCAGGCAAAACGGCGCCGGAAAATAAAAACAGGCAGACAATAAAACATAGTATTCTGTTTATGATGCTTTTTGAATTTGCCATAGTGAACTCCGCTGAGAAAAGATTTATTTTTTAAGGTATTGCGAAGAAACGGGGAAGTCAAAATATGTGTCGGGGCAGGGCTCGTTTTCAAGCATAAAATGCCACCACTCGCAGTCGAGCGGAGCGAACCCGTTGCGCAGCATCACTTTGCGCAGGCGCATACGGTTTTCATACTGCTCGTCGGTTATGTCGGTGCAGTCGGGGTGGGAGACGGGGCCGAAAAAGTCAAACGGACTGCCCATATCGAGTTCTTTCCCCGTTGCCATGCTGAGCAGCGTCAGGTCAACGGCACTGCCGCGGCTGTGGCTTGAGCGTTTTGCAATATAACCCCTGCTGAAAAGTTCCTGCTTTTCAAGGTCAGGGTAAAAATACGGTTTCATCCTTACATCTGTGTCTTCAATGCCCCACAGAACAAAGTGCTTTACTGCCGTTGCGGGGCGGTAAGCGTCAAATATTTTAAGCCGGTAACCTTGCACAAAAAGTTCGTTCGCGGCGGATTTCAGCGCGCGCGCCGCTTCTATTGTCAGAAGCGCGCAGGGTTCCTCATAACCATCTATTCTGTCGCCTATGAAATTGTATGTTGAATGGTATCTTATCTCCTGAATGATTCCCGGCACAAAATCTGCCAGAACAACAAACCCCGAAGGGTCGGAAATCACCTGCTTTTCAAAATCGGTTGACATAATGATTCTCCTTATGCTGTATTGCCTTTTTTGTTGAAAAATCACTTATATGTATTTATAAATGACACCTCATCAGTCACTGCGTGACAGCTTTCCCCCCAAGGTGAAGCCTGTTCGGAATTCCGGCTCAACCGCAGGCCCGACGGCACCCTTTATTACGGCACATATTGCTGTTGATTTTACGCTGAATTGCGGCTGTATGCCCTTACATAATCCACAACAAAATCGGTGGTTTCGGCATCTTTCGGCAGAGCTTTGCCTGCCCAGCTCGCGCCCGCCCTTCCGTTTGAACCGCCCACTTCAACAGTCAGCAGCAGGTATTCGGGCACCCGTGAAATTCCGCCGAAGGAGGAACGCCCCGTTTCAATTCCGTTTATATAAAAGATATATTCGTTTTCGTTCCATTCCACCCCGTAGGTGTTAAACTCCTCATAAGGGTCATTGTCATTGATAAAAGGAGTAGCGACGCATTCCGACTGTTCTTCCGCGCCGTAACCATCATAGTGGATGTTTGAGGTTACAACATTCACATTATCGCTCAGTTTGTAATGGTAATTCGGCGATTCAACAACATCAAGCTCCGCACCGTCTGTTCCGCCGTTGCCGACGGAGCCGCTCATATTGTGCGGCATAAGCCAGAACGCCGCCCACAGGCCGGAGCCCTTGGGCAAAATGCAGCGAACCTCAAAATAGCCGTAAGTCTGCTCAAAAAGGCCGTCGGTGCAAATGCCGCAACTGTACCAGCCGGGTTTGCCGCCCTTGTAACCGCGGGCATAATATTCTGTTGAGATGTTGAGCGTGCCGCCGCCTACCGAAGCAAAATCGGTGTGCCAGTATCCGCCCTGACGAACAGCCGCCTTTTCACCCGAACAGCGAAAGCCTTTCCATTTTGAAGCGTTCAGAGCGGTGCCGTCAAATTCATCCGACCACACAAGCCTGTAATCTTCAAGATTAAGCACGTCGGGGTTTTCGGGCGGCGGAATAATAACCGGCTTGTAAAGCGGAGCGGGGCTGAACAGACCGAGCAGAAAAAGCCATATCGCCTGAAAAAATGAGATAATCCGGGTTATCAGATTGTTAAATGCCATTTGAACACCGCCTTTCATATTAATGTGTCAAAGCTTTGAAAAAAGCGTCGATTGTTTCTTTAAGAACCGTAACATCAGGCTTGTCAGATAAGCCCGTTTTTGTAACTTCTTGCAGTTTGTATGCCTTCCCATTGAGAAAAAGGCGGTTGAGTGCAGCTAAACCGGATGAGGTGTATTGCCGGAATAAGCGGGAAGTGTGTTCCGTCAGGTGTTAACATCACCTCATCACCTGTTTTCTTTTATCATCAGCGCGGCAACCAGGGCGAGCAGAACCGGAGACAGCAGTATGGTTTTATGCCCAGCATACCTGAGAGTACTCCGCCCGTTCCCGCTCCCACGGCAAAAATCAGAATAATTCCGAAAAAACGCAAAGCCTTGTTTAAAGACTGCCTGTCTTTGCTTCGCAGATAGTGCGAAAGGCTCTCCGTGCCGCTTTTAAATCCCGTTTCTATCCGCTCCACCGTGAAAATGTCGGCGGCAAAGCCGACGGATGAGGTGTTATAGCGACAGCCTGTTATTCCCTGACCAGTTTCACCACATTCTCACAATGCCCGCAGCCCGGAAACATATCCACGGGGCAGGCAGCGTCAATGCTGTAACCGAGTTCACCGAGAACAGCGCAGTCCCTCGCCTGAGTGGCAGGGTCGCAGGAGATGTAAACAATTCTTGCGGGGTTCATCTTTGCGACCGCTTGCAGAACATCTTTTGAACAGCCTTTTCTCGGCGGGTCAAGAATAACAACATCGGGTTTTACGCCATCTTTCTCAAGTTTTGCCGCCGCCTGCGAGGCGTCTGCGCAAATAAATTCAGCGTTTGAAATGCCGTTGAGACCAGCGTTGATTTTCGCGTCCTCAATAGCGTCGGGGACTATTTCAACGCCGATTACCCGTTTTGCTTTTTCAGACATCGTCAACCCGATTGTGCCGGTTCCGCAGTAGAGGTCGATTACGGTTTCATTCCCGGTAAGGTTCGCGTATTGAGCGGCTTTGTCATAAAGCCTTTCCGCCTGTGAGGAATTGACCTGATAAAACGAAAGCATCGAGATTCTTAACCTGCAGCCGCAAAGGATGTCTTCAATATATCCGCTGCCGAAAATGTTGCGGCTTGTTTTGCCGAAAATGACATTTGTTTTTTCTCTGTTGATATTTATTACAACACTTTTAATTGAACTGTCGCATTCCGTCAGAAGTCTGACAAGCTCATCTTCACGGGGCAGGGCTTTGCCGTTTATTACGGCGCATACCATAGTTTCACCCGTAGCGGCGGCTTTGCGGATGCAGATGTGGCGTAGCAAACCGCTGTGTGCCGTTTCATCGTAAACGCTTATATTGTTTTCAACAACATATTTTTCAAAAACATTAAGTATATTTTCAAATTCTTTCGGCTGAAGCGGGCAGTTTCTGCACTCAACAACCCTGTGGCTGTGCGGTGAGAAAAAACCGATTTTCAAGCCGTTTCCGCTTTTTTCAACGGAGAACTGCGCCTTGTTGCGGTAGCCCGTTCTGCCCTGCGCGGCAATTAACGGTTCGGGTGTGATGTCAATTGAGCCGATTCTTTTGAAAGAATCAACAACAAACTGCTGTTTGATTTTCACTTCTGCCTCATAATTAATGTGGCGGAAAACACAGCCCCCGCATTTTGAGTAAGCGGTGCAATCGGGCTCAATCCTGTCGGGCGAAGGTGCCAAAACTGTATGAACCTTTGCGTAAGCGCAGTTTGATTTCACTTTAAGTATGTGCGCCTGAATTTCGTCGCTCCGAGCCGTCATCGGCACAAAAACGGCAAGACCGTCGTGCCTGCCCACACCGCTGCCCTGAAGGGTGCAGTTTTCAATATCAAGCTTTACAATATCATTCTTTTTAAGCATTTTTGTGTTTTAAAAGGAAGTCAATAAACAGATTCCAGTCATACCTGCTCAGATAGTGGCATCCGGGGCGGGCGTGGTAGCCTATGCTGCCCGAATGCGAGAAAAACGGCATCTCTTTTATTTCGCTTTCATCAAGCCCGGTTCTGCCGTAAAGCCTGCATACCGGCGAGGCGGCAACGCAGCAGGCGAGCTGAGCCTGAGGGTTAGCCCATATATCCTGCATTGAGGAGGTTATGTAGATGCTTCTGTCGGCGTTGAGGGCAAGAAGAAAATGCTGGTCAAAGGGAATTTCATCATCCCTGCCGGCAAATTCTTTGAAAGCCGGGCAGAACCAGAAGGGAAAGTTCTTTGTAATATCCGCTATGTGTTCGCTTCTATTCTCTTTGCCCCTGAAAAGCGCATCGCCCGAACAGCCGGCGTTGTTTGAGTATATGAATTTGAACCTGCTGTCAAGCGCTCCCGTTACAAGAGCGGTTTTGCCGAGCCTCGAATGACCTGCCACGGCAAGATTGTTCATATCCGCAAAACCGCAGGTTTCGGCGTAATTCGCGGCGCATCTCGCGGCAAGAGCCCACAGCATTATTTTGCCGGATGCCGTCGGGGAGTTTCTGTCAATGTTGAAAAGCCTCGCGATTCCGCTCTCAAAATCATTGTCGTCGCCGGCAACATCAATGTAGTAAATTGAAATGAAGGCTATGCCTCTGTCAATAATTTCCTCCGCGGGCAGGTATTTGTCGGGCACATCCGGGCGGAAATTGAGGAACACCGCCGTCGGGTATTTTCCCGGGGCAGAGGGCCTGCACACGCGCATGGGGAATGACGCCTGCCTGCCGTTTACCGTTACCGTCGCCTTGACGGTTGTGTATTCCGCTTTGCCGGCGCAAAACCTGTCAACGCGGTCAATCTGTTCAAACTCCGTTTTTTCGGGCATGGGCAGTGGCTCTCCGTATTCATATTTCCACAGAATTTCCGCCGTTTTTTCACGGTCGAATTTTCCGTCATTAATCACGGGGGGCAGATTTATGTTTTTCATAATAAACTCCTTTTGAACTTTATCCCATAAATTTTAACATAAAAAACCGTTTTTTACAATATTTTACAATAAAACAAATATGTTTATTGACATAACCTGCAAAACGGCGTAAAATAGCGGAGAAGAAAACACGGAGGGCATAATTTTGAACAGTAAAAAGCGTTCCCTTATTATAAGAATAGTCGCGATTGTGCTTGTTGCTCTGCTTGTTCTCAGTGTGGTAACAGTAGCAATAGCATCAATCAGATAACAAAAAAGCGACATTTTCACGGCGGATTGTTATAAACAATCCGTCAGTTTTTCTTTTATGTTGATTTTTAACAATTTTTTTGCTTTAATCCGCCATTCTTTATTGACATTCAATAATTATTTTGATATTATATAAATTGAATATTCTTGCAAGGCAAAAACAGAGACAATATTCAAATCAGACTAAGGAGGAATTTCAGTTGATTGATCAGAAAACCCTCGCATACATCAATATGTATGCAATACTGGGCGCACTTGAGAATCTCTGCGAGCTTGCACCGGAGGCACCCTCGCTTCTCACAAACAAAAAGCCCATCAGAATAGGCTTTGAAGTCAAGGGCGGTCCCAGTGCGACACTCACTTTCAAAAACGGCAAATGCAGAATGGATCAGGGCTGCAAAAAAGTTGATGTTAAACTCCCGTTCAGTTCCTGCGAAAAATTCAACGGTCTTATTGACGGCACGGTTACACCCATACCCTCAAAGGGCTTCACACACATCGGTTTCCTTCTTAAGGATTTCACCGCTCTCACCGACCTTCTCAACAAATATATGAGACCTGACCCCGCAGACCTTGAGGACGAGGATTTCTTTAACATAAGCACCGAAATGATGCTTAATGTTATTGCCGTTGCCATTGCTCAGATTGCAAACAACGACGAAATCGGCAAGTTCACAGCGAGTTCCATTGTTGACGGCAACATCGCTTTCAGCATCAAAGACGGTCCCGGAGCAACTCTGCGTTGCAAAGATCACCGTCTTGTCGCGCTCAAATGTCCGTGTGACAACTACAGAGCAAAAATGGAATTCCGTGATATAAAACTTGCCAGAGACCTCTTTGACGGCAAGGTCAACGCCGTTGCCTGCATCGGCAGAGGCGAAATCACAATGAAGGGCATGATTTCAATGCTCGACAACCTTAACAGACTGCTTGACAGAGTAGCTGTTTATCTTGCATAAGGGGGCGATGTCAATGGCAGCTAAGAAAGAAAAAGAATTCAAAACCTACACATACGAAAAGAATGTTGAGATGTTTGAGAGGGCAACAAAGGTTATCCCTTCGGGTCTTTACGGCCACCAGGGTCCCGCCGAAGGTTGCTACATTCCCACCTCGGCGTTCCCGTTCTTCAGCCAGAAGGCGCAGGGCTCCTATTTCTGGGACCTTGACGGCAACAAATTCATAGACTATATGTGCGCATACGGTCCCAATGTTCTCGGTTACAACGACCCTGATGTTGATGCCGCCGCCATGGAGCAGGCTAAAATCGAAAACTGCGTTACCTGCCCGTCAACCAAAATAGTTGAGTTCGCCGAACTCCTTGTTGACACAGTCGCAAGCGCAGACTGGGCGTTTATGGCAAAGAACGGTAACGACGCCACTTCCGGCGCTGTTCTTACCGCAAGAGCGGCAACGCACCGCAAAAAACTGATTTTCGTCAAAGGCTACTATCACGGCGTTTCGGCATGGTGCCAGAAGATTGACTATCCCGGCATCACTCCCGAAGATGTCTGCAACAACCTCTATGTTGACTGGAACGATTTTGAAGGTCTTCAGAAAGTGGTTGAAGAAAACAAAGGCGAAATCGCCGCGTTTATCGCAATGCCTTACCTGCACGGTAACTTCTTTGACAACATCCTTCCCGCCGAGGGCTATTGGCAGAAAGTCCGCGACCTCTGCACAAAAGAGGGTATCGTTCTTATCATAGACGACGTCCGCGCAGGCTTCCGTCTTGACCTTGCCGGTTCAGACCATTTTTACGGCTTTGAAGCAGATATCATCTGCTTCTGCAAGGCTCTTGCAAACGGCTGGAACGTTTCCGCGTTCTGCGGCAAAGATTGGCTCAAAGACGCTGCAAGTTCACTGTCATACACCGGTTCCTACTGGATGAGCGCCGTTCCCTTTGCGGCAGGTATAGCCTGTATCAACAAAATGAAAAAACTCAACACACCCAAGCAGTTACGTGAGCAGGGCATACAGCTTGCAGACGGTCTCAAAGCCGCCGCGGCAAACAACGGCTTCCACCTGACGGTTTCGGGCGAACCCGCATTGTTCTACCTTATGCTCCATGATGATGATTCGCTTATTCTTCATCAGGAATGGATTGCGGAATGCGTTAAGAGAGGAATTTTCTTCACCAACCACCACAACCATTTTATGAACGCGTCGCTCACAGACGACGATATCAAACAGACTGTTGATGTTGCCGAAGAAGCGTTCAACGTTCTGCGTAAGAATCATCCCGAACTCCGCTGAGTTTAACAGGCAGTCTTCACCGGCTGCCTGAATTATATTATTAATTTTTAAGGAGGCAACCCCCTATGGCATTATCAAAACAGGAATGGCTTGCTCTTGAAAAGAAGGCGCACGAACTCCGTCACCTCACTCTTCAGACTACGGTATGGGCAGGCAGCGGCCACCTCGGCGGCGGTATGTCCGTTCTGGACCTTCTCACAATTATGTATTACAAATACCTCAACATCAAGGTTGACGACCCTCAGTGGGAAGACAGAGACAGGTTCATTCTTTCAAAAGGCCACGCGGCAATCGCTTACGCTCCCGTTCTTTGTGACAAGGGCTTTAACGACCCCGAAATGCTCAAAACATTCAACCTTTCGGGTTCAAAAATGGGCATGCACCTTGACTCCAACAAGGTTGTCGGTGTCGACGCTTCAACAGGTTCGCTCGGCCACGGCGCATCCATAGCCGCCGGCACCGCTCTCGCTGCACGACTTCAGGGCAAGGATTACCTTACCTATATGGTTACCGGCGACGGAGAACTCGGTGAGGGCTCAAACTGGGAAGGCTTTATGACAATGAATCACTATCAGCTTTCCAACTGCATAGTTTACATTGACAGAAACCACTGTATGATAGACGGCAACACAGAAGATGTTATGAAACTTGAGCCTCTGGCTGACAAACTCACGGCTTTCGGCTTCAACACAATCTGCGTTGACGGCAACAATATAAAAGAACTCTGCGAAGCGACCGATATCGCTATCGGAAGAGCAAAAGAAAAATGCAACCCCACCTGTATTCTTATGGATACTCAGAAGGGCGCAGGTCTTCCTGTTGCGGGCGACTATCACTGCCACTATATGGCAATTGACGACCCGACATTTGAAGCATACAAGAAAGAACTTGACGCGTATTACGCAAAACGCGTTGAGCGCGCAGAAAAGGAGGGCGAATAATAATGGCAGGCGGATTTGTATATAACGCAATAGATCAGACCGAGGTTGCAACCGCGGAGATTTACGGCAAAGCTATTGCCGATATTATGCTTAACGACCCCAAGGTAGTTGCCATTACGGCTGACCTTGCAAAATCAACAAAACTGGGCGATGTTCTTAAAGTCTGCCCCGAAAGAGTCATCAATGTCGGCATTGCCGAGCAGGATATGATGGGTGTTGCCTCGGGTATGGCAAAAGCGGGTATGGTTCCCTTTGTTTCGGGCTTCTCCGCTTTCTGCTCAATGAGAGCGTGCGACCAGCTTCATACCGACATCTGCTACCAGAAAGCAAATGTTAAAATCGTTGCCACACACTCCGGCACATCGTTCGGTCAGGCGGGTTCCACACACCACGCCATTACCGATCTTGCAATCACAAGGGCAATGCCCAACCTTACGGTCATTGTTCCCGCTGACGGCGTCGAAACAGCAAACGCGGTCAACGCGGCTTATGCGACAGAAGGCCCGTTCTACATCAGAATCAACCGCGGTTTTGACCTTGTTCTCAACACCACAATGGATTACGGTTTTGAAGTGGGCAAGGCTGTTACCGTCAATGAAGGCACCGACATCACCGTCATCGCCTGCGGCTCCTGCGTAGCGCAGGCAAAGAAAGCGGCTGAGTTCCTTTCAAATGCAGACGGTCTGAGCGTTCGTGTTCTCAATATGCACACAATCAAACCCATCGACAGAGATGCTATACTCAAAGCCGTTATGGAAACAAGAAGAATTATCACTGTTGAAGACCACCTTGTTACAGGCGGTCTCGGTTCGGCTGTTTCGGAAGTTGTTGTTGACAGCGGCAAGGCCTGCGCATTCAAGATGCTCGGCCATCAGGGCTTTGCCATGATAGGCCTTCAGGAAGACATTATGGCTGACGCCGGCATCGATGCCAACGGCATTATCGCGGCAGTCCGTGAGGTTATGAAGAAAGACTTCGAAGAAGACGACAACTGGGACGACGAATATTAATACAGAAGAGCAATAACAGAAAGGACAGATTTATATGGCTTCAAGAGATGACATATTTACCAACAAGCTTTTTCTCTGTGGTGCTCTTCCGCTTATGAAAACAATAGCGGGCGATGTTCCGAGCCTTGCAAAAAAGTTCGAGCACACGCACGCCGTGATTCAGATAAGCGCAGATGACCCCTCCGCTCCCGAAGGCAAATATGCCACGCATTTTGTCATCAACGCGGGCGAATGGGTTGTTCACGCAGATAAGGTAAGTGACAAAGAACATACCGACATAGAGCTTGAATTCAAGAGTGTTGAGCAGATGAACGCCTTTTTCAAAGGCACAATCGGCCCCAAAACTCTTCCAAAAATGCACGGTGTAGTGAAGAATCCCGGCACCTTCCTGTCATTTATGATGGTGCTTCTTAAAATGAGTTCTTTGCTTACTGCAAAAGAAGCCCCCGAAGATGAAGAAACGCAGAAACTTATGGTCAAGTGCTTTTTCTATCTGCTCACCAGCGGTATAAGCACTCTTAACAAAAACGGCCATGATGAGGTCAAGGCATGGACTACTCCCAGCCCCGACCGTGTTTATGCTCTGGCTGTTGAAGGCCACCCCGAAGTTTCCGCATTTCTCAGAATCAAGGCCGGCAAATCGAGAGCCGGCAGAGGCGAATACAAGAGAGCAATGCCTTTCTTCACCCTGCGCTTTGACTCGTTCAAGAGCGCGCTTGGCACTCTTCTCGGCATCGATGATATGCTTGACGCTACCAAGAACGGCAGAATAGTTATGGACGGCGGTCCCGAGTTCGGCGCGCAGTTCGGCGGTTTCCTTCTTACGGTAGGCAGTTACGTTCAGTAATAAAACAAAAGTTATTTTCGCAGGGCTGCCGCATGACAGCCCTGCGTTGTTTGCTGAAATATTATTTATGGGAGTAAAATAATGGCAAAGAGTTTGTTGGATAAATTGGTCGATTCCATTTTGGATGACGAGTGGAAAGGCAGAAGGGGTGAAAAGCTTACAGAAAGAGAATTGAAACTGGTCAGTTTATTCGGAAGAAAAGGTCTGACATTGCGTAATGTTTATGTTCCGAAAGAAAACGGAGAAACTTCAGAAATTGATTTGGTTTATATCACTCAAAAGGGAATCTTTGTTTTTGAAAGCATGAATTATTCAGGATGGATTTTCGGTGATGAGGGATCACAATTCTGGACCGCAATGTTGCCGAATAAAGAGAAAAACCGTTTTTATAATCCTGTAAAGCAAAACAAAACTCACCTAAAATGGCTCGGCAATTATGTAGGAAATAGTATTCCTTTGTTTTCAATCATTGTTTTTTCTGAGAGATGCGAACTGAAAAAAATAGATCTTGAAACTCCCGAAATAAAAGTTATCAAGCGCGACAGAACTTATGCGACCGTTCGCGATATATGGGACAAAACAATTGATGTGTTAGATACCGAGCAAATCAATCAGTTGTATGAAAAGCTGAAAGAATTGACAAATGTTGATAAAGCAACAAAAGCCGCACATATTGACAGCATTGAAAAAAGATTTTCCGACAAGCCGGTTGAAAAGAAAGACGATAATAAAGAAAAAACAAAAGATGAAAATTCCGACAAAAAAATATGCCCTAAATGCGGGCAGGCTCTTGTTCTGCGGACAGCAAAAAAAGGTGAAAATGCCGGGAAAAGTTTTTATGGATGTTCGAGTTTTCCTAAATGCAGATATATTGAAAAAAATGATTAGCAGGTAACTTATGCAATACGAAATCATTCGCTCAAAAAGAAAAACAGTCGCGCTTGAGGTCTGCCGCGACGGCACGGTTAAAGTGCGTGCCCCTCTTAAAATGAAAGAGGCGCAAATAGAACAGTTTGTTTTATCCCATAAAAAATGGCTTGAAAACGCCGTTCGCAGGCAGAGCGAGAGACGCAACAAAGAAGTTGAGCGCACGCCGGAGCAAATAAAAGAAGCGAAAGCGGAGCTTAAAAAGATAATAACACCTATGATAGAAAGATATTCCGTTCTTATGGGAGTACACCCCGAGGCGGTTACAATAACAAGCGCGAAAACCCGTTTCGGCAGCTGCAGCGCGAAAAACAGAATTTCATTTTCATTCAGACTGCTCGATTACCCGCCGGAAGCGGTTGAATATGTTGTTGTTCACGAGCTTGCGCACATAATTCACAAAAACCACGGCGCGGGTTTTTATGCCTGCGTTGAAAAATATTTGCCCGATTACAAGCAAAGAGTAAGACTGCTTAAATAAAATTGTCAAAACTCTTGTTTATATAAGTAAATAATTGTATAATTATATATTATATACCGAATCAAACGGGCTCGGAAGGATGATTATAGTATATGCAGAAAATTCCCTGGAAAGAAAAAATCAGCTACGGCTTCGGCGCGACGGGGCTTGATTTAAGCTACGGCCTTTTTTACTCCTACCTTTCAATATACCTGACAAACGTTCTCGGAATAAAATCTGCGTTTCTTCTCATTCTTGCCCCGCTCGCAAGGCTTTGGGACGGCATAAACGACCCGATGATGGGTGCGATAGTTGACCGCACAAACACAAAATTCGGCAAACGCAGGCCGTGGATTTTAATCGGAGCGGCGGCAAACGCCGTTGTGCTCTCATTCCTTTTCAACGCCTCCCGCTTCGCGACGGGCGCGACTGCGCTTTATGTTTATGTGGCTGTTTTTTATGTGCTGTGGGGGATGACAAACACCCTTGCCGATATTCCCTACTGGTCAATGGTGCCGTCATTTACCAGCGATGAAAAAGAGAGAAATTTAATTTCAACAATAGCAAGAACCTTCTCCGGCCTGGGGCAGGGGATAATCGCCCTGTTTACACCCATTGCGCTCAAAAAACTCAGTGCGGACGGCAATCCTACGGCTCAGGGTTTCAGTGCCGTTTCGGTGGTTTCCGCCGTTTGCCTTGTCCTTTTCGCCCTTGTTTCCGTTTCATTTACCAAGGAGCGCAGAATAGTAAAACCCGAAGAGAGCTTCTCATTCAAAAAAGCGGTAAAAAATATTACGGGTAACGATCAGCTTTTGATTTTTATGCTTTTCGCTATGATTTCAAACGCCGGTTTCTATATGATTTCGGGCGTCAGCAGCTACTACTTCACCGTTGTCAGGGGCGACATCGCGTTGCAGTCAACCTTTAACCTGTTCAACACGGTGGGCAGCGTGCTTGCCATTCTTGTGGTTCCCGTGTTTTCAAAATTTATGTCAAACAGAGGCATTTATGTTTTCTGCCTTTGCGCCGCTCTCGCGGGTTACTGCGGAATGGCCGTATGCGGGCTTGCTCTCAATACGGGAGTTGTTGCCATAGGGGTATTCTATTTTCTCGCATCAATCGGCACAGGCAGTATGTTTGTAAACCAGACAATAATGCTCTCCGACATTGTGGATTACGGCGAGTTCACAACGGGCAGGCGCAACGAGGCGCTCACATTCTCAATGAAAGGCTTTTTGCAGAAGATGGCTTACACCTTCCAGAGCATTATTATGTACGCCACCTTTATCGCCACGGGCTATGACGATTTTACAGCTACCGCCGCCGCTTCGGCGTCAGCCGCCGCGCAAAGGGGAATATCGCTGCTCATGTTCGCCGTGCCGCCCGTGATGATGCTTATATCACTTTGCATATTTATTAAAAAATATAAAATCCACGGCGCGCTCAAATCAGAGATAATCGAGGCAATAAACGCAAAATACGCAGACGACACACCCATAGGTTAATTATAATGAAAATACTGTTTTACCATATATATGCTCTGTTCTTTCATCTCGGCAGGTTTCTGCCTCACAGAGAGAACCTTGTTGCTCTTGTTTCGCCTCATAACGCGTCTCTGAACGATTCACTCGGCGAAATCAAAAGGGCTCTTGAAGAAAAGGGCGGATATTGTTTTCTGACAGTTTCGGGAGCGGATATCCGTTCGCAGAAATCTTTTTCACATCTGATAAGGTTTTTTGTTATCAATCCCGTCAGACTTGCACGGGCAAAATACATTTTTTTAAATGACAATTTTATGCCGATGGCATATCTGCATTTCCGCAAAGGCACCGTCATCACACAACTTTGGCACGGCGAAGGCGCGCTTAAAAAAATGTGCCTTGCCCTTAACCTGCCCGACGATGTTGTCCGCCTTGAAAAAAAGGTTTACCGCAATTACACTTATGTAATAGTTTCATCAGAACCGATTGTTCCGCTTTGGGCGCAGGCGTTTGACAAAGAAGAAAAAGATGTTCTTCCGCTCGGCTCTCCCAGAACAGACGCCTTTTTCAGACCGTTTGATTATGAAAAGAACAGAGCGGAGTTCGACAGCCTTTTTCCTGAGTGCAAAGGCAAAAAACTCGTGCTTTACGCACCCACTTTCCGCGACAGTTCCGAACAGGATAAAAGCATTTTGGAGCACTTCGACACAGAAAAATTCAATTCCCGCTATGCGGATGAATATTCTCTTTTAATCAGACTTCATCCGCAGGTTCATTCGGTAAATGATATCAGCGGAGCTGTAAATGTAACGGATTATCCCGATATAATAAAACTCCTCCACCTAACAGATGTTCTTATTACAGACTACTCCTCTGTATTTATGGATTATGTTCTGCTTGATAAGCCGTGTATTTTCTACCCTTATGATTATGAAGAATACATAAAGAGCAGAGAACTTTTTACAGATTATTTTGAAAATGTGCCGGGTCCCGTCACCGGAACATTCGAGGGGCTTTTGCAGGCGCTTGATTCTCCGCAGGTTGACCCTGACAGATACCGGGTTTTTAAAAAATATCACCTCGGCAGTTGTGACGGTTCATCCGCAAAAAGAGTAATTGAAACGGTTATGAAATAGAAAGGGGATAATATGAAGAAGATTTTATCGGTTATTCTTGCCGTTGTTCTTGTTGTTACACCCTGCATTATTGCAGTTCGCGGCATAACGGATGACGCTGCGAAGTATCCGCTTGTTGTCGTTCCCGGCTACAGCGCTTCAACTCTTGTAAAAGTCAGCGACAACGGCAAAGAGGAACAGGTGTGGATGCTCAATCTCGGTGGCGTCGGCGGCGATATTCTTGAATATATTGTTCCAATCGCGAGAGGAGTGGGTGAACTTACTTTCCGTAACGCCGACCGCCTTTCGACAATTATCGGCAACGAAATTATCGACCTTACAACCGAGATTGTGTGCAACCCCGACGGCACAAGCAAATATAACATAAAGCCCCTGCTCGAAACGGCGGAAGAGTCCTGCTGGGCGAATATCCGCGAAAAATACGGCGAAGACAGCAAATACTGCTTCTTCAGCCAGGTTCTCGATGATATGATAGCCTCTTATGACAAACCCGATTCGGAAGTTTTCAGTTTTATGTGCGATTTCCGTATGGGTGCCGTTGACTGTGCAGCAAAACTTGACGCTTTTATTGACGATGTTCTCGAATACACGGGCAGCGACAAAGTCAACATTGTATGTGAAAGCCACGGCGGTCAGGTAACCGGCACTTATCTCAGTCTTTTCGGCGAAAAACAGAAGGTTCACAACGCCGTGCTTGCCGTTCCCGCTTTGTGCGGCGCAAGCCTCGCTTATGACCTGCTTACACAGGAGGCAAATCTTGACGAGTATGAACTTCTCTATTTTGTTGAGTTTGCCAACCTGCTTGAAGAGGATATACACTGGCTGTTTGAAGCGGAAAATCTTGAATTTGTTGACTGGATTATTCAGGGCATTCTGCCTTATATCTTCCGCGTGGTAGGCTACTGGGGCAGTATCTGGGATTTCTGCCCGCCCGAAGTGTATGAAGAGATGAAAGCAAAATGGCTCAATGCGGATGAGAGCGCGCTTCTCATTGAAAAAAGCGATTTTATGCATTATGAAGTAATGGCGAATTACGCCGAAAATCTTGCCGCCTGCCGTGATGAATACGGAATTAATATCACTGTTATTGCCGGCACGGATTCGGGTTGCTGTTCGGGCTGGAGGCAGAATTCCGACGGCATAATCTCAACCGCCTGCTCAACGGGCTCAACCTGCGCTCCCCTCGATGAGCGCTTTTCCGACGGCTATACACAGGTTAATGACTGCGGCGGCAAATACAAGGTTTCGCCCGATATGACTGTTGACGCGTCAACCGCTTTTCTGCCCGACAACACCTTCTTTTTCAGCAAACTCTACCACGGCAGCGAGTTTGAAGACCCGAACGCGAGGCTGCTTATTGAAAAGGCACTGTTGACAGATACCGTTAAAGATGTTTACTCGCTTCCCGGTTTCCCGCAGTTCCGCTATTCCGCGAACTGCTCGCACGCTCTGACGGCGGAGTTTGATAAAAGCGCTCCGGGTTATCTCTCATCCGACGACGAGGCGCTTGTTATAACAAATGTTTCAAACAAAGAATACACGCTCGGCGTTATCAACATAACAGTTGACGGTGCGCCGCTGAAATTCAGCCTTAAAAACGCAGGCAGCATAAAACCGGGCGAAAGCGTTTCAATACCGTTCAAAGGCGATGTGCCGCAGGTGAGCAAAACAAAAATAAACATAACCGTTACATACAGAACGCAGGGGGTAACTCCCTTGGGAGAAAGAGTTTTCGGCTTTACCCTTATGAACGGTGAGGCACCGGAGTATGACGGGTCAATGCCGTTTGTTTCAACCGAGTTTGTTAATCCGCTCTCGGATCTGCCGGCGGGGCTCAGAACACTGCTTAAAGATTTGGGAATATATAACCTTATTGTTATGTTCATACACATTGTCAGGGGATTGTTTGACAATGTTTTCGGCTTACTGTAATAAAAACCTATTTTGAGAAGGGGAAAACACTATGAGTGACTCAACAGGCATCACCACCCAGAAGCATATGAAAATCAAAGAGATTTTAGCTTACTCCCTCGGGCTCTTCGGCTTTCAGGCAATAGTCGGTCTTCTCAACTCCTACCAGGCGGAGTTTTACGGCTCCGTTATGGGCGCGAGCCTTGCCGCGGTGGGGATAATCATTCTCGCGGCCAAAATCGTTTCGGCTGTATTCGACCCTGTTATAGGCAACAAAATCGAAGGCACAAACAGCAAAATGGGCAAATTCAAGCCCTTTATTCTCGTTTCCGTTCCTATTCTGCTTATATTCACGGCGCTTATCTTTCTTGATATTGAAAAGCTTCATTTTGAAAACGCGGGCAACGCGCTTTATGTCTATATCTTCATAACCTTTCTCATTTGGTGTCTGGGTATGACCCTTGCCGATGTTCCCACACAGGGCATAGCCGCGGTTCTGACGCCCAACCCGACAGAGAGAACGAATGTTGTTTCAATAGCCAACACCGCTAAACAGATAGGTTTTTCCGCCTGCGCGGTTATTGTGCCCGTAATCTGCCTTATTATAAAAGGCGGCTCAAAGGTTCTTGTAAAACCCGGCGAAACAGACACGCCGATGATAAGCTCCGAATACTTCTGGTCGGCTCTCGCAACGGCGGCGGCAGGCTGCGTGCTTATGCTGCTTATTGTTGTGTGGAACAAAGAGAGGGTGCCTTACTCGGCGGGCGAAAAAAACACCTTTAAAGATATGATAAACGCCATAAAGGGCAACAAACCCCTTGTGCTTGTTATTGTTTCATATTTCCTCGGCTTCGGCAGGCAGATGGCTATGGGTATTCAGGTTCAGGCGGCAAACGCCCTTATAGGCAGCCAGAACCTTGTTATCATTCTCGGCATTACAACGGCAATCGGCTCAATGATTTCAATGGCCGTCACTCCCGTGCTTATCAAAAAGCTCGGCGAAAAAACAACATACCTTCTGCTTTCGGTTTACGGTTTTGCCATTTCGGTGCTTGCCTTTGTTATTTATGCCTTTGTTACGCAAAACCAGATTGTTATGTATGTTTTCCTTTTCCTCATCGGTTTGCAGTTCAGCGCCGTTACTCTTATGCCTATGATTATGACCGCCGACTGTGTTGACTACTATGAGTATGAAACGGGCAAAAGAAAAGAGGGCCCCGTTTATGCCTTGCTCTCGCTTACAATCAAGGTCTGCCTTGCCCTCGGCACGGCTCTCGGTCTGATTTTTGTGAGCAAATCGGGCTACTCTCAGGCTCTCGCGAACGGCGAAGCGTTCACACAGTCAACAAAGAATATTATTTTCTTCGCCTACACTGCTATGCCCGGCATTCTTGCCCTGCTTTCGGCGATTCCGATGTTCAAATATGACCTTTACGGCAAAAAGAAGGCGGAAATTTCAGCCGCCCTCGCGGAACGCCGCGGTTCAACCGAAACTGAATAAAGATTATCAGAATCTTGTTATGCAAACACAAAGCCCCGTCTTCCGACGGGGCTTGAATTATGCCGTTATTCTTCTGTCTTTATCTGCTTGCATTGCGTGAGCAGACCGTTCAGATATTGCGCTACAGTATCGGGTTTTGCCTTGAGTTTCAAATAATAGCGGTCAGAGTTCCGGTCGTTTTCAACGGTGTTTCTTCCGTTTTCATCAACGGTGATTTTAACTCTGTGCGACATTTTGTAAAACTCGCCGCAGCCTTCAACGGCAAACTGCACGGCGGTCAGGTCCCAGCTTTTGTTTGAAACTCTGCCTGTTTTTCTGTCGCCCGTGTTATGAAAAAGATAGCAGTCATAAACCGGGTTGCCGGCGTTTGTGTTTTCATCGCTGTCAAAACCCGTGATTATTTTTTCACCGACCTCAAAGCCGGAGCAGATTACCGGGCGCGGAAAGTTTTCAAAAACATATTTTGCCGCCTGTGCGTCCTGAACAATGTTGAATTCTTCGCCCTCCGGGAATTTACCTGCCATGGCAATCAGAGCATGAACCTTTTTCTTTACAAGGTCGGGATATTCTGCGGTAAGTTCGGCTATGTTGCCGAGCATTCCGATTGTAACAATTACAACGGAGTCATCCTGTGCATTTTTAAGCGCTTTTTTGTAGAAATCAAGCGAGTTTTCAACTTCATATCCGCCTGCGCCGCTCATATATTTCTCATCGACAAGTCTTGCGTAATCTGAACTTGTTTCAAGAAAACCTTCGCGGCGGGTCTGCGCCACGGGAACATTATAGAACCCGCAGTAATTGAGAATCGCCCTGAGAACGCCGTTTGAGTTTTTGTTTGATGTGCAGTTGACTACGCCGATGGGAGCCATATCCTCTCTTTTAATCAGTGAAAGCAGAACGGCGAGAGCGCCCGCGTCATCGCTGTCGGGGCCTATATCCGTGTCAAGAATGATGTCGCGCCTGCTTTCCGCAATCGGCTCATACTCCCAGTTGTCGCCTCTTGCCACCTTGATTGCGTATCTGACAATGGAGACGGCAATAATAACAACAACAATTATGAGAGCCGCCGTTATGGTGTATTTCATCGGAATCAGGTCATAAATTTTGTCGCCGAGAATTGTAAAAAGAATCACTCTCGGCATTATGCCTGCGAACGAAACAAGAAGATAAGGCAAAAACTTCATTGTCGTTGTGCCCATAAACAGGCTGACAACATCTATGGGGAAAAGCGGCAGAAAGCGTATTCCGAAAAACGCGGGGTATTTTGTGCCGTTTTCAATGTCAAGCAGTTTTTTGCCTTTTTTTGATTTATTCAGTATTTTCGCAACATTGTCGCCGCCGAGCAGTCTGCCGAGGCACCAGGTTACGCAAACTTCGATTATTATGCCGGCAGAGTTAATCAGCAGCGCCTGCCACATAGGGAAAGCGAGACCGACGGCAACATAAATCATTGATGCGGGAACAACAAAAACAATGGATTTTACAAAGTAAACGCCGAGTATTGTTCCGATTGCCGCGGCAACTGATGAAGCGGAGGCAATAAGCGCGCGCACGTCAATATTAACAAGGGCTTTGTATTTCCAGATAATCAGCGTAACTATGGCGGCGGCAAGCACCAGCCTTGCAACAAGGCTTAACGACTGCCTTGCCTTGCGTATTTTTTCTTTCAGAGCAACCACCTCTGTTAATGAATTTTATTTTATAAGGGCCTGCAGGTCCGGAAACAGCGAGAGCGAACGGGCAAGAATACCGTGCATTGCGGCTATTGCCGTGCCGTAGTTTGTCAGCGGCACGCCCTGTTCCTCAGCGCTCCTTGCCCTGAAACGCATTTCTCTTTCATTAAGCATACAGCCGCCGCAGTGAACTACGAGAGAATATCCGCTTAAATCTTCCGGAAACTCAACGCCGGATGTGAATTTGTAATTGAGTTTTTTGCCGGTGTATTTTTCAATCCATCCCGGCATTTTAACTGTGCCGATGTCGTTGCACTGCCTGTGATGTGTGCAGCCTTCGGCAATAAGAATTGTGTCGCCGTCTTTAAGATTTCCGAGAGCGGCGGCGCCTCTTACGGCGCTTTCGAGAAAGCCTTTGTATCTTGCCATAAGAATTGAAAAAGATGTCAGAGAAATGTCATCGGGCACGGCTTTCGCGACCGTTTCAAACACCTGACTGTCTGTTATTACCATTGCGGGTTTTTCTCTGAGCGACAAAAGCATATCGGCAACGGCGTTTTCTTTTGTGACACACGCCTTGCAGTTGTTGTCGAGAATGTCGCGCAGCATTTGCTGTTGGGGGAGGATTATTCTGCCTTTCGGCGCGGCGGAATCAATCGGCACAACAAGCAGAACAGTGTCGCCTTTTCTGAGCAAATCGCCGACAAGCGGTTTTTCATCATTGTTTTTTACAAGACGGGCAATGCGTTCCTTAAGTTCGAAAATACCCGTATTCTCTTTGGCGCTTACATATATTTCATTTTTGCCTGCTTCGGGCGTTGAAGCGAGAAGATCCGTTTTGTTGAAAACGATAATATAAGGAATATCTTTTGATTTAAAAAGTTCAACAAGTTCGCTGTCGGCGGCGGTCATACCTCTGACGGCGTCAACACACAGAACAGAAATATCTGTTCTGTTGAGAACCTGTTTTGCCTTTCTCACCCGCATCTCACCCAATGCGCCTTCGTCGTCAAGACCGGGCGTGTCAATAATCACAACGGGACCGAGCGGCAGAAGTTCCATAGCTTTGCTTACAGGGTCGGTGGTTGTGCCGGGCGTTCCTGAGACAATTGAAAGCTCCTGACCCGTAACAGCGTTGACAACACTTGACTTGCCCGCGTTGCGCATTCCGAAAAAGCCGATATGCACACGGTTGGCTGAAGGTGTATCGTTGAGCGACATACCGCGCCTCCTCTCTCTTCAAAGGCTGTAACATTACTATTAAAACACTATATTTTGAAATAGTCAATGAAAAATCACACAATATCTTCCGCATTAAACGGTATTTTTTAGTTTTTGATATTTACAATAATAACAGTAAATGATATAATTATTTTATATTTGTGATTTCGGAAAGAGGGGTCAGTGTTGAATAAAACCGGTTTTGACAACAACGAATATATACGCCGCCAGAGCGAAATGATCAGCAAAAGAATAAAAGAATTCGGCGGCAAACTCTACCTCGAATTCGGAGGCAAACTTTTTGATGACTTCCACGCTTCAAGAGTTCTGCCGGGTTTTGCGCCCGACAGCAAACTGCAGATGCTCAAAGCCATTTCATCGGATGTTGAAATCGTTTTCGCAATAAGCGCGGGCGACATTGAGTCAAACAAAATCCGCCGCGATTTAGGCATAACTTACGACATAGATGTTTTGCGCCTTATTGACGCTTTTACCGATGCGGGGCTTTATGTCGGCAGCGTTGTTATCACACGCTACAACGGTCAGCCTGCCGCAAAGGCGTTCAAGGCAAAACTTGAGACACTCGGAATCAAAGTGTTTATCCATGTGCCGATTGAAGGTTATCCTTATGATGTCGCGAACATAGTCAGCGAAGAGGGCTTCGGCAGAAACGAATACATTGAAACATCGCGCCCGCTTGTTGTCATCACGGCTCCCGGCCCCGGCAGCGGCAAAATGGCTACCTGCCTGTCGCAGCTTTATCACGAAAACAAGAGGGGCATAACCGCCGGTTATGCAAAGTTTGAAACATTCCCGATATGGAATCTTCCGCTCAAGCACCCGGTTAATCTCGCTTATGAGGCGGCGACAGCCGACCTTGACGATGTCAATATGATAGACTACTACCACCTTGAGGCCTATGGCGAAACAACGGTAAACTACAACCGCGACCTTGAGATTTTTCCCGTTCTCAACGCTCTGTTTGAAAAAATCGAAGGCGAAAGCCCCTATAAATCGCCCACCGATATGGGCGTGAATATGGCGGGCTACGCCATCTGCGACGACGCGGTGTGCCGCGAGGCTTCAAAGGCTGAAATAATACGCAGATATTTTGCCGCCCTCGTTGACAAAAAAACCGGCAGAGGCTCCGCTCATGCGGTTACAAAGATTGAAAACCTTATGAATCAGGCGGGCATTACGGTTGATGACCGCAGAGTTATCGGCACGGCTCTGGCAAAAAGCGCTGCTACCGGCGGCAAACCCGCGGCGGCAATAGAACTCAATGACGGCACTGTTGTCACGGGCAAAACAAGCGAGTTGCTCGGCGCGTCATCCGCGGCAATTCTCAACGCCCTCAAACACATAGCGGGTGTTGCGGATGAAGAACTGCTTATTGCCCCCTCGATTATTGAGCCTATTCAGCAGCTCAAAACGGGCATACTCAAAGACAGAAGCCCGATGCTCCACATTGACGAAATGTTTATTGCGCTGACAATGAGCGCGGCGGACAATCCCTGCGCGGCAAAGGTTCTTGAAGCAGTTGAAGGCCTTAAAGGAGCGCAGGCGCACTCAACCGTAATTCTTTCGCAGACCGATCAGGACACATTCCGCAAGTTGGGAGTTGACCTTACCTGCGAGCCCGATTACGAAAACAAAAAGTTTTATCATAAATAAAACAAAGCCGCGGCGAAAACCGCGGCTTTATCTTTAATCTTTTATTCCGACATAAGCACCTGAACTTCATCGGGAGAATAACTGAAAATGAGGTCGTTTCTGTCAAGCTCGATTACTATGTGCCAGCTTGCCATATCCTCCGTGCGAACCTCGGGAATGCGGCGGTCAAGGGCTATTGTCGCCTCACTGCCGTTTACATACACTCCGTCATAATAAACCGAACCGCTCCCCTCGCGGGTAACAACCATAACAAGCGCTTTGTCTTTGAAAAAGCCGGAATCATATTTTGCCGTTGCTTCATTGAATGATTTTGAGGAGCCGAAGCCGCTGTCAAAGTAATAATCGGATGATTTGCCGCTTTTGTAAGCGCCCAGTTCTTCCGCGCTTTTTATGAAAACAACTTTAGGGTATCTCTCATCGCTGAAATTGCTCTCATTTGCCCTGATATATTGAACGGAAGGGCCGGCTGTGCTCTTTTGCTTTTCCGTGTTGTTCCGCCCGGTATATGCAACGGTTGTGCCGGGGGCCTTTTGAGTGTTGCCGCCGGAAGTTTTGCCGCCGCCCGCCACCAGCATTGTTGATTGCGGCGCGGATTTTAAAGTTGCCCCGTCGGGTAAGTCATTTTCAAAATATTTTTCTACCGTATTCTCAAAAACTTCCTTTTCTTCACCGCTGAGGGTTATTACCGAGGAATTGCCTAATTCGCCCGTTTTTTTATCATAATAATAAGTGCCGCCGCCGATGCATATTTCATAATCGGCGTTGCCGGAGAACACCGTTTCGTGCATTGCGCCCGAAAGCAGTGTGCCGATATATTGCTCATCATCGGCTGATACGGCGTATTTCGGCGACGCGCCCGTGCTTACCGTCGCGATTATCCGGCTTTCGGAGGTTTCCCGCTGTGCAGCGTATGAAACGATGTCGGTTGAGCCCATTTGTTCATCCTGTTTTTTTCCGCAGGCAAAAAGCGTGAATATCATTATAAAATCAAGCAGTAAACAAACCGTCTTTTTCATTATTATATCACTCCTTTGTTTATTATACGAAAAAAAGCGCTGAAAGGTTACACAAAACTCCCCTCGAAAAACAAGGGGAGCGATTTTATGCCTGTTCGGATGATGCCGGGCCGTCTTTTTGCTTTTTAAAAATCAGAAGTTTGCTGAAAACATAGTTGAGAACAACCACAATAACGCCGACGATTATTTTTGCAAGCAGATCGTTCATATTGCAGATTGTTACAAACAGGAACATACACAGCAACTCAACAAAAAGAGAGAATGTTCTTGCGCCGACAAAACCCGAAAACTCTTTTGCCGCAACGGAAGGTGCCCAGCTTTTGGATTCAAACACAAACAGTTTGTTTGTAAAAAACGCGAACAGCACGCCCGCGACCCAGGCAATCAGGGTGGAGTCAAGATATTCGCTGCCTTTTGAACTGAAAAGTTCAGCCGCCTTCACCCAGCCTTTGCGAACAAAATAATTGCCGAGAACGCCGTTCCAGCCTGCCGCCTCGAAAGCACGGTTGCAAAGGTAAAATACAGCCAGGTTCACGACCGTTGTTGCAACGCCGAAAACAAGATACATAAATATTTCGCGGGTCAGAATTTTATCCGCGACCCTGCCGAAAAACGATTCGGGTTTGAATATTTTAAACGCGATTTTTCGCAAAAAATCAATCATAAGAACATTTTCTCCGTAAAAAAGTAAAATAATTTTAATGTATTGCGCCGTCATTGTCAATATGCACTTGAATTTTGCCGAATAAGTTGCTAAAATACTAAATTGTATATTTAATAATGAAATGAGGTAAACCATTATGAGCGATTGTTCCGGCAACTGTTCTGCCTGCAGTGAAAACTGTTCGTCAAGAGAACAGCAGGATTTACATATTCCTATGAACGAATACAGCAACGTAGGCAAAGTTATTGCCGTGGTAAGCGGCAAGGGCGGCGTTGGCAAATCGACGGTTACGTCGCTGCTGGCAACTGCCATGCAGTCACAGGGCAAAGCAACAGCCGTGCTTGACGCGGACGTTACCGGTCCGTCAATTCCGCAGGCGTTCGGCATTCATAAACACGCAACGGCAGATGCGGCGGGGCTTATTCCCGAAACAACCAAAACCGGTGTCAGGATTATGTCGGTCAACCTTCTGCTCGAAAAAGAGGATCAGCCGGTTGTATGGCGCGGCCCCGTTATTTCGGGAGTTATTCAGCAGTTCTGGAAAGATGTCGTCTGGGGCGATGTTGACTATATGTTTGTTGATATGCCCCCCGGAACAGGCGATGTTCCGCTCACTGTGTTTCAGAGCCTGCCGATTGACGGCGTGATAATAGTTACCACCCCGCAGGATCTTGTGACCATGATTGTCAAAAAGGCTTTCAATATGGCTCAACTTATGGATATTCCGGTAATCGGAATTGTAGAGAATATGAGTTATGTGACCTGCCCCGACTGCGGCAAAAAGATTGAACTTTTCGGCAGCAGCAAGGCTGATGAAGTTTCAAAACAGTTAGGCGTTCCCGTGCTTGCAAGGCTTCCGATTGAACCGGTTACCGCGTCGCTTGTTGACAGCGGAGCGGTTGAACTCGCTGATACCGATCAGGTTACTCCTGTTATAAAAGCCATTGAAAATTTTAATATACATTAATGAGGTAACAAGATGCTCGATATTAAATTTGTTCGTGAAAACCCCGATGTTGTAAAAGAAAATATCAAAAAGAAGTTTCAGGATTCCAAACTTCCGCTTGTTGACGAGGCAATCAAGCTTGACGCCGATTTCAGGGCGGCCAAAACCCGCGCGGACAATCTGCGCGCCGAAAAAAACAAAGTTTCAAAGCAGATAGGCGCGCTTATGGCTCAAGGCAAAAAAGATGAGGCGGAGCAGGTTAAACAGCAGGTGGCGAACTATGCCGCCGAACTTGCGGAACTTGAAAAACTCGAACCCGAACTTGAAGAAAAACTCAAAAAAGTTATGATGGTTATTCCCAACATCATTGACGACAGCGTTCCTGTCGGAAAAGATGACAGCGAAAATGTCGAGATTGAAAAATTCGGTGAACCCGTTGTTCCCGATTTTGAAATACCCTATCATACCGAGATTATGGAGAAATTCTGCGGCATTGACCTTGACTCCGCGCGCCGTGTTGCGGGCGAAGGTTTCTATTACCTTATGGGCGATATAGCGAGAGTTCACTCCGCGGTTATTGCCTATGCGCGTGACTTCATGATTAACCGCGGTTTCACCTACTGTGTGCCCCCGTTTATGATAAGAAGCAATGTCGTTACAGGTGTTATGAGTTTTGCCGAAATGGACGCCATGATGTATAAAATCGAAGGTGAGGATCTCTACCTTATAGGCACCAGCGAACATTCAATGATAGGCAAATATATTGACACGATTATTCCTGAGGATTCTCTTCCGCACTGCCTTACGAGTTATTCGCCCTGCTTCCGCAAAGAAAAGGGCGCTCACGGCATAGAGGAGCGCGGAGTTTACCGCATTCACCAGTTTGAAAAACAGGAAATGATTGTTGTATGCAAACCCGAAGAGAGCAGAATCTGGTTTGACAAGCTCTGGCAGAACACCGTTGACCTTTTCCGCAGCCTTGATATCCCCGTGCGCACGCTTGAGTGCTGTTCCGGCGACCTTGCCGACCTGAAAGTCAAATCAATTGATGTTGAGGCATGGAGCCCCAGACAGAAGAAGTATTTTGAGGTGGGCAGCTGCTCCAACCTCAGCGACGCCCAGGCACGCAGGCTTAAAATCCGTGTTGACGGCAAAGACGGCAAATATTTTGCCCACACACTCAACAACACGGTTGTTGCTCCTCCGAGAATGCTCATAGCATTTCTCGAAAACAATCTTCAGGCAGACGGTTCCGTTCTTATCCCTAAGGTTCTTCAGCCTTATATGGGCGGCACCGAAAAGCTTGTTCCCAAAAAATAATCATTCAAAAGCCGGTGCGAAAGCGCCGGCAAAATATTTGAAAACAGGAATAATATGAGTTACAAATATGAACTTCACTGCCACACAGGCACGGTTTCGATGTGCGGCAAAGTTGAACCGAAAAGAATAGTTGAACTATACAAACAGCACGGCTACAGCGGAATTGTGCTGACCGATCACTACAGCGAACTGACTTTTTACAACCATCATCTTTTCAATCCCGCAAAAGATATGGATTTTTATCTTTCCGCTTACCGTGAACTGAAAGAATACTGCAAAGACGATGAAGTTTTTACCGTTCTGCTGGGTGTTGAACTCAGGAGATATGCGCATACGGCGGATTTTCTTATTTACGGCATTGATGAAAAATTTCTGCTTGAGTGCGGCAATATGATGGCGTGGAGCGATCAAAGAATATTTGACGAAGTTCACAAGGCGGGCGGTCTTGTGTTTATGGCTCATCCTTTTCGCTGGTATATACGCGACAGAAACGAAAAAACCATTGACGGAACAGAGGTTTTCAACGGCAAAAACTCACCGGAGCGCAATAAAAAAGCTCATGAGTGGGCGCAAAAAACAGGCAAGCTTGTTTCAAGCGGCAGCGACTTTCACAAAGAGTGCGATGTCGCGAAAGGCGGAATTGAAACCGAAACAAAAATAAACACAAATGCCGACCTGCTCAGTGTTCTGAAATCGCGCAATTTCAAACTGATTGAAAATTATTGACATTACCCACCCCGACAATGTATAATCATTTTAAATTATAATGACAGGAGAGAAAAAAATGAAAAAGTATTACTGCCCCGTATGCGGTTATGAAAGTGACGAACCCATTGATGTTTGCCCCATTTGCGGCGCGAAAATGGCAGAGAGAGCCGATGACGCGGCCATGACATGGGCTGCCGAGCATATTGTAGGTGTTGCAAAGGATGTTGACCCCGAAATTCTTCAAGGTCTGCGTGACAATTTCAACGCTGAATGCTCCGAGGTGGGTATGTACCTCGCGATGGCAAGGGTTGCTTTCAGAGAGGGCTACCCCGAAATCGGCCTTTACTGGGAAAAAGCCGCTTATGAAGAGGCGGAGCACGCCGCAAAATTCGCCGAGCTTTTGGGTGAGGTTGTAACCGACTCCACCAAAAAGAACCTTGAAATGAGAGTTGCCGCTGAGAACGGCGCGACTCAGGGCAAAACCGACCTTGCGAAAAAAGCGAAAGAACTCGGCCTTGACGCCATTCACGACACGGTTCACGAAATGGCAAGAGACGAGGCAAGACACGGCAAGGCCTTCGCGGGTCTGCTTGAGAGATATTTCGGTTAAGCAAAAACCCTTTATTTCAGGAAATTTCAATTATTTCATCAGCAAAACAGCCGTCTGTGAAAACAGACGGCTGTTTTGCTTTTCCGTTTTTGACAGTTTAGTAATAACTGTTTTAAATGCTTATATTAAAAAACGCAAGAACTTTATTTATTAAATTGCGCACATAATCAATAACGGATAATACAAAGTCGAATATTTTATCAAGAATGGTTTTCTCTGCCGGCTCTTCGCCGCCCGCTACGGTGAAACTGTAAGTTTTCTCTTCGCCGAGGGTTTTGCCGTTGTTTGCTTTTAGGTTTTTACCGAGTTTAAGAGTGTAGCTGCCGCCGGCAAGTTCGCTGTATGAAAGTTCGGTGTATGTGTTGCCGTCGCTGTTCTTTGTGAAATCGCTGAATGTTACGCCTTCAACCTTTTTGCCGTCTGCGTCATAGATGCCTATCTGCCCGAAGTTCGCCGTCTGGTTGTCGGTCATCCCGCGCGAGAAGGTGATTACAATTTTTCCGCTTGCTTCAAGTTCCGCGCCCTCAAGGTCGCTGTCACCGGCTTTAACGGAAACAACTTCGAGAGGGTTGTTTCCGCCGCCTTCTCCCGAACCGTTGCCCTTAACGGAGAAAGAAATCTCCTGCTTTGTGCCGAGAGTGCTGCCGTTTTTCGCGGCGAAATCTTTGCCGACAGTCAGTTTATAATCGCCTTTGGCAAGTTCGCTGCCGAGAGTTATGGTAAACACGGTTTTGTCTGTGCCGGGAGATACAGATGAATCGGCTGCCGTGCCGTCTGCCGTTGTAACTTTGATTTTGCCGATATTGTTCGCAAGAATACTTTCATCCGTAACATTGTTGGAGAATGTCAGAGTGATTTCCGACCCTGCGGGAATTTTTGAACCGCTGAGGTCCGCATCGCCGACCTTTGCCGAAACGAGAGTAAGTTGATTTTCTCCGCCGCCTTCTCCGGAACTGCTGCCTTCTCCCGATCCTTCGCCTTTAACAGAGAAAGAAATCTCCTGCTTTGTGCCGAGTGTGCTGCCGTTTTTCGCGGCGAAATCTTTACCTACAGTCAGTTTATAATCGCCTTTGGCAAGTTCGCTGCCGAGAGTTACGGTGAACACGGTTTTGTCTGCGCCGGGAGATACAGATGCTTGCGCTTCGGTATCATCTGCCGTTCTGACTTTGATTTTGCCGATGTTATTCTCAAGAACACTTTCATCTGTAACATTGTTTGAGAATGTCAGAGTGATTTCCGACCCTGCGGGAATTTTTGAACCGCTGAGGTCCGCGTCGCCGACCTTTGCCGAAACGAGAGTAAGTTGATTCTCTCCGCCGCCTTCTCCGCCTGCCGCAAACGCGGTAACATTGAGCACCATAAGAAGCGCAAGAAGAACGCTGAGAACTGAAGATGTTTTTTTCATTATTAATGCTTCCTTTCGTTAAGTGTTATTACTCTTTTTCTTTTTTATGGTTAATGCAATCGCCGGAACAGCGATGACTGCAATTATACCCGTTATTATATACGGAAGGTTTTTACGCACGCCTTTACTGCTTTCTTCCGCCGGGGAAGTGTCGCCGGACTGATTCTGCTGAGTAACAGATTCGGAATATGTCACGGTGTTTTCAGATTTTGCAGTTTCATTCCAAGACCACAGTTCAGACTGCAGAGCGGTTTCTGCCTGAGTTGCTGACTGCGTTAAAGTCACATTTGATACATTTTTTTCGGCTGTTGCGGTCGTTGTTTTAACAGTAGTTCCGCCGTCTTGCGCCGAAGTCGCTTTTGCTGTTGAAACTGCCCTGTGTGTTATTTCACGCTTTATTTTTTCAGCCGCGGCAGTCTGCTTTGCCTCAACGGGTTTTGTCGTTGCGGCAACGGTTGTTGCCGTATCGGCTGACGGTTTTGTTGTTGAGGAAGAACCGGCATACCCTACGCCCGCCGAAACTCTTTTGATTGTTGTATTTGCCGACGGGGGTTTGGTAATGGTTGTTGAAGGAGCGGCGGTTGTGGCTTTTTCTTTAACTGTTGTGAAACTTATATAACTGTCTTTTCCGAGACTGACGCCGCTTTTTGATGTGATATCTTTACCGATTTTAAGCAGGTAAGAAGTATCATATTCAAGAGAGGATTCGGGTATAACAGTTACTATCCGCTTGATTGACGGATCAACCTGATCATCACCCATAATAATATTTATCGGAACGCTGTTTCCGTCAACGTCAGTCATGGAAAAACATTTCATATTGTTTTCTTTCACGGTAAAATGAACAACATTTTTATTGAATGTCAGCACAATTTCAGGGTTGAGCGATACATTCTGCTCTCCGTTTGCAATGCTTGAGGATTCAAGAGCAAGCGGTTTGTCTTTGCCTCCGCCCGTTCCGTCACCGTTTCCGCCTTCGGCTGAAACTGTGACCGCAAAAGCCGGAATAATCAAAACAGCGGCAATAAAGGCAGTTATTCTGTGCGCGATGTTTTTATTCAAATAATCACCTCTTCATACATTCAAAACTATCGGATGTCCACCGCCGGTAGCGGCAATTGTAACAGCTTGTCTCATCATCACACACGAGTTCATCCTCGCAGTCTTCTTTGAAAAAGCGGCAGTTTTGCGCAACAGATGCCGCCTCGTCAAATGAGTTTCTGCCGCCGGTAAACACGGTTTTCCGTTTTGTTCTTCCCAGTAAGTCATTGATTTTTCTCTTTGTTCGTTTTTATTTTGGGTTTTGGCATATAACTGCCGTTTTCACTGACTATCACGGCTGTTATCTGCCCTTTGCCGTAAAGCAGTTTGGTGGGATGAACGAATCTGATTTTCAGGTTCTGCGTAATTTCGTTCCCGTTTTCGTCGGCAAATCGTTCAATGCCGAAAACATCGGCAAACTCCCCTGAAGTCCAGTCAGGTTTGCCGGGAAGAGGCTGAAGTTTACCCTTGATTCTGCCCTCTTCTTTGCCCGCGCGCAGCGCCGCGCCGGCAAGAGCGCCTATTATTCCGTCGCCGGTGCCTCCGTGTTCGCTGAGGTGCAGTTCGCCGTTGAATTTTTCTGCCGCTTCACGGGCGTCAGCTTTGGTAAGAACCTCATTCTGGGCGCGTTTGCCGAAATCAACAAGGGCTGAATAATCGAGAGACTCATTATCTGCCAGAATGCAAAGACCGGGGTCTGAACCTTCGGCGGAATACTCTTCAAGATATTTTCCGCAAAACTCCGTCAGCGCGTCGGGGTCGTCCGTGTGAACCGAACAGCACATGGAACTGTTGTGAGATGTGTATGGAATATCGTCGTGAATAAAAAGCTGGTAACGCACCGTAAAACCGCATTCGGCAAGGCCTTTTATTGCGGCTTCACCCATCATATTTTCAAGCAGTTCGCCGGTGCCGATACTGTCAAAATTATCGGTGTCGTCTATGCATACAAACAGATTCATATTATGCGGCGCCCCTTTCTGTTTTCGGCTCGCGCATTTCGGCGCCTTCAATTATGGATTCAAGCCATTCATCGGTAATTGCAAAGCCGAAAAATGTTTTGTAGAAAGTTTTTACTTCAGAACTTATATCGACTTTGAACGTGTCGGGATAAAGCAGTTTCATAAGCCAGAGAATTGCCAGAGGCGTTTCAAAACTCGAAGGGTGCCCCCATCTTGTAATGCCTATGGGAATCTGATAAACCTCCTTGTTCGCAACGCAGGCAAGCCCCTGCCATTTTGAATCGCCGAGAATATAATCATCCACCTGCGCCTCGTTGCAGATTATAATGTCGGGGTTCCACACATAAATCTGCTCAAGCGTGGTGTATGCCTTTTCACCTTCAATGCTTAGTTTTCCGCTTTGCAGTGAAACATTTTCAACTCCTGTCAGCGCTATCCATTGCGCGCAGTAACTGCCTTCATAATCTGTTCTAACGGCTTCATTTACGGAGTGGTAAAGGCGTTTCGGCGTGCCGACGGCGTCTTTTTCCGCTCGGTCGATAATCGAGCGGAAATATGAAATGTATTCCTGCGCTTTTTTTTCATTTTTAAACACTTTTCCGAGAATATCAACGGCTTTCAGCTGGTCTTCAATGGTTTCGTAACCTATCACAATGTAAGGGATGCCCATCGCGTCGATTTTTGCCAGTTCCGTTTCGTTTTCATAAACGCCCGAATTCATAATGATAAGGTCGGTGTTTTTTGCCATTATTTCTTCCGCGTTGACCGAACCGCTGTTTTTGACAACCGCCGCGTTTTCAAGCGAAGGGCAAATCTGCATAAGCAGACGGCTTCTCGCGGCGTTGTTGGTGAACGAGGTGATTTTGTCTCCGCAGCCGAGCATAACGATTACCGGACCTGAAAACGGGCAGAGTGTGCATACCGATTGCGGGTCTGAGGGCACCTCAACCTCTCTGCCGGCGGAATCTGTTACCGAAAAATCCCCTTTGACAGAAGGCTTTGCGGGAGCGCACCCGCAAAAATAAACTGTTATTACAATCAGCGTAAGAACAATTGCCGCGCACCTTTTCATAAACTTTCTCCCTGCTGCGAACCGCTGCCGAAAACGGCAACGGATTTTATTGTTTTGCCGCCGTCTGTTTCAATTTTGCGAACAGCGGCGTGAACGCCGTAAACTTCAAGCAGCGTTTTCGGCGTGATAAGTTCGCCCGGTGTGCCCGTAAGGGCGGGCTTTCCTTTGCAGAGCATTACCGCTTTTGTCTTTATTCCATCCGATTCAAAATACAGAGGGTGCTGCAGGGCGTGTGTTGCCATAAGCACGGATATTCCCTCATTGCGGACAAAAGCGATCAGCATTTCAAGAAACATAAGTTCGTTTTTGAAGTCAAGCGAACTCGTCGGTTCGTCAAGAACAATCAGAGGCGCTTCCTGCGCAATGGCGCGTGCGAGCAGCACAAGTTTGCGTTCGCCGCCCGAAAGTTCCGTGTAAGGTCTTTGTGCAAATTCTTCAATGCCTGCGCGCGCTATTGATGAATCGCATATTTCATAATCTTCCCTGTCGGGCGCGCCGAAAATTCCCGACCGCGCCGTTCTGCCCATCAGCACAACTTCCCTGACAGTGTATGGAAAAGCCGGTGTGTGAAACTGAGGAACATACGAAACAAGACGGGCAAGATCGGGCCTTGATAATGAAAGAACATCTCTGCCGCAGACTTTAATACTGCCTGTAAATGAGCGATGAAAGCCCTGCACGCAGTCAAGCAGAGTGGTCTTGCCGCTCCCGTTGGGACCCAGCAGGCATATAATTTCGCCTTTATCAGCCGAAAGAGACAGGCTGTCAAGAACAGGCGCCTTGCCGTATGAAAAGCAAAGGTTTTCAATATTCAATATCATAATCTGAAACCTCCCTTTGACTTTTTGAGAAGGTAAACAAAGAAAGGTGTTCCTATAAGCGCACAGAGTATTCCTATCGGTATTTCCGAACCGGTTAGCGTGCGTGAAAGCAAATCCATAACAACCATAAACCCCGCGCCGAGCGATATACTCACGGGAATGAGTTTCTGGTTGCTGTTGCCGGCAATCATACGCCCTATATGAGGAATCACAAGGCCGACCCAGCCTATTGTGCCGCTTATGCAAACGGCGGCGGCGGTGCAAAGCGTAGCCCCGCCTATAATGAGAATCTGCGCTTTGCGCACATCAACTCCGAGTGACGCCGCTTCTTTTTCTCCCATTGAAAGCACATTGAGTTTCCACCTTGACAGAAAAACGAGAATCATTCCGAAACCCATGGGAATCAGCGCATACAGATGCGTATAACCAACCGAGGCAAAACTGCCCATAAACCAGAATGTGATTGATGGCAGCTGACTGTAAGGGTCCGCGACGTATTTCATTATTGACACAAGAGCATTGAAAAACGCTCCGACAATTGTGCCGCCCAGAACCATTGTGATTGATGTTGTTACCCGTGAGATTCTGCCCGCGAAATAACTGAGAAGCACGGCAGCAACAGCAAAAACAAATGAAAAGAAGTATGTAAACACTCCGCCGCCGAAGAAGATTATCGCAACGCAGGCGCCGAACCCCGCGCCGTTTGAGACGCCGAGTATGCCGGAGTTGACAAGCGGGTTACGGAAAACGCTCTGAAAAGCAGCGCCTGAAACGGCAAGCGACGCGCCTGCAAAAGCGGCGGCAACCGCTCTCGGCAAACGAAGTTGAAGCACCGCAACACGGGAAGCAAGCGGCACGCTCTGAGGTCTGACAAAAGACAAAAATACTTCTTGCAGCGAAACGTGGTATCTGCCGAAAAAAAGTGAAACAAACACGGCAAGAAGCGGCAGAACAAAGAGCAGAATCATAACCGGCAGAGACAATCTGTCTGCCGACTTATTTTTTCTCATCGGTCCGCTCCTTTCCGCTTGATTTGATTAAAAGTGAAATCACAGGCAAAACCTGTGTAAATCATAAACACTTCAAGGCCTGCCTCAAAAGAGGCAAGCCTGAATAACGGCGCAATTGCCGCAGCAAACTGAAATTGCCATGATAATAGCTCCTTTTCAAACACGGAAGGCACCGCCGTTTCCCTCGATACCCTTTAGCCGGTTCAGTATTCCGGCTTCGGCTTAACAGGCTTATGTTTCCACTTAGTCCGTTAAGCTCGGACATTATCATGCTTCATATATTTAATAAAGCTTTTTCTGGATTCTGTTTAACATCTGACAGGTGATTGAATATCTGCAGGGCGACATATAAGACAGCCCTTTTTTACCGTTTAACAGTATTCAATTTCAATAGCCTCAAATTTACATTTGGAGGCACATACTCCGCAACCGAAGCATTTTTCAGGGTCAATTTCAAACGGCTCCTTGATTTTGCCGTGCGGTGCGCCCGCTTTGCAGGCTCTGGAGCACAGAGAACACCCTTTGCATTTTTCGGGGTTTATTCTGACCGATTTGATTTTTCTGTAACCATCGGGTGTAATAATCGCGTCGTTGGGGCACACGTGAGAGCACTGTGAGCACTCAACGCATTTTGTTTCATCAACAGCATAGAGCGAGGCGTCGTCGTTCGCCGCGCTGATTGCGCCGAAAAGGCAGGTGAAAGCGCATCCGCCGCAGCCGACGCATCTGGATTCGTCAATTCTGAAAGCCATAATCAACCTCCCGAGGCAGGGGAGAGAAGCCACACTTCATCTCCGTCATTGAGTTTCTGCTTTTTCTTTTTGCAATGTTCGCCGTTAATAAAAACCGTGGCGTCCGTGAAAGCGATACTGCTCTTGTGTTCGCCCGTTGCGATTTTATTGAGTTCTTCCAGCAGGTCCGAGAGTTTTTCAGCGGTTATTTCAACATCTGAAATATGTGTGTCAACTCTGTAAACGCCGAAGAGTTTAACATTTACTTTTGCCATAATCACGCCTCCTCATCGGTTTTATATGCGGCGGCAACCGCTTTGTCATAAACAGATCTGTCTATTTTTATGCCGAGAGTTTTCAGCCTGTGCCAGGTGGGTATCCCGTCTTTCCAGCCTCTTGCGCGGTAGAAAACTTTTTTCATCTGTTCAAGAGGAACCTTCGTTTTGGGATTGTTCGGGTCCTGCAGTTCGTCGGTTAAGCGTTTGGGCAGTTTGTCCGCTCCCGCTTTTTGACCGAGAATAACATTTGACATACGCTCCGCGTTCCATCCGTATGCGCCCCAGGTGAGGAATTTTGCCATATTCGATTTCATACCGGTTGAAAGTTTAACCGCAATCGCGTGAGGAAGAAGAGGTATGTTTATCTGAGGAACCTTTGTAAAATGGCTCAGAAGATTAACAACGGGGCCGACATAGGGGAATGCGGCGAGAATAATCTTGGTTACTATGAGATTGGGCTTCGCAATCAGAAAACCCGGCAGAACAGCGTAACTTGTGAACAAGCAGCTGCCCGCGCCGGAGATTGACTCCATAAGGTTCTGGAACATAATGCCTATTGCAGCCTTGCCGTGCGGAGTAAGGGAGTTTACATCAAGGCCGAGACCTTCGACAACAACCATATAGCCGGCGTTAAGGTGGCAGCCGCCCCGGTTTGCCGTTGCGTAGCCGAGGCCCTGACCTACGGCGTGGCGCGGCTCGTATGCCGCGAGTTCCATGCCCTTGGCGTTTATCGCATACTCTTTGCCGCCGAATTTGTCGCTCATACGCTTTGAACCGTCGGCAATCTCATTTCCTTCGCCTCTGCGGTATGCAATATCTTCAAACATCTGAGAAATATTATCCGTTTCGCCGAAATGAACGCCGAAATCGTGAACACCTTTTTCGGCAAGTTCCATCGCAAAAGCGATAGAGCCTGCGCAGGATATTGCGTCCATACCGAGTTCGTCGAGTTCATAATTCCATTTTAAAATCTGTTCAATATCATCGTTGAGAATGTTCGGGCCGAACAAACCAAGTGTTTCAAGTTCGGGGCCTTTGACAACCTTGCCGCCGACTTCAACTCTTCTTGCGCATCTTATAACACAGCCGGTGCAGGCACCGTTTGAAACAAGGTGGTTTTCGGCAAGTTCTTCACCCGAAACCTTTTCGAAGCCGTCAAATCTGCCGGCAGAGAAGTTCTTGGTGGCAAGAATTGAATGTGCCTGCATGGGGGCTATAAGCCCGGCACTTCCGAGTTTCGGAAGCTGCCTGCCGGTGAGGGGATGTGTTTTGAGAAGTTTAGTCCATCTGACATTGAAATCTTTAAGTTTTTGCTCATCGGCGATTTTCGGCAGCATTGTGCCTTTTGCGGTTACAGCCTTGAGCTTCTTGTCACCGAATACCGCGCCGACACCGCCTCTGCCGGCAGTTCTTTCATTGCTGAAAACACAGGCGTAAAGCACTTTGTTCTCGCCGGCCGGACCTATGACAAGGCGGCCGGGATAGTCAAGCAGTTTTTCCTGCGCTTCGCCCGTGGTGAGCCCCCAGAGTTCTTCCGCGCTTTCAAATTTAACGTTGTCGCGTGTAATGTGAACTGTAACGGGTTTTTCGCTTCTGCCCGAAAAGATAACCGCGTCATACCCGGCTCTCTTGAGCGAGAGTCCGAAATCACCGCCGCAATTTGACGATGTGACAATATTGGTAAGCGGCGAGATTGTCGAAATATTGAACCTTGATGTATTGGGGCAGCCGCAGCCCGTGAGGGGTCCTGTGGTGACAACCAGCCAGTTGTCTTCATCAAACGCCTTCATTTCAGGCGTAATATGGTGCAGAAGAATATCCGCCGCCATAATTTTTCCGCCGAGCGTGCGTTCCCTGTCCTTATCGGTCCAGGGGAATTCCTCCCAGGTTTGTTTTGTCAGGTCAACGAACAGAACTCTGCCCATATAGCCGCAGTATTCAGTCATTCTCATCTCTCCTTAATACAAGTGAACGGATTTCATTGTTGTCATATATATAAAGTCTGCCTGCGCTCTGATAATTGCCGAGATAATAATCGGTCGCAAGTTTTGCTTCATAAGCGCCGATAACGGCGGCTGTTGAACTCGGCGATTTGTTTTTTATGCCCGTTTCGTTAAGACAGCCTGCCGCTTCAAGGTCGGGAGTTTTGCCGGGAATATACAGATATGCCGTGCCGAAAAAGCCGTTGATACTGCCGTTGACACAGGGTTTACCGGTCAATTTGCAATATTCATTTATTTCGGTTCTTGTTTTAATATTGTCAACGGCGATTATTATTATGTCACAGCCGTCATCAATACCCTTTTTAAACTTTTCTGTCAGGCAGTCAATGGTGATTTCTGGCGCGTATGCGCGCAGTCTTTCGGCAAGCAGACGGGCTTTTTCACTGCCCGTGTCTGCGGGTGTATAGAAAAACTGCCTGTTCAGGTTGCGTTCTTCAACTGTGTCGTAATCAACAAGAAGCAACCTGCCGATGCCCGCGCCGGCAAGATGAACCGCGGCGTTTGTGCCCAAGCCTCCGCAACCGACAACCACTGCGCTTTTTGACGAAATGTCAAAGCCCTGAATCTCGGATTTTATGCTCATCTTCCGTAGTTACCTCCGCACGACAGGGTGTTGCCGCTTAATGTTTCAACGGCGTGCTCCAATATCGGCAGCACAACCTCTATACTCTCCCTGACGGCTTTCGGGCTGCCGGGAAGGTTTATTATGAGAGTTTTGCCTCTGATTCCGCTTACAGCCCTTGACAGCATTGCCCTGTCAGTTATTTCAAGGCTTTTTGCGCGGATTGCCTCGGAAATGCCGGGCACTTCTTTTTCAATTACGGATTTTGTCGCTTCGGGAGTCACATCTCTCGGAGCAAACCCGGTGCCTCCGGTTGTGAAAACCACATCAGCTCCGTATTCGTCGCTGAGCGCAACAATCGCTTGTGCAATCATTTCTTTTTCATCGGGAACCAAGCGGTATTCATTTTTGTCTGATAGTTCTTTTACACATTGAATAATAGCGGGGCCGCTCGTATCTTCTTTTTCGCCGGAAAAGCATCTGTCGCTTACGCAAATAATACCGAATTTCATATAAATCACCAAACTAAATATATCATATATATATTAATATTACAAGTTAGAAATTTAGGTCTTTTATTATTCGGATAACTGTGATATTATATGTTTGTGATAATGTCCGATTCCCGCGGGCTAAGTGTTCGCATACACCCGCAGGAACGAAGCCGAAATATTATATCGGTTTAAGGGTATTGCGGGAAACGGCAGTGCCTTCCGTGTTTGAAAAGGAGTAATTTATCATGAAAAGAATAATCGCTGTTATTACCGCTCTTCTGCTTGTGGCGTGTCTTGCCGCCTGCGGAGCGAAAACACAGACTCAGGAACAGACCTCACAGACTTCCGGAGTTGCGGCACCCGAAAACCCCGTAATCAGGCTTTCAACCACCACATCGGTAAATGACTCAGGGCTTCTTCCTTATCTGCTCCCTGTTTTTGAAGCCGAAACAGGCTACAAAGTTGAAGTTCAGTCGGCAGGCACAGGTGCCGCGATTCAGAAGGCAATCGACGGCAACGCCGACGTTATTCTCGTTCACGCAAAAGCGTCAGAAGAGGAATTTATAGACGGCGGCTACGGTGTTGAAAGATTACCCTTTATGTATAATTACTTTGTCATTGTCGGCCCCAAAACCGATCCTGCCGGTGTCAAGGGCAGTGAAGACGCTGCCTCCGCTTTCGCGAAAATCAGAGAGAGCGAAAGCAAATTTGTCTCGCGCGGCGATGAAAGCGGAACGCATAAAGCCGAACTTAAAATCTGGGGCGATGACGCTCCCGATGCCGCAAGCGACAGCTGGTATATCAGCGCGGGGCAGGGAATGGGCGCCTGCCTGACAATGGCAAGCGAACAGCAGGCATACTGCCTTACCGATAAAGCAACCTTCCTTTCAATGCAGAATGAACTCGACCTTGAGATTGTTCTTGCAGAAGGCGAAGATATGAAAAACACATATTCGCTTATTGCCGTCAACCCCGAAAAGATAGACGGTCTCAATACAGATGGCGCACAGGCGTTTATCGACTGGATGCTCTCCGATGAAGCGTCGCAACTCATAGCAAAATACGGCGAAGCCGAATACGGAACCGCACTTTTCACACTTCTTTGATTTCGGTTAATGGAAAGCTTCCGTCAGGCGTTTGAACTTCTTTTTCCGCCGGACAGGGAACTGTTGCAGATAATCGGCGTCACACTGCGTATGTCGTTTTTCAGCACTCTGATTTCCTGCCTTACGGGTTTGCCTCTCGGCGCGCTAATAGGCTCTGAGTCCTTCCGCGGAAAATCGTTAATAAAAAAACTGATTCATACTCTTATGGGCTTGCCTCCTGTGGTGGCAGGTCTCATAGTGTATTCTCTTTTCACTCACTACGGACCTTTCGGAAGGCTCAATATGCTCTTTACTGTCAGGGTTATGGTCGTGGCTCAGGTTATGCTCATAACACCTGTTGTTATCGGACTCACCGCATCTTTTGTTGAAAGCACCTCAAAGCCTGTTATAGAAACGGCACGCGGTCTCGGCTTTTCAGGCTTTAAAACCGCGCGCCTGTGTATAGGCGAAGGGCGCTCCTCACTTTTTTCCGTTGTTCTCAACGCTTTCGGCCGTTCCATAGCCGAAGTCGGCGCCGTCAGCATTGTCGGCGGCAATATTCAGTGGAAAACAAGAGTAATGACAACCGCAATTATGCTTGAAACCAACAAGGGCAAATTCTCTTTTGCCCTCGCTCTCGGCATAATCCTTTTGATTATCGCGTTCGCTGTCAATGCGCTCGCCTCATTTATTGTGAAGGAGAATGCCGATGGTTGAAATAAAGAATCTGAAAAAAAGATACGGCGAAAGAACTGTGCTTGATATACCGGGGCTGAGATTTAAAGACGGCGAAACAGTTGCGCTCGCGGGCGCGAACGGCAGCGGCAAAACAACCCTGCTGAAAATTCTTGCCGGGGTTACAAAAGCGAGCGGGGGCAGTTTCAACGTTCCTGAAAGAGTGTTGTATATGCCGCAAAACTCATACGCTTTCCGCGGAGACGCACTCCGTAATATAACAATAAGCGGAGCGGACAGAAGCAAAGCGCTTGAATTGCTTGAAAAACTCGAACTCACTCACCTTGCCGCCGAAAAAGCGAAATCTCTTTCCGGCGGAGAGTTGCAGCGGCTCTCTCTCTGCCGTGTTCTTTCAAAAAAATGCGAGCTGCTTATTCTCGATGAACCTACATCCGCCTGCGACACCAAAGGAGCCGGACTTGTAATCAGAGCAATAAAGGATTATCAGAATAACTGCGGCTGCACCGTGATTATGAGCACTCATTCGCCGCTGCTTGCCCTGAACGCCGCCGACCGGCTGATAATACTCAACGGCGGAAAAATCGAATCCGACGGCGCGCCTCAGAAAACGCTTGCCGAACCGGGAACACAGTGGGCAAAAAGTTTTGCCGCGGGGTGGAAGATATAATGCTTAATGTTTTGAACAGAGAAGATGCCGTCGCGCTTGTCAGAGAGAAAACAGCCTCTCTCTCACCGGGAACCGAAAAAGTGAATATCCGCGACGCGGGGGGCAGAATTCTCGCCTGCGACATTGTGTCTTCTGAAAATGTTCCGTCTTTTGACAGAACAACGGTTGACGGCTACGCGGTCAATGCCGCCGATACATTCGGAGCGGGCGCTTCTATACCCGCGCAGTTTGAAATCGCGGGCGAAATACCTATGGGCGAAAAAGCGGATTTCGCAATAAAACGCGGGCAGTGCGTGAAAATTTCAACAGGCGGAATGCTGCCGGCAGGCGCAGACGCGGCTGTAATGGTTGAGCATACCGATTGTGACGAAGACCTCTGCCTTATATATAAATCGGCAGCCCCTTATGAAAATATCACACGCAAAGGCGATGACATTGCGGAAGGTGAAACAGCGCTCAAAAAGGGGACGGTAATCGGACCTGCGCAAACCGGGGTGCTTGCCGCGCTCGGAATAACAGAAGTTGAGGTTTGCAAAAAACCTGTTGTCGCCGTAATATCAACGGGCGATGAAATTGTTACGGGTTCACCGGAGCCCGGGCAGATAAGAGATGTAAACACCTTTTTACTGTCTGCCGCGCTTAAACAATACGGCTGCGATGTTTTCGGATACGGCGCGGTCGCGGACAAAAGAGATGAAATAGAAACAGCGCTGAAAGAATGCCTGAAAACCGCGGATGCCGTGATTATTTCCGGCGGGTCGTCCGCGGGAGCGAGAGATATGACGGCGGATATAATCGGGTCTCTCGGCAAGGCGTATTTTCACGGTATAGCGATGAAACCCGGTAAACCGACAATTTTCGGAATTGTGGATAACAAACCCGTTTTCGGTCTTCCGGGCCATCCGCTCGCCGCTTATTTTGTGTTCCGGCTTATAGTCACGGCTTATCTGAGAAGCGTAATGAATCTGCCGGATGACAAACCGCTTTGCGAAGGCACGCTCGCCGCAAATATTCCTTCAAACCACGGCAGAGAGGAATTTCTCTGCGTAAGATTTGATGAAAACAAAAAAATTGTTCCTCTGCACACAAAGTCGGGAATAATTTCGGTGCTCTCCGAAGCGCAAGGCTTCATAAGAATTCCGAGAAACACCGAAGGCCTCGGCAAAGGAACGGTAACGGAAGTATTCAGCTTATGAAACACAACTATTTAAACAATGTGCCTCTGTATGAGGCAAAAACAATTCTTTTCAATCACCTGAAAGCGTCGGGTTTCTCCTGCGCGACCGAAACGGTTAAGGTCCCGGATGCCTGCGGCAGAGTCATCAGAAACGCCGCTTACGCCGTTATATGCTCGCCTCATTACAACGCGAGCGCTATGGACGGTATTGCCGTCAGGTCTGAAAAGACTTTCGGGGCGAGCGAAAAAACGCCCGTTACTCTTACACCGGATGACTATACGGTTGTTGACACAGGCGACCCGATTCCCGACGGTTGCGACGCCGTGATTATGGTTGAGGATTTAATTGATGCGGGCGAAGAAAAATACAATATCATTTCCGCCGTGTATCCCTGGCAGAATGTCCGTCAGGTCGGCGAAGATATCTGTATGGGCGATATGATTGCGCCTTCGGGCACCGTTCTTACCCCCGCTTTGTGCGGGGCGCTCCTCGCGGGAGGCATAACCGAAATCGAAGTTGTCAAAAAACCGCTTGCCGGCATTATCCCGACTGGTGATGAAATTGTAGCGCCCACATCAAACCCCGGCAAAGGCGACATAATAGAATTCAACTCAACCGTCTTCAAGGGTATGCTCCGTTCATTCGGAGCCGAAGCGAAGGTTTATCCGATAACTCCCGATAAAAAAGAAATGATTAAAGCCGCTGTCGAAACCGCTCTTGACGAATGCGACATTGTTCTCATTTCAGCGGGCTCATCGGCGGGCAGGGATGACTACACAAGCGAAATCATCTCGTCGCTCGGCACCGTTCTTGTTCACGGCATAGCAATAAAGCCCGGCAAACCCGCGGTGCTCGGTGAGGCTCGTGGTAAACCGGTAATAGGCATTCCCGGCTATCCGGTTTCGGCAATAGTCATTATGGATGAAATTGTCGGCGATGTTGTTTCGTTATATTACGGCAGAGCGCACGCAAAAAGCGAAACAGTAAAAGCCGTGCTCTCCAAAAAGATTGTTTCCTCGCTCAAATATACGGAATATGTCCGGGTTTCCCTCGGCGGAATCGGCGCAAAACTCTCCGCTTCTCCGCTTGTCAGAGGGGCGGGCGTCATTACGAGTTTTACCAAGGCGGACGGCGTTTTGATTGTTCCACAGGACTGTGAGGGAATCGAGTCGGGTGAAGAGGTTGAAATCCGCCTTATAAGACCGCTTTGCGAAATAGAAAACACTCTTGTAATTACGGGCAGCCATGACCCGCTTATTGATGAGGTTTCAGACTTTCTTGCAAAAAAAGGCGCGTCTTTCAGAGTCTGCTCCACACACCAGGGCAGTATGGGCGCGGTTTATGCCGTGCGCGACGGTCTTGCCCATATGGGTGGCATCCATCTGCTTGACACCGAAACAGGCGAATATAACAAATCTTACATAGAAAAATATATTCCTTCGGGCAACGCCGTCTCCGTCAGGGGCGTCGGCAGAGTTCAGGGGCTTATGGTAAAAAAAGGCAATCCTCTCGGAATAAAAGAGTTTTCCGATATCGCAAATGTCAGATATGTCAACCGCCAGAGAGGAGCCGGCACAAGAATACTCTGCGATTACCTGCTTGACAAAAACGGTATTTCTCCCGATGAAATAAACGGCTACGGCAACGAGGAATTCACCCACACAGCCGTTGCCGCGCTTATTGCGGCAGGCAACGCAGACGCCGGTCTCGGAATTTACTCCGCCGCGAAAATGTATGACCTTGATTTTATTCCGATATGCAACGAAACCTATGAGTTCCTGATTGGCAGGCAATATCTTGATAACCCTATGGTCAAGGCGTTTCTCAAAGTGCTTTATTCAGATGAATTCAAAGCCCATCTTAATGAAATGGGCGGCTATACGGAGGGCTGAAATGCTTACTCATATTAACGAAAACGGCGAAGCGGTAATGGTCGATATCGGCGAAAAACCGGTTACGCAGCGCACCGCGACCGCTTACGCGAGAATAAAAATGAAACCGGAAGCCCTCAACGCGCTTATAAACGCGCAACTCAAAAAGGGCGACGGGCTTGCCGCCGCGCGTATTGCGGGCATAATGGGCGCAAAAAAAACAAGCGAACTTATTCCGCTGTGCCACAATATTCCGGTTGACAAAGTCACTGTTGATTTTGAAAAAGAGAGCGACTGCGCTCTCGGCATTTATGTCTGCGCAAAATGCACATACAAAACAGGTTTAGAAATGGAAGCCGTGACGGGAGCGTCAATAGCCGCGCTGACGGTTTACGATATGTGCAAGGCAATGGGTAAAGATATGGTGATAGAAGAAATAAAACTGCTCGAAAAAACGGGCGGAAAGAGCGATTATCATAATGAAAGATAATTTCGGCAGAGAAATTTCATATCTCAGAGTGTCGGTTACGCAGCGATGCAATCTGAACTGCGTTTACTGCGGCAAATCTGACTGCACAAAAAAAGAAACGGAACTCTCTCCTGCGGTTATTGAAAAACTTGTGAAAGCGTTTGCTCATAACGGAATAAACAAAGTGAGAATCACGGGCGGCGAACCGCTTGTCAGAAATGATATCTGCGAAATTATAAGTCGGGTGAGCGCCGTTGAAGGCATCAAAACCGTTGCCCTTACCACAAACGGGGTGTATCTTGCAAAATACGCAAAACGGCTGAAGGAATCCGGGCTTGACAGCGTAAACATCAGCCTTGACAGCACCGACGGCAGCACCTACCGGCATCTTACGGGAGCGGATGTGCTTGAGAAGGTCTTTAAAGGAATTGATGAAGCGGAAAAAGCGGGGCTCAGCCCGTTAAAAATCAACGCCGTGCTGATGAAAGGCGTCAACAGCGACGAGGCGGAAGAACTGGTTAATCTTGCAAAAAGCAGAAAAATCGATGTCCGTTTTATTGAACTTATGCCTTTTTCGGAAAACGGAGAAAACGCCTCTCTTATTGTGACGGGTAATGAGATACTTGAGAAATTCCCGTTTCTCACCCCCGTCGGAAGCGAAAACGGTCCCGCCGAATACTATACCGCGGAAGGGTTTACGGGCAGAGTGGGTCTTATAAACCCGATCACTCAAAAATTCTGTTCATCCTGCAACAGAATACGCCTGCTTTCAGACGGAAAAATCAAGCCCTGTCTCGGCTATGACACCGCTTATGATATAATGCAATTCATTGATGATGAGGCGGAACTTATTGAAAAAATCAAAGAAATAATTATGAGAAAGCCCGCAGGTCACGGCTTTGAAAACAAAACCCCTTCTCACGGGCTCAACAGAACGGGAGGCTGATCTGATATGGCAACTGTAATCGCGATAAATATCAGTGAAAAAAAGAAAACACCTAAGAAAACGATTCCCAAAGGTAAACTCAAAGAAGATTTCGGCTTTGAGGGCGACGCTCACGCCGGCAACTGGCACCGCCAGGTGAGTTTGCTTGCAAAAGAGAGTATTGAAAAAGCAAAGGGGATGCGCACGGACGGTCTTTGCCATGGTATGTTTGCCGAAAATATAACCACCGAAGGTATTGAACTTTACACTCTCCCTGTCGGCACAAAACTTAAAATCGGAGAAACAGCAGTAATTGAGGTTACGCAGATAGGCAAGGAGTGCCACGACGGCTGCGCCATAAGGGAACTGGTCGGGCAATGCATTATGCCGAAAGAAGGTATATTCGCCAAAGTTCTCGCGGGCGGCACCGTGAAGGCGGGCGACGAAATAACCGTAATTGACGGTTGATTTACATCTCGCCCGGTTGTATAATATCAGCAGAAATTTTCCGGAGGTATATTCAATATGGAAGTCAGAATCACGGACGATATCAGATATATCGGCGTAAACGATTATGAAATCGACCTTTTTGAGGGTCAGTATATGCTCGAAAAAGGTATGGCTTACAATTCATATCTTATTCTTGATGAGAAGGTCGCCGTTATGGATACGGCAGACAAAATCGCCGTTGACCGCTGGTTTGAAAACCTTGAAGCGGCGCTTGACGGCAGAACGCCCGATTATCTGGTCGTTCATCATCTTGAACCCGATCACAGCGCGGGTATTGACGCCCTGTGTGAGAAATATCCGAATCTGGAGGTTATCTGCTCCGACGGCGCGTTAAGAATGTTCCCGAACTTCTGCGATACTCCGCTTTCAAGGGTGAGTGGCGTCAAAGAGGGTGAAACTCTCTGCCTCGGCGCTCACACGCTGACATTTTATATGGCGCCGATGGTTCACTGGCCCGAGGTTATGGTTTCATACGACAGCAAAGACAAAGTCCTTTTCTCCGCCGACGCCTTCGGCAAATTCGGCACGGTTGACGCCGACGAGGGCTGGAGCTGCGAAGCGAGAAGATACTATTTCAACATTGTCGGCAAATACGGCAAACAGGTTGAGAACCTTCTCAAAAAAGCGGAAGCACTCGATATTGATTTCATCTGCCCCCTGCACGGCCCCGTTCTCTCCGACACAATTCCCGAGGTAATGAGTCTTTACAAAACCTGGTCCGCCTATGAGCCGGAAAACAGGGGAGTTTTCATCGCCTGCGCATCAATTCACGGCAACACCTTTGAAGCGGCGCAGTATCTTAAAGAAGCGCTTGAGAGCAGGGGCTGCCCGAGAGTTGCTTTTGCCGACCTTACAAGGGATGACATAGCCGAGTGTGTTGAAGACGCTTTCCGTCACAGCCACCTTGTGCTTATGGCTTCAAGCTATGATGCAGGCGTTTTCGCACCTATGAGCGACTACCTGCACCATCTGATTACAAAAACGTTCAGAAACAGAACCGTTGCCCTCGTTGAAAACACAAGCTGGGCGCCTTCCGCAATCAGAACAATGAAGGCAGAACTTGAAAAAATGCAGGGCATAACCGTGCTTGACAAAACCGTTTCAATCAAAACAAGGGTTACCGATACGGTCAGAGCCGAGCTTGACGCCCTCGCCGATGAGATTCTCAAAACCGTCTGAACAGATATCAATGTAAAAATTTTTTGAATTAATAGTCTACATAAACCGATATAATTGTAAATGGGTTTACTACAAGGAGATATTATAAATGCCAAATAGCCAAGACGGTTTGTTTTTAGCTTTGATGATAGCAGTTCTAGTCATCGTTTCTGTTTCTATCTTTTCTTTTATTTGGCTAAAAATAAAAAAATTGAAAGAAATAAATAAACAAGAAAGTCAAACGAATGCGGTAATGTTAAGTGAAGGCAAGAATCTTGTTGTTGAAAGTGATGAACTGTTGTCATTTATTGAAGGAAGACAGGATCTTACTGAAATAACCGACAGAAGAGTTATCAACCAGGTTAAGTCTCTATCGCCTAAAGCAGGCAGTTTGCTAATGAATACTTATAATGCTCAAAGTATTAAAAAATATGGTGAATCAGTAAAAAAGATTAACGAAGTAAATAAAAAGGTAAACGAATCCAACAACAAAGATAAACTCTACCGTGTTATCATCAAGCAAAAAGATGCCGTTTTGATTAATTCAAAAGAAACTGAAGGTGCTCAGAGAGCCATACTGAAAAAGCCGGGAAGTAACCGTATAATTGGACAGGCTGAACTGATGGAACAGTCCTACAACAATGCAGAGATGATTAATGAAGTTTCAAAGGCATCTCAGGTCTTCGATGCTGTAAATGTTGCAATGGATGTTGCTTCTTTTGTTGTTGGTCAATACTACATGAGCGAAATCAACAAAAAACTTGCAAATCTGTCTGATTCTATTGATTTAATAAAGCTTTTTCAGCAATCGGAATATCGTTCAAAAATCAACAATATACATAAACAGATAGTAACTTTCAGCGAACACTTTTCTGAAATAATGGATAATGACAACAGCAGAATTGAAACGTTGCAAATCTTAAATGAATTGAATAATCAGTGTTCTGAATTGCTCGGTCAAGCAAATGATATGATTACAAGTCTTTCATCTGCCTCATTCAGAAAGTTCGATGAATATGAGAAAAGAACGGTTGAAATAGAACAGTGGATAGAATACAGAAATTTCCTGCTAGACGAAATGTGCTATATTGCGCAAATGATTTTCACTTTTAACAAAGGAGAAAAATCGGCTGAATTTTGCACATCTCTTCTGATGAAGCATGTAAAAGACAGCTATGAAAACAGCCATAATTTAGTCGCATGGCACAAGGCACAATGCGAAGCGGTTCAAATTGATTTTGATGAATCAAGATATAAGAAAACAGGACTCAAGGCTTTTGTATCTGCACCCATAGGATGGTTTAAGGATGATTTTAGATACAGTAAAATTGATGGTGAATCAATAGAACGGATTGAATGGCAAATGACCGAAGAAGTGCCTGTAAACAATCCACTTGAAAAGAATCTTTATAGAGAAGATGTGGAACTGATTGTTAAAGATGGGAAACTTTACTATTTACCTCAATAATCACTATACATAAAGGTTTCAAAACCGTATAAAAATGCAGAAAAACAGGTAAAAGGGCTGTTCAACGACAGTCCTTTTATTATTTGACAAAGTAATACTGTTGATATATAATTACTTTAATTCTGCTTTAAAAAGAACAGTCAAGGAGAACAGATATGACTGCAAAAGAAAAAGCCCGGCGCGCGGCGGCGTCTGTCGCGCTTGACGGAGTCCTCAAATACATAAAAAAATCTCCGGAAGAGAATTTTGTCAAAATGCTCAATCTCGTTGAGCGCTTTGCCGACGGCATTTTTCCGGAGAAGAATTTTGATGCCTTCCGCAAGGCGGCAACAGATAAAAACAATGTCTGGCACAATTTTGCCATGGGGCTTATAAACGACCTTGACCTTACCGCGCTCAAAAAAATGCTTCTCGCCATAGGGCTCGGAGCGGCTATTGACGGCACAAAAAAAGTGCGCGCCAACCGCGAAAAATACAAATGCAACATTCCGTTCATCATTCTGCTTGACCCCACAAGCGCCTGCAACCTCAACTGCAAGGGCTGCTGGTCTGCTCAATACGGCAACAGGTTCAATCTTTCACTCGACGATATGCGAAACATAGTCGCTCAGGGCGCCGAACTCGGCACTCATTTCTATATGTTCACGGGCGGCGAGCCTCTTATCCGTAAAAGCGATATTCTCACCCTTTGTGAGGAAAATCCCGATTGCGGATTTCTTGCATACACAAACGCCTCGTTTGTCGATGAAAAATTCTGTGAGGATATGAAGCAGGCGGGCAACCTCACTCTCGCTTTAAGCGTTGAAGGCACCGAATACACAAACGACGCGCGCAGGGGTGAGGGCAGTTATGAAAGAAGCATGAAAGCTATGGAACTCCTCCGCAAACACGGTCTGTTTTTCGGGCTTTCCGTATGCTACACGGCTCAGAATGTCGATGCCGTTACGTCTGATGAGTTTCTTGATAAAATGATTGCAAACGGCGCTAAATTTGCCCTTTATTTCAACTATATGCCGGTGGGCAAAGACGCTGTTGAAAGCCTTATTCCTACACCGGAGCAGAGAACATTTATGTATAACTGGCTTCGCAAAATGAGAAACGGAGAAACGGGTAAACCCATATTCGTTATGGATTTTCAGGATGACGGCGAGTATGTCGGCGGTTGCATAGCAGGCGGCAGAAACTACTTCCACATCAATTCGGCGGGCGATATGGAACCCTGTGTGTTCATACATTATGCAGATTCCAACATTCACACCGACACCATTCTTGAAGCGCTGCAGAAACCTCTGTTCCGGGCATACTGGCACAATCAGCCGTTCAATGAGAATCATTTAAGACCGTGCCCGCTGCTTGAAAACCCGCAGTGCCTGAGAAAGATTATCTCCGAAACGGGCGCCAAATCCACTAACCTTGAAGCGCCGGAGGATGTTGAAACCCTTTGCAGCAGGTGCGACAAATTCGCAAAGGAGTGGCAACCCATTGCCGATGAACTCTGGGCGTCTCGTGAGCACCCCAACCCGAAAACGCAGTATTACCGTGATATGAAAACGGATGAATAATCACACATAAAGGAGGGATTCCGGTTGAGCGATATTCCCGAAAGCAGCGGCATTGAAAATGAAACCCCCGAAACCGAAATCAAAGACAATTCCTCAAAAATAAAAAGAAAAAACGCTCCGTCGCCCGTTATTGAAGCGCCGGAAGACAATATATGTATTGTCTGCGGCAGAAACCGCAAACTCAAAGGCGAGGATTACTGTTCATCCTGCCTTAACACTATGAGGCACAGAAGACCTCCTGTTTTTGCGTTTATAGCGGCGTTTCTTGTGCTTGTCATCACCTTTGTTTCAGGCGTTTTGCTCTATCTCAATTATGCCCCGTCAAAAAGAATCATTGAAGGCAGAACAGCTGTCAGAGAGAAGCGTATGCAGGACGCTTACGATGCATACGAAGACGCGTTCAATCTTGCCGAAGAACTCAATACGGAACTTAATATGGACGCCGTCGCTGTCGGCAAAACAATCCGCGCGGAAGAGGCAGAGCCGATAGCGGCGCTATATGTTCCTTATTACGCATACAACTTTCTGTCCCGGTATTTTTCTGATGAAGAAATAAAAGCCGATTCGCGAATGCTGCCCTACTATGAGGCTTATACAAATTACAAAACGGCTTATGATGATTTCAGTCAATACACAACAGCGCTTAATCAGGGCGAAATGAAAGCGGACGAAGCGTTGAAAAATATCAGAGAACTCAAGAAAAAATACAAGGATGACAAAGACAAGCTTTTCTGGGTGCTTTACGCAGAGAGTTATGTTGATGTCACCTTTAATCAGGCAGGTCCCGAAAAACAGCTCGAATACCTCGAAAATATGGAAAAAACCTGTCCCGGTCAGGACTGGTATTATCTCGGCGTTTATCGCGACCTTTATTTTCAACTCGGAAGATACAAAGAATGCGTTGATGTGTGCAACAAAGAACTTGCGGATAACCGCAATGAAATCGAAGCGTATCTTACAAAACTGAAGGTTGCCTTCATCAACGAGAATAAGCAGGCGTCGGAAGATATAGCAAATGAGTATCTGCAATACAACGAAAAGGATGACAGATATGTCGTTATGCAAATTATGATGAATCGCCGTTTCGGCAATATAGACACCGCTGAATCGGACTGTGAGCAGGCAATGAAATACGGCAGCGGTCTGCCCGAACTCCACCGTCAGAAGGCTCTCAACGCGCTCTACCGCAACGATTATACCACCGCGTATGAAAGCGCATACAACGCCTATTCAATGGCTTATAATCTCTACAATAACGGCGATGCGGAGGCGCTTAATTCCGCGCTTCTCGAAACGGTTTATGTCTGCGCGTCAATGTATAAGGAACACGGTGACGGAATGTCCGAATTTCACAGCGACCTTGATGACCTTCTGTCTTCATTCAAAGGCTATGACGCCATTGCCACAGAGAATTCAAAGGCGATTATCTCGGGCGAAAAAACAGCCGAACAGGTATTATCCGAAGGGGCAGGTGATCTTGCATGACGGTAATCTATATAATTTGCAAAATACTTACCTTCCCGGGCGCTTATCTCAGAGGCTTTCTTGAGCATATTGTCGCCAAACTCAGCGGTTGCTATATTGAATCAGACGGGTATATCCGTATGGATGAAGTTTCAGGGCATACCGACCACTCTTTTCCGCTTAAAAAGGCGGGCGCGGTCGCCGTGGCGTTTGTTCCCGGAATATTCCATTTTGCCTTCGGCCTGTTCCTTTCAATCGCGGGGCTTGTGCCGCTCGCGCACCTCAGGGTTGAACCCTCTCACCACATACTTTTTCCGCTTTATATTGTCATCACTTATATCGGCGTTTCAATGCTCTGTAATTTATGCCCCCTTGTTGATGACGCGCTTTTTTGTAAAGAACGCCTTTACGGCAAAGAGGGCAGGGCAAACCTGTTTGTGAGAATAATAATGTTTATTCCCACAGTGTTCTGTGTTGCCGGAGCGTATATTGAAAGATACAGTTTAAACATTCTCATAATCGGCGCTCTTCTTGTGCTGATGTTTATAAACTGAAAATCATAAAATAATCAACGGGTCTGCAATATGCAGGTCCGTTATTTTTTGCCTGAAAATGCGTTTCGACAATCTACACAAAAATTTATTGAAAACATCGCAGTTATAGTATATAATAACAATGTTATTTGATTTAAAGGGGGATTCTTATGGCAAGGCAAACCTCTTTGCCGAAACCGGATGTCGGCGGCACAATGAGCAGAACAGGCCGTGTCGTATTCATAATTTTTCTGATTATTGTTTTAAGCGCTTCCGTTAGTTTTTCTTTTAACTCACTTTCAAGAAAAACCTATGAATTTGAATACACCGAAGATTACAACGGCACAGGCAGAAGCGGCTATGTCTTTGACGGCTTCAACGGCAACGCCTCAATTACCGAAATACACATTGCCCACCCGGTTGAAAAGCGGAACGGCGAATGGGTTGAGACCGAGGGCGATGTTATTGCCGTTTCAAAATTCACGGTAAACAGCGACGAATATCTCAAATACATTTACATCGGGCCTACAGTCGAATATATTGAAGACCAGGCGTTTGTCTATTGCCGCGCGCTCAGGGCGTTCTATGTTGATGAAAACAATCCCTCATACTGCTCCATCAACGGAGTTCTTTACAACAAGGATATGACCGAAATTATCTCATACCCCATCTGCCACTGCACGCAGGTTGTAATTGATGATGTCAGAGCGGACGGTGAAGTCAAAAACATCGGGCGTGAAAATGTCGAAAGTTTTTCCGCGCAGGGAGTATATGTGAAAGGCGACGAAGCGAAAAGCACACTTTTCACATCCTTCCGCAATTACATAAAAAGCAATTATTCCGGCGATTTTGATTACCTCAACGAGTTTTCCGAGTTCAGCGAACTTATGGATAACAACGTTTATGCGCCCTACATCGGCACTTATTACCTTGTAACCGAAAACACGGGTTCCTCAATCACTGTTGAACGTTTCTGGACCTGCGATGAAAAATATGAGGTTCCCGAAGGAGTAACAAAAGTCGCGAACAAAGCGTTTTACAAATGCGACCGCCTTGTGTCAATAACCCTGCCGTCAACAGTCAAGAGCATCGGCGATATGGCGTTTTTCAAGTGCGGGTCAACATCGCTTGTTAATCTGCCCGACGGGCTCGAAACAATCGGCAACGACGCATTCAGCTATTGCGAAAATATGAAATACGCAATGTTTATTCCCGCCTCCGTCACGCATATAGGTCACCATTGCTTTTATAAATGCAGTGAGGATATGCTGTTCTATATGGGCTCAAAAGACGCTTCCGCCGTTGATTTGGGCGGCAAATGGCAGCCGAGAAACGACAATTCCTTCAAGCCGAAAAACGAACCTGTCTGGGGCAGTCTGAGAGCGGACTGCGACAAATTCAACAGCGAAAAATACGCGCAGGATGAAGCACAGGCGGCAAAAGACGCGGCTGAAAACCCGCAGTCGCAGGATGAAACTCAGACAGTCGGCGGAATGAACAAAAAAGCGCTCACCGCTCTTATCGCCTGCTTTATTCCCTGTTTCGGTTTCATAGGTCTGCAAATAATACGCAACGTATTCAAAGACGACTTCCTTATGACCCGCCGCGGCAAAGAAAAACTCGCGAAGCGTAAGGAAGAAAACGAAAGAATCCATCAGGCGTATATCAACGGCGAGTTTGATGTTCCCGAAACGCCGGCGCAGGATGAAACTCCCGCAGAAGAGCCGGAAAAAGAAGAAACGGCGCATTCGCGGGAGCAAGACGGTGAAAACGAAGGAGGTGAGAGCGAATGAGCGGTAATGCAGGCGCAAAAATAAAATCGTTCTTCGGTGAGTTCACATCTCACTGGAACACCCCCGCGCCCGGCAAATATGTGCCTTACAAAGAATATCTCTGGGATTTTCTTGCCGTGGGCGGCGACTATTCGCTCAAAAGAGTTCTCAACTACATCTCGTTTTCACAGTGGTGTTTCCTTGTAATATTCTATTATGAAGTGCCTGTTCTCACATTCTCGGTTGTTTCCGTTCTTTTCCTGATTCAGGGCAAATTCTGGGCGCTTGTCAATATGATAGTGTGCGACAACTTGGGCTTTCTGCCGAAAAAGACGGAGCGGCTCATCTACACGCTTTACCTTACATTCGCGGTGCTGGGCGTTTTGTTTCTTGTGCTCGATTTTTCGGCGATTATCCCTCTGCCCGCGTCGGTCAACAACTACGTTACCTCCCTGCCGGGTATGACACTGCGCACTATGTTCAAACTCATAGCGGCGCACTGGATAAATGTCGGCTGGGGCGGAGCGAGAAGCATTTTCATACGCAAAAGATGGCTGCCTAAACTCGGCAGATACAAACTTTTCGCCTACTTCAATGTTATTCCCTGCATGGTTTTCGTTATGCTCATCTGCTGGCTGCCGCTCTACAACAACCCACTAACCGAAAGAATCTGGCAGTTGTTCCTGCTGTTCCAGCTTTACGGAATGTATACCTACACCGACAGCGCGGTAAACATTTCATCCACAATCTCACCAAACCCGCACGAAAGAATGCTTGTGCGTGCTTATCCCGAAAAACTCAGCCACCTGCTCAATTCAATTATGGTTGACTCAATGCTGCCCATATTGGCGGCGGCTCTGACGGGCGACATCACAAACATAAACACATACCGCTACATTATTCCGATTATGATGATGTTCTGCACGGTAGTTATGTTTGCGGGTCTCGGCAACATAAAAGAAAGAATCCCGCAGCCTCCCGTTGAAAAGAAAAAATATATTCCTTTCTGGGACGGCGTGCACGGAATTTTCAAAAACAAATATATCTGGGTTAACGCCCTGAGCGCCCTTATTGACGCTTTGGGCAACGGCAGCCTCGGAATAAAAGACATAATTCTTATTTACACATGGCGTGAAAGAGGTCTGATAATGGTTATTGTAAAAAACCTTGTCGCCATGATGGGCAACCCCGGTGCCTTCCTTTCACCGTGGATAAGAAAAAGATTCCAATACAGAACGCTTATTATTTTCAAACGCCTTGTTCTCGCGGGGCAGTCGCTCGGCTACATTATTGCCTGTTCGCTCTTCGCCGATAACTACTTTATGTCGGGCCTTGTAATGTTGATTTCGCTGTGTGTCGGCGATATGCTCAACTCCGCCATTTCGCTTGCGGAGGGCGATATGGGCGTGCGTCTGAAGGACTATCAGATGTATCTCAGCGGCGAGCGCCTTGAAAACTATCAGGGCACAATAACAGACTGGTTCATAAGTCCGTTTACCTCAATAATCTCGCTTATCATACCCATTCTTTTCTACCGTATCGGCTTCACATCGGATTACGACATTCTTTTTGCCGATGACATCAGAAGCAAATGTATGGTGGTGAGCATTGCCTTTGACCTTCTCGGTCACCTGCTTTGCTGTATTCCATACATTTTGTTCTGGGATTACACCGACGAAAAGCACAGGCAGGTTATTGCCGTGCTTGAAGAGAGAGAACGCAGGGCAAATGAAGGCGCAACCCAGGAGGAAATCTACGCCGTTACCTATGAAGACCTTGAGGGTGCAAAGGCACCCGAAGCCGAATAAAAAACAAAAAACCAACGGAGTCTGCAAAACAGACTCCGTTTTTGCTGTTTATCTCTTAAAAATACTCCCGAAAAAGTCAACGATTTTATACCAGAACATCAGCAGCGCGTGGAATCTCTCCCGTGAGGGTGTATATGGCTGTTTAACCGAATCCGCGTTGTAAGGTGTTTTTCCGCCCTCAAGCGAAACGCCGATTTTCGTGCCCTCTTTTGTGCCCGCTTTCGTATAATCGATTTTATTGAATCCCTTCTTGAACGCGGGGGAGTTTTCACTCAGTTCAAAATCGAAATTCACGGCGTCTTTGAACATCGGGTCCGCAACGGTTGAATCAACAAACCAGCCTTTTCTTTTTGCCGTTTCATAACTCATGGCGTTGTCATTGTCACCGTTCTGTGTGAAATAAAGGTTATCGCCGTTCGATATGTCCCAGATGATATTTCCCTTTTCGGTGTATGCCTCTTTGCTGTCAAGGTGCGAGAAAGCCGCCGCTCTGCCGTCGCAGAGAATAATGTTGTTCTCAAACGCGGCGGTGTTTTTTGTGCCTTCCACACGGCTTAAATTTGAAACAACTCTTACTTGTGATTCACCGTTGAGCGCAAAAATATTGTTGCGCACCGTGTTGTCGCTGCCGTAGTGCAGGTGGTAGCCGTCGCTTGCGCAGGCGTATGTCAGGTTGTTCTCAACAAGAATAGACGATGAGCCCTCGTCAAGATATATTCCCCATCCGCCGTAACCGCCTTCGCCCGGGTCAGCCGCAACATTGTGTATCACATTGCCCGACAGCACCGTGCCTTTCTGGTTGCCGAGAGTGTAGATTCCGCCCATGTCCGACAGCCAGCCCTGACCGATATTATAAATCAGATTGTCGCAGATTCTGTTGTTGTAAGTTATGCTGTGCGAATATCCCCACATCCAGCCGACCGAAACCGCCGTGTAATAGCCGTCGTGAATTTCGTTGTTGCAGGCGTTTACGCTGTTTGCGTGAATAATCAGAATACCCACCGCGTTGAAAAACACCCTGCCGAACCCCGAAATAAGGTTGTTCACAACATCTATATTCTTTGTAACAAGGGGGTTGTCTTTTTCAAGGTTTTCGCCCCTTATATAAACCGCCTGCGCTCCGATGTTTTCAAAAATGCAGCTGTCAACACGGGCGTTTTGCACATTCTCTCCGAGAAAAACAGCGCACGCGGCAATATCCCGGAACTCGCAGTTCTTTATTTCAAAACCCTCCGCGTTTCTGCACGAAACACAAACGGGCGCGTCATAAGCCGCCTGCGAAAAATCCCTGCTTTGCGGCACATTGAAGCCGTTGCCTCTGAATATTATGTTTTCAAATTTTATGTTGTCAACGCCGTCAACGGTGATGAGTGTTTCCGTATCGCTGCCCCGGAGGGTAAGATTATCGGCTGTTTCGCCGTTTTGCGGTATATAATAAAGCACACCGTTGCATTTATCCAGATACCACTCGCCCGGCTCGTTAAGCGCTTCAAAAACATTTTCAATAAAATACCGCTCGTTTTTATGAAAGGTCATTGACGACGGTTTGGTGAACTGTAAAAGACCCGTTGATGAATCGTAGTTCTTTATGCCAAGCATTTCATCTTTCCAGAAGTGCAGCACTCTCACAACGGCGTCGCCCGGGTTTTTCATTTCGGGAATATCTTTTTTATCCGCCGTAAAGGCGGTGTAGCCCTTGTGAAAATCGGTGTCAACCTCAAGGTCGGGGTTAATGCAGTAACGGTCGTCAACATCTTTGATATAAAGGTAACCGCTCTCGGGGTATCTCGTGCGTTTCAGCATGGTTTTTTCATTGAAAAGAATATTGAAATCCGCGCCTTTGCCGACATATTTTTTTACTGCCTTCACGCCGTTTACCGTGCAGTTTTCAAAACCCGAATACGGCGTTCCGGCTGTGAAAACTACCTTCTCATCATTATACGCTTTGTATGTTACTCCGCTTTTATCGTCTGAGGTGAAATTTACCGTGTCGAGCAGCGTGTAACTGCCCTGCCTGAAATAAACGGTAACATCGCCGCTTTTCTGCATTGCGAGTTCTTTCGCGGCGGCTATAGTGGCAAGCGGGCTTTCAAAACTGCCGTCCGCCCCGTCACTGCCCTGAGCCGAAACATAGATTGCGTCTGCATCTGAGCCGAAAACATCAACAGCCATATATACCTCCCCGCAAATCATAATCAGAGCGATAAAAACGCTTAAAACCTTTTTTGCCATATTTCACACCTCTGTTTTATTATGTCATAACAGGTTTATTATTGCAAGGAGATATTCTCCTCCTGCGAAAAATAAACGCGGTTATTTCGCACCGGTGGCGGAAATAAAATACCTCTTTTCACCCTTTTAATCATTTATAGCAGCGCAGCGCAATGCTATTATATAGGTGCAGTAAAACGAAAGGAGGAATATCAATGAGACATGACGGATGCGGCTGCGGCGGCTGCGGATGCGGTTGCCTGCCCTTCATTATTCTGGCTGTTCTTATGATGCTGGGCGTGATATTCCTGCCCGCATACGCGTTTTTTTATTAAAACCGCAGAACTGCACGGAATAACGGACACATAATGCATTATAAAGAAAGAGGTGTGAAAAATGACTTATAAAGCAATTTATGATTCGATTTACGGCAGCGGCGAGAGCGGTTACGGCTTCGGCGCGGAAACCGACCGCAGCCTCTTTGACGCAGGGTTCGGCGATAATGACTCAATTTACGGCGGCGCCTGCCTGAGCGACAACGACAGGTTCGAACTTGAGGAACTGCGTCTCTCGGGAATTCTTGACGGTTTTGAAGAGCCCGAATTTGATGACTGCGAACGCTTCGCGGTTTAAAGGATGGTTTGATTGTTTAATAAAAAAGAAAAAGCGAAAAAAAGCGCCATTACCCCGAAAAGCAAAAACGGAAAAAGCGCGCAGAGCGTAAAAAAGCCTGCGGCGAAAAAGCAGAAAAACTCCGCTTTTCCGTCAGACCGGCTTGAAGAAATGATGATGTTTGAAATGTTTTTCGACGATGACTGATTTTGCTCTTTAAAACAGAACAACAATGTGTTATAATGCCTGTAAAGACTAATCCGAAGGAGTGGTTTTTACGGGCAGACAGTCTTCCAGAGCAAATAAAAATATATATCAGCTCTGCAGGGAGGAGCGCGGTCTTACACGCGCCGGGGCGAGCGAAAAACTTGAGTGGATTTCCGACAGCAGAATTGAAAAGATTGAAAGCGGCAAGTCATCGGCAACACCCGAAGAAGTTGTCGCCATGCAGAAAGCTTACAAAAAGCCCAATCTCTGCAGTTACTACTGCGCAAAGGAGTGCGCTATAGGCAAAGAAAGCCGTTTTCGCGAAATAGAAGAACGACCCGTTTCCGAAACGGTGCTTGACCTGCTTGCCGCAAACAACAAACTCAACTCACAGAAAGACCGCCTTATTGAAATAACCTGCGACGGCAAAATTGACGATGACGCCGAACTCAAAGACTTTGTTGCCATTCAGAACGAACTGGAGCGCCTTATTGCCGACGCGGCCTCGCTCAGACTGTGGCTTGACAGCAAGATAGCCGACGGCAATGTTGATGAGGCAAAACTCAGACAGCTCCGTGAGCAGAACTGCAAGTTATAAAAAATATATAAAAAATCCCTGCCTGAGGGCGGGGATTTCTTGTTTTACACCATTGTTTTTTATTTCCGTTTTGCTATAATAATAAGCCGAAAAGGTTAATTTAATTTATTTTAAAAATAAATGAGGAACAAAAATGAGCAGCACATTACTGTCAATCTCAATAGCCATGGCTGTGGGATTGCTTTTAACCCGTCTTAAAGTCATAAAAAAATTCAACCTGCCCGATGTTACGGCTTATCTTATCGCGGGCGTTCTCATAGGTCCCTGCGTTTTAGGCAGACTTACGGCGCTTATCGGCGTGCCCGGTGTGGGCTTTCAGAGTTATGAAGAACTTGACGGCATCGGCGTCATCTCGGATGTTGCGCTCGGCTTTATCGCCTTTTCAATAGGCAATGAGTTCCGCCTTTCACAGCTGCGCGAAACGGGTAGGCAGGCAACAATCATCGGTATTGTTCAGGCGTGCGTGGCAACCGCCGTCACGGATATCGGGCTTATCATAATCCACCTTTTAAAACCCGATGTTCTCTCGCTTCCCGCGGCAATAACGCTCGGCGCCATAGCGGCGGCTACCGCACCGGCGGCAACGCTTATGGTTGTTCGTCAGTATAAGGCGAAAGGCCCCGTTGTGGATATTCTTCTGCCCATAGTTGCGCTTGATGACGCTGTGGGGCTTGTGCTTTTCGCTGTCTCTTTCGGCGTTGCCAAAGCGCTTAAAACAGGCTCGCCCGACATTTTCTCGATTCTTGTAGATCCTCTTATTGAAATAGGCGTTTCTCTCGCTCTCGGCGCGATTGCCGGCTTTGTGCTTACAAAAATGGAGGCAATGTTCCACTCAAACACTAACCGCCTTGTCATGACAATCAGTTTTGTTTTTCTGACGGTTGCTATTTCAATGCTCTCATTCAAAGCGGGGCCCGTTAAAATCGGTTTTTCACCCCTGCTCGTGTGTATGATGCTCGGCAGCGTGTTCTGCAATATGTGCCCGCTCTCAGGCGAAATTATGAAAGTCGCCGACGGCTGGACGGGGCCGATACTCGAACTCTTTTTTGTTCTCTCGGGCGCTCAGCTCGACCTGAGAGTTTTCGCAAAATATATGGCGGTTGTTATCGGTATTGCCTACACTCTTTTCAGGGCTTTCGGCAAATATTACGGCACAAAGTATTCCGCGAAAATTTCGGGCTGCGATAAAAACATTGAAAAGTATTTAGGCATAACCCTTCTGCCGCAGGCAGGCGTGGCGCTCGGAATGTGCGTTACGGCGGCTGACCTTCCGGGCGACGGTGATCTGATAAGAAACATTGTGCTTTTCGCGGTGCTTATAAACCAGCTTGTGGGCCCCAGCCTTACAAAATGGGCGCTTACCAAAGCCGGCGATATCAGACCGCAGACGGATGAAACCCTGCGCCGCCGCGAGCGAAAACTTGATGAAGCGCAGAAAAGCGGCAAAACAGTCAACGGCAATCATCAATAACAAACGGCGCGAAATAACAGAATTAAAACGGCAAGCGCGGAGCCGTTTGACAGAAACAATGTTTACACAAGCATATATAACACGCCTCATCGGATTGTTCCGATGAGGCGTGAAACTTTGTATATGGGTATCTTATGATAAATGCTTTTATTGCGACTTGAGATAATTCTTTATCTCATCAAGGCGGCTGTTGCAGTCATTGAAGCCGAGCCAGTAAAGTTCGCCCAGCTTTTCAAGGTCTCTCTCAATCATAATCACTCCGGGCTTGCGCGAGGGGGCAAACTGCATAAGCGCGCCGTCGGCCTGCAGCTTTTCAAGCTCATCGCACTGTTTGTTGTAATCAATCTCATTATTCGCGAGCTTTTCGGCAAATTCGGCATATTTGCCGTAGATTCTTACAGCCGCCGGGTTGCGCCTGCCTGCCGTGCGGAAAGTGATTTCTCTTGTTCTTATTACCATAATTTTACGGTAGCCCTGTTCGAGCGCCCACTCATAGGGTATTTTGCAAACGCATCCGCCGTCAAGGTAAGGCACGCCGTCTATAACAAAAGCGGGCGAAACAAACGGTAGCGTAGCGGAGGCGCGTATCCCCGCCATAATATCGGAGCCATCGCCTTTTTCAAAATATTGCGCATCTCCGGTGAGAAGGTTTGAGGCAACCGCGACAAAGCGCCTGTCACGACTGTAAAATCTTTCTTCATTGAGGGGCTCCGGTATGATTCCCCTGTCTTCGGTTAAAAAACCGACATCGAGAATGCTGTGGCTGTTCGCTATTGATTTTGTGCCTATATACCGGCTGTCTATGCGAAAATTGAGGTTGATTCTCGCAGAACGCCCTATCTGACCGGAAACATAGTTCACTCCGCCCAGCGCGCCGGCGGAAACGCCTATAACGCACGACAGATTAATTCCCGCCAGCATCAATGCGTCAAGAAAACCCTGCGTGTAAAGCCCGCGGAAGGCTCCGCCCTCAAGAACAAGGCAGCCTTCGGTAAGTTCCTGAGATGCCTGACCTGAGGGGATTTCATCAATGCGGGAGTAGGTTTTTTCAAGCAGGTTTTTACCGTCTTTAATAATTTTTTTGTTCAGTTTGATTATCTTTTGAGGAATTTGAGTTAAAGGCTGAGCCGCTTTAAACTCACTGTTCGCGAACTCTCCGCTTATGTTGAACGCGTGGTTGAGCGGCCCGCTGCCCGCGCCTAAATCAAGCATTGCTTCAAGCGCGCCGGAAATATAATTTTTGGCCCGCCTGACCGCTTCGCCGAGTGAGCAACCCTTAGCGAGATTCGCGGCGATTGCCGATGACAAAGTGCAACCCGTGCCGTGCGTGTTCGGGTTGTTTATGCGCCTGCCCTCAAACCACGTGAAATCCGAGCCGTCATAAAGCAGGTCGTTTGCGTCATTTATGCTGTGCCCGCCTTTGAGCAGAATACTGCAGCCGTATTCTTCATAAATCTTTTTCGCGCAGTTTTGCATATCCTCTTTTGTTTTAACTTCCATACCCGAAAGAATCTGAGCTTCGGGTATGTTCGGCGTAACCAGCGAGGCGATTTTAATAAGTTTGTTTTTCAGCGCGTCAACCGCGTTGTCCTGAAGCAGTTTTGAACCGCTTGTTGATACCATAACCGGGTCAACAACAATATTTTCAGCCTTGTAAAAACTCAGGCGCTCCGCAATAACCTCAATGAGCGCCGTTGATGAAACCATACCCGTTTTTACGGCATCGGGTCTTATGTCGGTAAAAACGCTGTCAATCTGCGCTTTCAGAAAATCCGGAGTAACCTCATAAATTCCGCTCACACCCGTTGTGTTTTGAGCGGTGAGGGCTGTAATTGCGCTCATGGCGTAAACGCCGTTTGCAGTCATCGTTTTGATGTCAGCCTGTATTCCCGCGCCGCCGCTTGAGTCGCTGCCCGCTATTGTAAGTGCCGTTTTCATAATTCCGTTCCTTCGTTTTATATTGAATCTTTCCAGTCGCGGATGAATTCGTCAGCCGCGGCTTTTGCTTTTTCCCAGTTGTTCTCTTCGCCTTCATCATAAACGGCAACGGTGTAAAAACCTGCCTTTTTTGCCGTTTCAAGGGCGTATGGCGCGTCTTCAAAAACGGCTGTGTCACAGGGCTCCGAGCCGAATTTTGCGCACGCCGCAAGATATATTTCCGGGTCGTCCTTGCCCTTGCCGCACTCGTTTGCGGAAAGCGTAAACTCAAAGTATTTGTCAATACCCAGCCTTCTGAAACAAACCTCCAGCAGAGCGTGGTCGGTTATAGTGGCAACGCACATACGCACGCCTTGATTTTTCAGTTTTTCAAGGTATTCAACAACACCTGCTTTTACGGGTATATCCTCAAGGTAGTGCTTTGCCATAAGCGCGCCGGCGCTCTCGGCAAAATCACGGGGATTGCCGAGCGAGGGGAAGCGCTTTGCCAGCATGGCGCAGGATTGTCCGACAGTCATTGTTTTGACCTGCTGAATAAGCGCCGTTATATCTTCCGAGACACCTTTTGAACGCAGAAATTCCTCAAGAAGATTGTTCCAGTAGCCCATAGAGTCAATCAGAGTGCCGTCCATATCAAAAATCGCAAATTTTTTATTCAAATCCGTTTACCGCCTTTTCACTTAATTTTCGCAGTTCTCCGCACGCAAGTGCAACATTTTGAGCGCCGAATATAGCGGAGGCAACCGCAATTCCGTCAATTCCGCTGCCGGCAAGGTTTAATATATTGCCTGTGTTGATTCCGCCGATGGCAACAACGGGTATGTCAACCGAGAGGCAGATTTTTTTAAGTTCATCATAGCAAAGTGAGGTTACATCGCTCTTTGTGGAGGTTGAAAAAACCGCGCCGCAGCCGAGATAATCCGCGCCTGCCGCCTGCGCTTTCAATGCCTCCTGCGCATTGTGAGCGGACACGCCGACAATAAGGCGGTCTCCCGCCGCTTTGCGCACATCAAGGGCGTTCATATCATCCTGCCCCACATGCACGCCGTGCGCACCGATTTCGAGAGCAAGAGTCACATTGTCGTTTATGATTAACGGCACGCAGTATTTTTTGCACAGAGTTTTTATCTCTTTTGCCTCGCGCAGAAAATCCGAATAATCGAGGTTTTTCTCTCTTAACTGAAGGCAGGTAACTCCGCTTTTCAAAGCGGTTTCAACCCGTCCGATAAATTCGCCGTAACTGTTACCGCAACGGTCTGTCACGGCATAAAGGAGCATATCGCTTTTGTTTATTCTCATAGTGTTTACCGTTTATTTCTTCTTTTTCGGTTTGGGCGCCGGCAGTTCGGCGCATACGGCGGGAATAAGACGCTCCAGCATTTCATGGTTGTCAACATCAATCGCGAGCATCTCTTTCGCACCTTCATAAGGCAGTTCATAAGAAGCGTCGGGCATAAGATTTTTCGCCGCCTCCGCAGGTTTTATGAGAAATCTGTCGTCATATATCCCGCCGATGACTTTGCCCCGACAGTAGATTATGTATTCGCCCATCATTGCCCTGTAACTTATGCCGTCAACTCCCGACAACTGATCCAGAACATAGTCAAGATATTCTTTGCTTGAAGCCATAACTCCTCCTGAGTTTTATTCCGTCTCCGCTCTGTCTTTGCGCTTGAGCAGCTTTTCGGGTTCTTTTACATAACTTCTCACAACGCTTCCGCATTTGCGGCACACAGAGTGATAAAGCGTTCTGCCGCCGAGTTTGTTCTGCGTTGCCGATACAGCTCCGTAGGCCGACTGAAAACACTCTATTATTTCGGCACCGCCGCAGAACGGGCACCGGGCAACATATTTATCTCTGTTTATTTCACTCATAACATTTTCTCCGTTCAGTCCGTTTTAAGGTTGTCGAATATTCCGCCGTAATATGAAATATCGCCGCTGTCGCCGATTACGGCAAGCACTCCGTTTTCATTACCTGTTGTGTAGATGTTTTTGTTTCTGCAGATTTTGATTATTCCCGCCAGAATATTAACATTTGCATTTCTTCTGCCGGTGGTTACCACGCAGGCGTCAGGCAGAAGAGTTTTAATAAATGTTTCGCTGCTCGAGCCCGGGTTGCTGTGATGCCCGACCTTGAGAAGGTCAATTTTTCCGATTTCGGGCGCAAGGTGGGTTTCATCGCCGGAGTAATCGTCCATATCGCCCGCGAGAAAAACTCTTGAGCCGTTCTTTTCAAGCAGAACACCCAGAGAGTTGTCGTTTTCGCCTACTTTCTCCGATTTCTCAGGGTCGTCGGTGTTAATGAGAGTAACTTTGAAATTGCCGAGTGTAAAAGGTGCCGGACCGGGTTTTTCAACGGGAATGTTTTTAACGGCAAGGGCGTTTATCATCTGATCATAGACTTCCTGATTGTCCCAGTTCTCAATTTCATATTCGTTTATTTTACTGCTGTCATATTCCTTGAGATAAGCGCGGTCGATTGTAACATCCGGGTCAAGTATTACCGTGTCAAATCCGCCTATGTGGTCGGAGTGCGCGTGTGTGCCCACAACAAAATCGAGGTGAACTTTTCCGTTTGCATCCGCGGCGTGAGATTTGAGGTAAGAGAGCACTTTCTGCTCCTGCCCTTCATAAACAAGCCAGTCAAATCCGCGCGGGTTGTCGGCATCTTCCCCTGCGTCAACAAGCGCAAAATGACCGTCGCTTTCAATAAGAATAGCGTCTGAACTGCCCGTGTTCATAAAGTGTATGCAGTCGCTCCCGTGTTTTTCGGGCGCTTTGGGCAGAGTGTTTATGGCATTGACAACCGCCAGCGCCGTCAGGTGCGGAAAAACAAGGCAGATAACGGAAATAACAGCTGTAATAATACTTTTCATTATTTTATTGCTCCTTTGTTTAATTCTGACTTTGTGCGGTTCATACAGCATTAAGCCGTGAGGGTATTTGCGAAAACCAAACGGAAAGGAATAAATCAATTTCATCTGTTGTCTTTTTATTATAACCTTAAAAAAGCAGAATTTCAACCTGCCGTGCCTTGACATTTACCTTTGAAAGTGTTATATATGAATTGACAATTAAAAAAGCGTATTGCTCCCCGCTCAGGGGATAAGGGGCAAGTTCGGTGAGAATCCGTCGCAACTTCCATTACCGTATGCGGTCTTGAGCCGTCAAGTCGGAATACCCGCAGTGCGTTTGTTTTTGGTGCGGTCAATTCCGCAGCATTTTTTGGGAATGAAAAGTGCAGCCGTTTTATGTTTTTGCGTGTTGCATTTTTCGTGAAGGCATTTAAACAGTTGCGCTTGTTCAGTTTTTCTGAATGAGCGCTTTTTTATTTGTCAGAACGAAGAGGTGTAAAATGAATTACTCAAAAGAACATTGCGTGCTTATGCTGCGCGATAAATTCGATGAGCTGCAAACCGCGGGGGAAACCCGCTACCCCGCCCGCAAGGATTTCACAAACGGCGAGGTAAACGCCATAAAGGCGTTTCTGGGCCCGTGGCCGCGCGCACTTGAGGCGGCGGGCATAAAAGAGGAAGACCCCGAAAGGCTTGAGAAGAAAAAACAACGCAGAATAAATCAAAAACGCAAAAAAACTCAGCGGATGATTGAAAAAAACAAATCCGCGGAGTAATATATAAAAAGGAGACAGAAAAAAATGAAAAAAACATTATCACTCATTCTCGCGATTGTTATGGCGTTTGGCGTATGCGCCGCCGCGTTCGCCGCGGACGGCACAAATGTGGTGGTAACCATTTCAGACAAGGGCAATCTTGTTGTTGTTAATCAAACAGTCAGCGTTACCGATGTTGACAAAGACGGTTCCATTACAATCAACGACGCTCTTTACTGCGCGCACGAGGAGTTTTATGAGGGCGGCGCGGCAAAAGGCTATGAGTCAACGGTAACAACGGGTGAGTACGCGGGCATCAGCCTTGTTAAACTCTGGGGCGACACAAACAAGGGCAGCCTCGGCTATTATGTTAATGACGCTATGTCATACTCTCTCGCCGACCCCGTTAAAGCGGGCGACAGTGTTTACGCGTTCTCTTACAAAGACGCCGACAACTACAGCGACAACTACGCTTTCTTCGACAAAAAAGAGGCTGAAGCCGAAACATATTCCGAAATCGAACTTACTCTGAGCAAGGTCGGTTTTGACGCGAACTGGGCTCCCGTCAATCTTCCCGTTGAAGGCGCTGAAATCCTTGTCAACGGCAAGGGCACAGGCGTTAAAACCGACAAAAACGGCAAAGCGACGGTAACCGTAACGGCTGTTGGCAACTGTGTTATTTCCGCCGCTTCACCCGACGGCTCAATTATTACTCCTCCCGCATGCTCCGTTAACGCAAAACTCAATATCGGCAATATTATTTCCTATTATTTCAATTATATTGTAAATCTTATCAAAGGATTTTTTTATAGTGTAAATCCTATCAAAGGACTTTTTGCAGAATAATTTATGAATTATGAAGAGAAAACCCGTTGAGGTCCTGTCCCTCATACTTGTTTTAATCTCAATAATCACAGCGTTCGCGCCCGGGGCTTTCAGCACCCGGGCTTGCGCTGTTTCCGGGAAAGAAATCGAAGACGCAATAACGGGTATTCTGGACGATGAACTTTCGGCAAACGGTCAGACCTCCGTTCAGGGGCTTATAGACGGCGTTTATTCGGAGAACGCCGGTTCAACAACAGACTGGTTCGTATTCTCTGTTATTCAGTATGCGGGCTCAGACTACGATTACTCCAAATACGCTCTCGCTTTAAAAAAGAAAGGTGTTTCATCCTCACCCACCACCAGGGAACGCTACGCTCTTAACTTTGCGGCGATGGGCACAAATACCGCCTATGTTAAAAAAACCGCAAATGAAGAAATCGGCGAACTCGGAATAATGAGTTATATCTTCGGGCTTCACCTTATTACAAACGGTTTTTCATCCTCAAAATACACCTCGGATGAAGTAATTGAAAAACTGCTCTCGCAGCAGTATGAAGACGGAGGCTGGGCGCTCAACACAACTGTCGGCGCATCGGACACCGATATTACCGCAATGACAGTGCAGTGCCTCGCGCCTTATTACAAAAGCCATTCAGCCGTAAAAACAGCGGTTGACAAAGCAGTTAATCTTCTCTCGTCAACACAGACGGATGACGGGGGATACAGGAGTTATTACAGCGACAAAAGCCCCGAAAGCGCTGCGCAGGTTATAGTTGCCCTGACCTCTCTGGGCATTAACCCGTTAACCGACAGCCGCTTTATCAAAAATGAAAATTCAGCCGTTGATTTTATGCTCTCGTTCAGAGCGACGGACCGCGGCTTTGCGCATACACCGGGCGGAAAATACAACCTTTCCGCCACAACACAGGTTCTTTATTCCCTCGTTTCAATTTACCGTATGCAAAACGGTAAAGGCAGGCTGTATGAATTAAATGCGGGGGTTAAAACGGTCATTCCCGAAGAGACTGCAACAGCCCCGGCAACCACGGCAAAGCCCGTAACACCTGCAAAAACGGTGTCCGGCGGCTCCATCCTCGATCAATCCACAGCAAGTTCGGCAACATCCAAGCAGACTCAACCCGCCGCAAAAACCGCACAGCCCGTTTCAAGAACAAAACGCGAAATAACGCGCAGAACAACCGCCCCCAAAACAAAACAGGCTGACGCAGACGACACAACAAATAAAGCCAAACAAGGGGCTGAAAAAACCGCCGTGGCGGGCATAAAAAAAACATCCGCAGAAGGGCAAACGGTAACGGTAACTTCCGTAACATCCGTCAGCGGAACATACGAAACGGATACCGCCTTTTTCACAGGTGAAAACATAACGCAGGAGGAATCTCCCGAACCCGTTACCCCGCAGAGCGAAACGGAAAAAGAAGAAAACCGCATTCCGCTTAAAACCGCATGCGTTGCCGCCGTATGGCTTCTCGCGTTCGTTATATCTGTTATTCTGCTCGCCAAAGGCAACAGAAAAATCATCAACTACATAATCATCGCCGTTCTCGCGGGTGTTGTAACCGCGGGCGTCGCAATAAGCGACATTCAGCGCCCCGGTGAGTTTTACACCGTTGATGAAACGGCAACGCTCACCGATACCGTAACAGTCACCATGAGCATTGACTGCAAAACGGTAGCCGGAAGGGGAGATGAGAAAATCACCCCGTCGGACGGTATTATTCTTGAAAAAACCGAGTTTACCCTGCCGCAGGGCTCAACGGCTTATGACTGCCTTATTTACGCGGCGAAAAAATATAAAATCTCCATAGAGGATTCTTCAAAAACCCTCACCGACCACAGAAGCGCTTACATTGCCGGCATAAATTACCTGTTCGAGTTCGATTACGGTGAAATGTCCGGCTGGATGTTCAGCGTCAACGGCTCGTTCGGCGATGTCGGCTGCGGCGAATACACTCTGAGCGAAGGCGATAATATTCAATGGCGCTACACCACAAATATCGGGGATGATTTGCGATGAGCTGTTTTGAAATCTTCAACCCGGCAACCGTGTTTATCTTTTTTGCCTGCGTAATAGTTTCGGGAATCTTCACAATGAACCCCGTAATAACCGTCATTTCACTGGCGGGCGCGCTGGCTTTCCGGTTTGTTATGCCGGGGCGCAAAAACAATACAATACATATTTACACCGCGTTGATGACAATAGCCTGTATGGTTTTTAACCCTGTTTTCGGTCATAACGGCGCGACGGCAATTGCGGTTATAAACAATCACAATGTAACCGTTGAAGCGGGGCTTTACGGAATCTTTCTGGGGTTTATGCTCTCGTCCGCGGTTTACTGGTTTGCGTCTTTTTCGCAGATTATGACATCCGAAAAAATCATTTACATTCTCGGTTTTGTTTCGCAAAAAGCCGCGCTCGTGCTGACTATGGCATTAAGGTTCATACCGCTTTATATCCGCAAGGCGGGGCAGATAAACAGCACACAGAAGGCGCTCGGACTTTATAAAGATGAAACCATAGTTTCAAGGCTGAAAGGCCTGGCAAGAGTTTTCTCAATTCTTCTCACCTATATGATTGAAAAAACGATTATCACATCCGACAGTATGTCGGCGAGAGGTTACAGCGGGCGCAGAAGAAGAAATTTCTCGCTTTATTCATTCGGCAGGCGTGATGTCATATTCCTGCTGTTATCGCTTGTTCTGACCGCCTGCACGGTTTATGCCTCATCAAAAGGGGCGTTCGTTTACAATTTTTACCCTTATGCCGACCGGCCCTCGACGGATCCGGTCTCGCTTGCGGGTTACATCGGTTACGGGCTGTTGTGCATAAGCCCGTCAGTTACGGAAGGAGGCAGCAGACTGAAATGGCGTTATTTGAAGTCAAAAATCTCACATTCGGATATCCGCTTACCGACAAGATAATAGACGGCGTTTCTTTCTCTGTTGAACAGGGCGATTTCATTGCTGTCTGCGGCCCCACGGGCAGCGGTAAAACAACGCTTCTGCGCCTTCTCAAGCCTGAACTCGCGCCTCTCGGCAACAAAACGGGAGAGGTACTTTTTGACGGAAAAAACACCGAAAACCTGACTCCCGAAGAATCCTGCGCAATCGGATTTGTCGGCCAGTCGCCGGAACACCAGATTGTTACCGACAAGGTGTGGCACGAGATTGTTTTCGGTATGGAAAACCTGCGTTTTTCGCAGAATCTTATGAAACGCAGGGTTGCCGAAATAATGAGTTATTTCGGCATAGACAGCCTCTTTGACAAAAACACGGCCGATTTGTCGGGCGGGCAGAAACAGATGATTTCGCTTTCGGGTGTGCTTGTTATGAACCCGAAAGTGATAATCCTCGACGAGCCGACCTCCCAGCTTGACCCGGTATCTGCTTCGGAGTTTCTGACAACGCTGAAAAAACTGAATGAAGAACTCGGGTTGACGATTATTTTAACCGAGCACAGGCTCGAGAATGTTATCCCCCTGTGCAACAAACTCTGTGTTATTGAAAACGGAAAAATCACCGCTTTCGGTGAAACAAGGCAGACGGTTAAAGAAATAACCGGCAACGACAGAATCGCCGCCTCAATGCCGGGCAGCGTAAGGCTTTATAAAATTCTCGGTGCCAAAGGCGAGTGCCCCCTGAATATTACAGAGGGCAAAAAGTATTTCCGCGAAAATTTCAGACGCAACAACAAGCCTTTTGAAACCGAAGAAAGCCATACGGATGAAACAGCCGCGCAACTGAGAAATGTTTATTTCAGATATGATAAAGACGCTCCCGATGTGCTTCACAACACATCGCTGACCGTATATAAAAATGAGATTTTATGCGTGCTGGGCGCTAACGGGTCCGGTAAAACAAGCCTGCTTTATACCCTTGCGGGGCTTACCGCCCCTTATTCGGGCAGCGTTGAAATATTCGGCAAAAATATCAAAAAGTATAAAGGTCAATCCCTTTACAACAACTGCATATCTCTCCTGCCGCAGGATGCGCAGACGGTTTTTCTGCGCAACACGCTGGAGGAGGAGTTTAAGAGCGCGGGCATATCTTTTGAAGACGTGCCTTATGACCTTTCATACGCCACAAAAACACACCCTTACGATTTAAGCGGCGGCGAACAGCAGTTGGCGGCTCTTGCCCTTGTGCTTGCCTCAAAGCCGAAAATTCTTCTTCTTGACGAGCCCACAAAAGGGCTTGACAGCCTTGCGAAACAGAAGGTGCGCGATGCTCTTTCAAAACTCAAACGGCAGGGTCTCACGGTTGTTGTCGTCACCCACGATGTTGAGTTTGCCGCGTTGTGCGCGGACAGGGCTGCCATGTTTTTCCGCGGCGAATGCGTATGTGTTGACACGCCTTACAGATTCTTTTCCGAAAACATTTTTTACACAACATCCACGGCAAGAATAACATCGGGTATATGCGAAAACCTTATAAACCCCGAAGATGTCAGCCGTTACGCGGAGGCAGGCGGATGACGGTGATAAAAAGCGAAAAGCTTCGCAGGGCGCTGTCGGTTGTAATTCCGTTTGTTTTTATTCCCGCTGTTGTGCTGTCGGGCGTTCTCGTGTTCAGAAGCAAAAACTACTCTTACGGAATTTTTGCCGTGTCTGTTCTCTCTGTGCTGCTGTTTATCTGCGGCTTTGACCGCCGCAAAACCGGCACAAGGCGGCTTGTGCTGATAAGCGCCGCCGTGGCTATGGCTTGCGTCGGCAGAGCAATCTGCTCGTTTATTCCCGCGGTAAACCCGATTACCGCCATTACCGTGCTTTTTGCCGTCTATCTCGGCAGCGAGGCGGGGTTTATGACAGGCGCGTTTTCGGCGCTCATCTCAAACATTTTCGCGGGGCAGGGCGTCTGGACTCCGTTTCAGATGTTTGCCTGGGGTATGATAGGCTTTTTTGCCGGGGTGTTCGCTAAATACCTTGAAAACCATACCGTGCGGATGTGCGTGTATGTGTTTTTCGCGGGAGCGGTCTATTCGTTCATTATGGATGTCTGGTCGGTTATGTGGGCATACAATTCTTTCAACCTGAAGTTCTATATTGCGAGCATAACCTCCGCCGCCCCTTACACCGCCGTTTACGCAATATCAAATGTAGTTTTCATACTGCTTCTCAAAAAGCCGTTCTCCGAAAAACTGGGCAGAATAAAAATAAAATACGGTATATAATAAACCGCCGTGATTTCTTCAGTCACAGCGGTTCTTTTTATTATATTTTTTATTATTTAATAGATGATATTTATTTGTTTAATATTTATT
>JAFRQM010000022.1 GCA_017428625.1 Clostridia bacterium
GTTGGTAGAGCAGTGGACTGAAAATCCACGTGTCGCTGGTTCGATTCCGGCCGAAGGCACCATTTGCGGATGTAGCTCATCTGGTAGAGCGCCACCTTGCCAAGGTGGAGGTAGCGAGTTCGAGCCTCGTCATCCGCTCCATTTTTTTAATATATACGGTACCATAGCCAAGTGGTAAGGCATCGGTCTGCAAAACCGAGATTCCCCGGTTCAAATCCGGGTGGTACCTCCAAAAAGAAAAAGTCGCGAAAGCGGCTTTTTCCTTTTTGTAGTCTTCATTTTTCACTCTTCATTCTTATTTCTTCTCTCCGTTCTCTCCCGCGACTTTTTCCAATGAAAAGATAAGAGAGAAAAGAGAAGAGAATCGGTTGCTTTGCTGAGCAAAGCGTTGATTATATCAAATGACTCTGGTATAATATATAATACGGAGGTGAACACATGGATAACCCTTTACTTGATAAATCACTGGATTTTGCTGTTCAAATCGTTCTGTTTTACGAGAATTATTCCAAATCAAAAAAAGACACAACAATTCCTAAACAACTGCTTCGTTCTGCAACTTCAATCGGCGCAAATATCAATGAAGCCGTTTACGGAAACAGCAAGGCGGATTTTATTGCCAAACTCCACATCTCTTTAAAGGAGACCGGCGAGAGCATTTATTGGTTGACACTTCTGAAACGAACTGCGATTTTTGAATATCAGTATGATCCTTTGTTATCACAAGCAGAAGAAATCAAACGTATGTTGATATCATCCATCAAAACAGCAAAAGGCGGGATATAATTATGGATTATTCAGAGCCAAAGATTCGAGCATCTTTCGCTACTGATGCGGGTGATATTCGTGACATTTGTGAATTCAGTCTCGGTTATCCGTGTGAATCGGCGCTTGTCAAATATCGCTTGGAGCAATTGAACCGTGAGGAAGAAATTGTTTTAGTCGCAGAAGTTGACGGCAGGGTTGTCGGGTTTGTTCACGGAGAAAAATATCGTTGCTTATATTATGAAACAGCGTTAAATATTCTGGGGCTTGCTGTTTTACCGGATTATCAAAAATGCGGTATTGGTTCAAAACTTATGATGGCAATTGAAATGTGGGCAAATGATAATTCCATCCGAATAATCAGATTGAATTCCGGCGCACACAGAACGGAAGCTCATACTTTTTACAGAAACATCGGTTATGTGAATGAAAAAATGCAGCTTCGGTTTTTAAAAGAAATTTAAGTTGTCAAATCGTATTCTTAAGTTTTCAGTTTTCATTATTCATTAAAACAACAGGATTTTTAACAGAAAAATGAATACTGAAAAACTGTCAAATTAAAAATGTCGGGTGGCCGCCTACACCCGATAATTATGGAATTATTCATTTACTCAGAAACCGATTCTGTATTATTCTGCGCTGTATGTCTGTTCATTAACAAAGTTGCACTTTAGTGAAACAGGCACAGCAAAGAGCACGCTTCGGCGTGCTCTTTGCAACTAAGTGTGCCTGACGGCACGATAAGTGCGCTTACGCTCGTGAAGTGCCTGCGGGCATGAGTTGATTTATTTCATTTCACTTTGCGGCTTGCCGCAAAATTTCACAATTCGTCAGAATTATTTCACATCGAGCAACGCGAGATATTGGATTCTGACATTATTGATGAAAAAGATGGATATCCTAAATACATTCAGATTCTTTGTGAAGACACAGATAGATATACATGGAACTTTGAATATCACAAAATAAATGATTGTGGAAAAATATTATTATCCTCGAGTAATCGAAATACTATAGAATAATACATTAAAGAACACCTGAATGGAATGTAAATCCAAATAATAAGCAAAGCAGTTCACTTGCGTGCCAGAACAAACGCTCAGGTTGATATAGAATGGAACGCAGAAACGGCAGCAGTTACCGTTACGAGTGACAAAGCGCAGACGGTTAGGGTAAGTGTTAAGGGCGGAGACGAAAAAACAGTTTCTTTTAACCCCGGAGAAACAAAAACCGTTACCCTTTCAAGATAATTTTTCTTTCAGACGGGAGGTCTTTAAATGACAAAAAAAACTGCTTCTGAAAGCGGCAGGCAAACTGTTCGCCGGGCTTGTCATTATCGCTCTGCTTCTGTTTCTGCCCGCAGGCACCGCGGCCTTTTATAACGGCTGGATGTTTATTGTAATTCTGTTTGTGCCTATGATTATCGCGGGTCTGGTTCTTATGAAAAAGAACCCCGCTCTGCTCGAAAAACGCCTCAACGCCAAAGAGAAAGAAGACGAGCAAAAATCCGTTCTTGTTATGAGCGGTCTTATGTTCCTCGCCGCTTTTGTTGCCGCGGGGCTGTGCTTCCGCTTCGGTTTTCTTGTTCTGCCGCTCTGGCTTGCGAAATCAGGCGCGGTAATATTTCTTGCCGCTTATGTGCTTATGTAATGTATGCCGAGGTTCTGCGAGAGAACGCATACCTTTCAAGAACGGTAGAGGTTCAGGAGAATCAGAAGGTCATTGACACCGGGCTTTACGGCGTAATGCGCCACCCGATGTATTGTTCAACTCTCTTTCTCTTTCTCTCAATGGGCATAGTTCTCGGCTCGCTTATATCATTCGCCGTTCTCCTTCTTTATATTCCCATAATCGCAAAACGCATAAAAAACGAGGAGCGGGTGCTCGAAGAAGGGCTCGAAGGCTATACGGAATATAAAAAGCGCGTCAGATACAAAGTCATACCGTTTATCTGGTGAATTATTCAAGGTAATTCCGCCGCAAGGCGTGATTATAAATATTATTTTACAGGAGAGAACTGTTTGAAAAAGTTCGGAACAACGGAGATTGCGGGCTGACCGGGAGGTCTGCCGCAGTTAACGGACCTCCCGCCGTAAGGCATTGAAGTCAACAATTTTCAGGAGGAAAAACAATGAATAAAAATGACTGCGTTATCCGTTTGGAAAAAGAAGAGGATTACAAAGAGGTTGAAAACCTCGTTCGCGAATCGTTCTGGAATGTTTATCGTCCGGGGTGCAGTGAGCACTATGTTATTCACATGCTCAGAAACGACCCCGCGTTTGTCAGAGAACTGGATTTTGTCATGGAACTTGACGGCGGAATAATCGGGCAGAATATGTTTATGAAAACGGTTATAATCGCCGATGACGGCAGAAATATTCCCGTTCTCACAATGGGTCCCATCTGCATTACGCCCGCTCTCAAACGCAAAGGCTACGGCAAACATCTGCTGGATTATTCCATTAAAAAAGCGGAAGAACTCGGCTTCGGAGCGGTCCTGTTTGAAGGTAACATCGCCTTTTACGGCAAAAGCGGGTTTGATTACGCCGGCAGGTTCGGCATAAGATACCACGACCTGCCCGAGGGCGCCGATTCGTCGTTCTTTCTCTGCAAAGAACTTGTTTCGGGTTACCTCGACGGCGTCACGGGTGTTTATCAGACGCCGCGGGGCTATTATGTCAGCGATACGGATGTTGAGGAGTTTGACAAAGCCTTTCCCTTCAAAGAAAAACTGAAACTGCCCGGTCAGATTTTTTAAAAGCGGATAACTCAACAAAGCCGCAGGCGGTGAGAAATTCTCCGCCTGCGGCGATTCTTTAAAATGATTGAATTACACCTGCCGCTGTGTTACAATATTAAAATACAGAAAAAGAAAAATAAGAAAGAACGGAAGTAACTTTTTATGAAAGAAAAAGGCTCTGTCTGGCAGAAAAAATCAACAGGCGTTTTCCTTATGATTCTCGGCTGCCTGCTGTTATTGTCAATAATCCTGCGCGTGAGTTTTTACAGGTTTGAATACAACGAAAAATTCACAACGGTTGACTATGGCAGATTCAATTATTTCTCATATTTCACGGTTCAGTCAAACCTTGCCGCCGCTGTCTATTGTGTTCTCGCGGCTCTCTCCGTCTTCGGTGTGAAAAAACTGAAACCAGTGCAGAAGCCTGCCGCAGGTCTTTTCATAACAACCTATGTCATTATTGCCGGCATAGTCTATTGCAGCGGCTTCCCTATGGGTTTAACCCCTCCGCTTGCCTGGGATACCGCTTATCACAGGCTGATAAACTCAACTCAGGTGCTTCATCATATGATTAACCCCGTCGCTCTGCTCGTTTTCTGGCTCAGGCAGGGCAGCGAGCCTCGGCTCTCAAAGCGCGTTCTGCCCGCCGTCGGAATTTATCCTTTTGTTTATTCGCTGTTCTGCATAGTGCGCGGAGCGTTTTTTAAGCCCGTGTTTTATGCATATCCGTTTTACAACCCTTACTTTATTCTCGATGTAATAGCAAAAGGCAAAGATGTCAGTTTTATCTGGGGTTATGTAACAATGCTGCCTCTGCTTGTTTTCGGAATAAGCGTGTTTGTCTGTATGGCGGCAGTCCTGCTTTTTGTTCATAACCGTCAGGCAAAAAAATACACAGCGGAAAAATAACAGTAAATGATTTTTCGTCATACCGTAATAATTTAAATTTTATTTTTTCCTCATTTACTTTACATAATTAAAATACAGTAGTATAATATAAAGGTTAAAAGAAAGGCGGCTTGTTATGGGTTTTTCAAAAAGAGTATTATCTTTCTTTCTCGCTTGCGTTATGATTCTCTCCGTCTGTCCCGTGATTAATGCGGGCGATGCAACGACTACGGAAAGCGCCGCCTTTACAGATGATGATTTTCTTACGGCGAAGGGCAGAGATATTGTCAACAAAAAGGGCGAAAAAGTCGTTCTCAAAGGCGTCAATCTCGGCGCCTGGCTTATCTGGGAGGACTGGATAAACAATTACGAAGAGGTCTCCGACTGTTACGAGGCTTATGAAACTCTCATTGAACGCTTCGGCGAAGAGAAGGCATACGCCCTCATTCACGAATATGAAAACAACTTCATTACGGAATATGACCTTGACCATATAAAGGAACTCGGCTTCAACTGCGTGCGCGTGCCTTTCTGGTTCCGCAATTTCTATTATGATGACAGCGGCAGAAAAATCCTCGACGAAAATGGCAACTGGGATTTTTCGCGCCTCGACTGGATTGTTGAGGAATGTTCCGAACGCGGAATCTATGTTGTGCTTGATATGCACGGTGCGGTCGGCTATCAGAGCGACGCTCCCCACTCCGGCAAAACAAAGTCCGTCGGGCTTTATGACAAAACGGAGCAGGGCGAAAAATTCCGCAGATACACAAATGAACTGTGGACTGCTATAGCGGCAAGATTCAAGGGCAATCCCGCCGTCGCTATGTATGACCTTCTCAACGAGCCTATGTGCGACTGCGACTGCACCGAAATACGCAGAAGAATAAACAACGAATATATTTACGATATCCTCTGTAAAACCGTAAGAGCGGTCGATGAAGACCACCTCATAACCGTCGAGTGCATCTGGACTCCGCTCGCTGTTCCCCACGCCTTCACAAAGGGCTGGAAGAATATGGTCTATCAGGTGCATTTCTATCAGAAATCCGACTTCATTTTCAACCTGTTTGTTTACCTGACAAGAATATATTTTGCCGATGTGCCTATGCTTATGGGCGAATTTTATCCGCTCGGCACAACAACCTGGGCAAACTGCCTCAGAACTCTCAACCGCTGCAATTTCAGCTGGCTTCTCTGGACCTACAAAGCAACAGGGCATCTTATGTGGGAGAGCGACTGGTGCATTATGGGCAGCAAAGACGGCTTTGAAAGGGCAAAACTCAAAACCGACAGTTATGATGAAATTGCCCGCAAATGGGGCGCGGATATAAAAACCGAAAACGGCTTCCGGGATTCCGGGCATTACTCAAGAGATATAAAGGATTTTATTTGAAAACATTATGCAGAACCACAACCATCAGAAAAAAATAGCGTTGATTAACGACTACACCGGCTTCGGCAGATGCTCCGTTGCCGTTCAGTTGCCGCTTATTTCCGCACTCAAAGTTCAGTGCTGCCCTCTGCCGACTTCAATTCTCTCAAACCACACGGGCTTTGACAGTTTTCAGTTCACCGATTTCACAGCGCAGATGCAGGACTACATTGACGAGTGGCATAAACTCGGTCTGAATTTTTCCGGCATCTGCACGGGCTTTCTCGGCTCGGCGGCACAGATAGCGATTGTGCGCGGGTTTATTGAGCGTTTCGGCAGCAAACACACAATAACCGTTATTGATCCCGTTATGGGCGATTACGGCAAAACCTACTCCACCTATACGCCCGAAATGTGCGAAAAGATGAAGGAACTCACCTCTCTGGCGAACATCCTGACCCCCAACCTTACCGAGGCGTGTATTCTTCTTGACGAGCCCTATGATGAAAAAATCAAAGCGGAAAAAGTCGAAAAATACGCCGCCGCCCTCTCGGAGCAGGGACCTGAAAAAGTTGTCATAACGGGCATTCGCCAGGGCAGTTATATTGCGAATTTCTGCTACGAAAAAGGCGGTAATATCCACATAATCAGAACCCATAAAATCGGCACAAGCCGTTCGGGCACGGGCGATATTTTTTCGGCAATCGTCGCGGCGGACGCGGTCAACGGCGTTGAATTTTCCGTTTCGGTGCGCAAGGCATCGTCGTTTATCAGCCGGTGCATCAAAAAATCCATTGAACTGAATATTCCTCTCACAGACGGCGTCTGCTTTGAGGAGGTTCTTCACTCGCTTAAATAAGGAAGTGTTTTAAATGAACAAATCAATGTGCATTGCATACAAAGTCCACAATAATCTTTACATAAACCTCACCAACCGCTGTTCGTGTGCCTGCGTTTTCTGCCTGAGGCAGACTATGGAGAAAGTCGGCGAATCCGATTCGTTATGGCTCGAGCATGAACCGTCTTTTGAAGAAGTGGTTGAAGCGCTTGAAAAGCAGAATATGGATGACTACAACGAAGTCGTTTTCTGCGGTTTCGGCGAGCCGACAGAGCGTTTTGATCTGCTTATAAAAGTTGCAAAATATATCAAAGAGAACTATAATAAACCGATAAGAATAAACACCAACGGTCAGGGCAATCTCATAAACGGGCGCAATATCGAACCCGAAATGGAGGGGCTTATCGACACGCTGTCAATCAGCCTTAACACGCCCGATGCCGACCGATACAACGAACTTGTGCGAAGCAGGTTCGGTAAAGACGCGTTTTTCGCAATGCTTGATTTCGCAAGAGATGCCGCGAAATATGTGCCGCAAGTTGTTCTCACTACAGTTGACACAACCCTCACTGAAGAGGAAGAGCAAAAATGTGCTGCCATCTGTGAAAATCTCGGCGTCACATACCGCATAAGACCCTGGGAAAGTTGATTATAACAGTTTAAATACACGGAGGAATTGTTATGGCAGGAGCAAGAGAATACATAATTGAGTTCGGCAACACCACGTTTGAGGAATATCCGTTTTGCGACGCGGATGCCCTCGTTTTGTGTCAGGTTTTCTATATGCCGATTGAAAGAGTTGTTTCAAACTCTTTTGAAAAGGCGCCTGTCGCTCTGCCGGACGCGGCAAACGAACTTTTCAATATGATGGGCAACAAATACAGACGCCTCGGTCTGATGATTCCCACAGACGCGTCAAAAAATATTATGCTTATGGCGGCTCGTAAAAGATATGCCGATGTTAAAATATACGCTGTTGAGGAAGTTTTCAGCATTAACCCCGCCGTTCAGTATGCGGCAGGCACTTTCATTCTGCCCGACGGCACCGCCGTTGTTGTTTTCAGAGGCACCGATGACACAATTTCGGGCTGGAAAGAAGACCTCGACATTTTAATCAAAAAGGGCACTCCCGCCTACGGCTATGCGAAGGAATATGTTGAAAAACTCGCCAAAGCGCACAAGGGCAAAATTATGCTTTGCGGTCACTCAAAAGGCGGCAACATCGCTTTGCTCACCGCGATTACGGTAAACAAAAAAATCAGAAGCAGAATAACGGGTGTTTACAATTTTGACGGCCCCGGCTATCACAGCAGTTCCGTTCTCAACACTGCGGCTTATGATGAGATTCTGCCCGTTTACAGGCACTTTGTGCCCAGCGGCTCAATGATAGGTATGATGCTCGCGCACGATTACGATTATCAGGCAGTTGCCAGCAAAATGCACATCGGCGCGTTTCAGCATGACCTCGGCACCTGGAAAATCGGCTCGGGCGAGCTTGAAAAAGTCGCAGACACCGACAAACTTTCAAAACTCACCGATTTAATCTTTGCGGAGATTTGTTCGGGCGTTGATTTTGATTTCTGCGGCGCCCTCGACGATGTTTTCTCAAGCGTAATTGACGGTATAGATAAAATCACCCTTACAGAACTCGCAAGCCATCCGCTTAATGCGCTGGCGGGCGGAATAAAAGCGTTCAGAGCCGTTTCGCCCGAAATAAAATCACAGGCAAAACAGGCGGTCACAGGCGCCGGCGGAGCGGTAAAAAAAGCGTTCGGCGAACTCAAAAACGGCGAAATACCCTCAATTACAAGCCTGCTTTACGCAAAATAATATAATTCAGGAACAAAGTAAAACCCATGAGTAAAACCTTTCAGAAAAGAATAGATGAAACTTATCCGCAGCTTTCAAAAAGCCACAGGCGTATCGCGGATTACATAAACGGTAATTTTGAAAAAGCCGCCTTTATGACTGCCGCAAAACTCGGCGAAGCGACAAATATCAGCGAGTCAACCGTAGTCCGTTTTGCCTCGGCGCTCGGCTACAGCGGCTACCCCGGTCTGCAGAAGGCGCTGCAGGAGATGGTTCGCAGCAAACTCAACAGCGTTCAGCGTATGGCTGTAACGGCGGGCAGGGTCGGTGAAGGTGATATGGTTGACACAGCCCTTTCGGCGGATATCGAAATGATTAAAGCCACCCGCGAATCCGTCTCGCGAGAAGCGTTCGCAGGCAGTGTCGATGCCATAAATAAGGCGGAAAGAATATTCATTTTAGGCGCGAGAAGCGCCGCGTCACTTGCAAACTTCGCGGCGTTTTATATGAACCTTGTTTATGACAATGTCACCCTTGTCGATACATCCGGCACGGGCGAAATGTTTGACAAACTTTACAGAATAACAAACAAAGATGTCTGCATTGCAATAAGTTTTCCCCGTTATTCAAACCAGACGCTTGACGCGCTGCGTTTCGCGGCGCAGAGAGACGCCGCCATCATTTCAATAACCGACAGCGAAACATCGCCCATAGCGCAGTATGCAACATATCTTTTAACGGCAAAAAGCAGTATGGTTTCTTTTGTGGATTCCCTTGTCGCCCCGCTCAGTCTGATAAACGCTCTCATAGCGGAGGCGGCTTCAGAGAAAAGCGAACGTGTTTACAAAAACCTCACAACCCTTGAGAACATCTGGCAGGAATACGGCGTTTACAGAACCGACAGCGGGGAGGACACCCCGTGAATACTCAGTTGCTTGTTATAGGCGCGGGCGCGGCGGGGCTGATGGCTGCGGGCACGGCGGCAGGTTGCGGTGTTGACACAATCCTTCTTGAACGCAACGAGAAACCCGCGCGCAAGGTTATGATAACCGGCAAAGGCAGGTGCAATGTCACAAACGCCTGCTCCTCGCTTCAGGATTTAATCGCAAATGTGCCCGTGAACGGCAGATTTTTATACAGCGCGTTTTCACGCTTTATGCCTGCCGACACCGTTGAATTTTTCGAGAGCAGGGGAGTTCCGCTTAAAAAAGAGAGAGGCAACAGAGTTTTCCCCGTTTCTGACAAAGCGGCGGATATAGTTGACTGCCTTGTTTCTTTCGCTCATAAAGGCGGCGCGCGGTTTGTGAGCGGCAGGGCTGTTGAACTTATAATTGAAAACGGCTGTGTCAGAGGTGTCAGAACCGAAGACGGCAGTGAAATAATCGCAGAAAAAGTCATTGTTGCCACAGGCGGCGTTTCATACCCTCAGACCGGCTCAACCGGCGACGGATATATTCTTGCACAGCAGGCGGGGCACAGCATTGTTCCCGTTAAACCGTCTCTTGTTCCTCTTGAAGCGCACGAAGGTTTCTGCTCCGACATTATGGGGCTTTCGCTGCGAAACATAGCCATAAAAGTTTATGACACAAAAAAAGACGGCAAGGTTGTTTATGAGGATTTCGGCGAAATGCTTTTCACTCATTTCGGGGTTTCGGGTCCGGTTATTCTCTCGGCAAGTTCGCACCTCAGAGAAATGGAGCGCGGTCGCTATAAAATCGGCATAGATTTAAAGCCCGCCCTGAGCGAAGAACAGCTTGACGCGAGAATTTTGCGCGATTTTTCAGAGAATATCAATCGCAATTATATAAACGCGCTCAATTCCCTTTTGCCGAAAAAACTTGTTCCCGTAATCGTTAAACTCAGCCGAATACCAATGGCAACAAAGGTTAATCAGATAACAAAAGAACAGCGCAAAGCTCTTGCGTTTCTTCTTAAAAACTTCACCGTAACAGTTACGGATTACCGCCCCGTTGAAGAGGCGATAATCACATCCGGCGGTGTCGATACAAAACAGATAAACCCCAAAACAATGGAGTCAAAACTCGTCTCCGGACTTTATTTTGCGGGCGAGGTCATTGATGTTGACGCCTACACGGGCGGTTTTAATCTGCAGATTGCATTTTCAACGGGACGGCTTGCGGCTCAGAGTGCCGCCGCTCCCGGAAAAGGAGAGGTTTATGAATAACAAAGTAATCAATGTCGCGGTTGACGGTCCCGCGGGCGCCGGCAAAAGTTCCGTTTCACGCCTTGCCGCGAAAGCACTCGGCTTTGTCTATGTTGATACGGGCGCGCTTTACAGGGCGGTCGGCGTAAACGCCCTTCGCCGAAATGTTGACACAAGAGACAAGCAGGCTGTCGCATCCACCCTCGGCGATGTCAAAGTTGACCTTGTGTTTGAAGACGGCGAGCAGAAAGTTCTGCTTAACGGCGAAGATGTTTCAAAAGAGATAAGGACTCCTCCCGCGTCAATGGCGGCGTCGGATGTTTCAGCCGTTCCCGAAGTCAGAGCCTTCCTCTTTGACCTTCAGCGCGACATAGCAAAACGCACAAGTTGCATTATGGACGGCAGAGATATCGGCACGGTCGTTCTGCCCGACGCTCAGGTCAAAATCTTTCTTACAGCCTCGCCCGAAGAAAGGGCAAAAAGAAGGTGCCTCGAACTCGAACAGAAAGGCACGCCGCAGAAATATGAGGATGTTCTTGCGGAAATAAACGAGAGGGATTACAACGACTCCCATCGTGAAATCGCTCCCTTAAAGCCCGCCCGGGACAGCGTTCTTGTTGACACAACAAGCCTTGCGATAGACGAAGCGGTCGCTTCAATCATAAACACAGTCAAGGAGAAAACAGCAGATGAAATTTAACTTTGAAAAATATGAAGACCACAAAACATTTGACAGACTTTATCCGCTTGTTAAAATTCTCAAAAAATTCGTCTATAAAACCGAAATAACAGGTCAGGAGAATATACCCGAAAAAGACGGTTATATTGTCATCTGCAACCATATTCACGCGGTTGACCCCGGCGTTATTGAATACGCTTTCGGCGGTAAGCCCATTCATTTTATGGGCAAAAGCGAGTTCTGGGACAATGCCTTCATCGGCCCCATACTCACGGCGCTCAACGGCTTTCCCGTTGTCAGGGGCACGGCGGATCTGAAATCTCTCAAATACGCCGCCGAACTTCTCCGTCAGGGGCACAATGTGGGCGTGTTTCCCGAGGGCACCCGTCAGAAAACTGCGGAACTCGGCAGACCCAAAAGCGGAGCGGCTCTTATTGCGAGAGCCTCCCACGCCGATGTTCTGCCGATGTGCATTTATTATGAAGGCGAACTTTCCAAAAAAACAGTCACCACCATCCGCATAGGCAAACTTATCCCGTTTGAAACTCTCGGACTTACCGATGAAGGCGACAACCACGAACTCAAAGCGGCGTCCGCAAAAATGTGGGAGTATGTCAGAGCGCTCTGGGAGGAAGGTCCGTGCACGAAATAAAGGTTGCAAAAACGGCGGGCTTCTGCTTCGGCGTTGACAGGGCCGTAAAACTCACATACTCTGTTGTCGAAAGCGGTTGTCAGGTCTGCACGCTCGGCCCCGTTATTCACAATCCGCAGGTAATTGAAGACCTCAGGAGCAGGGGCGTGAAGATTATTTCATCCCCCTCACAGGCAAATGAAGGTTCAACGGTTGTTATTCGCGCGCACGGTGTGAGCAGAGAGATCGAAAACGAACTCACTTCCATGCCGGTAACAGTCTGCGACGCCACCTGCCCGTTTGTAGAGAAAATTCACAAAATTGTCAGCGAAAACTCATGTGTCGGCAGCCCCGTTATTATCGCGGGCAATCCCGATCACCCCGAAGTTGCCGGAATAAAAGGGCACTGCAACGGCGAAGTGTTCATTGTTTCATCGGCGGAAGAACTCGAAAATCTGCTTAAAAAGAACGGTAATCTCGCAAATATGCCTGTTATTGCCGTCGCGCAGACCACATTCAACGAAAAAGATTGGATTTTAATAAAAAAAATATTAAATAAACAATTTACAAACGCAAAAATATTTGATACAATATGTTTTGCTACGCGTGAGCGTCAGCAGGAGGCGGCGCGGCTTTCAGAACAGTCCGACATTATGATTATCATCGGCGGTCGTGAAAGTTCAAACACCGCCAAACTCAAAGCAGTCTGCAGCGAAAACTGCGAAACCCACCTGGTGGAAAGAGTCGAAGAACTCAGATCCATAGATTTTTCCCGCAAGCCCCGCATAGGGGTTACGGCAGGTGCTTCAACACCGGCCGCCATCATTAAGGAGGTACTTTTAACTATGTCCGAAGAATTAAAAGTCAACAACGAAAACATGGTAGAGGAGGTGCCTTCTGAAGATTTCGAATCCCTTTTGGAGGCAAACCTCGAACAGATGAGCAGCGACCAGCATGTTATCGGCACGGTCATGAGCATCAACAATGCCGAAATCCAGGTTGATATCGGCAGAAAACAGGCGGGCTTTGTTCCCATCGAGGAATACAGCACTGACCCCTCGGCAGACCCAAAAAAAGATCTCAAAGTCGGCGATGAAATTGACCTCATCATTATGAAGACCAATGACGCCGAAGGCACGGTTATGTGCTCAAAGAAGCGCTTTGACGCCCAGAAGTCGTGGATTAACATTGCTTCAGCGGTTGAATCGGGAGAAGTCCTTGAAGGCACTGTCACCGAAGTCATCCGCGGCGGTGTTCTTGTTGCTACAGACGGCGCACGCGTTTTCATCCCCGCTTCACTCGCAACCTCACGCCGCACACAGCCCCTTGAGGAGCTTGTCGGTCAAAAGGTCAAGTTTGTTGTTATTGAAGTCAATAACGCACGCAAAAGAGCGGTAGGCTCCATCCGTCAGGTCAGAGACGCAGCCCGCGACGCATTCTGGGAGCAGGTTGCCGAAGGCCAGGTTTATCAGGGAACAGTCAAATCCCTCACTCCTTTCGGCGCGTTTGTAGAAATAGCCGAAGGTGTTGAAGGTCTTGTCCACATCAGCGAACTTTCGTGGAAGCGCATCAAGAATCCCGCTGAGGTTCTCGAAGTCGGTCAGACAATCGAAGTGTTTGTCAAAGCCCTTGACAGCGACAAAAAGAAGATTTCTCTCGGCTACAAAAAGGATGAAGACAACCCCTGGAAGATTCTTGAAAAGAATTATCCCGTCGGCACAGTCATCGACTCAAAGATTGTCAGCCTTACAACATTCGGCGCTTTTGCCACCGTTATTCCCTACATTGACGGTCTTATTCACATTTCGCAGATAGCGGACCGCCGCATCGACAAACCTTCCGATGTTCTTTCGGTAGGCGATGAGGTCAAGGTCAAGATTACCGATATAGACTTCGACAAAAAGCGTGTCAGCCTTTCAATCCGCGCTCTTATCGAGCCCGAAAAGAAAGATGAAGACGAAGAAATTCCCGCGGCAGAGTATATCGAAGAACCCGTTGTTATCGCGGATGAAATCGTCGCGCCCGTCGAAGAAGCAGCGCCCGTTGCTGATGAAGCACCTGCAGAAGAAGCGGCTCCCGTTGATGAAACTCCTGCGGCGCAAGAAGAACCTGCACCTGCCGAAGAGGCAGTTCCCGCAGAAGTTCCTGCAGAAGAAGCGGCACCTGCGGAAGAGCCTGCAGAATAAAGATTTTTCAGTTTGCCGTCCCTTTGGGGCGGCAAATTTTTATCCGGAGACAGTATGAAATCAGCAAAACAAAAACAGTTTATCGGCGCGTTTTACTGCATCTCGGCGGCGGCAATCTGGGGTCTCTCATTTGTCGCCCAGAGCATAGGCAGAGGGGTGGGCACATTCACATTCAACGCCCTGCGTATGTTCCTCGGCTCGGCGGTGCTTTGGCCGGTAATCGTTTTTCGTAAAAAAAAGAATATCTCACCCCGTTTTGAAGATAAAACCAAAGCAAAAAAAGATTTGATTGCAGGCGGATGTCTTGCGGGTTTTGCGCTGTTTGTGGGCAACAACCTTCAGCAGGAGGCGTTCAATTACATTGAGGATGTCGGCAAAGTCGGCTTCATAACAGCCCTTTATATGCTTCTTGTGCCGGTTTTCAATATGATTATTTTCAGAAAAAAAGCCGGGGTCAATGTCTGGCTCGGCGTTGTTATCGGGCTTACCGGTCTTTACCTTCTCTGTTCCGGTGAAGACGGGTTTTCGCTTGAAAAAGGCGATATTATAACAATAATCGGCGCATTCGCTTTCGCTTCGCAGATACTTATTATCGACCGCTTTTCACAGCGCACCGACCCCGTAGAAATTTCATCACTGCAGTTTTTTGTGTGCAGTATTCTTTCGGGAATTTGTATGTTTATTTTCGAAGAGCCTACAGTTCCCCTTATCATACAGAAGCAGAATCTCATACCGATTGTTTACGCCGGCGTAATGAGTTGCGGCGTAGCGTTCACCTTTCAGACCTTCGGTCAGAAATATACCGATCCGGCGGTCACCTCACTGCTTCTCTGCCTTGAATCGGCGTTCTCGGTTATTTTCGGCTGGCTGATTCTTCATCAGACCCTCGGCAGAAAGGAACTCCTCGGCTGCCTTATAATGCTTGTGGCTGTTATGCTCACACAGATTCAGTTCCCGAAAAGCAAAAATAAACAGACGGAAGTGAAAATATGATTTTTAAAATTCTCTCTTCAATTCTCGCGGCGTTGTTCGCCCTCGGCAGCGTCAATACCATTCTTACTCCCGACACGCTTGACAGCGCTTTGTCGGCAGTGTTCGGTGTGCCTGTTTTTTCAACCTCTGTCAACGAAAAATTCATTGAAGAGATTGACAACGGTGATGTCGCTCCGATAAGCAGTGAAGCAGGCTATATGAAAAATTTCATATTTATTTTTTCCGATGAAAACGCGGGCGCATTCGATATGCGTAAAATGTTTGTCGCAGAGCCCGTAACCCTGCTCGGCTGGGGTATGCCTGCCGACCTTTATGTTGCGCTTTGCCCTTATTCCTCGCTTGAAAAAACAAAGCTTTATTGCGAAAATCTTATTGAAAAATATGATTGCGTTGCTTTCGCTTCCCCCGTTTACGCTTTTCACAGGGCGCCCGACTACACGCCCAACGACCCCTTCAGCCCGATAATCGGCGTCACGGATTGGGATGAGAATAATCCCCGCGGGGCGAACTGGTGGGTAGAAGCGATTGACGCCAGGCAGGCGTGGGATTACAGCAGTTATTTTCAAAAAATAAAAACAGGTGTTATCGACTGCGGCTATGCTCTTGAACATGAAGACCTGAACGGCAGACTCTCTTTCCCGAACGAAAGGCAGAAAAAAAGAAACATTGAAGACCGTCACGGCACCCATGTCGCCGGCATTATCGGAGCCGAACACAACAACGTGCTCGGTATTGCGGGCGTTGTTCCCGATGCCGATATGGTTTGCGTTGACTGGCAGCCCGACAAAGACGCAAAGCAGGATTGGAACACAAGCGTTCACATCTTTTTCGGGGTTATCGATCTTGTCAGAGCGGGCGCCAAAGTCATAAATCTTTCGCTCGGCAGCGCAGGAAACATTGAAGAAGGCAGTGAGGGAGACAAGTTTGAACTGTGGGCGGATTCCGTGATTCACTCTGCCCTGATTTCCGCCCTTCTTGGCAACGGTTATGATTTTCTTATTTGTCAGTCCGCGGGCAACGGCAACAAAAAATCTCAGCCCATAGACGCAAAGTTCAACGGCACATTTACCGGTATATGCGAAGAAAACGTTTTTTCAATCAGACTGTTTGTCAAAAAGCAGGATATTCTTGACAGAATAATAATAGTCTCCGCCGCGCGCAATGACGGCTACGGCAGATACTCGCAGGCAGGTTTTTCCAATGTCGGCAAACAGGTTTCAATAGCGGCGCCGGGCGTGTCCGTTTACTCAAGTATCAGCGGAACAGACGAATATGACTACCTTTCGGGAACATCAATGGCGGCTCCTGTTGTAACGGGCGTAGCGACCCTTGTGTGGAGCGTTAACCCGGAAATGACAGGCGCACAGGTTAAAAAGATTGTTACATCCCCAAAGAACAGCGACGCCGTCGCAACGGCGCTCGCAGAAGAAAAGAGAGCCTTTAAGGAACTTGATTATCTTGACTATAATATGGTCAACGCCGACCTTTCTGTGCAGGCGGCTCTGCTTGAAACCTACAATATGGGCAGGGTAAAGGGCAGCATAGAAAACTGCGATGAACTAACCATTACTCAGAGCGGCAAAAAGACAGCCTATACAGTAATTCCCGGCGGCTCATTCAGCTTTGTTGCCCCCGTCGGCAATGCAACACTTACCGCCTGTGATGAGAGCGGAGAACAGATTTTCTCGACCGATATCAAAATAGAAAAAAACAAAACAAATAATATCGGCAACATTAAGATTCCCGCCCCGCCGGAAGAAACCGAAACACCTTAAAACAACACAATAACAAAAGAAAAAACGCCTGAGGTTTTTTGCCTCAGGCGTTTAATAATGCTTTATAATGGTTATGCTTCTTTTTTATCGGGCGCTCCGAGCATAGTCAGCGAGATTCTGCCTCTCGCCGCGTCAACGGCAATAACCCAGACGGTAACTATCTGACCTACTTTAAGCACCTCCGAAGGATGTTTTATATATTTGTTCGTGATTTTTGAAATATGAACAAGACCGTCCTGATGAACGCCTATATCAATAAAAGCGCCGAAATCAGTAACATTTCGCACGGTGCCGGTCATCTCCATACCGGGTTTGAGATCCGACATCTCCATAACATCCGTTCTCAGAACAGGAGCGGGCAGTTCGTCTCTCGGGTCTCTGCCGGGCTGCAGAAGTTCTTTGACAATATCTTTGAGCGTCGGCACGCCGATACCAAGTTTTCCGGCAACCTTTTCTTCACCGAAAAGTTTAACCTTTGCGTTAATATCGCCTATATTTCCGCTTTTGACATCTTTCTTGTCGTAACCGCACAGTTCTATAAGATTATTTGCCGCGTCATAACTTTCGGGGTGAACGCCGGTGTTGTCAAGAACATTTTTGCTCTCTGCAATTCTCATAAAGCCGGCGCACTGTTCAAACGCCTTTGCGCCTAATTTAGGCACCTTTTTAAGCTGGGCGCGCGATGAAAACGCGCCGTTCTCCTCACGAAAGGCAACAATGTTTTTCGCTATTGATGAGTTGATTCCCGAAACTCTCGAGAGCAGGGGAGCGGATGCCGTGTTGAGGTCAACGCCTACCGAGTTTACCGCATCCTCAACCACGCCGTCAAGCGCCGCGTCAAGTTCCTTCGGGGGCATATCGTGCTGATACTGCCCCACGCCTATCGCCTTCGGGTCGATTTTCACAAGTTCCGCAAGCGGGTCCTGAAGGCGCCTCGCTATTGAAACAGCGCTTCTCAGCGAAACATCATACTGCGGAAATTCCTCAGCCGCGAGTTTTGAGGCGGAATAAACCGACGCGCCCGCCTCACTTACAACCATATAAGAAACGCCCGCGCCGAGTTCTCTGATAAGTTCGGCGGCAAACATTTCCGTTTCTTTTGAAGCTGTGCCGTTGCCTATTGAAATACAGTTTACGCCGTATTTCGCAATAAACGCTTTAAGCAGTTTTTTCGCCTGTTCTTTCTGAACGGCAGTGTGCATATTCGTTACATAAATAACGCCCGTGTCAAGCACCTTGCCCGTCGGGTCAACAACAGCCACCTTGCAGCCCGTTCTGTAGCCGGGGTCAAGGCCGATTACCGTTCTGCCCTTGAGCGGGGGCTGAAGCAGCAGTTCCTTTGTGTTAAGGGCAAAAACTTTTATCGCCTGAGCGCAGGCGGCTTCGGTCAGATTGTTTCTAGTTTCGCGCTCAACCGACGGATATATAAGTCTCTGGTATGCGTCGGCGCCCGCCTCGCGCACCGCTTCGGTGCTGGGCGAACCGTTTGAAGCAAGGGTAACGCTCGTTATTACATTTGAAGCCTTTACGCTGTCAAGGGTAACGCTTACTTTCAGGAATTTTTCACGCTCGCCCCTGTCTATCGCAAGCACCCTGTGACCTGCGATTTTTCTGACATCCTCTTTGAAATCGTAATACATTTTGTAAACGCTTTCGGCTTCGGGGTCGGCTGCCGTAACATTAACAACGCCCGCAACCTCAAAAAGATTGCGTAACCGCCTGCGTATATCCGCATTGTCCGAAATGTTTTCGGCAATAATATCCATAGCGCCGGCAAGCGCCTCTTCAGGCGTGTTTACACCGAGTTCTTCGTTGACAAATTCCTTCGCCATGTCAATCGGGTAATCGCTGTCCGCTTTCTGTTCATAAATAGCATCAGCAAGCGGTTCAAGACCTTTTTCTTTTGCTATTGACGCCCTCGTTCTTCTCTTCGGGCGGAACGGGCGGTAAATGTCCTCAATCTCCGCAAGGGTTTTCGCGCCGTCAAGCGCGGCGGATATTTCATCCGTCATTTTTTCCTGCTGGGTTATGAGGTTGCGCACTTCCTCACGCCTGTTTTCAAGGTTGCGCAGGTATTCAAGCCTTTCCGATATCTGCCTGATAACCTGGTCGTCAAGCGTGCCGTGCGCTTCTTTTCTGTATCGGGCAATAAAAGGCACGGTGTTGCCGTCGTCAAGCAGGGCAACCGTGTTTTCAACCTGCCAGCGCTGAAGCCCGAACTGCTGTGTAATCTGACCGATAATGTCCATATAATCTCTCCGAATCAGTTATGCTTTTTAATCTGTCTTATGTCGCTGCCGAAAAACTGAATGTAACGGTAGTTGCCGATAATTCTTGACGCTATGCGCTGTGAATACGCCTTTTCCACGCCCTCAATGTCAAGGTTGCTGTTTATTATCACAGGCAGGTTTCTGTTGAGCCTTGAATTGATAACATTATAAACCGCCGAAACAGTGAACTGCGTGCAAAATTCCGTTCCGAAATCGTCGATTATCAGCAGATCGCAATTTATGAGTTCATCCTGAGCGCCGTCGTTCGGGTTGTCCCTTGCGGATGAAAAATGCTCCTTCTCCAGCCTTCTGAGTAGGTTTGACGACGAGTCGAAAATAACCTTAAAACCGTTTTTCGCAACCACGCCCGCAATAGCGGAGGCAAGGTGTGTTTTGCCGAGCCCCGTGTTGCCCCATAAATAAAGACCGGGCGAGTCAAGGCTGAAATCTTCCGCGTATTCCTTACAGAACTCAAAAACCTGTTTCATCCTGGCCCGCGGCGAAATGCCCGTTGTTTCATCAACTTCATCCGGGTAGTAATCGAGCCTGAAATTGTCAAAAGTGCAGTTGCCCACAGGCGAGTTTGCGCGCAGATTATTCAGCGCGGCTTCCTCTAAAAGCGCCAGCCTGCATTCACAGCTTTCTCCGCCGATGTAGCCTGTATCGCCGCAGGCAGGGCAGGTGTATTTCGTTTCAAGATAATCGCGGTCAAACCCGTTTTTTTCAAGCAGATTGCCTATTTCATCCTGAATGGCAAGATTCTTTTCCGAAACGCTTCGCACAAGCGCGGCAATGTCCGAGCCTTTTCCTATGCTTCTTACAACCTCGGTGACGGTCGCTGCCAGTTCTTTCTGCAGCGCGGCAACAGCGGGTATTTTTGCAAGAACCTCCTCGTTGCGGATGTTTCTTTCGGCTTCCGCGCGGTGTTTTCTCTGTTCAAGTATTCTTTCTACCGTTGCCAGCGTTTCACGGGTGTAATTCATTGTTTCTTCTTCCTTTCATACTTCAGGTCGTCGTTGAGAGCCGCTTGCTTGAATGCCTCAATGTCGTATGAAGCGGTTTTTTTGTCTTTCTTTTCTTTCACGGTTTTTGCCGTCTCTTTCTTTGCGTCGGCAGCCGCCTTTTTGCGGGTGTCAAGCTGAGCGGGGGTAGTTATTCCCTGCTCGTGCCAGCCCGTCAGAACTTTATCCATATATGGGAAACTCATCTTTTGTGTGTGGTCCGCCATTTCTTCATAGGCAAGAAAAATCATATCCGGCGAAAACTTGTATTCCGTGTTCCATCTTGCAAGGTATTCCGTTTGATTTGTAGTCGGTTTCGGGTTCGTTATTCCCGCCATTTCGGCAAATTCTTTCCACACCTTGTTGGCGGAGCGCAGTTTGGCGATTTTTTCATCCGCCTTTTCAATGGTGTCAATTTCGTTGTCGCCCCAGTTGCGCCCTACAGACGCAAGGTATGAGTTGTTTGTTTTGCCGATTGAAACGCAGTAGTCAATCAGCATAAATATCACCTCAACAGGCAGACCGTCGTAGTCGTGCATCATAAGCAGCACGCATTGCATATCATAGCCGATTGTTTTGCCGAGTTTTACCTGCGCCTCGCGGAAAAGCTGGCTGATTTCGGGCGATTCGTCAATTCTGGCAGCAATTTCATCTATTGAAGGTTTTGAATATTCGCGTGCGGGAGCGTCTCCGGGCGCGGCGGCGGGAACAACGAGTGCTGCTTTGACGGTAACACTTTCGGCTTCGGCTGCCTTCACCGGCTTGGTTTCGGATTTACATGCCGCAGGCTGATTTGAAACGGCAGGGGAGTCATCGCAAAGCAAAACACCCGTCAATACCCAGTATTGCAGGTAGTCATAAGCGTCGTCCGCCTTCATTTTCAGAGCCTTGCACATCTCGTCAATGTCGGGGTTGTCGGGCGAGTTGCGCATTATCCACAAAAGCACCTTTAACTGGTGCTCATTCGCGAGCCTTATATGCTTGTCAACAATGGATGAGGGTATGCGAAATGATGAGTCCATTTCATTCTGATTGATTCTGAACATTGAAAACACTCCGGAACAAGCCGCTTTTACGGCATTATTATACAGATATATTATACTGAAATTTCGTAGAAAATAAAACAGAAAACCCGAAATAAAAGCAATTTTGTTATTCCCGGGAAAAAGCGAAAAAAAAACAACAACCTGTTGGGGAGATTTTTTTGACAGCCACAATTTATTCGGCAAAATTCATAAAAATTCTGCCTGTATTTAAATCGGCGCGTGCCGCCCGCGGCGGTTTGAATGTGTGAACGGCGCGAAAAAAATCCACCCCGCTGCGCAAATGGGGTGAATTTTTCACTGTTATGATTTTGCTTTTTTGTTCTTAATGATTTTATAAACATATCTCCGCAGAATTTTCCCCGCGTTTACATAAAGAATTGCGCTGCTTTCGGCGCGGTTTCGCAAAAAAAGAGAACCCTTGCAAAACAAGGATTCTCTGTGTGACCCGTTCGGGTAAAACTATCTCTTTGAGAAAATTTTTCGATTTTCAGCCCTTATATATCAAGGCCTCGCGGGATTTGGTCCCTATTTGATAGCGAATTGAGACCCGTAAAATCGGGCACAAAAAATCTTTTTTGAGAAAACTCGGGGCCTCAATTTGAGAACTGGGGTTGCTTATATATCAAGGGATTTCGCCGATATTGAGACCCGGACAGGCAAAAAGCCTGTGCGTATTGCCTTCTTTTTTTGGCCTCTGTACCCCAAGGCTTATTTGAGTGATAACTTAAAACCGAAAAAAACGACTAAGTTTTTTATGCTGAGAAACTGGGGTGGGAATTTACCGGATTTAAACTGATCCGCAGTTGTTTACAAATTGCAAATATCTGACATGCCCATCTTTTCGATAAGGTCGCCGAGGGATTTGTCATACTGTTTCTTCGTGGATTAGTTCGCTATGTTTCGCAGATGAACCGGATGGTATCCTGCAGCAGAACATAACCCCTACATTCCAAATTTTATGTTTAAATCATCGTTTAATGTCAGCGCAACGCCTTTTTTAATAATGCCGTCACCGATCTTATGGGTAAACTCGTCCGGAATTATCTCACTGGATAACTCATACAGCATTATTTCGACCAATCCGGCAAGAACACAGTTTGCCACATCATTTTTTACATCGTTGCCTGTTTTGTAATCCAAGCCGATATCTTCGGCAAAACGCTCCTTGATAAATTCTCGATAATTTACTGCAAACGCTCCGCCGCGCTGCTCCAAAACCAACGGGATGAGATACTTTCGATTCTCCTGAAACATCTTCCGCATTTCTATCATGACCTGCTGAAAATTGCCCTCATCTCGATTCTTACTCTCAATCGTTGATATCAGCAGATTCATCATCCGTGTTTTGATCTCTGCCAGAACATCATCCACCCATTCATAATAAAAATAGAAAGTGGACTTGTGAATACCTGCTTTCTCGATGATTCTCTTTACCGTTATTCGCTCATTATTCATCATCAAATCCCAATAAGCATCTTCGATTTTGGCCTTTGTGCGTTCTCTGGCTTCTTTATACTGACTCATTAAAGGGACTCCTTATCGTTTATTGTGCATTCTTATTATAACACAAAATCCGACTCTTTGTCTATATTTGGCTGGTGCTTTTTTGCTTTCTACTCTGTATAATAAAAATAGATTTTCGGAAAGGAGGAAAACACCATGTTTGAAGAAAAGGCTGCAAGCACCGCTTGTGGAACTGCCGATCCGACTCCGGCACCGGCCTGCGGAACTACCGATCCTAATCCGGCGCCTGCTTGTGGGACGAAAGATCCTGAACCCGCACCTGCTTGCGGAGCAAAAGATCCGGAAGCAAAGTAAAAAAGCAAGGCGTCAATTCCGGATGAGTTGACGCCTTCGTTTTTATCAAGAGGCGTTTTTATTATGAAGAGTTATTTTGCAATCCAATGGCACATCACTGATATCTGCGACCAGCGTTGTAAACATTGTTATATTTTTTCTGAAGGACACCCCGCGTTGATTACAATGCCCTTCGATGATATGTTTCATGTCACAAATCAGATTATTGACTTCTGCAATAGAATAAGCAGAACACCGTATATCTATCTTACAGGCGGCGACCCGATCCTTCACCCGGACTTCTGGAGATTGCTTGAATATTTTCACGAAAAAGAGCTGCGCTTCTGCATTATGGGAAACCCGTTTCACCTGACTGCGGATCTCTGCAAAAGAATGCATGACCTTGGCTGCGTCAAATATCAGGTTTCCCTTGACGGTTTGGAAAAAACGCATGATATGTTCCGCAAACCGGGCAGCTTCAAGGCTACACTTAAGGCAATCAGTCTCATTAAAGAATCGGGAATGTGGGCAGCGGTTATGTCTACAGTTTCCAAAATAAATCACAAAGAGATACCTGCTCTGATAGATCTGGTCGATGAACTCGGTGTTGATGTATACGCGGTTGGGCGCTATTGCCCGACGAGCATTGAAAAGGCGTATGATACCGACATTCACATGACCCCTCAGGAATACAAGGCATATATGGATGAGTGCTACGAGCGTTACACGGTCCATAAGGACTCTAAAACAACTTATCAGCTAAAGGATCATCTGTGGACTTTATATAAATATGAAAAAGGGCTGTTTAATCCGGACGAGAATCTGCCGGCTGATGCTGTTATTGACGGTTGCAATTGCGGCCGCAATCATCTGACGATCCTGCCGACGGGATCTGTCTACGCCTGCCGGAGAATGGAATCAGAGATAGGATCGGTAATGACCGAGGACCTATATGACCTGTGGACTTCTGCAAGGTTTGATGAATACAGGCAGTATGATAAATTTGTAAAATGCAATAAATGCAAGCTGAAAGCATACTGTCGCGGCTGTCCGTCCGTCACCTTTGGATACACACATAATATGTACGATGCAGATCCGCAGTGTTGGATGGAGGTAGAAGAATGAAAGCTGTCATCTTAAAAGATATTACAAACAGCGACGATATCGTCCTCGAAGAACTCGAAATGCCGAAAGCCGAAAAAGGGTGGGTACTTGTAAAGATATTGGCCTTTGGCATGAATCACTCGGAACTCGTACTTCGCGTCAATGAAATACGAGCGGATTATATCAATAAGCCGATAGTGCCAGGCATTGAATGTGTTGGAATTGTTGAGGACTCGCTTGACGACGGTTTTGCAAAAGGGGATCTGGTCTGTTCTCTGATGGGCGGACTCGGAAGAAATTTCAACGGATCCTATGAAGAATATGCTGTTTTGCCTGTGCAGAAAGTGTTTCACATCTCTTCAAATCTTGACGCGGAACATCTTGCAGCAATTCCGGAGACCTTTTTTACAGCATGGGGTTCCTTGTTTGAATGTCTGAATCTGCAGCCGTCCGATACACTTCTTGTCAGAGGTGCTACTTCCGCGCTGGGCTATGCCGCTATGCAGATCGCGGCTGCACTCGGGTGCAAGGTGTACGGAACAACGCACAAAAGAGAAAAAATGCATCTGATTACCGATCTCAGCTGTGAAGCTGTCTTTGATCCTATAAACAAACTGCCGGACGGACTTTATGTAAATAAGGTATTAGAGCTGATCGGACCGAAGACAATCAGAAATTCTCTCACTCATCTTTACCACGGAGGAATCGTTTGTAATACCGGGATTTTGGGCGGAGAGTATTATTTGAACGGATTTGATCCGATAAAGGAAATACCGAACGGATGTTATCTCACAGGTTTCTTTTCAAACTATCCCACTCAAGCAACAATAGATAAGATTTTTGCTTTTATTGATGAGCACGACATTACACCTTTTATAGGGGCCTCTTTTAAGTTTTCAGACATAAAGCAGGCCGTCAAATCGCAAGAAAAAGGTGTAGACGGTAAGATTGTCGTAGTTATGGATTAATCTCATAAACGCAGCAACGCCTCTGAACCGCATCGGGTCAGAGGCGTTTTTTGATTGGCTCTTAAGAGCCAAAAAAAAGAGAACCCTTGCAAAACAAGGATTCTCTTTGTGACCCGTTCGGGTAAAATTATCTCTTTGAGAACTGGGGTGCGCGGCGTGCGCCTTTGAGGCCGTATTTCTTTCTTTCTTTCATTCTGGGGTCTCTGGTGAGGAAGCCTGCCTTCTTGAGTGTTGTGCGAAGTTCGCCGTCATAAAGAAGGAGTGCTCTGGAGATGCCGTGGCGGATAGCGCCTGCCTGGCCGGTAACTCCGCCGCCGCCTACGCGGCATACAACATCAAGTTTTTCGCCTGTCTGTGTAAGAACGAGAGGCTGACGAACGATGAGTTTAAGTGTTTCAAGGCCGAAATAATCGTCAATGTCTCTGTCGTTGATTGTGATTTTGCCTGTGCCGGGGTAAAGGCGGACTCTCGCGACGGAGCTCTTTCTGCGGCCTGTTCCGTAGAAATAAGGATTTGAATCGTACATTTAAAGCGCCTCCCTTTCTTAAAATTCCCAGACTTCGGGCTTCTGCGCGGCGTGAGGATGCTCGGCGCCTGCATATACGCGAAGTCTTGTAAGTGCCTGACGGCCGATTACCGTGTCGGGAATCATACCCTTGACAGCCTTGGTGACTGCGAATTCGGGTTTGGTTTCCATAAGCTTGCGGTAGGTGACCTCTTTGAGGTGGCCGATGTAGCCTGTGTGATGATAATATTTTTTATTATCGAGTTTTTTGCCTGTGAGAACGGCTTTGTCAGCGTTGATTATAATAACGTGGTCGCCGCAATCTTCATGAGGAACAAATGTGGGCTTGTTCTTGCCGCGGAGGAGGTTTGCAGCTTCAACAGCGGTTTTGCCGAGGGGTTTGCCCGCTGCGTCGATTACATACCACTTGCGTTCGGCAAGGTCAGCCTTTTTGGGCATATAGGTTGACATAACTATAACCTCCGGTTGATTTTTTTGTGCCTGCATATATTAACACAAGGTTTTGCGGGTGTCAAGACAAATTTTTTAATTTTTTAATTTATATTCGTCAATCTCGTTTATTCTCATTTTTTCTCTGCTTTTCGTATGTTTTTCTCGCTTTTAATTTACAAAAAAATTTAGCTGTTTTCAGCATTTTGCCTCCACAAACCAGCGCCCGTTGTCTTCATAAAGAAAAGTTTCGCGGCCGTTTATCTGAATTGTGTAGCGCATCTGCCCTCCGCCCACAGCCCGCGAGCAGGCGCGGCAGCGGTTGATAAGACGCTCCACGGAATAAACCGTGCCGTCCTCCCATTGAATGCGCAGGGGGCGGCATTTGCCGTATTTGTCTTGCAGCAGAACAACATCAACATATACTTTCTTATACACTGTAATCACTTCCATAAACGAACAAATGTTTGCTTAATGATAACGCAAAGATTTGTTTTTGTCAATAGGGGGAGTGAAAAAACAGATTTTCAAACACATCCCGCCGCAATCCCCGTTATGCATCCCCCAAGGGGGAGGTGGCGCGAAGGCGGCGGAAGGGGTTACACCTCCTTACCCTCATCCAACATTCTGTATCTTGTCTTTTTAACCAAATTTACCGCCCGTGATATATGCAAAAAGTAGATTATGATTTATTTTTGGACTCCAGTCCAAAAAACTCTTTACAAACGCAAAACCGGAATGTATAATACAATCGGTTATTAAAATTAAGGAGTCCGCGCTATGGAGCAGTCGAGACGGCTGAGAAAAAAAGATAATACTCACCGCGCCATAATGCACAGCGCGAAAATGCTTTTTGAAAAAAACGGTCTGGGCAATGTCACCGTTGAGCAGATAGCCGAGGCGGCTGATGTCTCGCGTTCCACTTTCTTTACGCATTTTTCGTCGGTTGACGACCTGCTTATGCAGATTGCAAATGAAGAAATTGACGACATTCTCGAATCGGCAACGGCAGACGGAAGCAGCGAAGCTGAAATAAACAGGGTTTTTCATCAGCTTGCAAAAGACACATGCCCCTACCCTTACCTTGTTACTCAGCTTTTTGTGCGCAGTATTCTCTCGCCCGAGAGAAGTTCCGCGGTTGATGTTCTCTCGCTGATTACAAACGAAATAGAGGCAAGCGGTTACAAAGCGCTCAAAAAACAGTTTTCATCAAAAGATATTTCATCTTTAATTTTCGGAGCATATTTCGGTCTGATTTTTCAGAAATTCATTGAAAAAGAATCTTTTGACAATCCGGCTGAAATTGATAAAAAAATAAATAATTTTATTGACTTTTTAAAAGATCAGGAGGAATAATCAATGGCAAACGGCTACGGTATCAGCAACTGGCAGGATGCAAAAACCATCTATGCCAAACTTCACAAGCTTACATCAATGCCCATTTACAGCATAAGCGATGACGAGCTTGACAGAGTTCTTAAACATTTTGATGAGAACTGCAAACAGTCAAAAGAAATCACAACAGAAGCAAAGCAGTACATCCCCGGCGGTGTTCAGCACAACCTTGCTTTCAACTATCCGTTCCCCATCTGTATTACAAAGGCGGAAGGCGCTTATCTTTGGGACAAAGACGGCAACAAATACACCGACTTCCTTCAGGCGGGCGGCCCCACAATTCTCGGCAGCAACTATGAGCCCGTTCGCAAAAAGGCCATAGAGCTCATTGAGACCTGCGGCCCCGTAACAGGTCTTTTCCATGAGGCTGAGCTTCTTCTCGCAAAAGAAATCAATAAAAATATGCCCAATGTTGAAATGTTCCGTATGCTCGGCTCGGGCACGGAATCCGTTATGGCGGCAATCCGTGTTGCCCGTAACGCGACAAAGGCAAAAAGAGTTATCAAAGTCGGCGGCGCTTATCACGGCTGGTCAGACCAGATGGTTTACGGCCTTAAAATCCCGGGTTCAAGATTCTTCCTTGAGAGCCACGGCATTCCCAGAAGCTGCTACGGCACAACCGACGAAGTTCGCCCCAACGACCTTAATATGCTTGAAAGTATGCTCAAAATTAACAAGTTCCGCGGCGGCACAGCCTGCGTTATCGTAGAGCCCGTAGGTCCCGAAAGCGGCACAAGACCCGTTGATTTCGATTACAACGCCGGCGTTCGCAAACTCTGCGACAAATACGGCTGCCTGTTCATTATGGATGAAGTTGTTACCGGTTTCCGTGTTGGTCCCGGCGGCGCTCAGGGCTACTTCAATGTTGTTCCCGATCTCACAATCTTCGGCAAAATCGTCGCGGGCGGCTACCCCTCAGCGGGCGGCGTAGGCGGCAAAAAAGAGTTCGTCAGCGGTATGGCGGCAGGCGTAGGCACAATGATGAAGAGAGCTTATGTCGGCGGCACTCTCGCGGCAAACCCGCTTTCGGCTTATGCAGGCTACTGCGCAATTCAGGAAATCGTCAAGACCAACGCCTGCGAAAAAGCAGGTCTCGCGGGCGACAGGCTTGTTGCCGGCCTTCAGGGTCTTGTTGACAAATACGCTCTTCCCTTCGTGGTTTACAACCAGGGCTCCATCGTTCACCTCGAATGCTCCGGCGCAATGAGCTACGACTTCAGCTCGCTCAATATTGCCAAATCGGCTATCCCGATGCTCAAGACCAAACCCGAAATGCTTCGCAGAAAAGTTGCTATGGAAGAGATGGGCGCGGCTTATATGGCGCACGGCATTGTTACCCTTGCGGGCAGCCGTCTTTACACCTCGCTCGCAGACACCGACGAAGTCATCGACGAAGCGCTCAACAAGTTTGATGATGTTTTCAAAACCGTCACCGTCTGCAAGAGAAATCTTGATAAATAATCGGTATATAAATCAACAACAGCAGGGATTTCTCCCTGCTGTTTTGATGTCTTATGGATTTTACCTTACCGTAACCCCGTTCGCGACGGGTTTGCACAGGCACACCGTTTGGCATACGCCGGACGCTTTGAGTTCGCGCTCCGCCTTTTCGGCGTCCGCAAGCGATGTGAAAAGCCCGAACATTGTGGGTCCGCTGCCGCTCATCCGCGTTAAATCGGAGCCGCAGCCGTCAAGAAGCTTTCTTATGCTCTCAAGTTCCGGCAGGCTGACAACCTGCTCAAAAACATTTGCGCAGTGCCCGCACAGCGCCTTGTAATCACTGTTTTTAGCCGCCTGCAGAATCGCCTCGTTGTCGGGGTGTTTCACATTTTTCAGCCCGTCAAATTCCGCGTAAGCCGCGGCGGTTGAAACGCCCTGCCCGGGTTTGGCAAGCACAACAAAGCAGTTTTCAAGAGGGGGCAGGGGAGTTATTTTCTCGCCCGAGTTCTCAACGAGTTTTGTGCCGCCCGTCAGGCAGAAAGGAACATCGCTGCCTACCTTGTGACCTATGCTGCAAAGCGCGCTCTGACACAGCCCCGTTTCATAAAGGGCGTCAAGCCCGGTTATTACAGCCGCCGCGTCCGCGCTTCCGCCCGCGAGCCCTGCCGGGAAAGGTATGTGTTTCTCAATGTGTATTTTAAGCCCGAGGTTTTTTACTCCCGCCTGCGTGAAAAACATAAGCGCCGCTTTGTGCGCGATGTTGCGCCTGTCGCAGGGCAGATTTTCATCGGAGCAGGTGAGTTCAACCGTTTTGCTGTCGGTTAATTCAAGGGTCACCGTGTCGCACAGGCTGACGGACTGCATAACCATAAAAAGGCTGTGGTATCCGTTTTCAAGTGTGCCGGTGATATCAAGCGAAAGGTTTATTTTCGCCGCCGCATCAACGGTTATTTTCATAATATATACCGGTAAACGCAGTAAATGCGCGTCCTTTCAGAGTTGTTTATTCAATGGGAACAGGCGTAGCCATACGGCTTTTGAAAAGCGAAATACAACTGAAACCCGCCTCTTTGGCGATTTTCATTCCCTCTTCAATTCCCGCGCCTAAATCATTTGCGTAGTGCGCGTCGGAGCCTACGGTGACAAACTCGCCTCCGAGTTCTCTGAAGCGTTTAACAACGGCGGGTTCGGGCATCGTCACGCCGTAAGGCTGCCTTAAACCGGATGTGTTTATTTCAAGTGCCTTGCCGTTCTCCGCTACGGTTTTCAGTATGGCGTCTATTTTATCGGAATACTTCTTTAAATCAACGGGCTTTTTACACTCCCCGATTATATACCGCAGAGGGTATGTCAGATGACCCAGAGTGTCAAAACCGTTCCATTTCGCAAGGACAAGTTCTTCGTCAAAATATTCGTCAAGCAGTTTCTCATAATCGGCGCCCTCCGTTTCATAGTCGAGGTCGCAGAAATCCTTCATACCGCGCAGGTTGTGAACAGAGCCGATAACAAGGTCATAGTTGAAAAGGCTCAGCAGTTTTTCGGCAGTCTGCGTGTCATATACGGGCTGGCCGAGTTCAACGCCTATGCCGACAATCAGTTTGCCGCTGAAAGCGGAGCGGGCGTTTGCCGCGTGAAAATAGGAATCCCTCGCCGTTACATCGAACCTGTCCTGCATATAGCGGTCAATTTCAATGTGGTCGGTGAACGCAAGGGCGCGCAGACCGGAACTCTCGGCACTTTCGCACAGGAACATTGCCGAGTGATGCCCGTCAAACGAACTGTCTGTATGAATATGTAAATCAATAATGTTTTTAAATGCCATAGAACCGCCGCCTTCCGTTTTGCCGCGTTTTCTTATTGCATAATAATAAACCATCACGGCGGAATTAACAACCCCGGAAATGTTATGATTTTGTTAATTTTGAAGAGCGGCTGTTTTTGCTTTTTTAAAACTTGATATATATATTGAATTATGTTAAAATATTCAAGTCATCCACCTTTTGCAAGGAGTGAGATTATGAATAAAAAACTCGTCAACGCAAAAAAATATCCGCCCGCCTGCGCCTACTGTCTGCACGGCAGACTTTCGCCTGGCGGTATTTCTGTTCTCTGCGTGCGCAAGGGCATAGTCAGCCCCGAAGGCAAATGCAGAAAATTCGTTTACGACCCTCTCAAACGCGAACCCAAAGTTCCGCCCGCAAAACCCGAAGCGGACGCGAAAGATTTTGAATTTTAACAGGAGGCTTCAATTATGGCTCTTATTCCCATGATAGATTATGAAACGGCGTCGCCCGAAGTCAGAGCGGCTCACGACGGGCACCTTAAAGTCGGCAAAATGACAAATATGAAACGCACCCTTTTAAACAGTGTGCCGGCTTTCAACGCGCTTATGACCTGGTATGACCTGCGCGCCGAGGCGGCAAAATTCTTAACCGACCTCGACATAAACATTTTCTGCTACTCAATTTCAAACACAAACGAGTGCCTTATCTGCTCAATGTTTTTCACAAAGATTCTCGTTGACGCCGGTATTGATATGGCAACATTTGAACTTGATGAAAAGCAGAAACTGCTTGAAGAGTTCGGCAGCGCTCTTGTGCTTGACCCCAAGGCGAAAATCAATGAGGATATGATTGCCCGCCTGCGTAAGTTTTTCACCGATGAGCAGATTGTTCTGCTTGACGCGTTCGGCGCGATTATGATTGCGACAAATCTTATAAACTCCTCGCTCAAGGTGGATCTTGACGGCTACCTCGCGGGCTATGTTTCAAGACGATAAGAAAGGATAACTGCTATGGAAAAGGAACTGCGCTACTGGGAAAATCCGCTCATCATCAAAGAAAACAAAGAGGACGGCCACAACAACGCCGACGCCTACAACGATATCCAATCCGCTCTTGCCGGCGGCGAAGCGCCGAACCGTATTTCGCTCAACGGAACATGGAAGTTTTACTGGCAGCAGGATGTCAGCGTTACCTCAACCGAGTATTTTGACCCGGATTTCAACGACTCGGTCTGGGAGGATATGCCCGTGCCTTCCGTCTGGCAGCTCAACGGCTACGGCAAGCCGGTTTATCTCTGCTCATTCTTCCCCAAAGGCATTTCGACCAATGAAAAAGAGATTCCGAAAATTGATGAAAAGATAAACGAGCTCGGCGTTTACCGCCGCAGATTCACCGTGCCCGAAGAATGGGCGGGTAAACAGATTTTTATGAATTTCGGAGCGGTCAAGGCGGGCTTCTTCCTTTACATAAACGGGCACAAAGTCGGCTATTCGCAGGGCTCTATGACCCCGGCGGAGTTTGACATAACCGGTTATGTAACACCGGGCGAAAACCAGGTGACAGCCGAGGTTTACCGCTACACCGACGGCACCTACCTTGAAGACCAGGATATGTGGTTCCTCTCCGGCATTTACAGGGAGGTTTACATCTATGCGGAGGAGAAACTCTGCGTAAGGGATTTCTTCGCCGACACGGGTCTTGACGATGAATACAAAAACGGCACTCTCAACCTTGAAGTGACGCTTAAAAACTACGGCGCCGGGCCCGTTGACTGCGAGGTTGAGGTTTCAACCGGCAGAGACGGCAAACTGAAAAAAATCGTGTCGCTCAAAGCAACTGCCGCGAAGGGCTCAACCGTGCTTAAAACGGAATACACCGAAGAAAACGCCCTGCAGTGGTCCGCGGAGGCGCCAAACCTCTATGACCTTGTTCTCACCCTGAAGCAGGGCGAAAAGATTCTTTCCTGCAAAGCGGTAAAAATCGGCTATCGCAGAGTTGACATCAAGGGCAATGTGCTTTATATAAACGGCAAACGCGTAATTATCAAAGGCGTAAACCGCCACGATTTCGACCCCGACAGAGGCTGGGCTGTGCCGGAAGAAAGATATTTTCAGGATTTGTATCTTATGAAGCGCGCCAACATAAACGCCATACGCACAAGCCATTACCCCAATCAGGAAATTCTTTACAGAATGTGCGACGAACTCGGCTTTTATGTTATGGATGAGGCGGATGTCGAAAGCCACGGCGTGCGCCGCAAAAACTGCCCCGGCAGCAATCCGGATTTTAAAGAGGCGGTTGAAGACAGAGCGCAGAGAATGGTCCTGCGCGACCGCAGCCACGCCTGCGTTTGTTTCTGGTCGCTCGGCAATGAGGCGGGCGACGGCGAAAACTTTCTGCATGAGAGAAACGCCGTTCTGGCGCTCGACAAAAGCAGACCGATTCACTACGAAGGCGACTTCGATTTCACAAAATCCGACTTCATCAGCCGTATGTATCCCGTTGAGGGCATAGTCGCAAAACTCAGAGACAAGGAGGCGGTCAAAACCACTCCTTATGACAATGTCGCCAATGCGCTTGCCGCTGACAACAAACCCATAAAGGCGGAGGAATACGCAGACAAGCCCGTAATCTACTGCGAATACGCCCACGCGATGGAGAACAGTCTGGGCAATTTTCAGGAGTATATGGATGACTTTGAAAAGTATGACCATATGTGCGGCGGCTTCATCTGGGATTATGTTGACCAGTCAATCCGCAAAGATGACGGCGTTATCGAAAAATGGCTCTACGGCGGCGACTTCCACGAAGGCAACACAAGTTACTACTTCTGCGCAAACGGCATAATCGGAGCGGACAGAGTTCCGCATCCGTCATATTATGAGGTCAAAAAGGTTTACGCCAACCTTGAGGCAAAGGATTCCGATGCCGTCAGAGGCAAAGTAATCATCAAAAACAAAAACCTTTTCATTTCGCTTGCGGATTACTGCAAAGTCACATGGGATGTCACCTGCGGCGGCGAAATAATTATGAACGGCGAAATAAAAGGCCTTGATGTCGCGCCTCTGAGCGAAAAAGAAGTTGAACTTGACGGCGATTTTACATCCCTTCCCGTTGACGGCGAACTCATACTCAATATTCATTTCATACAAACAAAAGACAAGCCCTGGGCAGAAGCCGGCTATGAAATCACCTTCACACAGATTATGCTGCGCGAAAGACCCTTCCTGCCCGTCAACCCCGCGAAGGGCGATATGAAATACAAAAAATCAGGCTCCGAAATAAAGATTGTCGGCGAAAAATTCAAAGCGAAAATCGTCAAAGGCGCTCTTGCTTCGCTTGAATATGACGGTGAAGAGGTGATTTCGCCCGAATCACCCCTGCGCCCCGACTTTTTCAGAGCCCTTACCGACAATGACATCGGCTACCTCAATTTCGTTCCGAAAATCTCGGCGATTCACCCGCTCTACCAGTGGAAGCGTTCATCAGCGCAGACAGTTGCCCTGAATACCTCCGTTTACCACGACAACAACGGCGTAAACGTAATTGTTTCGTGGTTCTCACCCTTCACAATGGGCGTTGCCACAAAATACACCTTCGCTCCGAACGGTGAAGTTACCGTCGCGCACAGCGCCTGCGGTCTTGCTTTGCCTATGCTTAAAGTCGGCGTGCGTTTCGGCATTGATTCGGCGTTTGAAAACTGTGAGTGGTATGGCAGAGGCCCGTGGGAGAATTACTGCGACCGCAAAACAGGTTCCGCGATAGCCGTTCACAAAATGAAAGTCGCCGACCTTGAACACAGATATATGCGCCCGCAGGAGAACGGCCACCGCTGCGATGTGCGTTCGCTTAAACTCACCGACGCCGAGGGCAGGGGAATAATCATCGAAGCCCTGAGCGACGCCTTCGGCTTCAACGCAGGCTACTACACTCCCGAAAAGCTTGACAGTGCAAAGCATCTGTTTGAACTTGAAAAAGACGATTATATAACAGTGTGCCTTGACGCCGCCGAACGCGGCGTGGGCGGAGATATGCCCGGTTGCGCCTACCTTCATAAGCCCTATAAGGTCAAATCAGGCAAGGTCTATTCATTTGAATTCAGAATTTCAAAAGCCGAAAAATGAGCAAAACAAAAACAAATGTTATCCGTTTGCTTGAAGCGGCAAAAGCGGATTTTGAACTGCTCGAATATGAGGTTGATGAAAGCGACCTTTCCGGCGACACAGCCGCTTTAAAACTCGGAATACCACCCGAGCAGATGTTCAAAACCCTTGTTTTCAGGGGCGAAAAAAACGGCGTGGGAGTCTGCTGTATTCCCGTCCACGAAGAACTTGACTTAAAAAAGGCGGCAAAACAGTTCGGCGAAAAGAAAATCGAAATGCTCCATGTCAAAGACCTTCTGCCCGTAACGGGTTATATAAGAGGCGGCTGCTCCCCGATAGGTATGAAAAAGAAGTTTCCGACAGCAGTTGACGAAACAGCGCTGTTCTATGACAGAATCTATGTCAGCGCGGGCGCGAGAGGCGAAACTGTCGCCCTTTCGCCGCAGTTTCTCATTGATTTCATATCCGCTCAGACGGCGGATCTGACAGTTGTATAAAATCAACAAATAATCAGATTGACATTTGTCTATTGTGATTGTATAATACCATTTGTAAATTTTACTCAGGAGGTAAAAATATGCCACTCGTAACCACAAAAAAAATGTTTGAAAACGCCTATAACGGCGGCTATGCCGTAGGCGCGTTCAATGTGAACAACATGGAGATTATTCAGGGCATCGTTCAGGCTGCCGAAAAACTTGAAGCACCTCTTATTCTTCAGGTTTCAAAGGGCGCAAGAAATTACGCCAACCACACCTATCTTGTTAAACTTGTTGAAGCCGCTATCGAAACAAGCGGTCTTCCCATTGCTCTTCACCTTGACCACGGCGACAGTTTTGAACTCTGCAAAAGCTGCATTGACGGCGGTTTTACCTCTGTTATGATTGACGGCTCCAGCAAACCCTATGAAGAGAATATTGAACTCACAAGAAAAGTCGTTGAGTATGCTCACGCTCACGGCGTTGTTGTTGAGGGCGAACTCGGCACCCTCGCGGGCGTTGAAGACGAAATTTGCGTTTCGGCTGAGGATTCATCCTACACAAAGCCCGAAGAGGTTGAGAATTTTGTCAGCCGCACAGGCGTTGACTCGCTTGCGATAGCCATCGGCACAAGTCACGGCGCATTCAAATTCAAGCCCGGTCAGGATCCTAAACTCCGTCTTGACATTCTTGAAGAGGTTTCAAAACGCCTTCCCGGTTTCCCGATAGTTCTTCACGGCTCATCATCCGTTCCGCAGGAGTTCGTCAAAATGATTAACAAGCACGGCGGCAAAATGGATGACGCCATCGGCATCCCCGAAAGCGAACTGCGCAAGGCGGCTGAAAAAGCGGTCTGCAAAATCAACATTGATTCCGACCTGCGTCTTGCCATGACAGCGGCTGTCAGAACCTACTTCGCCGAAAATCCCTCACACTTCGACCCCAGACAGTATCTCGCTCCCGCCCGCGTAGCCATCCAGGAGATGGTCGAGCATAAAATCAAAGATGTTCTCGGCTGTGACGGCAAAGCAAAATTCGCTGTATAATTTAAAAACGATAAATATTCAATAACGCAACGCCGGTAATTTTATGATTATCGGCGTTTTACAATAACGGTGATGTTTATGATGAATGTTAAAATAATCTGCCCCGGCAAACTCAAGGAGCAGTATCTGCGCGATATGTGCGCGGAATATGTAAAGCGTCTGGGCGCATACTGCAAGGTGAATATAATTGAACTTACCCCCGAACGCCTGCCTGATGTTCCCTCGCAAAATGAGATTAAAACCGCGCTTGAAAAAGAAGGCAGGCAGATTCTCTCCAAAATCGAAAAGGGCGACAGGGTTGTTGCGCTCTGCATTGAGGGCAGAATGCTTTCATCCGAACAACTCAGCGAAAAACTTGACGGCTGCGCTGTGGAAGGCGGCTCCTGCGTCTGTTTTATAATCGGCTCATCTTGCGGCCTTTCGGATGAAGTCAAAGCAAAGGCGGATTTACGCCTCTCAATGAGCCCTATGACATTTCCGCATCAGCTCGTCCGCGTTATGCTTCTTGAACAGGTTTACAGGGCGTTTTCGATTTCCGCCGGCTCAAAATATCATAAATAAAACGTAAAAAACGAAAATTATTCGGCATATTTATACCAAAATCATCCTTGAAAACGCAATTTTTGCAACAGGTTTACAAACTTTTGTCAAAACGGCTTTTTTGCGAAAAAATCTGTTGCAATAACACAATAAAATGTATAAAATAATAAAGGTTTAATAATATCTATTAAATATAAATTATTTTTGGAGGTAATCTCAATGTCAGTTAAAGTTGCTATCAATGGTTTCGGCAGAATCGGCCGTCTTGCTTTCCGTCAGATGTTCGGCGCAGAGGGCTACGATGTTGTCGCTATCAACGACCTTACCAAACCCTCAATGCTCGCTCATCTTCTCAAGTATGACACCGCTCAGAAAGGTTACTGCGGCATAATCGGCGAAAACCTTCACACCGTATCGGCTGACGATGAAGCAAACACCATCACGGTTGACGGCAAAACCCTTAAAATTTACGCTATGGCAAACGCCGCTGAACTTCCCTGGGGCGAACTCGGTGTTGATGTAGTTCTTGAATGCACCGGCTTCTACTGCTCAAAAGAGAAGAGCATGGCTCACATCAACGCAGGCGCGAAGAAAGTTGTTATCTCCGCTCCCGCAGGCAACGACCTCAAAACAATCGTTTATTCGGTTAACAACGACACCCTCACCGCGGACGATCAGATTATCTCCGCCGCTTCCTGCACAACAAACTGCCTTGCTCCCATGGCAAAGGCTCTTAACGATTACGCTCCCATCCAGAGCGGCATTATGAGCACCATCCACGCCTACACAGGCGACCAGATGATTCTTGACGGTCCCCACAGAAAGGGCGATCTCCGCAGAGCACGCGCAGGCGCTGCAAACATCGTTCCCAACTCAACAGGCGCTGCAAAGGCTATCGGTCTTGTTATTCCCGAACTTAACGGCAAACTTATCGGCTCCGCTCAGAGAGTTCCCGTTCCCACCGGCTCAACAACAATCCTTACCGCTGTTGTCAAAGGCGCTGACGTTACCAAAGAGGGCATCAATGCCGCTATGAAAGCAGCCGCTTCCGAATCCTTCGGCTACAATGAGGATCAGATAGTTTCATCCGACGTTATCGGTATGAAATACGGCTCACTCTTCGACGCAACACAGACTATGGTTTCCAAAGTAGGCGACGACCTTTTCCAGGTTCAGGTTGTTTCGTGGTATGACAACGAAAACAGCTACACCAGCCAGATGGTTCGCACAATCAAATACTTCGCAGAACTTGCGTAAGTCATATTGATATATTAAATCGTTTAAAGCGGGGGCGGCAACAGCTGCTCCTGTTTTTTTGTCTTGAGGTAATTTGGTTGAATCTTTTGCACAAATCCCGACGGATTATTTTCCGTCATGCTTTGTGAAAATACTCGGCAATACACAAAGTATTCCCTGCGTTTTTCACTTTGCCTGACAAAAAATCCTCTCGCCGGTATTTGCGCAACGATTCAACCTGCGTTACCGTTTTACGATATACGACATCCAACATCCAACATCCACTGTCCGACATCCGATATCCGACATCCGGCATCCAAATCTGTGGAAAACCCGCGTTTTTTCAAAAAAATATGTTTCAGCAGAGCGTTCGTTACGGCGAATGCTCTTTTTTTGTAACTTTTTGTCATCATTTATCCACAAACTTATCCACATTATCGGTAGAAAACACGGTGCAAAATCAATATTTTGTGGTCAGAAAACACTCCCGGCACAAGAAAAAGATTTTACTCAGGCAGCCGTAAAAAATTTTTGATTATTTTTGAATTTTTTTTGAAAAAAGTATTGCAAAAAAGAGAATATTAATATACAATAGGTGCAAATAAGTGAAGAAAAGTGAAAAAAGGCGAAAAATTCGCGCTGAGTGGAGCCCGAAAGGAGGTGGGAACGGTATGCTGATCGATTTTATGGGCAAATTTCAGAATAATCTTGACCAGAAGAACAGACTTGCTGTTCCCGCCAAACTTCGCGGCAATCTCGGGTCTGAGTTTGTAGTCTGCAAACCTCTCACTAAAGATATACACTGCCTTTACCTTTACAGCCTTGAAGGCTGGCAGGCGCTTGTTGAAAGAATCAACGCGAAAGCGTCCGGCGAAACACTTACCAGAATACAGCGCAAACTCTTTATGAATGCCGACCGTGTCGAGAGTGATACACAAGGCAGGTTCACCATCCGCACGGATTTCTGCGAATACGCCAATCTCGAAAAGGCTGTCAGCATTTTCGGCGCGGGTCAGAGAATTGAACTCTGGAATCCCGACGCGTTTGCCAAACTCGAAGCCGATATGGACAATCTTGACGATAATTTCGATTTCTCGGTTATCGATTATTAATTCCTGAGTTATGGAGTTTTACCATATTCCCGTTCTTTTCAATCAGACGGTTGACTCACTCAATATCAGACCCGGCGGCGTCTATGTTGACTGCACGGCAGGGGGCGGAGGTCACAGTTCGGAGATTTTATCGCGACTTGACAAAAACGGCAGGTTAATCTGTATTGACCGCGACCCGCAGGCTGTCGAAGTTCTTACGCAACGCTTCGCGAACGACGACAGGGTCACAATTGTTCACGACAACTTCTTTTTCATTGTCTCTATCCTTTCAAAACTCGGTGTCCGTTCAGCTGACGGGATCTTAGCCGATCTCGGTGTCAGTTCCCGGCAGCTTGACGATGCCGACAGAGGCTTCTCCTTCCACAAGGATGCCCCGCTTGATATGAGGATGAGCATTGAAGGTTTATCGGCGGCGGATGCCGTCAATACATTACCCGTTGAGGAACTTCGCAGAATCATACAGACCTACGGCGAAGAAAAATTCGCTTCCTCAATCGCAAATGCCATTGTGCGCGAGAGAGAAAAGCAACCGGTTGAAACAACTCTTCAACTTGTTGATATAATCAGGAACGCGGTTCCTGCGGCAGCGTCAAGGCAGACTCATCCGGCAAGACGGACTTTTCAGGCGCTGCGGATTTATGTAAACGGCGAACTTGACGGGCTCGGCAAGGCGGTTGAAGATATGTTCTCCTGCTTAAATGCCGGCGGAAGGCTCAGCATAATAACATTTCATTCACTTGAAGATAAAACGGTAAAACAAGTCTTCGCAGCCCTCACGCAGGGATGCACCTGCCCGAAGGATTTTCCGGTATGCGTGTGCGGCAAAAAACCCAAGGCAAAAGTGTTCAGACCTGTTGTTCCCGAAAGAGAAGAATCCGAAAAGAATCCGAGAGCAAGGAGCGCCAAACTCAGAACGGCGCAGAAACTATGAGAAAAAGGGGTGTTAAATAATGGCGTCAAACAGCAGCTCGGCTTATGACCTCACATTATTCAACGCAATACCGCTGCCTGAACGCCGTGTTGAACAGCCTCCCGTTCCGGTTATTGTTAAACCGAGGGCGCCCAAGTCAAAAGCGCAGTTAAGACGGGAATCTGTCGGTGCATTCGCAAACGCCGTCAGAGTCATAGCAGCCGCGACCGTTCTGCTTATGCTCTTTGCGGGCATAATCGGCTCGCGCGTCAAACTCTCAATGGCACAGCACGAATCGCAGCAGCTCAAAAATGAACTCTCAATAGTCCGCAGCGAAAATGTGCGCCTCAATATGCAGTTAAATTCAATGATTTCAGATGATATGGTTGAGGATTACGCCGAAAACGTTCTCGGCCTTAAAAAGATTGAAAAATACCAGATTCATTATTTTGAAAGCAGCGGCAAAGACTCCGCCTCCGTTTTCGGAAACAAAAGATGAACGCTTGAAATTACAAATTATAGCTGTCTGATTGCGGCAAATTCAACTTTGCAGCCCGGACGGCTGTTTTTTACTCAAAGGGTGAAAGTTTATGGCTAACAGAACAACTTCACAAAGGCTGTCCGCAAGGGTAATGGTTGTCGCCGCCGCTATGGTTCTGGCGTTTTCCCTTGTTGCCGTCAACCTCGCCCGCATAATGCTTGTCAACGGTGAAGAATACAAAAACAAAGCCGAACAGAACCAGCTGCAGGATAAGGAACTTGACCCTATGCGCGGCGTCATTTATGACAAAAACGGCACAATTTTAGCGCAGAGCGCCTCCGCCTGGAAAATCTATATAAACGCTTCCGCAATCCCCGACAGCGAAAAGGTCAGAAGTTTTATCGCCGACAAACTCTCGGCAGTTCTTGAAGATGTCGATTATGACACAATCAGAGAAAAAACCGACAAAAGCAAGGCGACTTATGTCGTCATCAAAAATCATGTTGAATATGATGAAAAAGAGGCTGTTGTCTCCATTCTCGATGAAAAAGTCACCTATACGGCTGTCAGAAAAGATGACGATGGCAACACCGTTTCCGCCTCCGACAAATCTTTTAAACTGCGTCTCGCCATAGGTATTGACGACGATGTCATAAGATATTACCCCTATGGCTCGCTTGCCTCCTGCGTTATCGGCTTCACAGGCGCCGACGGCGAAGGCAAAGGCGGCGTTGAGGCGTTCTATGACGATGTTCTCAGAGGCAAGCCCGGCAGGCTTATAACAGCCAAAAACGGCAGAAGCGACACCATGAGCAACGAGTATGAAACAATCTACGCCGCCGAAAACGGCGCGGGTCTTGTTCTTACAATAGATACCACCATCCAGCGCTACCTTGAAGAAGCGCTTGCCGATGTTTACAAAAGCTCGCAGGGCGCGGGCGCATACGGTATTGTTATGGATGTCAACACCGGCGCAATACTCGGTATGGCAAATGTTCCCGCCTATGATCTCAACAACCCCTACGCGTTGACCGATGACCAGAAAAAAGAGGTCGAAGCCCTTGAAGATGAAGAAGAACAGAGCACGGCAAAAAGGGCGTTTTATTATAAAAACTGGCGTAATTTCCTTGTCAGCGACACCTATGAGCCCGGCTCGGTTTTCAAAATAATCACTACATCCGCGGCGCTTGAGTCCGGCACAATAGATGAAAGTTACAGTTACAGCTGCTACGGCAGCATAGCCGTTGCCGACCAGGTAATAAAATGCCATAACCATCAGGGCCACGGCTACCAGCAGCTCAGAGAAGGCCTTATGAACTCCTGCAACCCGTTCTTCATTACCGTCGGTCAGAGGCTCGGCCGGGAAACGTTCTTCAGATATTTTGAGGCGTTCGGCTGCACCGAAAAAACAGGCATAGACCTGCCCGGCGAAGCAACGCCGGTGGCGGGCAGCACATATCACCCGCTTGACGATATGAGCATAGTTGACCTGTCGAGTTCGGCATTCGGTCAGACCTTCCAGCTTTCGGCTATCCAGATAACCGCCGCAATTTCCGCAATAGCCAACGGCGGCTATCTTCTCACGCCCTATGTTGTCGCAAAAACCGTTGATGACAGCGGCAATGTTCTTACCGAAAAACAGCCGGTCATCAAACGGCAGGTTATTTCAAAAGAAACCTCGGCGACGGTCACGAGTATGATGGAAGATGTTGTTACGAAAGGCACCGGCAAAAACGCCTATGTTGCGGGTTACCACCTAGCCGGCAAAACGGGAACATCCGAAAAACTCAGCCTCGGCAAAGGCCACTATGTTGCCTCTTTCGGCTGCTTCGCTCCCGCTTATGATCCGAAAATCGCAGTGTTGATAATTGTTGACGAACCCGTCGGCTACATAAACGGCGGTCAGATATGCACTCCCATAGCGGCACAGGTTGTTGAAAACACCCTGACTTATATGAATGTTGAGCCCCAATACAGCGCAGAGGAACGCGCCGAACTTGACACCCCTATGCTCAACTACGCAGGCACCGACTTAAGGTCCGCCGTAATAGATCTCAATGAGGCGGGCTACACGGTTGAAACCGTAGGCGACGGCGACAAAGTCACATCGCAGATGCCGCCTTACGGGGTGATTATTCCCAGAAACGGCTATGTCGTGCTATACACGCAGACAGACGCCGAAAAAGCCACAACCGAAGTGCCCGATTTTTCAGGCTATTCGATATATGACGTGCAGGCCGTAGCAAGAAGCGTCGGTCTCAACGCAACCGTTTCCTACAACTCCTCAACGAATAAAAACGAACTTGTTTCATATTCGCAGAGTATCGCCGCAGGCACGCAGGTCAGCAAAGGAACGGTCATCAAAGTTTATTTCAAAACAAATTCAGGCGTTGCCGATTTCGGTTGATTTACGGAGGCATTTTATGAAACTCAGAACAATTCTCGAAGGGCTTGTGTGCGGCGGCTACACAAGCGATGAAGAAATCAACTTTATAACCGACGATTCAAGAAAGGTTAAACCCGGTTGCCTTTTTGTGTGTATAAAAGGCGCTAAATTCGACGGTCATTCGGCGGCTCTTGAAGCGCTCGGCAAAGGGGCTGCTGCAGTTGTTGTTGAACGCGACCTCGGCATTGAAAAGCAGATTCTTTTTGAAAACACAAGAAGCGCCTATTCTCTTCTCTGCTCCGCCTTTTTCGGCAACCCCGCCGAAAAACTCGATGTGGTGGGCGTTACGGGCACAAACGGCAAAACCACTACCTGCTTTGTTCTCAAAGAGATTTTTGACCTCGCGGGTTACAAAACCGGTCTGCTCGGCACGGTTAAAAATATGGTAGGCGGCAGGGAATATCCCGCCGCGCTGACTACTCCCGACCCTTATGAACTTTTCTCGCTGCTTGATGAAATGGTGCAGGAGGGGTGCGAATACTGTTTTATGGAGGTTTCGTCACAGGCGCTTGACCAGAGGCGTGTTGACGCGATTCATTTCAGAGCCGCCGTGTTCACCAACCTTACGCAGGATCACCTTGATTATCACGGCTCGTTTGAAAACTACAAAGCGGCAAAAAAGAGCCTTTTCTCAAAAACGGATATAGCCATAGTCAACTACGACGACCCGGAATGCGATTATATTCTCGAAGGGCTTGACTGCCGCAGAATAACATATTCCGCGCTCAAAGACGAATCCAGTTATTCGGCTAAAAACATCCGCCTCAAAAGCGACTGCGTCGAATATGAACTTGTGGGTGACGGCATAATCGGCAGGGTTCATTTCGGCATTCCCGGCAGATTTTCGGCATACAACTCAATGGCGGCGGCGGTTTGCGCGAAAGAACTCGGCGTTGATTTCGGCAAAGTGCTTGACAGCATAGCGCAGTGCAAAGGCGTCAAGGGCAGAATGGAAGTTGTTCCCACAGGCACGGATTATACCGTGATTATTGACTATGCTCACACTCCCGACGGGCTTAAAAATGTTCTCACCTCCCTTCGCGAAACGGTGCAGGGCAGAATAATCTGCCTGTTCGGCTGCGGAGGAGACCGTGACAGAACAAAACGCCCGCTTATGGGCGCCATAGTTGCCGAATACGCCGACATTCCCGTTGTCACATCAGACAACCCCAGAACCGAAAACCCCGACCTGATAATCGAAGACATCCTCGAAGGTATGGGTCAGGGCAGAAAGTATGTTGAGGCAAACAGAAAAAAAGCCACGGCACTCGCGCTCTCAAAGGCTAAGGCGGGCGATGTGGTTGTTCTCGCGGGCAAAGGCCACGAGGATTATCAGATATTAGGCACGGAAAAAATCCATTATGATGAAAGAGAAATTGTCAGAGAGATATTGAAAATATGATTTTTCAATAATTATTATATTAATAGGGTGTTGGTATGGAAAAGATGACTGTCAGAGAGGCTGCCGTCGCAATAGGGTCGGCGCCGCAGATTGACGGAATTATTACGGAGGTTTGCACCGATACAAGACAAATATGTGCGGGCTGCCTTTTTATAGCTATAAAAGGTGAAAATTTCGACGGGCACGATTTTGCCGCGACCGCTCTTGAAAAAGGGGCGGTGGCCGTGGTTGTGGAGAAAAACTGCGGGCTCGGCAAACAGCAGTTAATCGTTAAAAGCACCCGTCAGGCTCTGCTTGATTTAGCGGGCTATTACAGAAGAAAATTTCATATTCCGGTTGTCGGCATCACCGGCAGCGTCGGCAAAACAACCACAAAAGATATGACGCATTTCGTTTTGTCAAGCAGGTTCAAGACGCTTAAAAACGAAGGCAACCTCAATAATGAGATAGGTGTTCCGCTCACTCTTTTCAGGCTTGACAGCACCTATGAAGCGGCTGTAATCGAAATGGGTATGAGCAATTTCGGCGAAATTTCGCGCATAACGGCGGCTGTAAAGCCCTCCATTGCAATAATTACCAACATCGGCGTGTCTCATATTGAAAATTTAGGCTCGCGTGAAAATATTCTCAGAGCGAAACTTGAAATAATCGAGAGTATGAAGCCCAACGCCAACCTTATTCTCAACGGCGACGACGACCTGCTCTCGGCATATCAAGATATGACGCATCCGCTTATCTATTTCGGCATTGACAGCCCCGTCTGCAACACAAAGGCGCTTGACATTGAACTCGGCAGCGATGAAACAAGCTTCACCGTTGAGTTCGCGGGCGGCACGCAGAGGGTGACTCTTCCGCTTTCGGGCAAGCACAGCATATATGACGCTCTTGCCGCCATAAGCGCGGGCATTGTGCTCGGCATTGAGGCGACAGACGCGGCGAAGGCTCTTCTTGATTATGTGCCTTCGGGTATGCGTCAGCGCATAGTGCGTAAAGGCGGCGTTACGGTTATTGAGGACTGCTACAACGCCAGCCCCGACTCGCAGAGAGCGGCTCTCGAAGTTCTCAGAGGTATTGAGGCGCAGAGAAGAATAGCGGTTCTCGGCGATATGAAGGAACTCGGCGGTTTAAGCGAGCAGGCGCACCGTGAGGTGGGCGTTGCCGCGTCAAACAGCGATGTGGATGTTCTCGTCTGCTGCGGCTCGGAATCGCAGTATATAGCCGACGAAGGCAGAAAAGGCGGAATAAGTGAAGTCCGGCACTTCACAGATAAAAACGATGCCTGCGAATATCTCAGAAATACGGTCAGGACGGGCGACGCACTTCTCTTCAAGGCGAGCCGCGCTATGAAACTGGAAGAAATAATACAGAATCTTTATGACTATCTTGAGAGGATGAGTTGAATTGAACACAGTATTGGCTGTAATAACCGCTGCGCTTCTCGGAGCGGCAGTAACGGCGGTGCTCGGTTTTGCGGTAATTCCGTGGCTTCACAAACTTAAATTCGGTCAGACCATTCTTACCGAAGACGGTCCCGTCTGGCATAAAAAGAAACAGGGAACTCCGACAATGGGCGGCATAATGTTTATTGCCGGCACCGTGCTCGCGGTTATAATCACCCTTGCCACCGACAAAATTCTCGGCGGTTCGATTATCGGCGCGGGCGGTCAATTCATAACATCCGAACTCAAATCAAAATTCTGGGCAGGGCTTATTATGGCGCTGTCTTTCGGCTTCATCGGCTTTGTCGATGACTATATCAAAGTTGTCAAAAAACGCAATCTGGGCCTTACAATAAAGCAGAAAACAGCCGCGCAGATGCTTGTGTGCATAGCCTATCTTGTCAGCATATGGCTTGGCAGAAGCCATGACACCGCTATGTTTATCCCCTTTGCGGGCAGCATTGATTTCGGCTTTCTGTGGTGGGTTTTCGGCATAATCATTATGTATGGCGCAATTAACGCCGTCAACTTCACCGACGGCATAGACGGGCTTTGCACAAGCGTCACGCTCACCTTCACAATAGCGATGGCGGCAATAGCGGCGCTCCGCGGTCTGTTCGGCTTCACAATGCTTTCGGCGGCTCTGGGCGGCGCTTGCGTAGGCTTCCTTGTCTGGAATCACAACCCAGCCAAAGTCTTTATGGGCGACACGGGCTCGCTGTTTCTCGGCGGTATGGTAATCGCTCTCGCCTACGCCATTGATTGCCCGGTAATCCTTATCCTCACGGGTCTTATCTATGTAATTGAAGGCGCGTCGGATGTAATACAGATAGGTTACTTCAAAATCACTCACGGCAAACGAATATTCAAAATGGCTCCCATCCACCATCACTTTGAGATGAGCGGCTGGAGCGAGAAAAAAATCGTCGCCGTGTTCTCAATAATCAACGCGCTCGGCGGAGCGCTCGCGTTTGTTCTTATGAAATCCGGCGGTTTTGCCGGCTGAAATCTTTAAGCGAAAGGGAGGTGAACTCCGTTGAAGGCAAGTGAAATAAGAGATAACCGTTTCAGAATATTCCGCTGGCGCGGCAGTCTTAAATACTACTTCGCGACGGGCGGGTTTGACGGAGTTTTTCTTGCTCTGCTTATGATTATTCTCACCGTCGGCATCGTTATGATGTTCTCGGCGAGTTATGTTTATTCATGGTATGAAAGGGGCGACCCTTACCACTACTTCAAAAGGCAGTTGCTTTACACGGCGGTAAGCCTTGTTGTTATGTTTATAATTTCGCACATACGCTATGATGTTTTTGAAGACGCCGCTTTTCTCGCCCTTGTTTTTGCGGGTCTTCTGCTTATATATGTTCTTATAAACCCGAAAATAATACCCGGCAAAGAGGATTTCAAACGCTGGATTGAAGTTCCGCTTTTCGGCACCTTTCAACCGTCTGAATTTGCTAAAATCGCGCTGATAATGTATTGCGCCTGGAGTATGGATAAAAGGCGCAGACTGGTTGAGGCAAACTGGTGGGCAACCCTGCCGCACCTCGGTGTAATAGCCGTAACAGCAGGGCTTGTTTATGCCGAAAATCACTTGTCCGGCACAATTCTTATTCTAGCCATAGGCGTCATTATGATATTCCTCGGCGGCTCAAAAATGCAGATTTTCGCTCTGGGCTTCGCGGGAATTGTCGTGTTCGGCGTAATTGCCGTGGCGTCGGGTTACTTAAAAGATTATATGGGCGAGCGCATTGAAGTCTGGCAGAAACTTCTTCACAATGAGGAACTCACCGCGTCTGAGACGCAGGGCGAGGGCTGGCAGATTCTGCAGTCGCTCTATGCTATAGGCTCGGGCGGCCTTTTCGGCATGGGCTTCGGCAAATCCAACCAGAAGCACCTTTATCTTCCCGAACCGCAGAACGATTTTATTTATGCCATAGTATGCGAAGAACTCGGCTTTATAAGGGCTCTGATTATTATGATTCTGTTCCTGCTTCTTGTCATAAGAGGCATACACATAGCACTTAAATGCAGAAGCCGTTTTGCCTCTCTGCTCACGCTCGGCATAAGTTTTCAGATAGGTCTCGAGGCGGGGCTGAATATGGCTGTTGTTACGGGCACCGTTCCCAACACCGGCATAAGCCTGCCGTTCTTCAGTTACGGGGGCAGCGCCATGCTTATGCTTCTGGCTGAAATGGGTATGATACTTTCGGTCTCAAGGGGCATTGAGAAAAAACCCGCAAAGGAGATAATAATCAATGAGCAGTCTTGACGGCAAAAGAATACTTATTGCCGCGGGCGGAACAGGCGGGCATATCAACCCCGCTCTTGCCGTGGCAGGCTATATCAGAGACAACTGCGAGGGCGCGCAGATAGTTTTCGTCGGCACAAAAAAGAAGATGGAAGCAACCCTTGTGCCTCAGGCGGGCTTTGAACTGCGCAACATCACAATCAGCGGTTTCCGCAGAAGTTTCACTCCCGCGGCTGTCTTTCACAATATCAGAACAGTTATTTACCTTCTCCGTTCAACGGGGCAGGCAAAAAAGATTATAAAAGATTTCAAGCCGGATTTGGTTGTCGGCTTCGGCGGCTATGTCAGCGGCCCCGTTCTTCGCGTGGCTGCAAAACTCGGAGTGCCTACGGCGATTCATGAACAGAACGCCTTTCCCGGCGTTACAAACAAGGCGCTCGCAAAGGTTGTTGACAGAGTTATGCTCACCGCCGGCGACGCCGAAAAATATCTTGAACCGAAAAATTCTCCCGTTGTTACCGGTTTGCCGATAAGGGGCGATTTGCTTAAAACCTCGCGTGAAGAGAGCAGAAAAGCGCTCGGTCTGGATGAAAGACCGCTTGTGCTTTCAATGGGCGGCAGTCTCGGAGCAAGACCCGTAAATGAAGCCGTTTACGGTATGATTAAAGAAAAATACAAGGCGGCTGACTGTTACTTTATGCACGCTACTGGCAAAGGCGGCACGGGCTTTGCCGAAAAACTGAAGGCTGACGGCGTCAATCTTGAAAACAAAAGGCACATAACCGTAACGGAATATATCGACATCCCGAAGTGCCTGCCCGCCGCAGATCTCGTTATCTGCCGTGCCGGCGCCAGTTCTTTAAGCGAAATTCAGGCGCTCGGCAAGCCTTCAATACTTATCCCTTCCCCATATGTTGCCGAAAACCACCAGTATCACAACGCTATGGCACTCGTCAACAGGGGGGCGGCGGTAATTATCGAAGAAAAAAATCTTACCCCCGAGTCACTCATAAAAGCGGTCGAAGAAATGCTCTCGGACCGTGAAAAACTTGAAGAAACAGGCAATAACGCGAAAGCTATGGCGGTAACAGACGCGTCAGAGCGTATTTACGCCGCCCTTTGCGAAACCGTAAAATAATCATACAGGTAACCGCTTAATGCAATACGACGAAAACGGCCGCACGGTTCAGACCGAGAAAGAACGGCAGGCGAGAAGAAAAAGAAACAGACGCAGAAAAAGAATCCGCAAGCTTATTGTTGCTGCCGGGTTCTTGCTTGTCATTGCTCTCATAGCAGCTCCTCTTGTTGTTTTCGGCTTGTTCAAAGTCAAAACAATCCATCTGCGCGGGCATATGCCTTACACAAACGCCGAACTTTACGACGCCTGCCCGATTAAAGTCGGTGACAACCTGATTTTTGCCGATTTTGAAAAAGCGGCGCAGGTTATGGAATCAAAACTGCCATATCTCACAGACACCGTAATAACACGCGAACTGCCCGACACAATCACAATAACGGGCGAGACGGCAACCGAAAAGGTGGCGCTCGAACTGCCGGGTGACAGAACCTACCTTCTTCTTGACGCGAATCTGAGAATAATGAAAACCTTCGGCTATATTCCGGAAACGGCGGTTGTTTTCAAAACGCCGGAACCCAAAAGCAGAGAGAAAGGCGAAATTCTCTCCTTTGTTCCCGACAAGGATGACGCGGGCATTGACAGGCACGAAAAACTCATCGACAGCATTCTTGAAATAATCGCCGAACTTGAAGATGAAAAAATATTTGACAAAATCGATTATGTTGACCTGACAGACCCCAACGATATACGCATAGTCTATGACGGCAGAATTATGATGAAACTCGGTGACGCTTCCGATTTAGCCGGCAAAATAGAACTCGGCGCGCAGGTCATCGAACAGGAAAATAAAATCAGCACTATAGAAAAAGGCACAATGGATTTAAGCATAGCAAAAAAAGCCTATTTTGAGCCTGACTTTTTTGATGACGGAACAAAAGAGGAAACACCCGAACCTCAGACGGATGAAAACGGCGAAATAATAACAGAGGAAGGTCAGCAAGACGGCGGTGAAGAAGAAAGCGAAGCAAATGAAGAAAACAGCCGCTCATATTACCAGACCTATGTTGAAGACGCCGAATAGTTAAAAAAACGCATTTTAGGCAAAAAAACCACAAAATGTGCCGTTTTTAAGCGAATTATCATCAAATTATTTACAATTTGTTCTTGTATTTTTTATAAGTGTATGATAATATTATTCTGTTATAAAATGCAAAAGTATATCCAAAAATAATTATGGAGGTCACAGAGTATGGCATTCGAAATCGACAATGACTTTGAAAGCACGGTTCAGATAAAAGTCATAGGTGTAGGCGGCGGCGGCGGAAACGCGGTAAACCGTATGATAGCTTCCGGCATTCTCGGCGCTGAATTTATCGCCGTAAACACCGACAAGCAGGTTCTTGTTCATTCACAGGCAACTCACAAAATTCAGATAGGTGAAAAAACCACGCACGGTATGGGCGCGGGCGGCAAGCCCGAAATGGGCGCAAAAGCGGCGGAAGAAAGCCGCGATGTCATCGCCGACGCCCTCAAAGGCACCGATATGGTATTCATTACAGCAGGTATGGGCGGCGGAACAGGCACAGGCGCTGCTCCGATTATCGCTCAGGTTGCCAAAGAAGAAGGCTGCCTTACCGTAGGCGTTGTTACAAAGCCATTTAAGTTTGAAGGTCCCAGAAGAGCAAAACTCGCTCAAGAGGGCGTTGACGCTCTCGCGGAGCATGTTGACAGCCTTATTGTTATTCCCAACGACAGGCTTCATTCCCGCGATGAGAAGAAAAAGACCATTGCCGAAGCATTCGCGGAGGCAGACGAAGTTCTGCTTCAGGGTGTTAAGAGTATTTCGGAACTTATCAAGGTTCCCGGCTTTATCAACCTCGACTTCGCCGATGTTTCAAGCGTAATGAAAGACGCAGGTCTCGCTCATATGGGCGTCGGCAGAGCAAAAGGCAAAGACAAGGCAGAGGTTGCCGCGCAGATGGCAGTCTCCAGCCCGCTGCTTGAAACAAGCATCAGTGGTGCGCGCGGTGTTATCATCAGCATTACCGCATCCTCCAATGTTGACCTTGAAGAGGTTGAACTTGCGGCTGAAATCATTACCAGAGAAGCGCATCCCGACGCCAACATCACATGGGGTATCGCGTTTGATCCCGACCTTGACGATGAAATGATTATCACCGTTATTGCAACAGGCTTTGAAAAAGGCAACACAAACAGCGGCACGGGTGTTTTTGACAGTTTCAAAGCTGACGCTCCCGCTCCAGTAGATAAAGTTCCTTCAGAAGGTCCCGTTGCTCCCGCGGCTCCCGCAGCGTCGCCTGCCGCTTCAATTCCCAGTTTCGGCGCATCGGTGGCTATTCCCTCAATCAAGAACGAAAGCAAAGCGGAGCCTGTTGCCGAGGCTAAACCCGTAGCCGAATCAACACCGGCAGACGCCGCTCAGTTCTATGAGATGCTCGACGACATCATCAAGGGCAAGAAATAATAATGAAGTTTCACCGGCTCGCGGAGTTTTCCGTGAGCCGCTTTTTTAGGCATAAGGCATTAGGAGTTAGGGGTTAGGCGTCAGGCGTTAGGAAGTAAGGGCGGTTAGCAACCACCCGCTTCTTGCCTTCCCCTCGAGGGGAAGGGGGACCGCTTGCGGTGGATGAGGTGGTTCCATTCTATCTGCTCCCTGAATATCTGCCGTCCACTCCATATTTTTTACCTACTATTTCCTACTACCTACCGCCTAACTCGAGACGGAAGGGGTTGCCCGCCGACAATTTCCCGCAAAATCACAATAACCCGTAAACTCTCCTTATCGCATATCTGCATTTCCTACACCGTTTCCCACAACCCCGTCTGAAATCCAACATCAAATATCTAACATCCAAATAAGTAGGGCGGGGTGACAACACCCCGCCGCTTTTAATCAATTATTCGTTTTGGTCTCCCCTTATAGGGGAGCTGTCGCATTTATGCGACTGAAGGGTTTACTCCTTCCGTCACCTTTGGTGCCACCTCCCTCAAGAGGGAGGCTAACCCTTTCGTCTTACTCGCTTCGCTCGCAAGCCACCTCCCATATGTTGGGAGACAACAACGAGTAATGATAATCTGAACGAGTGAAAAACTAACTGTCTATCCTGAGCGCAGCGAAGGATCTCGTGTGCTTTGCTGTATTTTATTGAGATTCTTCGGCGCAAAGCGCCTTGGAATGACAGAAGTGGGTTGGTTTACGGCTTAATATCAACCGTGGGTAACAGTCCGAACAGACCTTTGAAGAACGCAATCAACTTGTCAAAGAAACCGGATTTCACTTTGATTTCAACCTTTGCAGTCAGGTCTTTGCCGTTGCCGTCCTTCTGAACATTGCCCTTTGCGTCAATGACTTTTACTGTGAACGTTTTGTCGCCGGTGAGTTCAACGGGTTTTCCGCTGCCGTCAACAGGTGTATAAGTAACCTTATCTTTTGTGCCCTTTTCTTTTAAAACTTTACCCTCATAGATTGCAAGCACATATCCGTCGGGAACACCGCTTGCCATTGCCGTGATGTTGACCTTTGAACGGTAGTCAACTGTGGTTGATGATTTGACTTTGAGTTTGGCAGAAGCGGTGGGGTTTGAGGGAGTAACGGGCATATCATTCTTCTGCCAAACAGCATAAAGCGTTGTGTTCGCTGTCAGGTTAAATGTTGCACCCGGCTGATACTGTGCCGAGGTCGCATTTGCGCTTGTTGCCCATCCGAGGAATGTATAGCCGCTTCTTGAGGGTTTTGCAGTTGAAAGTGTGATTTGGTCGTTCCCAGTCTGACTGGCAGGTGCTCCGGTGCCGTTGTTAGCATCATAAGTTAAAGTGAATGTAGTTGGAGTAACCGGGTCTTGTTTCCAGACGGCATAAAGTGTTGTGTTTGTTGCCAGGTTAAATGTTGCGCCAGGTTGATATTGAGCAGAAGTTGCACTTGCGCTTGTTGCCCAACCCTGGAATGTATAACCGCTTTTTGTGGGCTTTGTGCTTGAAAGTGTGATGCTGCCGTTTCCAGTTTGGCTTGCTGGAGTGCCTATGCCACCGTTGGTGTTGTAACTCAAGGTATATGAATTGAGCATCCACTGTGCATAAAGAGTAACTGCAGCATTTGTGGAATATGTTCCGCCGGAAATATATGATGTGCCCGAGCCGTCCGCTTTCGTGTTCCAGTTCTTGAAAGTGTAATTTGTGCGTGTGGGTTTTGATGATGTAAGCGTTAGATTTGTGCCGTAGATTTTTGATTGACTTGCTGGCGCACCCGAACCACCGTTTGCATTATATGAGACGGTATAAGTATTAATTGTCCATTCAGGATACAGATTTACTGAGGCGTTCCCATTTGTGACATTTTTGCCCAATGCCGATGCAAGAGTATTCAAAGAACTAAATGCTGTATACTGGCTAACACTAATTCCTGTGCCGTCGGCTTTTGTGTTCCAGTTTCCGGTTGCAGTATAACCGGTCCTGCCAAGATATGTTCCGTCCGTGGATTTTGAATAATTGTGAAGTCCGCCTTCCCCACCATAATCA
>JAFRQM010000023.1 GCA_017428625.1 Clostridia bacterium
ATTGCAGGCAGTTAAAATCCTGCGAATTGCCGTTTGCAAGTTGAATGTAACCGAGCAAATCGACCTCGTTGAATCTGATTATGACATTGCCCGCCGCATCATCGGGTAAATTGACGGTCAATGTGAAAGATCCGTCGGAAACAGGATTTTCCGGGGTGACGGTTACCGTCATTTCCGGCTTAACTATGACCGGTACTCCCGTCGGGTCGGATTCCAGATTTTGTAGTTTTAAAGCCGGAACCACACCGTAATTAGTGAAATTGACAATGCTGTAATAGTCCGCGCAGCCGTCATTGTCCACATCGCACGCAATATGGGAATTATTAACGGGCGAGCGCAGCCACCAGGAAGAATTCCCTGCGGAATTCTTGTATATTCCCTGACATTTTGCATAGTCTGATGAAGATCTCTGCCTTGCGGTATCGCTTGATTCGGCATCCGAATTAAAACCGTATTCGCTGTTTGTTACTTCGTTATATGAGAGAAGGAAGATTTTGTCGGAGGTAGTCTCGGAATCATAATTGCTGTCATAAGGGCAGGAATTGTTAAGCTCGGTTACTTTGATGTTTTCCTGCTGGGAGGATGAGAAAGCCGTGTTTATAAAATCGTTGTTAAGCCAGGTCCTTATGCTGCTGTTGGCGTAATCATTTGCTCTGTAGGTCTTCTCGTCATTGCCGTAATATTCACCGTCTGCATTCCAAATATAATTATTATATGCCTGAGAGTCTATTGCACAGGCGCAAACGATAAAGCCGCTGTCGGGGTCGAAAACCTTCCACTCTATGGGCTCAAACTTAAACCAATAAGTTGTGCCGGTCGAATATCCGTTGGATGATTGGTTGTTTGATGACGAAGTGCAACCCGTAACATAGGGTCTGTAGCTGTCAAATGTAACCGCTCTGTATCTGACTCCGTCAAGGGCAACATCCTGATACTTCATCCAGTCGCCCGCTGTCATCTGACCGTCATCCCATGTATTCGTGCCGCTGTAATAGCCGTAGCTTACCCAGCCGTCGTCCGTGAGCTTTTCATTCAGCGCGGCAACAGTTGTTTCATCCGTTACCCCGCTCTGCGGATAGGTGCCGTATTGGATAACGGAGCCGACAGGATAACCTATGGCATCCGTAAAACCGTCGGATATTGCTCTGACCGTTGCCGTCGGGGCGATTTCAAGGGTGTCGGGTCTTGCAATCAGCGAGGGGTCTTCGATGTCAACACTGCGAACAACCTCCCAGCTTCCGCCGATTGCCGCCGCATAAGGCGAAGCCACGGCGGTAACATCGGCATTGTCAAGTATTTTTATTGAGCCGCCGTCGTTGAACCCTCTGCCGCCGCCTATTCCGGCACCGCCGCCCAGAGTGTTTCTTGTGTCATCGGGCGCTGCGGCAACAACCTTTGCGTTGCCTTCTATGGTTATATCATAGGGCGTGCAGTTTTCGTCATAATTTGAGTCTTTATAAGTTCCTCTGCCGGCGCCTATACCCGCGCCGCCGCAGGAGCCGATTGCCGTAACATCCGCGTCGCCGCCGATGGTTACCGTGCAGCCGTTTGCGCCGTAACCGCCGCCTATACCGGCACCGTAGCCGTTTGCTTCATAGCAGTTTTCAAAGAAATATTCGGTATTATCTATATCAAAATCATCAAAGCTGAAGCCGTCTTTGAATTTGCCTGCCGCAGCCCTGACGGTGCCGCCGGTGATGTTGATTATGCCTGCAGAATAACTGCCTGCCTTGTCGCTTGCTCCGCCGGAGGTGGCGTAACCCGTGCCTATGCCTGCGCCACTTGAGCCGGCAAGAGCTGTTATGTCGCCGCCGTAAATGTTGATTTCGTTGCCGTTTGAACTTCTGCCTGCTCCAATAGCCGCGGCATCTGCACCGCCTTGCGCGTAAATTTCGCCGGAATAAATGTTTATTATGCCGGGTATTCCCGTGTTGATTCCGCCTGTTCGCACTCCGCCTATGGCTGCGCCGAAATTACCGCCGGTTACGGTGAGCTTGCCGCCCTCCTCGCCGTAAATGTTCAGAACGGCGTCAACGGGGTTGTCCGGGTCGGAATTGTCACGCTTGACATAGATACCCGCGGAGTATTTATCCGACTTTGCGGTAAGCGTGTTTTCGCCCGAAAGAATAATGTTTACAGTCACGCCCGGCTCAATGGTTATCGGGCTGGAATATTCATCCGTGCCCTCAATGGTGACGCCGTCAAGTTTTATTGTTTTGTTTTCGGAAAGGACTATCGGGCCGCCGTCATAATCCGCGCCGTAAGTAATATCCGGCACGGGCAAAAAAACATCAGCCGAACCAATAACGCCGCCGATCGCAACAGTGCCGAAAAGCAGAAGAACGCTGAGCAGAATTGATAAAAGCCTTTTGCCTGTTTTCATAAACATTTCCTCCCTGAAAACCGAAGAAATAAAATACCTGTTTAAACTTTATCATATTACTGCATTAAAGGCAATAGTTTTTATATAAAAATATTTTCAGCGGCTCTTTTCTTTGACATTGAACCCGCAATATGATAGTATTAAAGCAATGAATAATTATAATCTCAAAACAAGGGACGAATTACAGTATAATAAACCCGATAAACCGGGATTTGCAAAGGAGAACTTTTTATGAAAAAACTTTTATGCGTAATTATCAGCGTAATTATGCTGTGCGGCGTGTGCGGCGGATTTATGACTTCGGCGGCAACAGATTATACCATAGTATCGCCGTATGAGGATGTTGTATGGAGCGGAGATAACGCCTGGGGCGCATACAGGGGCGTTCTTCATACACATACAACCTGGAGTGACGCCGACGAGGACCTGCCGACAATGGTAAAGGAATATTATTCTCTCGGCTATAATTTTGTTGCTTTCAGCGACCACGCCGTTACCGGTGTTGAGTGGAACAAAAAGCCTAAGCTCGTTACTCCTTACTGGTACCAGTATTTTTTGGGCAACAAGCTGAGTGTTCTCTCCGATGAAGAGTATGAGGCAATCACTTCCGGCACCTATGACAACAGAGGTTACGGTATGACCTGCGTAACCGGCGCGAATGAGCTTAATCATCTCACTCTCTCGAAAAACCACGTCAACGGATATTTCCTGCCGAGCGATGTGGGCAACGGAATGGCGGGATATTACCCCGGGAACAATCTGCTGAATCCTTCCAGTTATGTGGGTGAAAACGAAGCCGGCATTGAAAACGCCTTGAGATTTGTTGTAGACAACGGCGCGCTTTCTCATATCAACCACCCCGGCGATGTGCTTGACTCCAACGAGCATCCGGAGATTGTTACAGACCCCGAAACAGTCAGCTTTTTCGGCAATCTTTTGCTGAAATATAAAAGCTGCCTCGGCATAGAAGCGCTCAACGAGGTAAATTCCGTAACCCGCTACGACAGAGTGCTGTGGGATCAGCTTCTTATGTATTGCCTGCCCTACGGCAGAACGGTTATCGGCTTCAGCAACACAGACGCGCACTCCCTTTTAAACTGTGACAGTTCTTTCAGCGTGTTTATGATGAAAGAGAACACACAGGAAGAGGTCAAAAAGACCATGCAATCGGGCGCTTTTTTCTGCGTGTCAAAATGCCTGCCCGGCAATGATGTTTATGAGATAGGCCCCAAAGAGGATATTGACGTGAGAGGCAAAGGCATCCCCTACCCGATGTTCAACAGCGTTGAAACCGAAGGGCACAAGGTCACTGTCACGGTTGAAAACGCAAAGGAATTACAGTGGATTGCCGACGGAAAAGTTATTATGAAATGTGAAGCCGGCGACGACCCCATTGTTCTGGACCTTGACACCGTCAAGGGCAGCGAAAAATTCAAATATATCAGAGCCGAAATTTTAGGCGAAGGCGGAATCTGCCTGACACAGGCGCTTATTATTGACGACGGAACACAGCCGCTTAACTTTAACGCCGAAGAGCACACTCCGAGCCTTCTGGAAAGGTTTATTATGTTCCTGCGCGGAACAAAACTTTACAACATTATTGTTGAGATTTACCGCGCTGTAAGATAACGGAATAAACACATTTACTCTTGGTAAGTTTTCGGTAACAGCCGCATAAACCGTTATGAAGCAAAAATGATTACGGCGGGTTTCTATGCCGACAGAGGAAAAAACACAATGTTTGTCAAACACAAAAACAATCCTGTTTTCGGCAACAGGGAAACGGGCACGCTTTTTGACCCTTATGTTGCAAAACTGCCTGACGGCACATTTCGCATGGATGTTTCCACCCGAAAAGACAATACGCTGTCTGTCTCATTTTCCGATGACGGCGTTAAGTGGAGCGCTCCCCGTGTGACGCTTGCGCCGGATGAATCCGCCGGTTGGGAGCAGATGGTGAACCGCAACTGTGTTCTGCGTGTCGGCGACACTTATAAGATGTGGTTCACCGGGCAGGCTAACGGCAACAGTTACATCGGCTTTGCGCAGAGCGAAAACGGGCTTGATTTCAAGCGTGTATGCGCAGAACCCGTTATTCTGCCCGAAGCGCCGTTTGAGGGCGAATCGGTTATGAACCCCTGCGTTCTTTACGAAGACGGTGTTTACAGAATGTGGTTCAGCGCAGGCGAAACCTATGAACCGAATGTGCTGTGCTATGCCGAAAGCAAGGACGGAATTAAATGGGAAAAATCTCCGCTTAATCCCATTCTGGAGAAAAACGAGCGCAAGGACTATGAACAGAACCGCATAGGCGGCTGTCAGGTAATCAGGCACCCGGTATTGGGATATATCATATTTTATATAGGCTACCGTGATATTCACACGGCGTGCGTCTGCGCAGCTTGTTCCGATGACGGTGTGTCGGGCTTTCGCCGCTGCAGGCTCAACCCTCTGGTTTCACCATCCGAGGGCGAATGGGACGCGGATTCCTGCTATAAGCCTACGGCACTGTATGACAGCGAGAAAAACATCTGGCGCTTATGGTATAACGGACGGGCAAAAGGCTTCGAGTATATCGGTCTGGCGCAAAAACAGGGCGATTTTTCGCCGGATGATTTTGAATAAAGCCAATCGGGAACAGGAAATTATTTAATACTCATAAAAAACTCCTTTGTTGTTTTTTACGCAACAAAGGAGTTTCGCTTTTATCTGAAGTTGTATATTGATATATCCGTATCAGAACAAAGCAATTATTTTTGCGACAAATGATACAATCCATGCCCATACCGAACGGAAAAAGTTCAGTATTGTGTTGAGCACGCTGCCTATGCCGCTGTCATCCGTGCCGGCATCTTCTCCTTCGCCGGGCTGTTGACCGGAATAGCCCTCTCCGGGACGGTTGCCTCCGGGTCCGTTTCCGCCGGGATTGTTTCCCGATGTTGAATTTGCGGCGTATGAAGTCGAAGAGGATGAACTGCCGTTATAAAGCGTATAACTGCTGCCGTTTACAAGCGCAGGGCTGCTGAAAATCACATAACTTGCGTTTCTGACGGCTTTGCCCGAATAAAGGGTATTGCCGGATGAGTCTTTTATGCTGATTGTATTGCCTGCGGTCACAACGGAAGTGTTACCGCCTGAGAAAATGCCGCCGGGTCTGCCCGATGCGGAAGCGCCGAATGTCACATAAGCGGCTCCGTCCGAAACAAGCGGCTGATTCATCTGATTCTGCCCGACAGCGAGCACTGTTGCGCCCGCAAATGTGACTGTGCTTTCGGCGTCAAGCGGTTCTCCGTCACCCGATGAGGGACCGTAAACTTCAAGGGTTCCGCCTTTAAGAAGCAAGGTGCCGTTTGAATCCAGTCCGTCGCCGTTGGTGCAGTTGATACAGACATATCCGCCGTATTGGTTATAACCGAAGTTGTAATTCGTCAGGTCTGAATTGGCGGCGTTTATTCCGTCATCGGTTGCGTTAACCGTAACATTGCCTGAATAAACATTCACTACAGCCGCTTCAATGCCTTCATTTGCTTTTGTGACTTTGATTGCGGGACCTTCCGTTCCTTTTGCGCCTATGTTGAGCACATAATCACATTTTACTGCGTCATCGGCAGCGGAAACCGTAATATTGCCGGAAAGAATATTCAGTTCTTTGTCAGACTTTATGCCGTCATTGACTGCGGCGTTGACATTCAGGGTAACTTCCTTAATTGTAAGCGAAGCTGTGCTCAGAAGAGTATCGGTAACATTGCCGTCATCGTCTTCCTCATAGAGATCATATCCGCCTTTTATACCGTTTTTGCCGTAAGAATTAACATTGATGGTGCCCGAGCCGCATATTGTGACATTTGAGCCGTCTTTGCATTTGATTACTGCGTTTTCTATGTCGGGATAGAGTTCGATATCGGTGTAAATGTCATCATTATTGTATTTGTCGTCTGCGAGAGTGCTTACAGTGCCGTCTTTGGCAATTAAAGTTGCCTGACTGCCTTTGTTGAAAGTAATCGGTGCCGTGGCGGATGCCGAAAGATTAAGGCCGTCGAGAACCAGCGTTACGCCGGTTACATTCTTTTTGACTACAATTGTTCCGCCCGAACACGTGCCTGAAACAACATAAGTGCCTGCGTCCGTTACAGAAAGCGCTGTTCCCTTAACCTTATAACCTGTGTAAGAGCCTTCGGTAACGGTTATTCCGCTGTCTGAAAAGACAAAACCGGTGGCGTTTGCCGTGTCATAATCCGCGGCGCCTGCCGTCAGGCTTGCTGCCGATGAAAACAGCATAAGTGCAAGCAGGCATGATAAAAAAACTTTGAATTTGTTTTTCATAATAAACATCCTTTCATTTTTTAGTGCTCTGTTTTTTACATTTGAGATTCTTCCGCGGTTACAGGCGTTGAACTGTCTTGAGGCATTTCGCCCCTTTCTCCGCCCCGTTTGAAATTACCGTTTTCATCCCGGGGTATTTCCCCGAAGCCTCCGCCGTTCTGACCGCCGAAACCGCCCCAAGGTTTTCCGCCTGCGCCGGGCATTGAGCCGCCGAACTGATTGGTAAGTTCCGTAACCTTTTCGCCGTTGACATAAACTTCACCGCCGTTGAGTTCCGCCTTGCCTTCATAATCAAACCCCGACTGACCGGTAATGCTTATTTTGCCGCCGTTGATGATTATGTTGCCGTTTGAATCAATGGCGTCTGTGTCGCCCGCGCCCATTGTAATTGTGATTTCGCCGCCGTTTATTTCAACCGCAGGTGTTACACCGTCAACCTTTTGCGCCGCGTTTATTCCGTCATCGCCGGCGTTAATTGTGATTGAACCGTCGTTGATTGTGATGAGGGTGCCTTCAATGCCCTCGTGAGCATCAGCATCAATTGTTCCGCCGTTTATTGTTACGCTGTTATCGGCGTGAATCGCATCATCATCGGATTTGATTGTCAGGGTGCCGGAGTTTATTTCAACATTGCTGTTTGAGTGGATACCGTCACCCTTTGCCGTTATAACGAGGGTTGATTCGCTGACATTTACACCGTCATTGCCCGTCAGGGCGTTGTTTTCGCAGTTGATTGTTATGTTTGCGTTTTTAACAGTCAGCATATCCTTGCTTTTTATTCCGTTTTTATAATTGCCGTTTACGGTGAGTTTTCCGCTGCCTGTTATTGTCAGATCTGATTTTGAGAACACGCAGGCGTTCGGTTCCTCTTGCGCTTCATCCGAATAATCATTGTCAAAGCTGTATTCTGAAGCGTCGCTCAGAGTGTTTTCAGTGCCGTCTTTGACCGCAAGCGTTACGCTGTTTGCTTTTACAATATTGATTGCGGAGGAATCCTGCGAGGTTATATTTGCTCCGCTGAGAATCAGGGTAACATTTTCATTATCTGCATTAACGATTATGCCGCCGCCTGTAAATTCGCCGCTTAAAGAATATGTGCCGCCTTTGGTTATTATTATGTTTCCGTTTTCGTTTACCGCTCCGCTGCCCGATATTTCTGCCGAAGTGCCGCCGAGAGTGATTTTCACTGCGTTCTTCTCATCCGCTTCGCCTGCTGCCGCCTGTGTGACCGAGGAATCGGCGGTGCTATTGCTTTCAAGCCCGGTTTTTGCCGCACACCCCGCGAGAGCAGTGCATATAAGGGAAAAAACCACTGTTAATATCAGGATCTTATTTTTTGTTTTCATTTATGTTTCCTCCTTTGCCGGCTGACACCGGCTTTTTGATTTGACTGCATTGTAAACCACGAACCTAAAGGGAAGTTAAAGAATAAATCTTTTTTTTCTTTAGGTTCTCTTTAGGAACGGGGATTATACTGCAGATGAACCAAATGAAAAGGAGGCATCGTTTATGAGCCGACAGATTCAGACCTGTTTTCAAAGGTATGAGAAAAAATACTTTCTTACAAAAGAACAGTATAAAACATTTACCGAAATGATTGCCCCTTATATCAGACCGGACGATTACGGTTCATATACATTATGTAACATTTATTATGACACGGATGATTACCGACTGATAAGGGCGTCGCTGGAAAAACCGGTTTATAAAGAAAAACTGCGCGTAAGAAGTTACGGTGTTCCCGGACCGGAAGATAAAGTTTTTGCGGAACTCAAAAAGAAATACGAAGGCGTTGTTTATAAAAGAAGAGTCACGATGACAGAATCTTCTGCGAAAACATTTCTCAGTGGAATAAAGGACAACTCCTGTTCCGGTCAGATAAACAGAGAGATAGAGTATTTTCAGAATTTCTATCACACAAAGCCCAAGGTATATATAGCATATGACAGAGAGGCGTTTCAGGGTTCAGAAAACCCGGAGCTGCGGATAACATTTGACACAAACCTGCGTTACCGTCTTGACCGCCTGAGCCTCAGCGAAGGCGATGACGGACAGCCGATACTCGACAACAATCTTATTCTTATGGAAATAAAGATTCCCGGCGCCTGCCCGCTGTGGCTTTGCGAAGCTTTGAGCAAACTCAAAATAAACAGCGTTTCGTTTTCCAAATACGGAACCTGCTACAAAAACCATATATTAAACAAAAAAACAAACCCTGCGGTTATAAAAAAGGAGATGCGTTTAAGTGCTTGAATCATTATTCGGTTTTTCATCAATTATCAACGGAACAATTACACCCGGTTCTTTTCTTGTATGCACGGCGGTATCAATCGTTCTCGGCATTCTGACAGCCCTTGTGTATATGTTCAGAAACCGCTGTTCACAGAGTTTTGCGGTAACACTGGCAATCCTGCCCGCCATAGTTGAAGTGGTAATAATGCTGGTAAACGGCAACATCGGAGCAGGCGTCGCGGTGGCGGGAGCGTTTTCGCTCGTGCGGTTCCGCTCGGCACCGGGCACGGCGAAAGAAATAGGAACAATCTTCCTCGCAATGGCAATAGGTCTTGCCACAGGTATGGGATATGTAGCCCTGGCGGTAATACTGTTTGTTGTCATCGCAGCCTGCATGCTTATTCTTAACGCCGTGAATTTCGGCGGCAGGGAAGATACCCTTCGCACGCTGAAAATCACAATACCCGAAAACCTCGATTATGACGGTGTGTTTGACGATCTGTTTGAGAAATACACCGATAAAGCGAAACTTGAAAAAGTCAAAACATCCAATATGGGCACACTTTTTGATCTTCAATACACTATAGTTCTCAAGAGCGCTGAAGTGCCGAAGGAATTCATAGACGAAATCCGCACCCGCAACGGCAACCTAAATATATCCTGCGGAAAATACGAGATTAAAGAAACGCTTTGAAACAAATCCGGGCTGACTTAACTGTTGATTTAGCCCGGATTGTATTATATAATCAAAGGCAGAGGTGATAACGATGCGCTTGCTTGTTGCCGAAGACGAGCCCGACCTTGCCGAGGCTCTTACGGTGTTTTTTGAAAAGAACCAGTTTACGGTAGATACCGTCAACGACGGTCTGTCGGCTTATGAATATGCCGGAGCGGACAATTATGACGCGATAATTCTGGATATAATGATGCCTAAAATGGACGGTATAGAGGTGCTGCGCCGCCTTCGTTCAGACGGTAACAGAACCCCTATCATGATGCTTACAGCCAAAGCGGAAAAAAATGACAGAATAACCGGCTTTGATACCGGCGCGGACGATTATCTGCCGAAACCTTTTGACACGGACGAACTGCTCAGCCGTGTGCGCGCCATTCTCAGACGGCGTGAAGAATACAAGCCGTCGGTTATGACATACGGCGACATAACATTAAACCCCGTTAGTGATATTCTTGAGTGTTCCACAGGCAAATCCGTGCGCCTGAGCGGCAGAGAATTTCAGGTTATGGAGTTGTTTATGCATTCTCCGAAAACTGTTCTTTCAGCCGACAAGATAATGGAGAGAGTCTGGGGCTGGGATTCCGACGCCGAGATAAATGTTGTGTGGGTTCATATTTCAAATCTCAGGAAGAAACTCGGCAATCTCGGCTCAAAGGTTACAATTCACGCTAACCGCGGTCTCGGATATATTCTGGAGGTTGAAAATGATTAAAAAACTGCGCAAAAAGTTCATCCTCATTTCTATAGCGACGGTTACTTCGGTTATGATTCTTCTCTGCGCCGGGGTTAATATTGCGAACTTTGTTTCTGAAAACTCAAAGATGAACAGCACCATTGATTCGATTATTCATAACCACGGCAGATTGCCCGAACCCGAAAAGAGAGAGCCGGCTCAGCCCGCGGAAAGCAGGGCTTTTATGCCGAAAGACGAGAGACGGTTTGAAAAGGAAAATGTTTTTCAGACCCGCTTTTTTGTTATTGATATTGACTCCGACGGCGAAATAACGGAATACAACCTTGATAAAATTGCCGCGGTTGAAGAAGATGACACAGACGAATTTGCCGAAACCGCTTTTGAGCACGGCGAAGGTTTCGGATACGAAGACGGTTATAAATTCAAGGTTGAGAAAAAAGACGACGGTTCTTATACAGCCGTTTTCCTTGACTGCCATAAGGAAATGAACTCCGCAAGAACGCTTCTTTTTGTTTCAATACTTGTTACCGTATTCTGTATTGCGCTTATAAGTATTATCATAGTAGTTCTTTCGCGCAGAGCAATGGAGCCCGTAATTCAGAATGACCTTAAGCAAAAGCAGTTTATAACCGACGCGAGCCATGAATTGAAAACGCCCATCACCGTAATAAACACAAGCCTCAGCGTGCTTGAAATGGAAGTAGGCAAACAGAAATGGATTGACAAAGCGGTCGCGCAGACCGAAAAGCTGAAAAACCTTGTCAATTCGCTTGTTACACTGGCAAAATCCGATGAAGAGCGTGAAATAACCGCCTCGCATTTCAACATAAGCGATGTTGTTTCCGAAACAGTTGAATCGTTTGCCGATTTTGCCGCGCAGAAGCAGCATTCAATAAACGCAAATATTGAAAACGGCATTGGTTTCAGCGGCGACGAATATGCCGTAAGGCAGCTTGTTTCCATTCTTATTGATAATGCTCTTAAATACGCGTCCGACGGCAGTTCCGTGAATTTCTCAATGAAAAAACATAAAAAAGGTGTGCTTATCAGGTCATCCAACAAATGCGACAGCATAAACGACGATGACCTTCCGAAACTCTTTGACCGCTTTTACCGTGCCGATAAAGCCCGCACATCTGAAAACGGCGGATTCGGCATAGGTCTCTCGGTTGCCCGCGGAATATGTGAAAACCACAAAGGATATATCAGGGCGGAGCGAACCGGCGAAAACGAAATTGAATTCACCGCTTACCTTAACAGCATATGAGCCGTTTATAAAACAGATATGCGTTTTGATGTATAATTGTTTCAACAAACCGGTGTTTTTGACAAAAGGCAACTGCGGAATAAAGAAAGAAAACGGAAGGGGCGCAGAAAAATGATTAACCTGTCGGAATGCAAAAATTATTTTGCTTTTAACAAGGATAATTTCTGTTATTTCGCCTTGGTTGAAGACAGGACGCTGTCAGTCGGCATAAACGGTGAAGTTTTCTTCCGCCTGAATCCTGTTTCATCCGTGGGTTCACTCCTTCAAAATGACGATGAGACAGGCATAAGCCTGCCCGACATCAAAAAAGAGGGCGATGAAATAACCGTAATCTGGACGGGAAAATCCACGCTCTGGGATAAGAAGGAGTATGTCTTTCACCTGACGCCGTCTTTTTTCTCTTATGTTGTCCGCTTATACGGAAGCGGGACGGTTGACAGCATAGATTTCTTTGCAGGAGACAGAAATGAGCGGTTTTACGGGAGCGGATACGATACCGCCGATTATTACGCTCCGCTCGGCCTTGCCAACGCGCGGTCTTCAAACCGCGTTTTTACAATGGCAGAGGAAACTTACCTCGGTATTTCCGGCGGCTTTTCACCTGCACCGCCGGCGTTTTCTTTCCGGATGGCGGGTGTCGAAGAGCGCTTCCTTTTAGGGGTTGCCGCCCTGCCCGAAAATGCTTCATTTGACGGTCTGACATATAAATGCGCCTCGTTTGCACCGGATATTTCCCGCTTTTTTCTGCGGGCGGACTTTGGCGGGTATCAGGAGGTCAACGGCTTCTGGGAAAGCCCAGCCGTAATCGGTCTTACGGCTCCGTCAGACCTTGAAGCGCTGCGCCGTTATGCGCGGTGGCATTATGACCGCGGTCTTGCGCGCACCTTTACCGACGAGCGCCCGCTTTGGTGGAAAGGCCCGTTTTTCTGCGGTTGGAAGGAGCAGGCAGTCGCTAAGGGATTTGGCAGCCCGTTTGACGCCGCCTCGCAAACTTGTTACCGGCAAATGAGCGACACCCTGGATGAACGGGGTCTGCGCCCATCCGCCGTTATCATTGACGACAAGTGGCAAAAAACATACGGCTCGGCACTGCCCAATGAAAAAAAGTGGCCGGATATGCGCGCCTTCATTGAGGAACAGCACAAAAAGGGCCGCAAAACAGTGCTTTGGTTTAAATGCTGGGACGCTGAGGGTCTCGAAAACGACGAGTGCATCATCGGTAAATCAGGGCATCGGCTTTCTCCGGACCCGACCTCCCCTGCATACCGCGCCCGTGTGCGCGCTTTTATGCACACGCTTTTGTCTGCCGATGAAGGATGTATGAACGCCGATGGATTCAAGGTCGATTTTGCCGACTGCGTTCCGATGGAAAGGGAAATGATTATCTGCGAAAAAGGAGTCTATGGCATAGCGTTGCTTTATCGGTTGATGGAATTGCTTTACACCGAAGCCAAACGTGTAAAGCCTGACGCGCTCATCAACACAAGCTGCTGTCATCCGCTTTTTGCCGCTTACACCGATCAGGCACGGCTCCACGACAATTTCTTTGCGCTTCGCGATTCAGTAAGGATTATGAAAGAGCGGGCAGCGCTTTTCGGCGCGATGATGCCGGGTATTTCTATAGATACCGACGCAGGCTCCTGCGGAAGCCGTCGGGATTTTATGCGCTATGCCCGCGAATGTGTGAAAATCGGCGTGCCCGATATCTACATTCTCAACCCCATTGAGGATTGCGCCCTGAAGAATGAAGACTGGGAAGAGATTCGCTTGATTTGGGAAGAATACGGGAAGACAGCCGGGTGAAACGAAAAAAACGAGAAAATTCTTGTTTACAGAAAAAACACAGCCCCGAAGCGTGGAATTACTCCTGACGCTCCGTGGTTATTATTATGTTGACCGAAAATACAGATTACAGTATAATTGTTTCGATAAATCGGGATTTGAAAAGATAGTATCTGATCGAAATCCGGCATCTCAAAAAAACTATTGACTGCACCCTTAGGGGGCAGGTTATAGTATAAGCGGAGGTGATGATTATGTATATCCACGAAGCGGCTAAACTATCAGGAACAACGAAAAAGGCAATTGAATACTATTGCATGAAAAGCCTGTTAAATCCGCAGGTTTCAGAGAACGGATACAGGGACTTCTCTGAGGAAGATGTTAATTGTCTTAAAAAGATTTCCCTTTTGAGAAAGCTGGGAGTAACTGTAGAGGATATCCGTGAGCTTCTCCGCGAAAATGACAATACCGCCATGCAGAAAATCATCGAAAAACAGGAAACCGAACTTTCGAGAAAAAAAGAACAGAACGAACTTCTAAAAGAACTCGCAACATCAATGGACTGGAATGCAGTGCATCTCAAAGCGGTTGCCGCTCAGAGCAGGCAATCTGTCACAGACAGGCTGACGGAAGCTTTTCCGGGATTCTGGGGCAAGTATCTGTCATTTCATTTCGGGAAATTCTTACAGGAACCGGTTCGCAACAAAGTTCAGGAAAATGCTTTGCGTGAGGTCTGTAAATATCTTGACGATATACAAATCGAAATACCCGAAGAACTGGAAGGCTATCTTGATGAAATGAATTCCGAAGCCGGACATCAGGTGTTACTTAAAGCAGATTCCGCACTGTCCGATGCAGTGAACAATCCTGAAAACTGGCTGAAAAGCAACAGAGAAATCATCGAGGAATATCTCAGATTTCAGAAAACAGCTGAATATCAAAACTCACCCGGCGCCAAACTTAAAGAACTGCTGACGAAATTTAACCGGGAGCAGGGATATAACAGCGTTTTCATCCCCGCAATGAGAAGGCTCAGCCCTGCCTATGATGAGTATATTATTAAACTTCAGAATGCCGATAAGATTTTCCGCTCCGGTTTCGGGAGTGATTGAGCTGTGATTCCCGGTTTTACGGGAGTACTGACAAATTCCGGTTTATCAAGCAAAAGACTTTGTGTCCTTTTAAAATATTCAGCATCTTTTCACAACCTGAAAATCAAAACCACCAGTTGAACTGGTGGTTTGATGAGGCCCTATAAGGGCCTTTTACCTGCTACATCTCAAGATGTATGAAAAGTCCGCCAATCGCACATGTTTTTCAGGCCGCCGCTAAAGCGGCCTTCTATTATGCC
>JAFRQM010000024.1 GCA_017428625.1 Clostridia bacterium
ATTGCAGGCAGTTAAAATCCTGCGAATTGCCGTTTGCAAGTTGAATGTAACCGAGCAAATCGACCTCGTTGAATCTGATTATGACATTGCCCGCCGCATCATCGGGTAAATTGACGGTCAATGTGAAAGATCCGTCGGAAAAAGGATTTTCCGGGGTGACGGTTACCGTCATTTCGGGCGTGTCTTTGCCGATATTGATTGTTACTGTTTCACTTTCTGCGGTTTCATAATTCTCATCGCCGTTATAAACAACTTTTATCGTATGCTCACCCGCGTCGAGACCGGGAATATTGAAAGTAACTGTGTTTGTTTCCGGTGCAAGTGAATCTATTTCACCGCCGTCAATAAATAATGTCGCACCGCCGACAGAATTACTCGCTAATCCGTGGTCTGTAAAGTTAATAATTTTCGCGTCGCCGTCAACCGTGGCGGTGATTGAAACATCCTGACCGTAAACGGGATTTTCCGGCTCAATGGTAACATGAACCTCGGTTTTAGCTCTTGCAATGGTATACTCTATGCTGGCAGTAGCAGAACCAAGGGAGATGCTGGCCTTATAATCACCTGCATCAGTTGGTGCTGTTTCATAAGCAGTTCCGTAGTTGCTTCCGTTCTTTTTCTGAAAACTGATCTTGGCGTCTCCTCGTATTCTGTACGCATCACTGATAACTGCCGCTGCATCTTTGCCGTCCCCATATGTATTATGCTTCGGCGCAGCGATAGTCAGCGTGGCCGTATGCCTGCCGTCAACTAAAGGCAGAGAACAATTCTCTGCGGAGCAGACTGCAGTGATGGTTGATCCGCTTGCGGTGTAGGTGAAGTTATGATCTTCATCCAGCGAGAAAGTTTTATCTGAGAAGATGACTTTTGAGAGATCAAGCTGTAAAGCGGGACGTGCGGCAAGAGACGATGTCACATAGGTTACACTATCGGCAATGTTGCCGAACTCACCTACGAATGTTCCGCACTGCCCATTACCCTGCGTACGCAGCCACCAGTCACAACCGATTTTTTTAATGTTATCGGGAAGACTTTGGACTTCTGCCGTGCTGAGAAGATACAATTTTGCGCCTGTAACGCTGACATCGTTCAGATCGGTGGGAACAATAGCGTTTGAAAATTGCGCAAAACTCCCTTCGTAATAACCATTCAAAAAGTCTTCAATAGAAGAGCCGCTGTAAGCAGTATGATCTCTGGATGAGCTGAACGGGACTTTTGCCAAAAACGTTGCATGCAGCAGGGTAACAGTTCCCGAATTCACTGCTGTGGAGTTGTCTTCAATGATATACCACATATTGCCGTTGAAAGATATCAACTTGTTATTCAATGCATTGGAATCATCAGAACTTGTAGGTACAAGGGCGGCGTAGGGATTATCATCATATGTAAATCCCGTCAATCCCATGCCCTGCATCAGTCCTAATAAGAGCGCAATGGTAAGCAGGAAGCTCAGTATTTTCCTTCCGGTTTTAAGTTTCATCTAAAAAAACCTCCTTGTGAAATTTTTCATATATATAAAACTTTCAAACTTGACAATTGTGTGAAAAATTTTTTATTAATTTTACCATAAACAATATGTTGAATACAAGAGTTATTTTTTATCAACAGATTCGCCGCGAGGGTGAACTTGTTTTTTGCGTCAAATCTGACGCATTTGCGTTTGTTGAAATTCAAAATGTGTCAATTACGGGATATACGGCAAAAAATCCGACTTTTCCGTATAATCAGAATGAGGGGCAAGGCCGAAGCCGTGCATTGCCTCTTAATTTTTTTTTACGAAAGGCAGGTGTACTCAGGAAATTTACACTCATATTTCCGAAAAACAGCAGAAAAAGACCTTCACAAACTTGATTAATTATGTTTCTGGTGAAAATGCACAATAAAACCTGACTTTGTATCCCACCTCAGTCCGAGGTGGGATACTTTTATTGGCTCTTAAGAGCCAATAAAAATATTGTTGAATGATTTTTAAAAATGATATATAATTATTTAATAACCCTATAAACAAAATGCGGAGGGGATGCTTTTATGGTTGAAGGCATAAATGTTTTCTTTTCAAAAATGGTCGGCACACTTGCCGTTATTCTTGTTGTCGCGGCGTTTATCGGCGGCAGTGACATGCTTTTGAAATTTATTGATGAAAAAAGAAACCGGAAATACTCACTCATTGCCGGCGCTTTAGGCGGAGTATTCGGTGTTTACGGCAACATTTCGGGCGTAAATCTCAACGGCGCGGTAATATCTGTGCGCGATATAGGGCCTATGCTTGCCGGTTTTACGGGAGGACCTATAGGCGGACTTATTGCAGGCGCAATTGCAGGTATTCACCGCCTTGCCATGGGCGGAATAACCGCGCAGGCCTGTGTGGTTGCGACCTGTTCAATCGGACTTATATGCGGTTTTATTTCATATAAATACCGTGATATAATTGAAAAACCCGTATGGGCGTTTGTAATCGGAACGGTTATGGAAGCTTTTCACCTCTCAATTGTTCTTGTTATGGTTAAGCCTTTTGAAACCGCCCTTGACATTGTCAGGCAAATAGCGATACCCTTTATTTCGGTAAACGCCATAGGGTTCACAATGATGATTTTAATTATAACATACACCGAAAAACAGAGAAAACTGACGCTTGAAAAAAGCAGACTTCAATCTGAACTGGAAGTGGCAAATGTTATTCAGAACTCGCTTCTGCCGGTAATCAACAGTTCATACCCCGGGCGCGAAGAAATCGATGTCAGCGGTTTTATGGAAGCGGCAAAGGAAGTAGGCGGAGACTTTTACGATGTGTTTTTTGTTGACAACAACAGAATTGCTTTTGTAATAGGCGATGTATCGGGCAAGGGCGTGCCTGCAGCTTTGTTTATGGCTTCATCCAAAATAATTCTGCAAAACTGCGTCAGAGACATCCCGGACCTTTCAGACGCGGTTGAAACCGCAAACCATGTGCTTTGCGAGAGAAATGAAGCTGACATGTTTGTTACAGCCTGGGTGGGAGTTCTGAACCTGACAACATTTGAAGTTGAGTATGTATGCGCGGGTCACAACCCGCCCGCATATATCAGCGAAGGAAAAGCGGATTATATTAAAACCAAAAGCGGTTTTGTGCTTGCCGGTATGGACGGTGTAAAATACAAAAAACACACAATGCAGTTAGATCACGGCGACACGGTTCTGCTTTATACAGACGGAATTGTTGAAGCCGAAACAAAACAGCACGAACTGTTCGGAGAGGACCGCCTTCTTGACAGCCTTAAAGACGCGGAAGAAAACAGCGCAGCCACAATAACCGAAACGGTAAAAACATCCGTAAACGGTTTTGTAAACGGCAACAGCCAGTTTGACGACATGACACTGCTCTGTTTCAAAATCAATTAAACATAAACAAAAATGAGGACTGCGAGCCTGACAAGCTCGCAGCCTTTTTTTTATGCTGATAATCAGTCTTTCGGAATTACCGGAGTCCAGTATTCGTTATTGTATGAATCTGTAATAAGATATGTGGCATAGCATCTGTCTGCATCAATTATTACATCTGAAATCTGATTGCTGCCGTTATAAACAACAACATCACCCATAAGATAACTGTCCTCGTAGGTTCCGTCTTTTGAATAATAATCGCAGATAAACTCAATTTTATCGCCCTTTGTGAGGCTTTCGACACCCTTGGCGACTGTTTCGGTTTCATTTTCGGCATAGACATAACGGGTGCCGGCAATGTAGCCCTTGGGATTGGCGCTGTCAAAAACAAGGATGAGTTCGGCTCTTGTTCCGTTAACCATAGCGGGAACATAACCGGTGATTGAATAAACCGTGCCGTTGTCGAATGTGTCGGTATAATAATAGGGAACGGGCTGGCCGTCTATCGCAATCCACGTGCCGCCGAAATCGCTGACAAATTCGCCGTTCTCGGTTATTTTATAAACATTGTCAAGGCCGAGGTCGATATATCCGCCTTTGCCGTCATCATAGAAAACATTAAGCTGAATTGAATGAATCTGCTTCCACTGATTTTCATTAAGAACAAGTTTATAATTGTCGCCGTCTTTAACCCATACAAAATCTGATGTGTCAAGTTGGTTTTCGGAAATAACCTCAACTGCATTGTCAACATCAAAACTTCTCTGACCGCCGAGCAAAGCCCCTGCAAGAGAGATAAGGGAGCCTGCTCCGGAAGCGGACGACGCACTCTGTGACGGAGCCGCGGACGGAGTTGTTCCGCCGAGCAAAGCACCGAGAAGCGATGTGATATCAACGCTTGAAGCGGGTGACTGACCGGAATAACTGCCGGTCAGAGAGGGAAGAGGCGAGGACTGCTGCTGGCTGTTTGCCACCACCTGACCTGAGATTTCAAGGTTTGCAAACGAGCGGACACAATCGGTATAGCTGCTGTCCATCCCCATTGCTTCATAAGCTTTGACGGCGTTTGCCACCCTTGACGTTTTGTTATAAGGGAAGTAAATTGCCAGACCGTAAGCGTTTGTAACAGTTGAATCGTTGTATTTGACGGCGCTGAGCACGGCAGACGCGAGCGCTTTTGAATCTTCTGTATTGATTTTGTTCGCAAGGTCAACAATATCTATCTGGTCGGTTTTGTTTCTTGTTGCAAACTCTCTTGTTTTTGCGCGGGCGTCGGAAATCTTTTTATAATCTTTGCTGTTTATAGTCTGAGCGGTTTCAACGGCAAAATCTCTGAAAACAGAAGGAACGGTTGCGGTAAGTTCCGCAAGGTCAACAACAGAAAGAGTTGTTTTTTGACCCGGACATTTCTGTTTGCAGAAACCGACAAAGTCATCAACAATTATTTTGCCGAGTTCAAGAGTTGAGACAGACGGATTTTTTGCAAGAGTGTTGAGCCAGTTTGTGTAATACCAGCCGACACCGGGCTCGGTTTCTTCTGAACCGATAAGATAATCGGCATAGGGCGCAAGAGTTAGCGCGCTTTCAAGCGTGCCCATAAGACAGGCGTCAAAACCGATAAAATCAAACTTCTGACCCGACGCTTTAAGGGCATCTCCGATGCCTTTGAGCGAAAGGGAGCCTGCCATCTGATTTCTTTCATCATAGCCGAAACCGGAAATGGAGCCGCCGCCGTGATCCCACAAAATAAGCATATTTCTGTTTGCGGAATAATTGGAAGCGCAATAATTGATAAACCTTGTGAGAGTGGAGGCTTTGGTCATCGGGTCGGAGCCGTCGTTTCTGACAAGAGGTATTAACTGACCGTTGCTGATTTTGTAAATCTGATTTACGGAATTGCTGATTCCGTTTGTTTTCCATCCTTTGCAGCCGCCGGTGTAAACAATAACATCAACATTGCTGTTGAGTGTTGCCTGCGCCATCTCTTTCATATCGGAACTCGCCATACCGCTTTTTGACTCAAGGTCGGTGCCGCACATATAAACCATAACGGTTGCGTGGTCTGTGCCGTTGCCTTTTATTACGGTTCTTTTTGCTGAAGCAGAGGGTGATACCGAAGTGTTAAGAGATTTTGTGTTGTCTCCGTTATCCCAACCGGCAGAAACAGAACTATTTGAAAACAGGCTGAATACAGAGGAACCCGTAGTAGCCGGACTTGCAGGTGTTGTGGGTGTGGAGTTGCCTCCGAAAAGGCTGTTTATGCCGAAGCCGCCGCCGAAAAGAAGGGCAAGAATAATACCGATTATACCTATTCTTTTACCTCCTCCGCTGCCGGAACGCTGCGGCGCCCCTCCCGAGGGCGGACCACCCGCAGGAGAAGTTTGCTGATTTCTGCGCTGATAGCCGTCGCTTTTGCCTACGGGACCTGTTCCGAGACCTTCACCCCGTTTTTCTATCGGTTTACCGTAACCGGTAACATTTTTTTCGCGACCTCTCGGTTGCTGATCCATACTAATCCTCCTGACTGATTGAAATACTATTGATTAAATTATAATATATTATATTTTTCATAAGGTTAAAAAGTCAATAGAAAAAGAAAACTTTAAGACGATAAGGAATAGTGCCTTATGTTTGAGCAAATAAGTTTATCATAATCAATTATGTGAAACAGAGTGCCGTCTGACAAAGGATAAACGCATATATCTTCGGCTTCATTGTCATAATTAGGCAGATGCCGCTCAAATTCGACGCTGACCGCTCCTGTTTCAAGATTTACAGCGAGAACCTGCTCATCCGTGCTGTCATCAGCGTCATAAGAAAGATACAGTATTCCTTCATAAACGGAACCTCCTTGAATACGGTCAACTGTTCGGCTGAGTTCAACTTTATCCGTAAGCTGCATTGATTCGAGGTCATAGACAAGAATCTCACCGACATCGGAAAACTTTGAAGTGTAAAGCAGTTTGTTTTCGCCGTCAACAGCAAGCCACGGAATGCCGTCGGTAAGGTATTCGCTTGTAAGGTTGTAATACTCGCCTGTGTATTCAAGAGTTTTGCAGTCATAAACAAGAACAAAATTGTATTTGTAGCCGTCACCTTCAACAGCGGCGTAAATTTTGCCGCCAAAACAGTCGATTCCGCCGATGTGGTCGCTTTGATAAGAGGTTTTAAATTCATCGGGAATTGCGGACATTACTCTTTTTAAGCATTTCATATTCAAATCAAATTTTGCAAGGCCGGTAAAGCCGACGCCCGTCATTGAGCCGGATGTGTAAAAAAACTCGCCATCGCAGCAAAGACCCTGCCCCGCGAACATAGAAACAGTCGGAGCAAGTTTTTCGCTGCGGGTAAGTTCATATCCCTGAGATGTCGTAATTTCTCCCAAACCGAAAATGTATGTGAAAATCAAAGAAATTACGGTAAATATTGAAAGCACATTTTTCATTTGCAACTCCCCTTTCAAAAACAGAATAATACAAATTACGCCTGTTTTCAAGATTTATGCCCATTTTTGAAAACAAAAACGGGCATAAATAATGAGATTTTTATTTGACAAAGGAAAAATAATATGTTTTAATTCTAAAAAAGGGATGTGTTATCCCGAAAAAATATGGAGGCGTTCTTTTATGGGAAAATTTGAAGTTAAAAAAGTAAAGACCGGCATCAAGTTCAACCTTAAAGCCGGCAACGGCGAAATCATCGCCACAAGCGAAGTTTATTCGTCGGAAAAAGCCTGTCTCAACGGCATCGAAAGCGTTCGCAAAAACTGTGCAGCCGACATTGAAGACCAGACTGTAGAAGGATTCGCAAAAGTAAAGAATCCCAAGTTTGAGATTTATGTTGACAAAGCGGGCGAATACAGATTCCGTCTTAAGGCAAAGAACGGCGAAAAAATTATCTCAAGCGAAGGCTATAAGGCTAAAGCAAGCTGCAAGAAGGGTATTGACAGTGTCAAGAGAAACGCTCCCGAAGCCGCAGTTGTAAACGCCGAATAATTAATTCTCAACAGATAAAGATTTGCGGGTTCTGCAAAGGCAAAACCCGCATTTTTTATTTACGGAGGACTTATGCTTATTTTAAGGATAATTGTTTTTGCGCTGTCTTTTTTATGTATTGTTTTTAACATTAACCCTTTTCTGACAACGGGAGAAATAAACATCGGACTGATTACGGGGATTGCAGCGGGTATTCTGTTTTTTGTTTACGGCTTGTTTTTCAAAAGTTTTAACGGGTTTGTTGCCTCAATGTGGAAACACACGGCAGGCAAAATCACTCTTACCTCAGTTGCGGTTATTCTTGTTTTCTGTTTATTGACCGGAGGTATTACTTTTTCCAAAATCATTGCAAAGAGCAGACCGTCGGAACACAAAACAGAATATGTTATTGTTCTCGGCTGCAGGGTATATTCCGACAAACCAGGAATTTTTCTGACAAAAAGAATAAACGCCGCATATAATTATTTAACCGAAAGCCCGGACAGCAAAGCGATTCTTTCGGGCGGCCAGGGTGAAGGCGAAGACATATCGGAAGCTCAGTGTATGTTCAACACTCTTGTTGAAAAAGGAATTGACCCCGCAAGACTGATTAAGGAAGACAAATCGGAATCAACCTTTCAGAATTTCAGCAAATCCGTTGAACTGATGAAGCAAAACGGTTTAAACCTTGAAGAAATAACCGTAATCACAAACGATTATCACGAATACAGGGCTTCAAAGTTTGCCGAAAAATGCGGATTGAAGGCTTATTCATACCCTGCAAAGACACCTTGGGACGGATACCTGCCGTTTGCGATGAGAGAGGTTTATGCAGTAATATTTCAGATTTATCTTACAAAATAAAAATTACCCGGACATTCTCTGAAAGAGTTTGCCCGGGTTTTGTTTTAAGCAAAGTTTCTGATTATTCTGATAACAATGTTCAAGCCTCTGACGCAAAGTGTTGCAAGTTTGATGAAGAGATTTATCATTTCGGCAATGTTTATGTCTGAGCCCTGCGAAGCGCTTGAACTGTTTGCGGTTTGCTGCAGACCCGACGAAGAATCTGCCGTGCCTGTCTGAGAAGTGGCTGAAACCCCTTCAAAATTAGGGTGAATACAGCCCCAGTAATTCTTCCAGGCGTAATAACCGGTATAGTTAGTTACATAAAGCTGGTTTGACCAGTTCTGATGATAAGTTGAATAATCCGATTCATAAATAGCGACATGACCTATTTCAGAGTTTGTGTAAATAAGAATATCGCCTTTCTGGGGAATACCGCCCTGTGTGCGGGTCCAGCCTGCAGGAAGGTTGACCGTAATGTAACTTGACGCGGGAATCAGATATGAACTCTCACCCAGAAACTGATAATAAGCGCAGATTAAATCGACACAGTAACCGGTGCCGAAGGTATTGCCGAGGTTTGACTTAACCCAGTCAATTGCTTCATCGCTTGACTTGCTTGTTGCCGACACGTTAAGCGCGAACGGACAGATAAGCAGAGCGACACATAACAATACTGCTGTAATGCGTTCCGATATTTTTTTCAATGCCTTTTCCTCCATTTGCAACCACTCATACTGCTTTGTTTTTTGTTCCGTCGGATAATATAGCACATTTTTGCAAAAATGTCAATTAGTTACAAAAAAGTTTCAAAAAGTTACAGTTTGTAATTTTTATAAAATAAAATATGAAATATAAACAATATGGCGGACGGTGAAACTATGCGAAAAACTTTCAAGTAATTTCAGGTGCGCTTCTTCCCATTTTTTGAAGGTGTTTTCATCCATGGAAGCAAGTGTGCCCCTGCAGGCGCACATTCTGCCGTGCCAGTTTTCGCGAGTAAAGGGAATAGCGGCAAAAAACTTTTCTGTAACCCTGCCCTCAAACAGGTCGTCTGTAATATCTTTCAAAGCCGATTTCGCAGATTCCCAATTTTTATTCATTTCAAAAACCAGTTGCTGACTTTTTGAAGCAACAGAATCATTATCATCCCAGGTCATAAAGATTTTAATAAACTTTCCGCCCGGTTTAAGCATTCTTTTTATTTCACTGCGCATTATTTCTTTATCAAAATAGAAAAAACTCTGCGCCGCGGTAATAACATCAAAACTGCTGTCGGGAAGCCCTGTTTTTTCAGCGGGCGTTACAAGATAGTTTATATGCCTGCCGTTCCGAGCCGCCTCTTTTTTTGCAAACGCAATCTGCTCTTCTGACAAATCCGCTCCGGTTATGGCAGCGTTGGGATTATAGAGATTATTCGGCAAAATCCCCGTGCCTGTGCCTAAATCGAGCCACGATGTGTTATCGGCGGCTACGCCCAAAGAACGAAGACGGTCATATAATTCTTCAGGATATATATTTCTGAATTTCGCATATTCCGATGAGGTTTTGCCGAAATCAAATTGCCTGCCGTTGTCAATGCTGTTATTCATAATTACCTCTTTGCACCACAGGCGCCTCCGCAACACGGAAGCGCCTGTTATTTACCCGTATTTTACGGATATTATAATGTATAGGTTATGTTAAGTCAACAAACCGTCTTTTACGGAAACAGAGATTTTCTTCTGTCTTATACAGAAAACCGTAATAATTGCGATCGAAATAATTATCATCGGAGTTGAATAAGCAATAAATGAAACAATGCGGTCTGTCATTATTCCGCTGATTTTTTCGGGATTAATGAAAAACTGCAGAATTGACGGCGAAGCGTTGTTGACTGCGTGAAGAAAAGCGGCGGGCCAGACCGAACCTGTTCTAATTGTAACATAAGTCAACAGTATTCCCATAAAAACTGTTAGAACAGCCATTGCGGCAAAACCTGTGAACGGATAGCCTTTATATTCTGTTCCGAAATTATGCCCTGCGTAAGTAAGCGGCCAGTGCCATATTCCCCATATTATTCCGCCGATTATAACCGCCTTGGGCAGACCGCAGAGCTTGATGAGTTTAGGCATCATATAACTGCGCCAGCCGAGTTCCTCCCCTAAACCGCCGAACGAGAAATAAACTCCCGAAACAAAAGCCATAACCGGATAAAAATAAACTGTTCTGACATCATCAACCGCTGTTTTGAAATACTCTGTATCAAAGCATTCCGGCTGAATTATAATACTCATCAGGTTGCCGAGTTCCGAATAAAGCCACGGGAGCAAAAGAGCGAGAATGTAGAAAATGATTTTACCGTTTTTTAAATCGATTCCGAGCATAAGCGAGTTTTCACCCATGAGTTTATAACCTTCTTTTGTTAAATGCCTTGTTATGATAACCCCGGCGGCCGGGCTGAGCATACCTAAAGTGCAGATGAGATCTGCCATATTGCCCATCGAACCGTCATCATTTATAAAAGGTTTGCCCGACAGAAGAAATGCGAAAAACATTCCCCATGAAATACCGAATGTTACCGCGAAATAAATCAGAAGATTCCTAATTTCTGTTCTTTTTTCAGTTTTATTCATCAATACCTACCTCCCTGTTTTTATTAAGGACGCAAGTAAGTTTATATGAAAAGAAAAACAATAAAGTAGAAAATACGGGAGACAAAACCGCCCACAAATTGACTGTAAAGGTATGAGTTTTATACCATTGCACAAAAGCAACCAGGTCAACTTTCTCAAACTTTTCGAGGTCGCCGAAAAACAGACCGGCAATGACAAGCAGAAATAAGAATTCCAGTATTGCCGTTTTAATCATTTGCGCTTTTCCTGTGCCGAGAGTGATAAAGAAAGGCAATTCAATTGCCGCAATCACAAGCGAAACGCTTGCAAATACAATCAGGAAAGACTTAAGTGCCTCAACAAGATCGGTAATCTGGTTTTTACCGGCATTGCAGTTATAGATTTCGCACCAGATTAATGAAACGGACATCAGGATATAAACGGAAACTGCAATAAAGATGTATTTTGAAGCGATATATGTATTTTTGCCGAACGGCAGTGCCTTTGTAAATGCTTTGATTTTGCTTTTTTCATCATTTGAAATAAGTGATTTTGTCCAGATTGACGGTAAACCCAAACTGCAAAAAACAAACAAAGCAGGTAAAGTCCAGAGAAAAAAATCATAAAGACCGGCATCCGTTTGGTTGGCTGCATCCGCCATATCAATATCACCGCCGGGCAGCAAAAGACGCAAAACGAGAAAAACAAGAGTCAGAACAAGAATAATCAATGATATCTTTTTGCCTTTGACAGAAAGAAAATCTTTATATAACAGACCGCCCATTATGCCACCCCTCTCTTTTTATCAGCAAAGAAAACAGACAAAAAGTAACAGACTGCTGCCACCGCAGCGGCGGCAATTAAAAAATAATAAGGTTTGTTTTCAAAAGCATTTATGAGATTATGAAAAAACGCTGAAAAGGAGGCGAAATCATCATTTATAATCGCACTTTTTATATCTTTGATTTTCACAAGCAAAAACAAAACAGCGAATACAACAATCGGTAAAGCCGTCGAGTATGCAGGTGCGATTCCCGCGTAATTGAGCATTATTATCAAAGATGTAAAAACGACCATACAAGCGGTAATTGAAGCAAGAGTGCCTATGCATTTTGAAAACAGAATAATATCAGAAACAACCGACATCACCGCAGACATAAGAATATCAATGACAAGACCTGCCGCAAAAAACATCAGAACTGTCAGAAACTTTGAAAGAACTCTTTTTTTAACGGAAACCGGAAAAGATGCACCAACCTTGTAAAACGAAGCGGTTTTATCATAAACAAACAGGTTGGAAATATCGCCTGTGCTGATAAGCGGCAGAACCATAAAAAACATTACGGCAATTTTAACAACAGCGGCAATATCAAAGCCCGCTTCTTCCATACCCGACACGGATATTCTGAGATTGCCGTAACGCTCGCTCAGAATAAACATAATTGCAACTGCGACTACGCCGAAAATCACAAAGCCGTATGTGGTTATCTGTTTTTTCAGGCAGTAAATGTCTTTAATAATTAAACCTTTCATATCTGCCTCCGTCAAGCGTTTTTTGCCGGTGATTTTGCTTGGTTGACATAGAAAATCATTATTTCTTCAAGTGTGGAGGGCTCAATTACAGTTTCCGGATAAAGTCGTCTGCAGGCATCGGCATCGTTGACAAGTATTTCCGAGCCGTATGTTCCCTGCTGAGAATAAACAACAAATGAATCGCTTACTTTATCCGCGTAATCGTTTGCGCATTTAAGCAGAGCGTGTTTTTCGAGTATTTCATCTTTGTTGCCGGAGAGCACGATTTTGCCGCCGTCAATAAACACAACCTCATCGGCTATTTTTTCAAGGTCACCCGTTATGTGAGATGAAAGCAGAATTGTATGGTCTTCCTGCATTTCGAACTCCCTGAAAATCTGCATTATCTCATTACGGACTATGGGGTCAAGACCGCTGGTAGGTTCATCCATAACAAGAAGCTTTGCGTTATGTGAAAGAGCGGCGGCTATCTGGAGCTTCATTCTCATACCCCTTGAAAAGGCACCGCATTTTTTATTTGAGGGAAGCGAAAACTTTTTGAGGTTGTTGAAAAACTCATTTTCATCCCAGTTTTTATAAACATTTTTAAGTATTGTGTTAATCTGCTTTGCGGTAAGAAACTCATGAAAGCCCATTTCATCAAATACAACTCCGACATCTTCGCGCAAATGATGGTGCTTGCCATCAACAGGTTCGCCGAAAAGATAAACCTCTCCACCGTCGCGTTTTATGATATCAAGCAAAAGGGAAATTGCTGTTGTTTTGCCCGCGCCGTTCTGCCCGATAAAGCCGCAAACACTACCCTCCGGCACGGCAAAATTTATGCTGTCAAGTTTGAAATCACCGTAATCTTTGACAACATTTTTAAATTCAATTACATTTTTTGTTTCAGCCATTGTCTTTCTCCTTATAAATAATGTTAAGGGTTTCGGTGAGTTCTTCAAGAGATATTTTGCCGATAAAAGCCTTATCAACCGCAGAATCAAAAAGCTCCTGAATTGAAAACAGCATATTCTCTTTGACAAGTTCGGCGTTCATGGAATTGACAAAACAGCCCTTGCCCTGAACATTGGCAATATAGCCTTCTTTTTCAAGGTCTTCATAGGCTCGTTTTGTTGTTATAATGCTTATTTTCAGTTCTTTTGCGAGCATTCTCATTGACGGCAAAGCGTCACCCGCAGACAGAGAGCCGGCCATAATCTGTGTTTTTATCTGCTCTTCAATCTGCTCATAAATCGGAACTCCCGATGAATTGCTGATTATGATATTCATATTTGCCTCACTATGCGCATTAGTGTATATATACAGTATATACAGTTGTTGTATGCTTGTCAACAGTTTTTTAAAAAAATATCACGCCGAAAAACGGCGTGACATAAATAAAAACAATATATAAATCAAATCAGATTTCCGGTATTTCGATTGCGATTTCTCTGCCGAGTTCAGCCGAGCGGGAAATGCCGTCGATAATTGCCTGGTTATAAAGAATCTGTGAGCAGGGAACAGGCGCTTCGCCGCCGTCTTTCACAGCGTCAATGAAAGAGCGGATTTTGATATCAAAGCAGTCTTTATCATTATGCTTTTCTTCAATAATCGTTTCAACCTGATTTCCCGCTATTTCGTGATAAATAACGAGCGGACCGCCTATACTGCCGTTCCAGCACTCAGTCGAAGGAACTCTGACGGAGCCTTTTGTGCCCATAATAATAGTGTCACCGGGAGTGTCAAGATTCATAGCCCATGCAATTCTGAAATCAAGAATAATATCGCCTTCAAGACGGATAAATCCGGCAGCGAAATCATCAACACCGAAAACATCGTGATGTTCATATGAAGGGTCTTTGCCGAAATAATCGGACTTGTAGCCTGTTACGGTCAGGGGTTTGGGATAACCGATTGAGTTTAAAACCATATCAAGCGAATAGCAACCGATATCGCCCAAAGCGCCGATGCCCGCTGTGTCTTTCTGAATAAACGAGGTTCCGTAAGGTGTGGGAATACCCCTGCGTCTGCCGCCGCCTGTCTGAATGTAATAAATCTTGCCAAGCTCGCCCGATTGGCAAATCTTTTTGAGCATTTTCATATTCTCATCAAAGCGGGGCTGAAAGCCTATTGAAAGAACGCCGTTATTTCTCTTTTCGGCACGGCAGATTTCAACTGCTTCCTCAAGAGTGACGCACATCGGTTTTTCAAGCAGAACGCTTTTACCGTGGTCAAGCGCGTAAATTGTGCATTCCGCGTGAGTGGCGTTGTAAGTGCAGACGCTGACGGCGTCAACATCGGCATTGTCTATAAGTTCTTTGTGGCTGGGATAAAGTTCAATGTTTTCAAGACCGTTAGCCTTGCAAAAAGCCTCTGCCTTACCGGGAATAAGATCTGCGGCGGCTACGATTTGCACATCGGGGCATTTTTTATAAGCGTTAACATGAGCCTCAGCAATCCAGCCGGTGCCTATAATGCCGACTTTAACCTTGCGCGACGCGTCAACCTCTTTTGCCACGGTCTGATCTTCTTTAAATCTGTCAAGTATTCCTGCCATATTCGCACCTCGTTAATTAAAATAGTAATATTCCTACCAGCCGAGAGTTGAAAGGTATTCACGGCTGAGTTTTACCGATTCGAGTCTTGTGTAGCCGCCCGATGGTTCATCCTGCTCGACAACAACCCATTGAGAGCCCGCTTCTTCACAAGCGGCAAGAATAGCACCGAAATCCTGTTCACCGTAACCGACAGGTTTAAAACAGAACGAACTTTCTTCGCTTTCTTCTTCATCATCAATGCCGATAAGTTTATAAAGCGAACCGCCTTTATTCTGCCCCATCTCAAAATCTTTGAGATGAACTACCGGAGATCTTCCGGAATATTTAACAATATAATCCGCAGGGTTTTCGCCCGCGACATTCACCCAGCATGTGTCAAGCTCCGTTTGCAGAAGGTCCGCGGGAACGGTGTTGTAAAGAATGTCAAGAGCATATTCTTCGCCGAGTTTAACAAATTCAAAATCATGGTTATGATAAAGCAACTGTATTCCCAGTTGTTTTGCCGCGGCGGCGATTTTGCCGATCCCCTCCACTGTTGACTGCCAGCCGGGAGTTCCCGGACGGCACTCTTCGGTAAGGTATGGAACAGCGACATATTTGCAACCGATAACCGCGTAATCATTCAAAACTTTTTCGGGATTTTCAAGCATATCATAATACGGCACATGAGCGGAAACGGGGACGATGCCTGCCTCATTACAGATTGCTTTGACTTCTTCGGGAGTTTTGTCAAAAAGACCGGCAAACTCAACACCGTCATAACCGTATTCTTTCATCTTGCGGATTGTGCCTTCAAAATCCTCAGCCATTTCATCTCTGACAGAGTAGAGCTGAACGGCAACAGGAAGTTTCATAAAATATTCACTCCTTCAATAAATTTACACAGATATAGTATCATAAGGAAATTAAATATACAAGATATATTTTTAAATTAAAGCATTTCTTCAAGAATTTCCGCAGCGCCCGCGACAAGAACTGCGCAAGGGCGCTTTTTGTAGAACTCGGCTGTTCGTTCATCGGGAACGGGGGTTGATCTGACCGCGCCCATAAGGTCACGGCAGTAAAGAGAGCCGTATTTTTCTTTGAATCTGTCAGCCGCCTGCTGAACAAGGGTGTAAACTTTTGCTTTGTTTTCTTTATCGCTCAGGTCTGCACTGCCATACCTCATTGAGAGAACAATGGCCATACCAGTAACGGCACCGCAGATATCGCGCATTCTGCCGACGCCCCCTCCCAGACCTTCTGAGAATTTAAGAGCAACTTCTTTGGAAATCCCGTAATCTTCGCAAAACGCGGCAACAACAGACTGAGAGCAGTTATATCCGTCAAAAAACAGTTGAGCGGCTTCTTCTTTTTTACCCAAAATCAGCACTTCCTTCGTATATTTTAATTTTTTAAATATTATATCATAAAAAAAATATAAAAAAAGTATTCCATTATTTAAATTTATATGGTATAATGCTTTTCCATAACGGATTAAATTTATTAATCCGATTTTGAATGGAGGACAAAACAATGAAAAAAGTTAAGAAATCTCTTGCTCTTTTATTTGCAGTTATTTTTACATTTTCTGCAATGAGCGTAGTAGCTTCTGCTGCTGTTCCCGATGTGGTTGTTACTGAAATCGGGACATCATCTGTTACCGTTAAAGACCTCGGTTCAGACTATGTGTTCGGATGGAAAGCAATAGGCGCCGACGGTAATCCCGTTTATCAGACTTCAAATGTTATTGAACTTTCAGGAAGCACTGTAGGTTATGAAATCTGTGCCAAAAACATTCAGTCTAATGAAACCGGCAGTGCCATAACCATTCTTGCCGCCCCCGCCAAGCCCAACAAACCCACATATGTTTCATGCACAGCCACAACAATTACAATGAAGGCTAACAGCAGTTATCAGTATAAGGCTTACAACACAGAACTCGGTTTTGAAACAGACTGGTTTGATGAAAATGTTATCAGCGGTCTGAAAAAAGACACAGTTTATTCAGTTGTTGTCAGAAATAAAACCGCTGAAAATCAACTTTTAGGTGAAGAGAGCGAACCTGCTCTCATCAGAACTGCCGCGAGGGACAAATTCATAGGCAAAAAAGAAGACTGCCGTGTTGACATTTCTTACTCAGGCAGCGTTGAAAAAGGTCAGAAAGTAAAAATCACTGCCGTAGGTTCATTTATTGACGCGGCATCATCCGACGCAGACAAGACCCCTGTTGAAGGAGACATAAGATTCGTTCCTCACGAATGGTATGCAAAGCAGACTGACACGGGAATTATTTTCACTTACGGTGACTGGCACGGCAGCGGTCTTACGGTAAAATCTGCTACCGTTGACACAGCAGGTGTTACTGTTAAAGCAGGCGATAAACCCGTTGATGTTTCTATTGAGGTTCTTTATATTCAGCAAGAATATAAAAACGGCAAATGGACATCTATAGGAAAGTATTATGATTCCAACACTTTTCCTGTTAATCCTCCCGCGACAGGCGTTCAGAAGATTATGCAGATTTTAACCGGCGTTATTAACCTCGCAACAAAAGTTCTTCTTAAGTTCTTTGAATTATTCTATGCTTTCCTTACCAGAAAAACCTGATTACAGTTGAGAATAACGCTCCCTTTATGCGAAACATAAAGGGAGCGTTTTATTGGCTCTTAAGAGACAAGAAACCACCGGCTATGCCGGTGGCATTAAAACGCTTACAGCGAAAAAGCCTCCTGTGGTAGAATAGAGCAGGTTCGCCAACCGCGCTAACTATCAAAGGAGGTATCATCATGAAAGA
>JAFRQM010000025.1 GCA_017428625.1 Clostridia bacterium
CAAGCACCATATCCGAAACGCCTTTTGTGACATCGGTGCCTGTGATGCCCATACCGATACCGATATCGGCGGATTTGATTGAGGGGGCGTCGTTGACGCCGTCGCCCGTCATTGCGGTAACCATTCCGCGCGCTCTCCACGCCTTGACGATTCTTGTTTTGTGTTCGGGCTGAACACGGGCGTAAACCGAGAACCTTGTAACCTCTTCAATGAGTTCTTCATCGGTGAATTTGTCGAGATCGGCGCCGAGAATCGCTTCGGAGGCTTCGGTGATTATGCCGAGTTCCTTGCCGATGGCAACGGCTGTGTCTCTGTGGTCGCCGGTAATCATAACGGGGCGTATGCCTGCTTCACGGCACTCGTCAATAGCCGCCTTGACTTCGGGTCTTACGGGGTCAATCATACCTGTAAGGCCGACGAAAACAAGGTCTTCTTCAAGCTCTTCGGGTTCAAATGACGAGGGAACTGAATTATATTTGCGCATTGCGACGGCAAGCACGCGAAGGGCTTTGTCTGCCATTGCTTTGTTGTTTGTGACAATATCGTTTCTGACAGCCTCGGTAAAGGGAACCGTTTCGCCGTTGATAAGAGCGTATTTGCAGTGATTGAGAACAACATCGGGCGCGCCTTTGGTGTATTGAACAACACCCTGCGCGGTCTGATGAACGGTTGACATCATTTTTCTGCCCGAATCAAAGGGCGCTTCGCCCACTCTGGGGCAGGCGGTGACAAGGTCGTTTTTGTTGAGCGAGAGTTTGTTTGCGTAAGCGACAAGAGCCGCTTCGGTGGGTTCGCCCGTAACCGTGCCGTTTTCATCAATATTCGCGTCGCAGCACAGAGCCATTGCGGTAGCTGTAAGGTTCTCGTCATCGCCGTAATGATCGACAACGGTCATTTTATTTTGTGTGAGAGTGCCGGTTTTATCTGAACAGATTATCTGCGTGCAGCCGAGAGTTTCAACCGCTGTGAGTTTTCTGATAAGGGCCTGGCGTTTGCTCATGGCGGTAACGCCGATTGAAAGAATAATCGTTACAACCGCGGGAAGGCCTTCGGGAATAGCCGCAACCGCGAGGGCGATGGCGGAAATGAAGGTTGAGAGGGCGGCGTTGCCGAAATGACCCCATGTAAAGCCCGTTTTTTCGGTAAGCATTGCTTCCGCAAGGCCGACGACAAACACAAGAACCGAAATGCCGATTACGAGTTTTGTCAGGAACTTTGAGAGTTCCGCCATTTTTATCTGAAGAGGAGTCTGTTCTTTTTCAGCCTGGGTGAGAGCATCGGCGATTTTGCCCATTTCGGTATCCATACCCGTGTCGGTAACGACGGCTTTGCCTCTGCCGTAAACGACCGTGGATCCGCTGTAAAGCATATTTCTGCGATCGCCGAGAGGAACATCGTCGCTTGAGTTTGTGCCCATAAGGATATCAACTATTTTGGTAACGGGCACGGATTCGCCCGTAAGAGCCGCCTCTTCGACTTTCATTGAATAACTTTCGAGAATACGGCAGTCCGCGGGAACGGCGTCGCCTGCTTCAAGCACTATGACATCGCCCTTGACGAGGTCTTCGCTTTTGACCGTTGAAATTATGCCGTCGCGGATAACATGGCTTGTGGCGGCGGTCATCTCCATAAGAGCGTCCATTGCCGCTTCAGCCTTACTCTCCTGAACAAGGCTCATAATTGTGTTGATGATAACAACGGCAAGAATTATAAGCACATCGGCAAAGTCAATAAGTTTGAAGCCTTCACCTGCTTTAACCGCTTCAAAAGCAGCAACGCCCGCCTGAATGACGGCAGCCGCCAGAAGCATAATAATCATCGGGTCGGCAAGGGAGTTCAGAAATTTTCTGAACAGACTCTCTTTTTCCGCCTCTTTGAGTTTGTTTTTGCCGTTTTCGGCAAGGCGTTTTTCCGCCTCGGCGGAGGTCAAGCCGTTGTCATTACTGTTGACTTGTGCTAAAACGCTTTCGACCGATTCAAGATAGTGTTTCAAAAACACTCCCCCTTTTTTATTTGTATATAATTAATTGATAAATTAACAAAAAGACCTATGACAGAGTTTCGACGCTCTGTCAAAGGTCTTGCTTCACTGAACAATAGGGCTGACGCCAGGCAAAAGCCGGTTGTTGACGGCAGCTAAGGGAACCCCTTCAAGCTACTCCCCTTTAACGGGACTATATTAACATAAAAACGGATTGTTTGTCAAATAGATTTTAAGCGAGGGCGGCGTCTGTCTGCGGCGGCTGATTCATAAACTTTGAAGTCAGAAATTCGTATCTTTCAATCCATTCTCTGCCGCCCTGAGTTTTTTTGAGGGTGTCGATGAGAAGGGCGCGGGTTACCTCGTGAACAGCCTTTGTTTTGTTGCCGGATCTGACAATATAGCGGTATTGGGAAGCGGAGATGAACATAGGCTTGTTTTCATCTTTATAAACCACGGCGAAATCCGTGTTGACGGAGGGCAGAATGCCCAGGCGGCTGCAGCAGCGGACAACCACAGCCTCAGTCTCTTTCTGGGAGAAAGGAGAGATGCAGGTGAGTTTGGCGCCCACGGCGGTATATTTTTTTATGTTGATAAATGCCATCAGAAATTCTCCCTTCTAAATGCGTTTTTAACGTTTTTCGCCTGCCTGCGGACTTTTCTGAAGCCGAACGACAGAACAACCAGACCTGTTCCGAGAACAAACAGTGCCAGGAGCAGAAGTATTGTGCCCGTCAGGACTTTTGAAGCGCCGGAGTCAACGTTGATATACTTAACGGGGTTGAAATTCATTTTTGCCTGAGTCATGGCAGACTGAATCTCGGAGAGTTCTTTACTGCCGGTTTTTGTGACTGTGCCTTTGATTTTTGCGGTTTTTGTTTTATCATATTCATCGGTGCCGAATTGAATGTTGCGGTATTTACCGTTTAACCGGTCGTAATTCATAGCAACGAGGGCGTAGGTTTTATCTGCGCCGCTCGCAAAACAGTAAACTGTTTTTTCGCCGATGTCGGGTTCATAATAGGATTCGGCGATGGGAATCAGCGTGTTTGCTTCAAACGCAACGTAGGTGCCTTCGGAACTGTCGGCTGTATAAGCGACCGCATCGGGAACTTTGCCGAGAGCAAGGAATTTGCCGAGGCTCTGAGTGAAAAGCACACAGAACAGCGCGAATATGAGAACACCGCAAAAGAACGCCGTGAGGATTTTGCCTTTTGTGACCCTGCGGACGGCTTCTTTTTTTGTTTCACCTTTGAAAATGACTACGCTTTCGTTATGAACAAAGGTTGAAGAGGCGGAATCATAATAACCGCTTAACGAATCGAGAGCAGTTTTATAATCCGATGAAACAAGCGCCGCTTTACACTTAGGGCAGACACGAAGGTCGCCGTCATAACTGTAACCGCATCTCGGACACTGAGACATAGCACTGCTCCTTTCCGCAAAATTTCAGTTTATTATATCACAACAGATTGTGTTTTGCAACCTGTTTTGACGGAATATTGACAATATTTTGTATAAATGGTAATATTGCGATAATATATATTGAGGTTTTCATCAATGAGTTGTTCGGATGAATTTGAGAAATACTTCGGTTGTGAACCCGACGGCGAGGTGTTCTGCCCATACCGGGTGTGCCCTCTCGGCGCGCACACCGACCACAATCTCGGTCTTGTTACGGGATTCGCTTTGGATAAGGGTATTACAATTGCTTTCTCGGTTTGCGCTGACGGCGTAATAGCCGTAAAATCCACGCAATTTGAAACGGAAGAAAAATGGTTCGTGAACGGCACACCTGAAAACAGGCGGGGTGACTGGGCGGATTATCTGCGCGGTGTTACCGTTGAACTGAAAAAGAATCACACGCTTGATTACGGTGTAAACGCTTTTATTGAGGGTTCTTTTTCACCCGGAGGGCTGTCGTCATCGGCGGCAGTTACGCTTGCTTTTCTCAACGCGCTCTGCAGAGCGAATAATATAAAACTCAATGAAAAAGAGTATATAAACACGGCGCAGAACGCGGAGCGCAACTATGTAGGAGTTATGTGCGGAACACTTGACCAAAGCTGTGAAATTCTGTGCAGAAAAGATAAACTGCTTTTTCTTGACACGCTTGACGGAAGTTACAGCCTTGTTCAGGCGGGCAAAAACGCAAAGCCGTATGAAATCGGATTGTTTTTCAGCGGAAAAGGGCACAGGCTCGTCGGCAGCAAATACAACTCGCGCGCAGATGAACTTAAAAGCGCTGCCCGCGCGCTCGGAGAATTTGCCGGAATTATGAACGGCGACAACCGTGAAACTGTTATGCGCGACATTGACAGGGATGTTTTTGAGTTATATAAGAACAGATTGACCGTCAACCGGAGAAAACGCGCGGAGCACTGGTTCGGCGAGTGCGAAAGAGTGAAAGCCGGAGTTGAGGCATGGAAGAACGGCGACATTGAGCGTTTCGGTTCGCTTATGAACAAGAGCGGCAAATCTTCGATTGAACTGTGGGAAACGGGCAGCGAAGAACTGACCGCGCTGACTGAGATTCTTACTCACACAGGCGGCATTTACGGCGCAAGGTTTTCGGGCGCAGGTTTCGGCGGATGCTGTATTGCCCTGATTGACCCGGCAAAACATGAAGAAATCGCTTTTACGGTTAAAAATGAATACTCCCGTCTTTTTCCGCAGCTTGATTTTTCGGCGGCTTTCTGCGAGAGTTCGGACGGGATGAAAATATAAAGAGGTTTAAAATGCTGAAAATAAAAGATTTATATGATTTGTCGCACACGGCGGCAGGCGGATACCTTAAAGGATTTGAATACCCCTGGGAAGCTCTCGGAGGCATAAAGGAACTGATAATCTCTCTGGGTGAAAAACTTGCCGAGGATGAGTATGATGAAATCGCGCCTCAGGTGTGGGTGCATAAAACGGTTAAAACCGCGCCTACCGCATACATAGGAGCGCCCTGCATCATCGGAGAAAACACGCAGGTGCGTCACTGCGCGTTCATCAGAGGCAGCGCGCTTATAGGCAGAAACTGCGTTATCGGAAACTCGGTTGAACTTAAAAATGTAATTATTTTTGACAATGTTCAGGTGCCTCATTTCAACTACGCGGGCGACAGTATTCTCGGTTATATGTCGCATATGGGCGCCGGCGCGGTGACATCCAATGTAAAATCCGACAAACTGCCCGTTGTAATCAGAGACGGCAAAGAGGAAATTGAGACGGGTCTTAAAAAATGCGGCGCGTTTTTGGGCGATTTTGTTGAGGTGGGCTGTAACAGCGTTCTCAACCCCGGCACTGTAATCGGCAGATATTCAAACATCTACCCCACCTCCTGTGTCAGAGGAACGGTGGCGCAGAACAGCATTTTCAAGAACAACGGAACAATAATCACAAAAGAGGACAGATAAAATGGGAAAATACTTCGGAACAGACGGATTTCGCGGTGAGGCGAATGTAACTCTGACAGCGGATAACGCATATAAAGTCGGGCGTTTTCTCGGCTGGTATTATAAAGAAAAAAGAAAGCAGGCAGGCATAACGGAGCCGCCCTGCGTTGTTATAGGCAAAGACACGAGAAGATCCAGTTATATGTTTGAATACACGCTTGTAGCAGGCCTTACCGCTTCGGGCGCGGACGCATATATGCTTCACGTTACCACCACGCCTTCGGTGGCTTATGTTGCGAGAATCGACTCGTTCGACTGCGGAATTATGATTTCGGCAAGCCATAACCCCTACTATGACAACGGAATAAAACTCCTCAACTCAAACGGTGAAAAAATGGACGAGGAGACAATAGGATACATAGAAGATTATATTGACGGCAACCTTGAACTTTTCGGGCGTAAATGGGATGAAATTCCTTATGCCACAAGGGAGAACATAGGCAGAACGGTTGACTACATAGCAGGCAGAAACAGATATATCGGCTACCTTATTTCGCTCGGAATGTATTCGTTCAAGGGCAAAAAAATTGCCCTTGACTGCGCAAACGGAAGCACCTGGAACGTTGCAAAAGCGGTGTTTGAGGCTCTCGGAGCGACCACTTATGTTCTCAACGCACAGCCCGACGGTTTTAACATAAACGACAACGCGGGCTCAACGCATATTGAGGGGCTTCGGAAATATGTTGTTGAGAACGGGATGGATGTAGGCTTTGCTTATGACGGCGACGCCGACCGCTGCCTGTGTGTGGATGAAAAAGGAAATATTCTTTCGGGCGACCATATTCTTTATATTTATGCCCGATATATGAAAGAGAGAGGCAAACTGGTAAACAACACGGTTGTTACTACCGTAATGTCAAATTTCGGTTTATACAAAGCGTTTGACGAGTTGGGAATTGACTATAAAAAGGTTGCGGTGGGCGACAAATATGTTTATGAGTGCATGGAGAAAAACCACTACATTTTAGGCGGCGAGCAGTCGGGGCACATAATATTCCTGAAATACGCCACAACGGGCGACGGAATACTGACAAGCCTGAAAATGATGCAGGCGATGATGTCAAGCAAAGGCCCGATGAGCAAACTTGCCGAGCCGCTGAAAATATATCCGCAGGTGCTTGAAAATGTAAGAGTAACCGACAAGCCCGCCGTTATGAACGATGACGATGTCAAAGCGGCTGTTGCTCTCGCGGAAAAAGAACTCGGAGACAGCGGAAGAATTCTTGTGAGGGAATCCGGCACGGAACCGGTTATCCGTGTTATGGTTGAGGCTCCCGAAAAGGAAACCTGCAGTAAATATGTAAACAGTGTTGTGGATGTTATCAAATCGAAAGGATACGGTGCGTAATATGAGAAAACTGCTTACCTTTGCCCTCGCGTTGACATTGATTTTATCTATCGCCTCCCCTCTTTGCTTCGCGGAAGAAACCGCAAAGCCGAACTACCTTCTTATGGGCGATTCGATCGCTCAGGGCTACGGGATAAAAAACAGGGATGAGGCGTCATTCGGAAAAATAGTCGCCGACACGAACGGCTATAACTATGTAAACATTGCGAGAACGGCGACGGACACATCGGACTGGCTGACTTATCTTGACTATGATTCCGTTGCGGCGCTGGTGAGGCAGGCGGACATAATCAGCCTTTCGGTCGGTTCAAACGACTACCTGGCAAGCGATGATGTAATTATGCTCGGCGCTCAGAGTTTATTCGGTTACACGGGTGAAATCAGGGCGAGAGAAGAAAACATTTATGAGAATTTCTGCAAAATAATTGACAGGATATATGAAATAAATCCGGATGTAACGCTGCTGGTTAACAATATTTATGTTGCGTGGAGATTTATCGGCAAAAAGATATTCACGGACGCGACGGTATGTGTAAACGATGTTTATGACAGATACCTTGAAAAATACCCCGGCGCGTTTTATCTTGTTGATTTTGCTTCGGCAATCAACGACAGGCCCGACCTTATCGCCGACGACTGTGTGCATCCGAACGCGAAAGGCAACATTGAACTGGCAAAGGTAACACTCGCTAAACTCAAAGAAATCGGTCTTGGTGAAAACACCGAGCCTGTTGTTGCCGTTGAGGGTATCGATTACAACTTTTATGTTGAAAGTTACGGCAAGGCGCTCGGAACTTTTCTGACAATTCTTATTAAAACGCTGACGGGCAACCTGTTTGATTATTATCCGTTTCCGATTTGAGCAAAACCGGAAATATACAACAGAGAAGGCGACTGTATTTTCAGTCGCCTTCTCTGAATTTTGACAATACCGAACTTACCTGTATGACAAGAAATCCAAAAACCTTTTTGCCGCCAAAGACAATTCTTTTTTGTTTTTCATCGCTACCCCTATTGTTCTGTATGCCGGAACATCAAGCTGCTTAATAACTATATTACGGTTTGTTTCTTTCAGTATGAGGTTTGGCAGCACTGCTATGCCGAGGCCTTTCTCAACCATTGCCATAACGGCATAATCGTCAAAGGTTGTATATTTCGGCTTCGGAACTAAATTGTTTTTTACAAAAATATCGGTTATTTCTGCCTTAACGCCTTTTTCAAGCATAATGAACGGATATTCTGTCAAAGCGGTTACGGGAACTTTATCCGCTTTTGTCAACGGATGATTTTCGGGAAGAACCGCCATTTGCTCATCCTTTTCCAGTTCAACAGTATCAAACGCCTTTTTTGTCGGCAGACGAAGAAAGCCGAAATCAACGCGTCCTTCCGCAATCCACTTTTCTGTTTCTTCATAATCACCGAGCAGCAACTCGTATTCAATATTGGGATACCGCTTTTCAAATTCTGCAATAATATTCGGAAGCCAGTGTGTTGCAACGCTTGAAAATGTTCCTATTCTTATTGTACCCGACTGAATACCGTTCATATCGTCAATCTTCATTTGTATTTTGTCAAATTCCCGGCACAGCCGCTCGGCATAAGGCAGAATCTCAACGCCCGAAGATGTAAGGCACACGCCCTGTTTGCCTCTTTCAAGAAGAACAGAACCACACTCGTTTTCAAGATCGGAAATCATTCTGCTGATTCCCGACTGAGAATAATTCAGGATTCTTGCCGCTTCTGAGATACTGCCCACGTTAACAGCAGTCACAAACGCCTTATATTTCAGAATATTCTGTTCCATTTATCCATCCGCTTTCGTCATATTATATATGAGATTATTTCGCTTTTGTTATGCTTTGATTTATGATAACATATTTACATAGCAGATTGCAAGGGGGAATTGGAATGAACAAGTCGCTGCTGAAATATCTGGCGGCGCTGCTGCTGTTCGGCAGCAACGGAATCGTCGCAGGAATGATAGACTTAAACAGCTATGAGATTGTGATGTTCCGCACGCTTATCGGAAGCGTTTTTCTTGTCGTGTTTTATCTGATAATAAACCACAGATTTACATTTTATAAGCATCTGCGCTCATTTCTGTTTCTTGTTCTTTCAGGTATATCCATGGGTGTGAGCTGGCTTTTCCTTTATGAAGCATATCAGCAAATCGGCGTCAGTATTGCTTCACTCGGGTACTACTGCGGACCGGTAATTGTTATGGCTTTGTCACCGCTGATTTTCAAAGAAAGGCTCACAAAGCAAAAGTTGATTGGATTTATTGCGGTTTTGGCGGGCATTCTTTTTGTAAATATAAATGCTGTAAGCGAAAAACGCACAGGTTTCGGGGTGCTTTGCGCCCTGTTGTCGGCAATCATGTATTCCTGTATGGTTTTGTTCAACAAAAAAGCCGAAGACATCAGTGGTGTTGAAAATTCGACGCTCCAGCTTTTTATTGCATTTATATCGGTACTGATTTTCACACTGTTCAAACAGGGTTTGTCTTTTCATATACAGGCACAAGACATTGCTCCGCTCGTCTTTCTCGGCTTAGTCAATACGGGACTCGGCTGTTATCTGTATTTTTCCTCTATTGGCAATATTAAGGTACAGACAGTTGCCATTTTCGGCTACCTTGAACCGCTGTCAGCTATCATTTTTTCGGTAATCTTCCTGAAAGAAAAGATGTCGGTGCTTCAAACAGTCGGAGCAATATTAATTATAGCCGGCGCGGTTTTTGCCGAAATCAAAAGAAAACAAACTGTCAATACCGTTGAAGAGTAACACCGCAAGTGAAGCGCCGAAAAAGTGCCTGTCTTCATTGTCGCCGTGGAAGAATAAGGCGTAACGGTGTTTATAATCATCAGGCAGTTCGAGCACAAAGCCCGCTGTGACTCTGTCTTTTGCCCAAACCCATTCACTTTGCTTTAAGGTGGTAACGCCGCAATTTTCAAAATGCCGAAAGTCCTTTGTTTTCAGTAAACCTATACCGTTTTCAGGTGAGTGAAAAATCAGATATTCGCCGTTTTGTTTTAATACGCAGACATTCTCACCGCAATCTGCTCTGCCCTGAAATTCCCATTCTTTTAAATCTGTTGAGGTGCTGAACGAAACGCCGTTCTGCTTGAAAAAGCAACGAAAAATACCGTTATCCTCTAATATATACGGGTCAATCATTCTGCCCATATCTTCAATCGAAATATCGCCTTTAACCATAAGTATTTCAGGATTATACCAGTGAATTAAATCTTTTGATTTCATTGTATAAATTCGGGAGTTGTTGTTACCGAAGGTTTCACCGTTCGGTCCGGGATAGGTTTGCAGGCAAAGATAATAAGCCCCGTTATATTTTATAACATTACCGGGTGATGAATAATTCTTACCTTTATCCTTTTCAGTCAGAATTACGGGCTCACTCCAATGGGTAAAGTCTGTGCTTGTGCTTTCGGCAACATAAAAGAACCGCCCGTTGGCTGTATTTTCAACAAGTGTAAAAAACAGATATATAACGCCGTTCTTAATATATGCCGCAGGATCACGGAAAGAACACTTATCTGTTTGTTCAAATATTAAATTAAACATTATTATCTGCCTGCCGTAATTCATATTTATTTGTCTGATTATATCACATACCGAATAATAAATACATTGCGGATTTTCTTGCATTTTTCTTAATATATGGTAGTATAATAATATAATAAAACAAATATAAAACTGCCACCGGGCAGTGAATGTTAACGCATTCGTTTTCACATCGTTAGGTCTTTGAAGATGTGAATACGGATGCTTTTTTTCGGGGTATATATTATATGAAAACAATTAACAAATCGCTTGCATATTTTTCAAAAGCGGAAAAGCTTATTTGGGGATTTTCCGCGGTTTTGATTACAGCGTCATTCTGTATTTTTGACAAAAGCAATTATCTGACGCTTTTTGCCTCACTGATTGGCATAACATCTATTATCTTTAACGCCAAAGGCAACCCTGCTGGTCAGGTTCTGATGATTATCTTCAGCCTGCTTTACGGTTATATCTCATTCGGCTTTTCGTATTACGGAGAAATGATAACATATCTCGGCATGACAATGCCAATGGCCGTTTTTGCGCTTATTTCGTGGCTGAGGCACCCTTATAAAGGTAAAAAATCCGAGGTGGAAACAAACCGGATAAGCAAAGCGGAAGCCGTGTTTATGTTTTTTACCGCAGCAATTATTACCGCTGTATTTTTCTTTTTGCTGCGCGTATTCCACACCGCCAACATTTACCCGAGCACTTTATCCGTAACCACAAGTTTTATTGCCGTTTACCTCACTTTCAGAAGAAATCCGTATTTCTCGGTTGCTTACGCGGCCAACGATATTATTTTAATTGCGCTTTGGATTCTCGCGAGTGTTGAAAACAGTAAATATATTTCCGTAGTGGTTTGCTTTTCAGCGTTTTTGATAAATGATATTTATGGTTTTATCAGTTGGAAAGCTATGGAGAAAAGACAAAATTCAAATTAAAGAATTACAGGTTGCCACATTATTGTTACTTTGCCGAGAGAGAAAAAGAAAACCCGAAAATTCACGGTAAAACAAATGCCGTGCAAATAATTCAAAAAAACACGCAAAAATCGCCTTGCGAACAGCAGACATTTATAAAACAGTAATGCCTGACAACAAAAGCGACTTGTTTATTAATATTAATTTGAAGTGCTGTTTAAACAGATTATACTCTGACTTTGCCCTGTTCTATTTTCTTTTTGACAATTGAGTGAACTATCAGATATGTAGGCACGAGGAATATGAACGCCGAAAGCCACGCGGACTGGTTTGCGAAGCAGACTGCCGTAAAGCCGTATTTCGGAATTACGGCAAAGCCCATAACGGCTCTCGCAACAAGTTCAAATGCGCCTGCGAGCATTGCCGGCACGGAGTAGCCGAGCCCCTGAATTGCGTTGCGGAAAATGAAGAGCATTGACAAAAACGGATAGAACCAAGAACAGGTTCTGAGAAACTGACCGACATAGTTTATTACGGCAGTCTGCGTTGAGGGAACAAACAGGAGCGCCAGTTCCGAGCCGAAGAAATGACCCAGCGTGAAAGAAAAGACGCTGTAAACCATTGCCATAATAATACTGTTTTTGACGCCTTCGTTAATACGGTCGATTTTTCTTGCGCCGAGGTTCTGACCGCAGTAAGTTGCCATTGTAATACCGATTGTTTCGGAAGGCATTACAAGCATAAGCTGAGTTTTGCCGCCTACGGTCACAGCGGCGATAATATCCTCGCCGAGCTTGTTGACAGCGGACTGAAGCATAATTGAGCCGACCGCGGTAACGGAAATCTGCAAAGCCATGGGCACGCCGATATACAAAAGTCTGCCGCTCATACTGAGCGAGGGCAGAAATTCGCCCTTCTGAGGCAAAAGAATGCCGAACTTTTTGAATATTGCGTAAAGCGCAAGCACGGCTGAAAGCCCCTGCGCTATAACAGTCGCTATTGCGACACCGCGCACCGACATATTCATTTTAATAACGAACAGCAGGTCGAGAACAATATTGACAAGGGATGAGAATATAAGAAGATAAAGCGGTGTTTTACTGTCGCCCAGCGCACGCATTACGCAGGAAAACAGGTTGTAGAACATTGTTGCGGTTATTCCGCCGAATATTACGGAAATGTATGAATAAGCGAGGTCATAAATTGAATCCGGCGTATTCATAACACGGAGAACCTGTTTTATAAACACCAGAGTTGCCACCGTCAGAAAAGCGGAAATCAGCACCGAGAGATAAACGGAGTTGATGAAATAACGGCGCATTTTTTTGTAATCGCGCTCGCCGAACGCCTGTGAGACGGGAATTGAAAGCCCCGTGCACATACCGACCACGAAGCCTATTATCATGAATAGCAGCGAGCCGGTTGAGCCGACCGCCGAAAGTTCCGCCGTGCCGACGAATCTGCCGACAATGACGGTGTCAACCATATTGTATAACTGCTGAAAAAGCTGACCCGCCATAAGCGGCAGACAGAATTTCAATATGAGTTTAAAGGGTTTTCCGTTTGTTAAATCTGTAACCAAAACAATACATCCAATTTTCTGTTATATTTTAAATTTTAAGGTAAGGTTGTTTCTGCCGAAGGTATGCCAAAAACTGCGCGTTTCAATACGAACAGTGTATGTGCCGGTTTCAAGATTTGTAAACCTGACATTCAGTTTTTCGGGCATATCCGCAAAGTAGTATTCGCTCCAGACGCTCTGCCTTGCCGCGACAAAACCGTCTGAATTGAAGAGAGTTACGAAATAGTCGTTGACATAGCCTTCTTCTTCATCAACCGCCTGAGTGAAGGTTATATCTGCGGTGCCGCCGTCTGTTTTAACCTCAACCGACGCTTCATCGGGGAAGAACGGTTTGTAAGTGCTTTTCCACCTTGCGTCGGTATAAATGAACGAGTCCGGGTTCCACGGTTCATCAATTACCCAGCGTTTTTTGAAAAACGAATCGGTAAGAACATCATAGGGATAAACGCGGACTCTGCCTTTTTCATCCGCCTCGACAATAAGCATCTGCGCGGCTCTGTCATCGTTCGGAGGAACGGTGCCGTAAACTTTGTCAAACTCATCAAGTTCAAAATATGAAAGAGTGCCGGTGCCGAGAGACGTGAAATGCTCCTGATGAATTGAGCGGGGGTCGTTTACCGGGGCGTGTGAGTGACCGGAAAAGTCAATAATCTGGGGATAGTTGACGAGGATGGGAGTCAGGTCTTTTTCGCCCCAGTCTATGCTTCCGTAAACCGTGTCGGTAATATGGGGATGCTGAAAAAAGAATATCGGTCTGCCTTCATCCTTGGCGGCAATTTTAAGCTGCTGTTTTGCGTATTCTTTTTTTGCGTCATCAAAGCGGCAGCCGTTTGTTGTGGTAAGGCTGATGAAATGAAAACCGTTTATAACGCGGTGATCATCGGGAGGCATATTGAAAATGCGTCTGAAACGTTCGAGCGCGCCCTGCTCCCCGCCGTTATCGCGGTTAAACTCGTGACTTGCCATTGTCAGACAAACCTGTGTGCCGGGTCTGACATTGTCATCCAGGGTCTTTTTAATTGCGAGCATCTGCGTTTCGCTGCCGCTTGTTGCAAAATCGCCGACAACATAAACGGCGTCGAGTTTATTGTAGTTTTCCGCTTCGCTGAGGCGATAAGCGATTTTTATAGCTTTTTCAAACCTTTCGTTTTCAACGCGGGGTTCGTCGTGGTAGTGAATATCGCTCACGACCATAAAGCGGAGCACGGGAGAAAAATCTTTATCTATATACATTTATATATACCTCACCGGATTATTCATAAAACAAGCCGCCCGCGGGCGGCTTGTATGTTAAATGCGTTTTAAGCAATTCAGACTCTGTTCAGAACTATTTTGATAAATTCAACAAGTCTCTTGCCTGTCTGAACAAGGATGGGAACAATCTGAGCCCAGTTAAGTTTTGTAAGGAAACTGAACATAATCTTTAAATTGGACCAATCCTGACCGACGAATGCGTCTCGAAGCTGAACATACCAGGGCTTGGTTGTGACGCTGGTGACAGAAATGCTGTAATCCTTGTTTGTAAACGAACCTGAGTTGGCGGTTACCTGAATGTAATATGTTCCTTTGGCAAGGCTCTTTATGGTGTCTTCAAAGGGTTCTTTGCTTGTGAAACTGCCGACTTTGATAGGCTGTTTAAGGTCGGTTGATGAGTAAATGCGAACATTCCAGACGAAATTCTTGGCATCTGTGATACCGGCTGCGACTTCCGCTTTGGTGTATTCTCTCTTAAGAGTGAAGTGCGCGTTCAGAACTGAACTTGTTTTGAATTTGAAATAGTCAACATCCGCTTTGTCGAATGCCGAGCCGCCGATGTAGAGACTGTCTTTGCCCTGAATGAGATCGTCGGCTGTGGCTGTGGTGTCGTTTGACTCGGTTTCATAACCTGTGTAGGCTGCATACTGAACGCCCACGCCGTATTCACCCTGTTTGCTGTTGTCAAAGTGTCTGGGTGTGACTTTGAGATAGTATATGCCTTCATCAAGACCGAGGCATGCGCTTGAGAATTCACCGTCAACATAGTCAACATCGAAACTCTTGACTGAGTTCTCGGAAACTACGCCCGCGTTGGTTGAAAGTTTGTTGACATCAACATGATAGATGGTATTGCACTCGCCGTTGTCCTGGCTGTAGAAACGGATGTAGGCATAGCCGCGTTTAACATTGAAAACGAAGTAGTCGATATCATCTTTTGTTGCAATGCTTGCGGTGTAAATAACCGGGCTTGCGGATGTGCCTGTGTTGATTGAGGTAGCCGATGTGTAATCGTTGTTGGGCTCCTGCTCCGCGCCTGAAACAACAGCTGTTGTAACTACAAGAGTGTAGGGAATGGTTGTGTCTGCGTCGCCTGCGGCAAGGTCTTTATAAACACGGACATAATATGTGCCTGCCTTGACGGAATTCTTGACGCTCGCAACGTTGTTTTCGTTGCCTTTTGAAACTATTGATGTGATTTCGGTGCCGCTTGCGTCAATGAGTTTTGCGCGGAAATAAACATCTGATGAGTTTGCGACCGCGTGTGAGAGTGTGAAACTGATGATAGCGGAACTTGCTACTGTGATTTTGAAGTAGTCGTCTGTATCTTTGGCAAGTTCGTTTGTAACATCGAGAGCACCCAGCATAGGTCTGCCGCTTACAATAGGATCGGCGTCGGCTGTGGTGTTGTTGTTTTCGCTTTCTTCATCGTGGTCGGGAATTTCGGTAAGAGTGGCGGTAATCTGATACTCAACACCTGAAACCGCGCCGCCGTCGATTACTCTGATGTAATATGTGCCGGCTTTGAGGGCGTTGCCGTCGCCTGCGCTCCAGGATTTGGTTTCTTCCTGACCGAGGGATGCGAAGGAGTCAACACGGGTTGTGCCGTCGGCAGAGAAGATTGTAACATCAAAATATTTTGCGGTAACGCCTGCTTTGGCAGGATGAGTTATTGTAATATTGAGGTAATACGCTTTGTCAAGAGTAACTTTGAAATAGTCAATATCTGACGCACTTGAAAGGATACCCTTGACGGGTGTGCCGGGAGTAAGCTGATTGGCTGAACCGATGGTGTCGTTGCTTTCATTCTCTGAATTAACAGAGGCAGAAACCTTAACTGTATAGGATTTGCCTATTGCGGAAGCATTGTTAGTTTCAACCGCAATGTAATATGTAGCGCCTATTGTTGTTGAGAATGATTTGACTTCTGTGCCGGTGCTGCCGAGCGAGTCGATTTTGGTCATTGCGTTTGCCGCAGCGGGAGCGCTTGCGGAATCAAACACCTGAACGGTGAAATAGACATTGGTGCTGCTTTCGGTCGCGTGCGTGAATGTAAACTCGGTTGCGGCAGATGTCGCCGTGAATTTATACCATGTTTTTGCGCCCGCAGCGCTCAGTGTGCCGGGAACCGTCAGACCCGGTGTAAGAGTTGTTGCGCTCGTATAGTCAGCCGCAGAAGCGATGGTAACGCTTGCGACAGAAACTACACTTAATGCCATAATGAGCGCAAGAAGTGCCGATAAGAGTCTTTTGCCTGTTTTCATTTTTTGTTCCTCCTGAAAAATTTTGAGTGGATTTTTTGGATACTGTTCCATTATGCAAGTGGATTTTATCACAACAGAACTTAAAAGTCAATAAAATATATAATATATTAATATTTATTAAGAAAACTCCACTTTCACTATTTCACCCTGAGCCGTGATGTTCACAGCCTTAAACGGAGAGTCCGAAGAGTTGACAATCTGCTGAGCTATTTTGTCTTCAACCTCTCTTCTGACTGTGTTTCTCAGGTCGCGCGCTCCCCTTGTGCCGTCGGTTGAAAGAGATGCGAGCGCTGATTCGGCGGCTGAATCCCATGTGAGTTTAATGCCTTTGTCGGCAAGCGGCGAAACAAGTTCATCGAGCATAAGCCCCGCGATTTTTTCATAATCTGCGCGGGTTAAGTCGTTGAAAACAACTATTTCATCAACCCTGCCTATAAATTCGGGACGAAGGAAATCGCGAAGCGCTTTAAGCGCTCTGTCGCGGGATGCCTCGCCCTGTGATTTTGCAAAGCCGAGCGCGCCCTCTTTGCGGTCGCTGCCCGCGTTTGAGGTCATAATTATAACCGTGTTTTCAAAACTTACCACTCTGCCGTGAGCGTCGGAAATTCTGCCCTCGTCGAGAATCTGTAAAAGAATGTTCATAACATCGGGATGTGCCTTTTCGATTTCATCAAAAAGAATAACCGAATAGGGCTTGCGTCTGACTTTCTCCGTAAGCTGACCGGCTTCATCATAACCGACATAGCCGGGAGGAGAGCCGACTATTCTCGAAACGGAGTGTTTCTCCATAAACTCGCTCATATCAAGGCGGATAAGGGTTTCGGGGGTGTCAAACAGTTCGTTGGCAAGAAGTTTGACGAGTTCCGTTTTGCCTACGCCGGTAGGACCTACGAAAATAAATGACGACGGTCTGCGGCGCGGGCTTATCTGCACCCTGCCCCTGCGTATGGCGGCGCTGACAAGTTCAACCGCTTCATCCTGACCGATTAATTTCGCCTTTAAGTTGTTTTCGAGGTCGGAAAGACGCCTGAGGTCGCTTTCAATGACTTTTGAAGCGGGAATGCCCGTCCACAGTTGGATGACATTGGCAAGGTCATCCTCAAGAACCTGATTGTCGGACGCGAGTTTTTCAAGTTCGGGCATTTCATTTTCAAGTTTCATAATATCCGCTTTGAGAGTTGCGAGACGCTCAAAATCCTGCTCACCCGATTCATCGGTGACAAGGTTCTGCTGTTCCTCTTTGAGAGCCGCGAGTTTTTCCTGAGCGCTTTCAAATTCGCTTATGTGCTTGTTGCGTAAGTTAGCGCAGGTGCAGGCTTCATCGAGAAGGTCTATTGCCTTGTCGGGCAGAAAACGGTCATTAATATAGCGTTCCGACAGAACAACCGTTTTTTCAACAAGAGTGTCGGAAATGCGGACTTTATGATAGTTTTCATAATAATCTTTTACACCGATGAGCATCTGTGTTGTCTGCTCTATTGACGGCTCTTCAACCTTTACGGGCTGAAGGCGGCGTTCGAGAGCGGCGTCTTTTTCGATGTATTTGCGGTATTCCGTAAAAGTGGTGGCACCGATAATCTGGATTTCGCCCCTTGACAGCGAAGGCTTGAGAATATTGGCGGCGTTCATTGAGCCTTCTGCGTCGCCCGTGCCGACAAGTGAGTGAACCTCATCAATAAACAGAATAATATTGCCTTCGTTTTTGACTTCATCCACAAGGCCTTTAATACGGCTTTCGAACTGACCTCTGAACTGTGTGCCCGCGACAAGAGCGGTAAGGTCAAGCAGATGAATCTCTTTGTTTGCGAGTTTTGCGGGAACATCGCCGTTGGCTATGCGCAGGGCAAGACCCTCCGCTATGGCTGTTTTACCGACACCGGGTTCGCCTATAAGGCAGGGGTTGTTTTTTGTGCGGCGGCAGAGAATCTGCACGGTGCGGTAAATTTCATTTTCACGACCGATTATGCGGTCGATTTTGCCGTCGCGCGCCTTCGCGGTTAAATCGGTGCAATACTGGCTGAGAAACTTTCTCTGTTTCTGTTCCTGCTTTTCGGGGCGTCTTGACGGACGCTTTTTGCGTTTTTCGGACTGCTCCTGCGATGAGGTTTCGTCGGAATTGTTGTTCATAGCCGCAAAATTCTGCAGGAAAGGCATTGTTCCCGCTCCGCCGGGCATAAAACCGCCCTCTTCGCCGAACATCTGCTCAAACTGTTCGCTGACCTCATCTATTTCGTCTTCGGAAATACCCATACTTTCCATAATCTGTTTTACGGGACCTATGTTCATTTCAAGGGCGCATTTAATGCAAAGACCTTCCTGCGTGGTTTTGTCGCCGTCAACCTTGGTAACGAAAAACATCGCCGGTCTTTTTTTGCACCTTGAGCATAATACCTGTTTCATATTGACTCCTTAATCTTTGGAAAATCTTTCCCTGACCTGTTTAACTATAGCGGGAAGGTAACTGATGAATGCTATGATTGTGCACAGTGCGCTGACGCATACGAGAATCATAGCGACCGTCTCGGGCATAATTGTTGAAAACGCGCCGACTTCGGGACCGATGAGAAGGATGGCTATCATTACAAGATAGAAAACAAAGGTTGCTATCTTGCCCCAGATTTCCGCCGCGCCGGGTCTTATACCGAATCCTATCATCAAAGCGCCGCCGATGACGAAAATAAGCTCTTTGACAATAAACACGATAAACACATAGCCTGCCGCGCGTATGACGGGACTCTGCGCTCTGCCGAAAAGAATAATCATCATTACGGCTATTGTAAGCATTGTGATTTTATCCGCCACAGGGTCGAGAACCTTGCCGAGCGCGCTCACCTGATTGAAACGGCGGGCGATTTTGCCGTCAAGAAAATCGGTGATGCCCGAAAAAGCGAGAATTGAAATCGCGAGGATTTTGTCACCTTTCAAAAAGAAATACGCGAAGAAGGGAACAAGTATTATTCTGATAACCGAGAGAAGGTTCGGTATCGTCATACAGCCTTCAAAAAGTTTGCCTACAAGATTTTCTTCTTTTTTCATATAATTTACCTCCTTAAAGGAATTATTTACCGTTTATTATTGAAGCGACAACGCCTGCCGCGTATGAATTGCCTACGGCGTCTGCAAAAGCCGTGCCGTCAAACATCGAGGCGGCAAAAAGTGCGATTGCCGCTATGCAGAACACGGCGAACAGACCTTTGACAACTCCGAGCAGCAGACCCGCCGTTTTGTTGACTTCTTTTAAGACGGGAAGTTTTACAAGCGCGCAAACGGGAAGAGTGAGCAGCCTCAGAACGGCATATATTATCACTGCGCCGATAACAAAGAGGATGAACCGTGTTACGGGAACGGCAACGGACTGCGCAATCTCGGAAATAACTGTTTGCGCCGCCTGTGTGAAGTCGCCCTGCCCCACCGATTCGGAGAGCATTGATTCAAGATTTATTCCAGCTTTTGACGCTTCGGAAACGAGCGTATCGGGAAGAGCCGATGTCAGCGACTCCCGCCCCGATGAGGCGACTTTCTCAAGCCCTTTCGCCGTAAATGTTATTAAATGCTGTTCAATAAAGTTTGTGTAAATGACCGGCGCGACACGCGGCGCATATATTTTTGCGGCAACAAAAGCGATTACCGCCGAAACCGCCGATGTAAGCATATCGACAAGACCCTTTGCAAGACCTGTCAGCGCACAGCCGATGAAGATTGCTGCGAGTATTATATCAACCAGATGATTCGCGATATCAAACTCCATGTTCCGCCCCCCTTTTATCAATACTTTTTCAGGATGTTTTCTTCAAGGGAGAAGAAACTGCCGGATGTATAAATGACTTCATCCGGGACGCTTTCAAATGTTTTTGTCTGGGTTACCTGCCCCTTTTTATTCAGTTTTGTGGCGGTTTTGCCGCAGACCGCAACGGTGACGGTGCCTTCGCAGCGCACATAGTCCGCTTCGCCGGTGATTGTTGTTTCGGCTGTTTTTACTCCCGACGCGGAATAGCGGAAAATTCTTGTCTGCGCTCCGCCGAATTCACGCATTGATATTACGGCGTTGCCGTCTTCGTCAAAGGAGACGTTGTTGAGCTGATTTTCGCTGTATTCAAGGCCGTCGGTGCGTTCCATTTTTTTGTTATAAATAACAAACTGGTTGTCGCCGACTGTGATTGTTCTGCCTGTTTTTGTAATGCAGACACGGAGCAACATTGTGTCATCGAATTTTGTTTCGGACAGAGGTTCGGTTTTACCTGTATCAAAAACAACAAGTCTGCTGTAAACAACGGCGTTTCTGACGCCCGAGGCAATAACCGCAAGCCTTTTTCCGTTTATCGACAGGCAGGCGTCGAGGATTCTTTCATCGGCACATTTCCACTCAAAAAGAGCATTGCCTGATGATGAATAAACGGTGATTTTGCTTTGAATATCGCTTCCGCCTTCTGTTGCGACAGCAAATTTTCCGTCTGAGGACAGGCAGGCTGTGAGGATTTTATCCGCAACGGTTATCTCGGACAGTTTTTCGGTTTTGCTTAGAAGAACGACTGTTCCTTTCGCGATATCATAGGCGAGGGTTCTGCCGTTCCTGATAACGGTTCTTGAATCCGAAGCGTTAAACTGCACGCTCCCCATTGTTCTCGCGCCCTGAGTGAGAAACTGCGCTTCATCGTTATAGAGAACGAGTATTTCGCCGTCAACCGGTTTTATTTCTTTTATACTCAGGCTTTCAACCGTAAGCGGCCAGCCGCCGTTTGACGACGACATAAACACCTTACGGAAAGAGTCAGTGACATTTGAAACCGCGACATTGCCGACGGTTTTTGCGGCAATATAAACAGCGGAGAGAACAAGCGCAACGATGATAACAGTGAAAAGAATGTGCTTGAGCCTTTTGGGATGAGGATTTTCTTTACCGCTTTTGTTTTTGCGAAGGCGCGGTTTTCTGATATTTATTTTCAACGGATTTCACCTCCGTAATTGACTTTGTTCAGGTAAAGCCCCTGCGGCGGAGCCGTCGGACCCGCGAGGGAACGGTCTTTTGATTTGATTATTGCGGGAATACTCTCTTCATTGATTTTGCCCTGCGAAACGGCTGTGAGCGTGCCGGTGATTATTCTGACCATATTATAGAGAAAGCCGTCTGCCTCTATTGTGAAAATCACTTCGTCGCCCTGCCTTGCGACTTGCGCTTTTTTAACCGTGCGGACTGTGTCTTCCACGCTGCTGCCGGCGGAACAGAACGCCGAAAAGTCGTGTTCGCCGAGAAAATATTTCGCGCACCTGTCAAGCAGGTTTTCATTCAGAGGGTATTTGTATTGCCAGACAAGCCCGTTGAGAAAGGGCGACGGCACGGGCGAGTTGAGTATTCTGTAAATGTATTCTTTTGAAACGCAGTCATACCTTGCGTGAAATCCCCACGGCACTTCGCTGCAGTTTTTAACCGCGATATCTTCGGGCAGAACAGCATTGAGAGCCGTTACGAGTTTTTCGCAGGTGAAAGGCGTCTGCGTTCTGATGTTGCAGCAGAACATATTGGCGTGAACGCCCGCGTCGGTGCGTGAACAGCCCGTAACATTGTCACGCGTGCCGGTTATATGCTCCCACGCGTTCTGAAAAGTCTGCTGAACCGTGGGCGCGTTCTCCTGCACCTGCCAGCCGTGATATGCCTTGCCGTTGTAGGCAAGTTCAAGAAGAAGGTTGCGCACGGTTAAGCCTCCTTTCGATTCAGATAACCGCTTCGAAAAAGTGGTTAAGGACTATTACGCCGGCGAGCAGAATGAGCACAAAGCCTGCCGCGATGAAATCGCGGGGTCTGAGTTTCATCTGCTTCATTCTTGTTCTGCCCTCGCCGCCCGTATAACAGCGGCAGGTCATCGCGAACGCAAGTTCATACGCTCTGCGGAATGACGAGACCATAAGCGGAACAAACACGGGGACAAGCGCCTTTGACCTGGTGATAAGCCCCCCTGTTTCAAGTTCGGCTCCCCTCGCCTTCTGGGCGTTCATTATGCGCTCTATTTCTTCAACCAGAGTGGGAATGAAGCGGAGCGCGAGGGTCATCATCATAGCGAGCGTGTGGACTTTGACATGAAACACCGAAAGAGGGGAAAGCAGCCTCTCTATTGCGTCGGTGAGCATGGTGGGGGTTGTTGTGTAAGTCAGAAGGGAACTGATTACTACAAGAACAAGGATGCGCACAGCCATAAAGACCGCTGTGTTTATGCCTTTTTCGGTTATTTTTAATGAGTGCCACTCAAAATATGTCGCGCCGCCGGTTGTATAGAAAATATTGAGAACGGCGGTGAACAGAATAATGATTGCAAGCGGTTTTATGCTTTTGAGAACCATTTTAAACGGCACCCCGGAAAGGATGACCGCGAACACGGTAAACACAACCATAAGCGCAAGCGAGAAAAAACTTTTGCAGAGAAAAACAAAAACCAAAAGGGCGAAAACGAGGATGAATTTCATTCTCGCGTCCATTTTATGAAGGAAAGAATTGCCTGTGTAATACTGGCCTATGGAGATATCGCTTATCATTATGCGTTCCCCCTTTGCTGCATTTTGCGCAGGCAGGCGACCGCGTCGTCAACCGTAAAAATGTTTTCGGGAACATTGAGGCCCCGTTTTTTGAGGTTTATGAATATTCTTGTGATTTCGGGAACATTGAGCCCCATTGAGCGCAGTTCCTCATCGCGGGTGTAAACCTCCGTGGGAGTGCCGAGCATCGCGATTTCCGCATTGTTGAGAACACAGACCCTGTCGGCGACGCCGGCTATATCTTCCATACTGTGCGAGACGATAATAACCGTGCAACCCGTAGCCCTGCGGTAGTTTTTAATCATACTTATAAGTTCTCTTCTGCCCGCGGGGTCAAGACCCGCGGCGGGTTCGTCGAGAACAAGCACTCCGGGTTCCATTGACATAACGCCCGCGATTGCCGCCCTGCGTTTTTCACCGCCGGACAGGTCAAACGGAGATTTTTCGAGGTTTTCTTTTCTCACGCCCGCCATACCCGCGGCGGTGAGAACTCTTCTGTCAATTTCTTCCTGAGAGAGTTTCATATTTTTCGGGCCGAAGGCAATATCTTTGTAAACCGTTTCTTCAAACAACTGGTATTCGGGATACTGGAAGCAGAGCCCGACTTTGAAGCGGGACTGACGCAGAGTCTCTTTGCTTTCAAAAATATTCTGCCCGTCAACAAGGATTTCACCCTCATCGGGTTTGAGCAGACCGTTGAAATGCGCTATAAGCGTGCTTTTGCCGGAGCCTGTGTGCCCGATTATGCCGAGAGTTTCGCCTTTTTCGACATGGAGGTTTATATTTTTTATTGCGGCTACCTGGTTTTCGGTGCCTTTCATATAATAGTGGGTTAAATTCCTGACTTCCACGGCAGGTGTCATTGCGCTTCACCTCCGTAAATATTCATAATCTCCTCAACGGCGTCTTCAACTGTCAGAACAGTCTTTTTTATGCCGATACGAGAGCAAAGTTCCGTTGACTGCGGAACATCAAGCCCGCAACTTTTAATCGCCGCCGTATTGGAAAACACGGTTTCGGGTGTTCCGTCGAGCGCTATTGAGCCTTTATTCATAACAATGACTCTGTCTGCTCTGACCGCTTCCTCCATAAAGTGGGTAACCATAATAACTGTTATGCCGTAATCGCGGTTGAGGCGGCGGACGGTTGCGAGAACATCCGCTCTGCCGACAGGGTCGAGCATTGCGGTAGGCTCATCGAGAACTATGACATCGGTGCGCATTGCGAGCACGCCGGCTATTGCCACTCTCTGTTTTTGACCGCCCGAAAGGTTATGCGGCTGTTTGAGCCTGAAATCATACATATTTACGGCTTTCAGCGATTCATCAACTCTGCGCCTGATTTCGGAAGGCTCTATTCCGAGATTTTCGGGACCGAAGGCGACATCGTCTTCAACTATTGTTGCGACAATCTGATTGTCGGGATTCTGAAACACCATACCGACTTTGCGGCGGATAAGGTCGCCGCTCTCTTCATCGGAGGTGGTCATACCCTCAACCGTAACCTCGCCGGAAGAAGGGACAAGAATTGCGTTGCACATTTTGGCGAGAGTGCTTTTACCGGAACCGTTGTGCCCGAGCACAGCGACAAACTCGCCTTTTGAAAACGCGACGCTTATATCTTTTAAGGCAGGCGAAGGCTGAGGACGGTTTTCTTCATCCTCATCCGTATCGTAATAATATGTGACATTTTTGAATTCAATAAGTTTTTCGCTCATATAAAACCCGTTTAAAATTATTTTTCCGAAATCCAGAACGCGCTCGCGCCGCAAGGCAGAACTCTGCCCGGCTTTGATGAAACGGGAAGCCCTATTTCATCGCTGAATGTTGTGCCGCCGAGTTTTCTGCCCGCGGTTTCGGACAGAATATACTGCATAACAGAAGGCGACAGCCCCGTTGTGTAGGAATTGATAAGCATCATAAGCGCGTTTTTGCTTAAAAGCTGCGTGCAGTTTTCTACAAAGCCGTAAACCTCGTCTTCAAGTTTCCACACTTCGCCTCCGGGACCCCTGCCGTATGAAGGCGGATCCATTATAATTATATCGTAAGTATTGCCTCTGCGGATTTCGCGGGCGACAAATTTCATGCAGTCATCGACAAGCCAGCGGACCGGTCTGTCGGCAACGCCCGATAAAGCCGCGTTCTCTTTTGCCCAGGCGGTCATACCTTTTGAGGCGTCAACATGGGTGACAGACGCTCCCGCTTTAAGCGCGGCGACAGTTGCTCCGCCGGTATAAGCGAAAAGATTAAGGACTTTAACAGGTCTGCCTGCTTTTTTGATGACTTCGGCGGTGTATTCCCAGTTGACAGCCTGTTCGGGGAAAAGTCCGGTATGTTTGAAGCCCATTGTTTTGATGTTGAACTTCAGGCCGTTGAAGCCCACCTGCCACACATCGGGCATTTTTTTGTTGACCGACCAACTGCCGCCGCCCGTTGAGGAGCGGTTATAAACAGCGTGAGCATTGTTCCAGAGTTTATCTGTTTTAGGCGTTTTCCAGATAACCTGCGGATCTGGGCGCACGAGAATAATATCTTTCCATCGCTCCAGCCGCTCGCCGTCTGAGCAGTCGATAAGCTCATAATCTTTCCAGTTTTCTGCCGTTCTCATAATCAGACTCCGAATTTCTGTTGACCGGGCATAGGTATTCCCAGATGGTTATATGCCGCGGGCGTTACCATTCTGCCGCGCGGTGTTCTGCTTAAAAAGCCGAGCTGCATAAGATATGGCTCATAAACATCTTCTATGGTAACGGATTCTTCGCCGATAACGGCGGCAAGAGTTTCGAGACCAACGGGGCCGCCGTTGTAATTTCTTATCATCGTGGTAAGAATCAGACGGTCGATATTGTCAAGACCGAGCGGGTCAATCTCCATTTTGCCGAGCGCCATGGACGCGGCTTCTTTTGTGATTACACCGTCGCACTTTACCTCTGCATAATCACGGGCCCTGCGCAAAAGACGGTTTGCGATACGAGGTGTGCCCCTTGAACGCGAGGCAATTTCAGACGCGCCGTCATCATCGATTTTAACACCGAGAATACCCGCGGAACGGTTGACAATCATTTTGAGTTCATCGGCGGAATACATCTCAAGGCGGAGAATGACGCCGAAACGGTCGCGCAAAGGCGAACTTAACTGACCGGCTCTTGTGGTTGCGCCGACAAGCGTAAAGCGGTTCAGGTCGAGCCGTATTGAACGGGCGGAGGGACCTTTGCCTATAATAATATCAATGGCACCGTCTTCCATAGCGGGGTAAAGCACTTCTTCAATGGCTCTTGAGAGGCGGTGAATTTCATCAATGAAAAGAACGTCGCCCTGTTCGAGATTTGTGAGAAGAGCGGCGAGGTCACCCGGCTTTTCGATAGCGGGGCCGCTCGTTACCCTGAAATTGACACCCATTTCGTTTGCGATTATGCCCGCGAGCGTTGTTTTGCCGAGACCGGGAGGACCGTAAAGCAAAACGTGGTCGAGAGGCTCGTTCCTGTTGCGGGCAGCCTCAATGTAAACAGACAGATTCTCTTTAGCCTTTTCCTGACCGATGTATTCGGAGAGCGCTTTCGGGCGCAGGGAGAGTTCGATATCTTCATCCTCTGTGCCGTTATATGAAGCGTCCATAAACCGGGTTTCGTAATCCTGTTCCATAATCTGCTCCTGAAATCAAAGTTTTTTCGCAAGAGCGGCAAGTGCCTTGCGGATAAGTTCCTCTGTTGAAAGGCTCGGATCAAGTTTGCCGACTGCTATGCTTGCCTCGGAACGGGAGTAACCGAAGGCGGAAACAAGAGCTTCGACCGCGTCGGAACCGGCGTTGCCTATGCCCGCTTTGCCTGCGGCGGCGACTTCGGAAAGGTTGGAAGAACTCATTTCAACCGAGCCGAGTTTATTCTTTAATTCTAGCACTATTCTCTGCGCTATTTTTGCGCCGACGCCCTGAGCGGTTGTTATTGCCTTGACATCGCCGCTTGAAACAGCGACGGCGAGCTGCGCGGGCGACAGAGCCGAGAGAACAGCCGTTGCCGCTTTGGGACCTACGCCAGAAACGGTGATAAGAAGTTTAAAACATTCAAGTTCATCTTTGCTGCAAAACCCGTAAAGTTCAAGCGCGTCTTCACGCACGGCAAGGTATGTGTAAACCGTTGCCGTTTCGCCGACGGGCGGCAGTGAATTGATTGTTGAAAGCGTGGTGTTGAGAAGAAAAGCAACGCCGGAGCAATCTATCGCGACGCTTGCGGAATCTTTCATAACCACTTTGCCGGTGAGACTGTAAAACATAAATCTACCTCTTGTTAAGATATTGTGAAATTGCGGAGCCGCTTGTATGGCAGTGGCAGATTGCCATTGCGAGAGCGTCGGCGGCGTCGTCGGGTTTCGGGATTTTTTCAAGGTTCAGCATTATTCTTGTCATTTCCTGAACCTGTTTTTTCTCCGCCCTGCCGTAGCCGACAACACTCTGTTTAACCTGAAGAGGCGTGTATTCGAAAATCGGAATATTCTTCTGCTGGGCGGCGAGGACGATTACTCCCCTTGCCTGAGCTACATCTATGGCGGTTTTCTGGTTTGTGTTGAAAAACAGTTTTTCGATAGCGAGCGCTTCGGGTTTTGAGCGTTCAAGAAGGATGCACAGTTCGTTGTAAATATGGAGAAGGCGTAAATTGAAAGGAGTGTGCGCTTCGGTTGTTATTGCGCCGAAGTCAAGCATACGGAAATGATTGCTTTTGTATTCCACAACACCGTAGCCGACTATCGCGTAGCCGGGGTCAATGCCGATAACCGTCATTTCTTGTCTTTGTTCCTTTCTCTGATAAGTATTCTTGTCGGAGTGCCTTCAAGCCCGAAAACAGCCCTTATCTGATTGTCGAGATAGCGCTGGTAACTGTAATGGAACAGTTCGGCGTTGTTGACGAAATAAACAAATGTAGGCGGCCTTGTGGATGCCTGTGTAACATAATAAATTTTGAGCCGTTTGCCTTTATCTGTAGGAGGCTGAACCCTTGCCGCCGCGTCGGCAAGCACTTCGTTGAGTTTGCCGGTGGTAATACGCATGGCGTTTTGTGTGTCAACGAATTTTATGAGTTCATAAAGCCTGTCAAGTCTGATTTTTTCTTTTGCCGAAATAAAGATAATCGGAGCGTATGACATAAACGAAAAATCGTTCATAAGTTTTTTACGGTAACTGTCCATCGTTTTGCCGTCTTTTTCGACAATGTCCCACTTGTTGACGGCGATTATGCAGCCCTTGCCCATTTCGTGAGCTATGCCCGCAACTTTGGAATCCTGCTCGGTAAAACCTTCGGTGCCGTCAATCATTATGACGCACACGTGCGCTCTTTCAACAGCCATACGGGCGCGGATGACCGAGTATTTTTCTATCTGGTCATAGACCTTGCTCTTACGCCTCAGACCGGCTGTGTCGATAAACATAAACCTGCCGTATTCGTTTTCGACATAAGAGTCGGTAGCGTCTCTGGTTGTGCCCGCTATTGATGAGACAATCATTCTTTCCTCGCCGAGAACGGCGTTTACAAGGGACGATTTGCCGACATTTGGCTTGCCTATGACGGCGACTTTGATGTATTCGTCATCCTCTTCGCCGTCGGGCGCGTCGGGCAGATATTGACAGACCTCGTCAAGAAGGTCGCCCGTGCCGAGACCGTGAACGGATGAAACGGCTATGGGATCGCCGAGACCGAGATTGTAAAACTCATAAAAATCAGCGGGGAGTTCGCCTATTGTGTCGCACTTATTGACGCAAAGCACTATGGGTTTTCCGCTTTTCTGGAGCATGGCGGCTACATCCATATCGGTAGCGACAACTCCTGAGCGTAAATCGGTAACAAGGATGATTACCTCCGCGCTGTCAATGGCGAGCTGAGCCTGACGGCGCATCTGCGAGAGTATTATATCGTCTGAGCGGGGTTCGATTCCGCCTGTGTCAACAAGCATAAACTTTTTGCCGCACCACTCGCACTCGCCGTAAATTCTGTCGCGAGTTACGCCGGGAGTGTCATCCACTATTGCGGTGCGCACACCCGTAAGCTTGTTGAAAAGCGTTGATTTGCCGACATTCGGGCGACCCACTATTGCTACTACATTGTTCATTTCATACTCCTTAATTACGGGTTTCGTCTTCAATGAGTTCCGAGAGCAGCACAGCTCCGTCATTCGGCACGGGGCACACTCTGACGCCGAGCGCCTGCTGAAGCTGCGACAAAGTCATATCGTCAAGAAAACGGTTATCATCTTTGCGCAGAGACACCTCGGGGATTATAACTTTATGGCCGAGAGGAACATCCTTAAGTGTGTCGAAATAATCCTTGCCGCTGAGAAGGCCCGCGACGGTAACGGTTGAGCCGAAAAGTTTATTTGCAACTTTGTAAATATCAATACGGAGGTTTTCATACTTTTTCTGAGCCGCTGCGGCAAGTTCGCACACGAGCGGGTAAGCCGCCGCTCCCGTTGCCCAGGTTATTGTTCTTTTTTGAGAGACAGCACCGGCGGGCGCGTTTTCGAGTGCCTGCATAAACTCGCTTTTGAAGAGCGACCAGAGACCTACTCCGTTTTCAAGCTGGGGATAATCGCCGTAATAGTTTTCGCCGGGAATGGGACGCTCCGCCTGAATAAAGAATTCGTCGGCGGCATAGGCAATGCCGTAACCGCCCTTTTCAACGAGGTTTTTATTGAAAGCGTCTATTGTGTCGATAACTCTGCCCGCTTCTTCGGGAGTGAAAAGCCTGAGATTCGCAAGCCCTTCTCTGTGACAGGTTATGCCCACGGGAACAGCCGCTATACTCTGAACGGAAGGCGTGAGTTTCGCGAGTTCGTCAAGGCTGTATTCAAGTTCCGCTCCGTCATTTATTCCGGGGCAGAGGACAAGTTGTGTGTTAAGAGTTATTCCCGCATCGGCAAGTTTTTTTATGAATCTCAGAGAAGTGCCCGCGTTGGGATTTTTCATCATTTCAACGCGCAGTTCGGGATTCATTGTGTGAACGGAGATATTGACAGGGCTTATGTGCATATTGATTATTCTGTCAATTTCATCCTCGCTCATATTTGTCAGCGTGATATAGTTGCCGAAAAGAAATGAAAGGCGGGAGTCATCGTCTTTAAAATACAGGCTGTCGCGCAGGCCCTCGGGAAGCTGGTCGACAAAGCAGAACACGCATTTGTTTTTGCAGGCGTGCTGACGGTCCATAAGATAGGTTTCAAACCCGAGCCCTATGTCATCGGTTTCGGATTTTCTGATTTTTATCTTTTTGACTTTTCCGTCTTTTTCGATTTCAAGAGCAAGTTTTTCTTCGCTGAGATAAAAGCGGTAATCCAGCACATCGGATACGGCGTGGCCGTTGATACTGAGCAGCCTGTCGCCGCCGCGGATTTTCTTTTTTGCCGCCGGACTGCCCGGAGTGACAGTTTTTATTGTTACAGCCAACGCCCACACCTCCTCTGATAGTGATAAAATCCCATAATAAAGCATTATAGAATATATCACAAAATGAAGTGAAATGTAAATACTTTTTATAAATAAAATATTAATAGATTTTTAATTATAAAGCAGGAAATGAATACCCGGAAAAAAATCCGCAGCCGGGAAGGCTGCGGAGCGGATTATTCTTTATACATTTCGCTGTAAATAAACTCTGTCTGAACGCCGCCTTTTTCGATATGAAAGCAGCGTTTGCCGAGTGAAAAAATGTATTTGTCGTGCGCTGTTGAATCCGAACGGACATCGCAGACTTCGGCTTCGGGAAAGAGTTCGCGGAACCTGCGGACTTTTTCATCACAGCGACAGTTTTTGCCGATTACTTCCCCCGTTGTGCGGTTGTGCCGTGTGCAGATAAGGCAGTCAACATCAAGGCGTTTCGCGATTTCTTCAAGAAGAAAATCCGGGCTTGCGCTTATGATTACCGTTTTGTTTTCTCTGTTCCTGTTTATAAACCATGGGAAAACTCTGTTTTCATATCTGTTCCAGAAATTATCAACGGTTTTTTCGAGCGGAATTAATCTTATAAAACTGAAAACAAATTTTTTCATTTTCGTGAAGTCATTCCGGATAAGGCAGTAGCGGACAACGCCGTAAAGGGCGTATGGTCCGAGAATTATTATATAAGGGTAATGCAGCAGGCACCACAGGTAAAATCGCAAGCCGCTGTCAAATGGAATTAATGTTTTGTCAAAATCGTAAATATCAACCTTCATCGGAACCTCTTAAAATGAAATAACCACTTTGTGTTTGCCTGTGCCGGTTGTGACTTTGAGGATTCCGCCTTCTCCGCCTTCGTTACGGACAAACTCATATTCGCCGTCGGTATCGATTTTAGCAGGCGTTTTGTGAACGAATATTTCGGTGGGCTCTTTGAAGTTGTAGCCCTGAGTGTATCTGAGCACGAAAGTTCCGCTTTCGCGGTCGGTTCTGTAACTGTCTATTGTGCCCGTAACCGCAACGGGAGCGGTGCGGACAAGGCTTTCCATAATAACGGTGTCAAACATATCGCTTGAATATGCCCAGTAAGTCTGACCCCATTGGTTTTCATCGAATTTGTCGAGCAGGAAGTTAATGTGGTTGAGCCAGGTTTTGTCTTCATTGCCGCCGCTGCCGCCCCATTCGCCGACAAAGACGGGAACATTCAGGCGCTTCTGGGTGCGCCTGTGCTCGTCAAAAATCGCGCCTGTGCGTGAGTTGCTGGCGTATTTGTAATCGGGGGTGTCAACCATTAAATCGTAGCCGTGAGGAGCGAAGCAAAGCTGGCTTTCGCGTTTGCCGTTGACGGTTACGGCAGGTGTGGAGCATGGAATCGAAAGGTTGGAGTAATAGCAGTTCTCCATAATTATTATGCCTTTATCGGTAACCTCGCGGATAGCCGCGGCTACTCTGTTAATGAAAGGCGAATAATAGTTTTCATCAAAGTCTTTAATGATTTTTCCGCCGCCGCGGGTAACAATCTGACTGAAAAACTCAGGGTCTTCAAACTGGTCGAGAACCTTGTGGCGCGTTTCTGCTTTGAGGGCGTCTTTGATTAACTGACCCCTGTGAACGCGGCGGTCGAACATACCCGAAAGCACAACGCTGCCTATGAGTTTGCGAAAGACTTTGCCGCCTGGTGTGCCCGGGAACGGTTCATTCATAACATCAAAACCGAAGAGCGAGGAATAGCCTTCAAACTCTTTGGCAAGGTATTTCCACATATTGCAGTAGTGCTCCTGAATAGGCTTGCCGTATATTACATCATTTGCCCAGAAATGGTCAAAGCAGCTGTGTATCGCTTTGCCCCAGAAATAGCCCTCTGCCCAGACGAATTTAGTCGGTTTGAATTGATGCCCGTCGGTCATACACGCCCACAGCGGCGCTCCGTCGCCCGCCTGAGCGGGACCGCCGTATAAATCCTGGTGCATATCAAGAAAGAAATACATACCGTGCTTTTCGCACAGGTCGGCAACTTTTTTGACTTTGGCTGTGTATTCTTCATTGTATTTGCCGGGCTGAGGCTCGACACCGTCCCAGGTGAGGCCGAGGCGCACAAGATTGAAGCCGCATTTTCTCAGCCTGACAATAAGATTCTCATCGAAATCAAGGTTGTAAACCTTAGCTGTGTTTTCGGCGTTTGCAACACCTTTATCGCAGAGATTTATGCCGTTGAATATTCTCTGCCTGCCCGATGCGTCAACAAAACGTTCGCCTTTTGTGAAAATGCGTTCCATAGTGCGTTCTCCTTTAAAAATGATATTCGCGTAGGAATAATTATATTCTATCATTTTTTATCATTCTTTGCAACATAAATGATTGACGGTCATTTATCAGGTATGATATATTTTATTCGAGGTGTTTTGTTTGAAATATTCAATTGACGCTTTCATAATAAAAGCGGTAACGGATGAAGAAAAAAGAGCCGCGTGTCTGTTCGCGGACGAACTTGAGTCAAGAACAGGCAAACGCCCTGATATAACCGCAAACGGCGGCAGTTTTTCGTTTGGCTTTTTCACGACTGAAATGAAGAACAAAGACAGTTTTTCGGTTGAAGAAAGCAACGGCGCCGTCTGTGTTTACGCGCAGGGCATTAGAGGGTTTATCTACGGTTTTTCACTGTTACTGAGAAAAAGCGTTTTTAAAGACGGAACATTTGAAACAGTGTGCGGTATTGCGGGCGATTATGCGCCGCGCAAAGAAATACGCGGACATCAGCTCGGCTACAGAACAACGCCTAACACTTATGACGCGTGGAGTTATGAAGACTACCGCAGATATTACCTTGACATTATGTTTGCGGGCTGCAACACGGTTGAGCATATCCCCTATGAAAGCGGTAAATCATGCAGGAACAGACTGATGAAATATGACGAGGAGGAATTCCTTGTTGAAGCGTGCCGCATGGCGGATGAACTGGACCTTGATGTGTCACTGTGGTATCCGAACGCGGACGGCGAAACGGATGAATCGGCGGCGCAAACAAGAAAAAAACTTGTTGAAAAACTGCCGAGAGTAAATGTGATTTTTCCGCCCGGAGGGGATCCCGGAAATCTGCCGGCAGACGAGTTTCTGCGCAGATGCAGAGCGATAAGCAAGTCCGTTAAATCGGTCAGTGAAGAAATAAAGATTTTCCCGTCAGCTCAGGCGCCTCACGGCATTGACAACTGGGGAGAAGAATTTATAAAAAGCCTTGAAAAAGACAGTAAAGGCATTGACGGAATCATTATGGGCCCTAATCATGCCTTTCCTCTCGATGTTCTCAGAGAGAAGGTTCCGGCTCATCTGCCGATAAGATTTTATCCCGACATAACGCACAATCTCAGGTGTGAATACCCCGTTCATTTTGAAAAGGACGACTGGCACTATGCGCTTTGCGCCGGTTTAAGCAGAGAATGCACTAACCCGAGACCGCTTGAATACGCGCGTCTTCACTCGCTGACAAAAGACTATGTATGCGGCAGCGTAAGTTACTCCGAAGGAATAACCGATGATGTGAATAAATTTGTATGGAGCGGTCTTGATTTTGACGACAGCCTGAGCGTCAAAAGCATTTTACAGGACTACGCGAGACTGTTTTTTGCCGGTGTTCCCGCAGATTTTGTTGCCGACGCGGTTTTGCGGCTTGAAGCGAACTGGGAAGGCGACCCTGCCGAAAACGACGGAATTGACGAAACGCTTGACATATTCAAATCGCTTTCGGAAAAATATTCTTTTTTGAACGATAACTGGCGATTCAATCAGTTATTATTCAGGGCGGAATGCGATTGGCTCATAAGACATCGCCGAATATTCGAAAACTCACTTATTGAAAAAGCGCAAGCCCTTGTAAAAGACGGAATGATTCGGGAAGCGAAAGCGGTTCTGCTGACAAATTACGCTGACGAATACAAAGCGGTGAGAAAAAATATTGACAGCCTTGCCGCTTTACTGTTTGACGAAATCGGGCTTCAGCTTGATGTTGAACATTACTGCGCGGACAACCCCGAAAGGGGAGCCGTGCTTGACACAATAGACCTGCCCGTAACCGACAGGGCATGGCTGCTTAACAGATTCGAATATGCCGAAAAGTTTGACGGTTGTCAAAAAACAGAGTTTTTAAAAAGGGTTTTCACACGCAACACGGTCGCCGGTGATGAGTTTTATTTTTCCGTTGCCGAAAACGGAATTGCCGGAACGAACTCGGAACAGACAGGCGAGATTTATATAAATGTTCAGGCAGACAGACCCGATGTCAACAACGGGCAGTTGCCCTGTTGTATGTTCAAGGTGTTTGACAATTACTCCTTCCGCCTCGCGGCAGACGGATTTTCACCCGGCACAGCTTACCGTCTTATTGTGACATTTGCCGACCGCAACTATGAAAAAGCGGGCGTTTTCAGAATAACCGCAAACGGGAATACTGTTTATGAGGGCGAACTCCCCGGCGGTAAAAGCGACAAGGCTTATGATGAGCAAATGCTTTGCGGAGGGTTTATGTCAAGAGAATATTTTATACCCTCAAATGTATTCACGGACAGCAGACTTGACCTTGTTATGGAAGAAAAGAAAATCGGAGTAATGATAAGCGAATTAAAAATAATCAAAGCGTGAGGTGTTTTATTATGAATAAAGCTGTTGCTTTTTTTCTTGCTGTTTTCGCGTTTTTCAGCGGAATTTTCGGAGAGGTCTCAGCAAAGATAAATGACATTTTCAATAATTACGCTTTTGAAATCAACGCTTCGAAAACAGGCGACACTCTCGGCAATGTTTCATCCAATCTCACCGTCTGGAGCATAGAGGGCAATCCGTTTGTAAACCCGCAGATTTCGGATGAATACAATATTTTTGACTTTGTTGAATATGTTGAGCTTATGCAGTGCACGGGAGGAAGTCCTCAAAGGGATTTGTTCGTCAATCCCTCCGATACATCCGTGGCGGACGATTATGATTTTTCAAAACTCATAAACAACTGCAGGGGCATTCTGAGCCTCGGCGCAAAACCTTATCTCAAGCTCGGCAGTGTGCCTGTCAAATACTCAAATGCGGCAAGCACAGACACAATTTTCGGCACAAATATCTATCCGCCCGATGATTATGATATTTATTACAATTATATAGCCGCCTGCGCACGCGCACTTGTTGAGGCGTTCGGCAAAGAGGAACTGCTGAAATGGCGCTTTGCCGTTATGACGGAATTTGAAAATGCCGACTGGTTCACAACTGAAGACAGGGACCCGGAAAAAACTTTTGAGGCTTATTGCAAACTTTATGATTACACTGTTCAGGCGCTGATTGACGAAATAGGTGAAGATGTGTTTGTGGGTGCTCACGCAATGGCGGTAACCGAAGGACTTTGGGACGAAAGAGATTTTATAAAGCACTGCGCCGAGGGCACAAATTACAAAACGGGCAAAAAAGGCTCACATCTTGACATGCTTACGGCTTCATTCTATGACATAAAGCCCGGAAAATACACATCGGGGCTCACTCCGTCCGAAACAATCGCTCACCTCAGAGAGGCAGCGGAGAAATGCGGACTGAACAACCTTGTTTACGGTTTTGACGAGGGCAGAATTCTGTGCGGAACGCCCGGCAAAGACTCCGATGAGCTTGCGGCGAGAATAACGGGCTACACATATCAGGCTGCCTATGACGCAAGGCTGGCAAAAATAATGTTTGAAAACGATATATCATATTTTTCCGCCTGGCAATATATGACCGACGGAATGTCAACGGGAATACCGACAGTAAGTTATTATGTTGCGAAGTTCGCCGCACTCTATAAAAACGCGAAAACCGTTTTAACCGAAAAAGTCCGCAGAGGGCTGCAGTTCGGCACTGAGGTTGAGGCATTTTCCGCGTTTGATGAGGAGAACGGCACGCTTCGGGTTATGGCATATAATTTTAAAAACGATGTTAACTACGCCAAAACCGCCGACCTTAAATTCAGAATAAATGCCCCGCAGTTTGACGGTAAAACCGTAAAAATAACCGCTTTTGTTATTGATGACGACTGCAATTTTTTTGACGAATGGGTGCAGGACAGAGAAAAATACGGCATTGACAGCAGTTGCTCATCCTGGTCTCCGGACGACCCGATTCTCGGAAGCACAGCCACTCTGACGGATGAACGGGCGAGAAACATCTATTATAATGAACTTCATGAAAAATACGAGGAATGCGCAAAACTCAGCCCCGTTGAAACAACAGTTAAAACCGAAAACAGCGAATTAACCCTTGACATAACGCTCAACCCAAACGCGGTTGTTTTTTATGAAATAACTGTCGCATAACACAAATCATCGTAAATTAGAAACAAACAAGGAGGAAGCAATATGCCGCATTCATCAGGCGGAGGCTCACACGGAGGAGGCGGACACGGCGGCGGAGGCGGTTCGCACGGAGGTTCATCGTCAGGTTCACGCTCTATGCCGACCGCAAGGCGCAGTTATTTTGCGGGTTCAACGCCCTATGTGCGCTACCGCAACGGTAAAATGGATGTTCTTTATGCCGACCGCGACATAACAAAAACCAAAAAGCAGGATATTGTTTCAAACATTGTAACAATACTGATTATCACCCTGTTTATGTGCGTATTTGCCGCCGCGAGTTTCGGCTCAATTTCGGGGGTGTTCCGCGCGCCAAAAAAACTTTCGACCGATTATGACACAACAATAATTATTGAAGACAACATAGGCGTTATCACCGATAAAGCCGCTATGGAAAAGGTGCTTTCCGGGTTTCTTGAAACAACGGGAATCACGCCCGCAGTCATAACTGTTTCAAACGAAAGCTGGCGCAATTACTCAAGCCTTGAAAACTATGCTTATGACTTGTATGTAAACACATTTGACGATGAGAAGCACTGGCTTATTGTTTATTCACAGCCCGGCACCGTTTCATCATACGGTTTTATTGACTGGTATTGGGAAGGAATGCAGGGTGACGACACCGACAACATCATAAATGATTATTCCGCAGGCGTTTTTACCGACCTTATGCAGAAATATCTTACAGCTGACTCAAAATATACCGTCGAAAGGGCAATAAGGCTGTCGTTTGAACAGATTACGCCGCAGATAATGCAGAGGCACACAAACAGGGAAGACCTGAAGGACGCTGTTCTTGTTCTGCTTGTGATGGCGGCTATGTGGGGTTTCCCCGTGGTTTTCAGCATTATCAACCTGCTGAAAATGAAGAATTATAAAGAATACCGGAAAGTGCCCTCGGTTGACGGCAAGGTGCTTATTCAGGAAACCTGCGACTACTGCGGAGGCGTTTATGTGGTGGGTACCTGCCTTAACTGCCCGCACTGCGGAGCGTCGGTAAAGGCTTATAGCGGTTATGACCCCGGCAGGTTTGAACTTGACCAAAGCAGGTTTGAGGTTGACCCGTCAAGGTATGAATATAAGGAATAAGCGGTTGTAATAATATATTAAATCGTTTATAATAATTATTTAGACTATAATGGAACAAGGTAATTATTATGTTTGTTGACATTGCAAAAATCAAAATAAAAGCCGGAGACGGCGGCAGAGGTGCCGTAAGTTTCCGCCGTGAAAAATATGTGGCGGCAGGCGGTCCCGACGGCGGTGACGGCGGCAGAGGCGGAAACATTGTTTTTCAGGTTGACAGCAACCTTTCAACCCTTGCCGATTTTCGCTACAAGCGCAGCTACAAGGCAAAAAACGGCGAACCCGGTCAGGGCGGCAGAAAAAACGGCAAAAGCGCCGAGGACCTTATTATCAAGGTGCCGAGAGGTACGGTTATACGCGAGGTTGAAAGCGGAGCCGTTATGTCGGATATGTCTGACGACGAGCCTTTCATTGCCGCGAAGGGCGGCCGAGGCGGCTGGGGAAACACGCATTTTTCAACCCCTACCCGTCAGGTACCGCGCTTCGCGAAAGACGGCACTCCCGGTGAGGAATGGGATGTAACTCTTGAACTGAAACTGCTTGCTGATGTAGGGCTTCTCGGCTTTCCGAATGTAGGCAAATCCACCTTTATCTCCGTTGTGAGCGAGGCAAAACCGATTATCGCCGACTACCATTTCACCACAATCACACCTGTTCTCGGCGTTGTTGATTTGGGCGACGGCAACTCCTTTGTTATTGCCGATATTCCCGGCCTTATTGAAGGCGCGAGCGACGGTGTGGGGCTCGGTCACGAATTCTTGCGCCATGTGGAGCGTTGCAGAATGCTTGTTCACATTCTTGACGCCGCGGGCAGCGAGGGCAGAGACCCGATAGAGGATTTTGAGGCAATCAACAGGGAACTGAGAAAATTCAACGAAGAACTTGCCTCAAGACCGCAGATTGTTGTTGCCAACAAAATTGATCTTGCCGAAGACGGGCAGGTCGAGCGTCTCAGAAAATATATCGAAGACAAGGGTTATGAATTCATGACCATGTGCGCTCCCATTGCCGAGGGCACAAAAGAGGTTATAAACGAGGTATGGAAGCGTCTTGCGGACCTGCCACCCGTGAAAAGATATGAAACGGAAAAAATCCCCGCCACATTCTTTGAGAAGAAAAAGGATGACGGGTTCACAATCCGCGTGGAGGACGGAGTTTATTTTGTTGACGCGCCGTGGCTGCTCAAAATTCTTGCCCGCACCGACCTTGACGACTATGAATCGCTGCAGTATTTCGAGCGCGTTCTGCAATCATCCGGCATAATTGCCGCCCTTGTGGAAAAGGGCATTCAGGAAGGAGATACTGTTTCTATCTATGACCTGGAATTTGATTTCGTTTATTAAAAGCAGAAAACAGGGCGAAAATCAGCCCTCTGTTATAACCGAAGACGATACCGCCGGTGCTTCCCCGGACGAACTGACTCCGCTTGACCTCGCTTTTGCGGGCGACGCGGTTTACGGGTTGCTTGTGCGTGAATATCTGCTCAAAAGCGGGAGCCGCCCCGTAAAGGAGCTGCACACCCTCGCCGTTGAGATGGTTCGCGCCGAGGCACAGGCAAAGGCGGCACACATCATTATGCCGATGCTCTCACCCGATGAAACCGCAGTTTATAAGCGCGGAAGGAACGCAAAGGTCGGCGGTATTCCCAAAAACGCCACGCCGGGCGAATACCACAGCGCGACGGGGCTTGAGGCTCTTTTCGGCTGGCTCTATTTAAACGGAAGCGGCGACAGGATTGAGAAACTTTTTGACGCTATCTGCGAAGGTGAAAAGAAATGAAAATCAACGCCCCTTCAAAGCAGCATACGGTGCAGTTCTTAAAAGATAATATTTTATGGATTGCCGGCTGTTCAATCTATTCGATTTCACTCAACTGCTTTGCGGTGCCCAACAACATTGCGCAAAGCGGTATTTCGGGTTTGGCGATTGTCGTAAACTACCTGTTTAAAAGTTTCTCTCTCGGCACAATAAATTTTGTTTTAAACCTGCCCCTGCTTCTGCTTGCCTTTGTTTTTATCGGCAAAACTTTTGTTGGCAAAACGCTGTGGGTGGTCGCTCTGCTTTCCGCCGCCCTTGATATATGGGGGAAGATTCTGCCTGTTTATAAAGGCGATGACAAGCTCCTTATCGCCCTTATAAGCGGTCTGCTTTCGGGCGTGGGCCTCGCTCTCGTTATTATGACAGGCACAACCACCGGCGGCACGGATATTATAGGCAGGCTTGTTCATAAGCGTTGGCAGCACATACCCATAGGCAGGGTTATTATGATAAGCGACGTTGTTGTTGTAATCACGGCGGCTGTTGTTTTCCGCAACATTGAAAGCGCGCTGTACGCCGTTATTGTTATTTTTGTGAGTTCAACTGTTATTGACAAAATAAACTACGGTATGGGCAACGCAAAAATGCTTATGATTATTACCGAAAAAGGTGATGAAATCTCATCGGCAATAACCACAAAAACTCCGCGCGGAGTTACAAAAATCCCGGTTGAGGGCGCGTATTCCGGCGAAAACAAGCAGATGCTTGTGTGCGTTGTGCGCAACCATGAGGTGCAAAAAATAAATAAGATTATTAAATCGGTTGATCCGCAGACCTTTATTATCATCAGCGAGGCAAACGAGATCCTCGGAAAAGGCTTTCGCAAACCGCTGTAAAAACTTGACACGGTTTGATTGTTTGATATATAATATTAAAGTTAAAATTAATAAAGAGAGGTTTTTTTATGTCAGGCCATTCAAAATGGAGCACCATAAAACGCAAAAAAGAAAAGACCGACAACGCGAGAGCGAAGGTCTTTACAAAAATCGGCAGAGAGATTGCCGTTGTTGTCCGCGAAGGCGGCCCCGACCCCGCCTCAAACTCAAAACTCAAAGATGTTATCGCGAAAGCGAAGGCGAGCAATGTTCCCAACGACAACATTGAGAGAATAATCAAAAAAGCCGCCGGTGAAGACAGCGACAAGAAATATGAGGAAATCGTCTATGAAGGCTACGGTCCCAAGGGAATAGCCGTTATTGTAGAGGCTCTTACTGACAACCGCAACAGAACCGCCGGCGATGTGCGCCACTATTTTGACAAATACGGCGGAAATATGGGCCAGAGCGGCAGCGTTTCGTTTATGTTTACAAAACAGGGCGTTATCATTCTTGAGCAGGAAGGAATTGACGAAGAAAAGCTTATGGAAGACGCTCTTGAAGCGGGCGCGACAGATTTTCTTACCGACGACGGCATTTACGAAATCCGCACCGATCCCTATGATTGCGGCGCTGTAAGCAGCGCGCTTGCGGACAAGGGCTACACCTTCCTTTCGGCTGATGTTGCTTACATCCCCTCAAACTATGTCGCACTCACCGACCCGGATGACATTACCGCCATGGGCAAGATGCTTGAAATGTTTGAAGACAACGATGACATTCAGGGCGTATGGCACAACTGGGAAAACGCCGACGACGCGGAATAAGCACAAAAACGACAAAAGTGTGCAGGTCTTTTCATCTGCACACTTAATTTTTATGTATTGTTTTCGCCGAAAAACTCGTTGTAGCTGATTTTGAACACCCGGCAAAAGGCCTGAATTTCAATATCGGTGATGAATCTTTTGCCGCATTCTATTCGCTGTATGGCGTTTTTATCCAAGTCAACGCCCTGCAACTGAAGCAACTCGGCAAGCTGACGCTGGCTGCACTTGGGCTCTATTGCCATTCGCAATTCGGCAACCCTTTCGCCGCATATATTATTTTTATCATTATTTTTGTTTTTGAACATATTACACCTCAATGACATTCAGTGCTTGTCATTGAGGTTATTTTATGTTATAATGCGAATAAAATTGACATTCAGTAGATGTCATAATTATTTGTTGGAGGTTTTTTATGAAATATTTCAAAAAAATTATTATTGTTCTGGTCATTATCGGCTTGATAGCCGGAGGCTTTTACGCATTTAGTATATTTAAAGGAACAACTCACAATTCATCGGATGTATCAAGTGCTAATATCGATATAAGTTATCTGACAAAAGAAATTAAAAGAATCGGTGAATTGAGAACTGCAAAAATAACTTACGGCTGTTTATCTGAATTTGAAGAAGGTAATTACCCCATACTGACCAAAACAGCTTTTTCTATGTATTATGAAGCCACAGCAGAAGCAGGAATCGACATTGAAAAAATTGACATTTCACAAGATTTCGACGGAAAATTCATTATAAAACTTCCCGAACCAACACTTTACGAAGCCAAAATAGATATGAGCAGTATTAAGATTTTCAAAAAAAGCAAAGCTATATTCAATTGGTCTAAACCTGAAGATCTTCAGGAAGCGTTAAAAATAGCGGAGCGGGATGTCCTGAAAAAAGCTCAGACAGATCAGATTCTTGAAATAGCCAACGACAAGGCGGTTTCCGTGCTTGAGAATGTTTTTTCTCATATTTTAGAAAAAAATCAATTTGAAATAATTCCTTTTGAAAAAACTTCATAAAAATATTATCGGCGGGGATATTTCCCCGCCGTGAAACTTTTTGTATTGATTTTGTTTTATTCCGGAAATTCTTTTTTGAGGGCTTTTTCGGTCATAACGATTGAGACGCAGACGAGGACGCCCTGAATTGACAGAAGAAGCCCGCTTAATAAAACGAGTGTATTCTCGGATGAATTGAGGAAAAACGCCTGAACAATCACGGTGAGCGGGATTGTTACCGCCCCGAGTTTTTCCCAGAGCCTGCCGATACAGTTATGGGCAAAACGCCATGTTTCCTCATTTTTCATTGAGCGGCGCGTGCGGTAACCCAAAACTCTGTTGATTTTTTTCGGGCAACGCTTGTGCATAAGAAGCCCGCACACAAGAAAAAGTGCCGGCACAAGAAGATTGCAACCGAACAAATAATATTTAAACCAAGACATATCAAAGCCCTTTCGCTTTAAATGTATTATTTCAGGCAGGCTGTAATTGCTTCTTTATAAGTTGTATAAGGGTCGTGCGGCTCGCCTAAAAAGGTTTTTTCTATTATACCGTTTTTAATAATGAGTGTGTAGGGAATACCGTTTGTAGGGTAGAGACTGCCTACACTGCCGTTTTCATCATAAGCGACACCGAAGGTGTAGCCGTTGTCTTTTATAAAAGAGTCAACGGTTGCCTTGTCTTCCCTGCAGTTGACGGCTATGATTTCAACGCCTTGTATATGTTCATTTTCAAGCTTTTCAAAAGCGGGCATCTCGTCACGGCACGGCGGGCACCAGGTAGCCCAGAAATTGACAAGAACCACCTTGTCTTTATTTTTTGAAAGATTAAAGGTTGTGCCGTCATTGAGTTCCGCCGTAAAATCGGGTGCTTTCGAGCCCTCGGTCAAAGCCTCACCGGATCCGCCTGCCTTTTCTACGCGAGGCAGAAACACAAAAAGACCGACGGCGACAGCAGCGCAGATAACAATAATAATTACTTTTTTCATCAGAGTTTCTCCGTTAATCAGAACACATCGGATTCAATATAATCCACCCCAAGCGATTTGCAGTACGCGAGTGAAACGGGGTCGTTCGCTGTCCACACTCCGACTTCAAGCCCTCTTGAATGGAACTGTTCGATCATTTCTTCTGTGATAACATTATAATCGCAGTCGATTGAAAAGCCGTAATCGAAGCATCTTTCATAGCCTTCATCGCCGGAGCCGTAGGTTAGCATTATGCGAAGGTCGGGGAAAAGCTCATGCGCTCTTATAAGATTGTCAAAATTGAAGGATTGCAGAATACATTTGTCAAGGCTGTAAACCTCAGCCGCCATATCAAAAATCTCTTTGACCTGCTCCTCATTGAAATCGCCTTTGAGTTCTATGAAGCAAATCATATTGTTCTCTTTCATAATTTCAAGGTAGCGCTTATAGGTGCAAAGATAAACATCCTGCAGAGTTTTATACTGTTTGAGCGGCTGAGCGGTAAGCTCCGCGAAAGTATGATCGGCAACCTCAAGCTCAGTGCCGTCCTTGAGAACAACGCTGCTGTTGTGGTTGGTTACATAAACACCGTCGGAAGTGACGCGGATATCGGTTTCCGCTCCGCCGGAGCCGTGCTGTGCCGCACCTTTGAACGCAAGTTCAGTGTTCTGATAATACTTTGATGAATAACCTCTGTGAGCTATCATACAGATTTTCATTTGTTCTCCTCCTCCGAACAGACCGCCGAACGCGGTGAAAATTGACATTGCAAATGCGGTAAGCATTTTGAAAAACAGAGAAACGGTCATAAAAGCCTCCTGTTCCCAGTTTTTATTTCGCATATTATAGCATAAAGCGCGCTTTTTTTCAACATTGCGGCAACAGGACCGGCTCTTTTTGTATTTTTTTCATAAAATGTGGTATAAACATTTGACAAACACAATATTTTGTGGTAGATTAGTTAAGACAATTGATATAATTGTAAATTTTTAGGAGGAACAAATTTATGGAACTTTCATTCAATTCTCTCATCGTTCTTATTGACCACTTAACCGGCTTTTTCCAGATGATAGGCGCTCATCTTGATGATTTCAATTTTGCAGACCCCGCCGGACTTATTGCTCAGATAGGAGATTTCCTGCAGAAAGCACTTTCTTTCCCCGTATAAGCATTTAATGACAGCGCCCTCCGTATGAGCGGAGGGCGTTTTTCTTTGCAAAAGTTTACCGACATTACACTTTTTGTATAATTTGTAATGATTTATTAAATTTTTCTTAAAGAAATACCCTGATATTTGACATAATAACATTGAAGATGTAAAATTAAAATGCAAATAAAATTGCAAATAAATTATGGAGGAACTAATAATGGATATCAGTGCAATCGTAAACCAGGCATTGGAATTTGCTAAGAACCTTACAGGTTTTCTCGGTGAGTTTGAGGCTGCAGGCATTATCGACCAGGTTAAGAACTTCCTTGCAGGCATCGATCTTTCAGCCATCACAAACCTTCTCAGCAGCATTACCGGTATTTTTGGTGCTTAATTAACATTATATAAATACCCAACGAAACGCTCCGCTTTTGCGGAGCGTTTTGCGTTACACGGTGTTTAACATAACAGACGCAAAACGCCCTGACCTCACGGTCAGGGCGTTTGATTATTTATGCGATAATCAGTTCTTTTCGGCTATTGCAGCCTGTGCTGCTGCAAGGCGTGCGATGGGAACGCGGAAAGGTGAGCAGGAAACATAGTCAAGACCGATCTTGTGGCAGAACTCAACGGATGTCGGGTCGCCGCCGTGCTCGCCGCAGATGCCGCAATGGAGGTTGGGGTTGACGGGCTTGCCGAGGTCAAGAGCCATCTTCATAAGTTTGCCTACGCCGTTCTGGTCAAGTTTCGCAAACGGATCGTTCTCGAAAATCTTGGTGTCATAGTAAGCGTCAAGGAATTTGCCGGCGTCGTCACGGCTGAAGCCGAACGCCATCTGGGTAAGGTCGTTTGTGCCGAAGCAGAAGAAATCAGCCTCTGTTGCGATTTCATCGGCGGTGAGAGCCGCTCTGGGAATCTCAATCATTGTGCCCACTTCATACTGAAGGGCTGCGCCTGCAGCCGCGATTTCGGCATCGGCTGTTTCAACAACAACTTTCTTGACGAACTTGAGCTCTTTGATTTCGCAAACAAGGGGAATCATAATTTCGGGTTTAACGGTCCAGTCGGGATGAGCCTTCTGAACATTGATAGCCGCGCGGATGACAGCCTTGGTCTGCATAGCTGCGATTTCGGGATATGTAACCGCAAGACGGCAGCCGCGGTGACCCATCATTGGGTTGAACTCGTGGAGACCTGAAATAAGGTTCTTGATGTATTCAACGCTCTTGCCCTGCGCTTTTGCAAGCAGTTCGATGTCGGCTTCTTCAGTGGGAACGAACTCGTGCAGAGGAGGATCAAGGAATCTGATTGTAACGGGGCATCCTTCAAGTGCTTCATAGAGTGCTTCAAAGTCACCCTGCTGATAGGGAAGAATCTTGTCAAGAGCTGCTTCTCTTTCTTCTTTGGTGTCAGCGCAGATCATCTCGCGGAATGCGGCGATTCTGTCTGCCTCAAAGAACATATGCTCTGTGCGGCAAAGGCCGATGCCTTCAGCGCCGAGTTCGCGTGCCTTTTTAGCGTCTGCGGGTGTGTCGGCGTTTGTGCGAACCTTGAGTTTTCTGTATTTGTCGGCAAGAGCCATAATTCTGCCGAATGTGCCGGCTATCTGAGCGTCAACGGTGGGGATAACGCCATCATAGATGTTGCCGGTTGAGCCGTCGATTGAAATATAGTCGCCTTCGTTGAAGGTTTTGCCTGCAAGTGTGAACTTTTTGTTTTCTTCATCCATAGCGATGTCACCGCAGCCGGATACGCAGCATTTGCCCATACCGCGGGCAACAACTGCGGCGTGAGAAGTCATACCGCCGCGAACGGTGAGTATGCCCTGAGCGGCTTTCATGCCGGTAATGTCTTCGGGTGAGGTTTCAAGACGCACGAGGATAACTTTTTCGCCCCTTGCGTTCCAGGCGTCTGCGTCATCGGCAGTGAAAACAACCTTGCCGCATGCTGCGCCGGGAGAAGCGCCGAGACCCTTGCCGAGAGGAGTTGCCGCCTTGAGTTCTTTAGCGTCGAACTGGGGATGAAGAAGAGTGTCGAGGTTTCTGGGGTCGATCATCATAACGGCTTCTTCTTCTGTTTTGTGACCTTCGTCAATAAGGTCGCAGGCAATCTGAAGAGCTGCGGGAGCGGTTCTCTTGCCGTTGCGGCACTGAAGCATATAGAGTTTCTTGTTTTCTACGGTGAACTCCATATCTTGCATATCGTGATAGTGGTTTTCAAGGATGTTGCAGACCTTGATAAATTCAGCATAAGCTTCGGGGAACTCTTCTTCCATCTGAGCGATGGGCATCGGAGTGCGGACACCGGCGACAACATCTTCGCCCTGGGCGTTGATAAGGAACTCGCCCATAAGTTTCTTTTCGCCTGTTGCGGGGTCTCTTGTGAAGGCAACGCCTGTGCCGGACTGGTTGTTGAGGTTGCCGAATACCATGGGCATTACATTAACGGCTGTGCCCCATGAATAGGGGATGTCGTTGTCTCTTCTGTAAACATTTGCACGGGGGTTGTCCCATGAACGGAAAACTGCTTCGATAGCGAGTTTAAGCTGAGTTACGGGGTCTGAGGGGAAGTCTTCGCCGAGCTGGTTTTTGTATTCAGCCTTAAACTGTGTTGCAAGTTCTTTGAGGTCGGCAGCGTTAAGCTCAACATCGAATTTAACGCCTTTCTTTTCTTTCATCTCGTCGATGAGTTTTTCAAAATATTTCTTGCCGACTTCCATAACAACGTCGGAGAACATCTGGATAAATCTTCTGTATGAGTCATAAACGAAACGCTCAAAAGCGGGGTCGGGGTTGCCGGCTATCATAGCGGCGACAACTTCGTCGTTAAGGCCGAGGTTGAGGATGGTGTCCATCATACCGGGCATTGAAGCACGGGCGCCTGAACGGACCGAAACAAGAAGAGGATTGGTTTTTGAACCGAACTCCTTGCCGTTCTTTTCTTCCATCTTCTTAACGCCTTCCATAGCCTGAGCCATGATTTCGTCGTTAATTCTTCTGCCGTCTTCGTAATACTGAGTGCAGGCCTCTGTGGTGATTGTGAAGCCGTAGGGAACGGGAAGACCGATTTCGGTCATCTCGGCAAGGTTTGCGCCTTTGCCGCCGAGAAGGTTGCGCATAGACATATTGCCTTCATCGAACATATAGACCCATTTGTTTGCCATATTTTTACCTCCAAAAATATAATACTGAATTGTTTCGCGGGCAAAGAGCGGAGAATTGCCCACACTGCTTGTTATTATAGCAAAAAGAATATTTAAAATCTATATGAAGCGAAAAAAATATTATAAAAAATATGATTACATAATATAAAATATTTTAGTTAAATTACATAAAAAGATAACACGGTTCCCGCCGCGAAACCGTGTTTTGTTGATTGATGTGTCGGTTATTGAGGAATGACTACGGTGAATTTGCTGCCCCTGCCCTGCTCGCTTTCAAGCTGAATCTCCGCGCCGACGGCGGCCGCAATTCTGCTGACGAGCGCAAGACCGAGACCGTTGCCCTGATGTTCGCCGGAGTTTGTGCCGCAATAGAATTTTTCAAAAATTCTGCTTTTGTCTTCCTCGCTGATTCCGCAGCCGTTGTCTTCAACACTGACAGATATGCCGCCGTCATTTTTTTCAAGCCTGACGCAGATTCTGCCGCCTTCGGGTGTGAATTTAAGAGCGTTGCCGATAAGATTGAGCCAGACATGTTCAAGCAGTTCGCTGTCGGATATTACGGGACATTCGTCGGGAACATCGCAGACGACCTCTATGTTTTTTTCTTCCCAGATGTTTTCGGTTGAGATAATCGCGAGACGGAGCTGTTCGCTTAAATCAAATTCCTTTTTTTCGGGAAAAATCTTCTGATTTTCAAGTTTATTCAAACGGAGAATATCGCTGACAAGAGCGGATAGTCTGCGGACTCCAGACACGGTGGATTCAAGATATTCGCGGCGGGTTTCATCATCTATGCCTTCATCAAGCATAGCCGCGCAGTTGCTCTCAATAATTGCGAGAGGCGTTTTAATCTCGTGTGAAACATTTGCGATGAAATCGGTTTTAAGAGTCTCGTTGCTTCTGAGTTCCTCAAGCATAACATTGAACTCGTCAATAACGATATCCAGCTCGTTTTTATGTTTTTTGCTTTTGTTGACGGGAATACTGATGTTGAACTCTCCACGCTTGACCTTTTCTGTTGCGTCAAGGATTTTAATCATTGGTCTTCCGAGAAAAAACCTTCTCAGAAATATATAAATCCCCGTGAAGGCCAGTGCGAGAACCATAATGTTGAAAATCGACATTCCGAATGGAAACCTGCCGTTATCGGTAAGTTCGATTACTCCCGAACTGAAAATCAGGTAAATATCGGCGGCGACCGCCGTGAACATAAACACAAAGAACAGCAGATATCCGAAGACGCCGGACCAGCTCATACTTATACTGAGTTCGCGGCGGATTCTTCCCATTCGTTTTTCCGCACCGGATTTTTTCATTTTATAACCGCCTTATAGCCAAGCCCGTGGGCTGTTTCTATTGTGAAATCCTCGCAGTTGACAAACTTCTCACGGAGTTTTGTGATATAGACATCGACCACTCTCGGATTTGTTGAAAACTTGTCGTCCCACATCTCGTTTACAAGCTGTGAGCGGGTGAAAATCTTTTTGGGATAGGAAAGCATTTTGAAAATGATGTCAAACTCCCTTGCGGTAAGACGGATTTCCTCACCGTTTACCGTGACACTTTTTTCATCCCTTCTGAAAACCGTGCCGCCGACGGTCAGCGTGTTGCTTGCCCTGATATCCGCCCTGCGCAGAAGAGCGCCGACCTTCAGGCGGAGTTCCTCGAGACTGAACGGCTTTGTAAGATAATCGTCAACGCCGATGCCGTAAGCTTTCTTTTTGGAGGAGATATCCTCAAGCGCGCTGATGAAAAGGATGGGGATGTTCTCATTATAATTGCGGATGCTTTTTGCGAAATCAAAGCCGTCGATTCCCGGCATCATAATATCGGAGATGATAAGGTCGAAATCGTTGCCGTAAATGATATTGAAAGCGGATGACGAGTCGTGACAGCGGACCGTTTCATAGCCGCTCCTTTCAAGGTAGTCGCAGATTGTTTTATTGAGTTGAGTATTGTCTTCAAGAACAAGAATTTTAAACATAAAAGCACTCCGTAAAAAAGGATAATTTATTGTAGCATATTGACCGCGTGTTTTCAATTTCAAGGGCAGACAAAACATTGATTGCCGCAAACCCCCGGAAAACTGTTTTGCCGTTATTTTTCAACGGTTCCGGGCGAATCAGCCGTAAAGGCGAATTGTTGATGAAATATTAAATTCGTAAAAAAGAAAGCGGAGCATTGATTATGCCCCGCAATATTGTTCTTATTATTCCGTTTCGCTGTAGTTGATGAACTCGACTTTGACGATTCTGGCGTCTCTTCTGAGCGAGAAACGGCAGTTGACGGTGTCGCCTTCTTTGTAGTTTGCTTCTTTGACAGCCGCGAGAATAAAACTCTGTGAAATCACTTCGCCTTTTGAGTCGTATGCTTTATAACTGATTCTGAAATCTTTGTCGCTGTGTGAAAGGCCCTTGAGAGTAACCTTTGCGATGCCTTCGATTTTGCCTATTCCGTAATCTTCAAGCACCACATTGTCAATTGTGGCATACGATTTGCCGTAAACATAATAGTCGGCAACAACAAAATCAACATCGCCGATTTTTGTTTCGCGCATCTTGCCGTCATTTTCATCATAAGCCTGTTCGACGCTGCCTTTGACTATCTGTGTCTGCGCGGGCGCGGAAGGCAGTTTCGCTCCGCATGAGCAGAGCAGCGCGCAAAAAGACGCAACGGTAAGAACTACAGCAATTATTCTTTTCATAAAGCAATATTCCTTTCAAGCGGATAAAAATATTTTAGCACGGTTTTTTGTATATTTCAACTGTTATATTATTTGGAGTTCCAGTCGAATTTTGTAAGGCTGCCCTCGGTTAAAAGGTCGGGAAATCCCCACTGGCGCAGGACCTCGTAAACACCTATTGCCGCCGAGTTTGAAAGATTGAGAGAGCGGGCGTCGGGTTGGTTAATCATAGGAATACGAACACATTTCTCAGGATTGTCAAAAAGCAGCTTTTCGGGCAGACCCGCAGTCTCTTTGCCGAAAACAAGATATGCGTTGTCGGGGTAACTGACATCGCTGTATATCCGGCGGGCTTTGGTGCTGAAATAGAAGAAACCGCCGCCTTCGTTTTTTGCGAAAAAGTCATTGAGGCTGTCATAATAGGTTATATCGAGAAGGTGCCAGTAATCGAGACCCGCCCTTTTGAGTTTTGCGTCATCGACGCGGAAGCCCATTGGCTCCACAAGATGAAGCCGTGCGCCGGTGAGCGCACAGGTTCTGGCAATATTGCCTGTGTTCTGCGGAATCTGCGGTTCCACGAGAACTATATTTAGTGAAGGCATTTTTACACCTCAGCCGTTGAATTTATTCATAGCCCCGTCAACATCGCCCGAAACCATAAGTTCAAGCGCTTCGATGCCGTTTTCGCACGCCTCTCTGAGAAGCTTAATGTCATCGGGAGTGAACTTTGAAAGCACCCAGTCGGCAAGATTCCATTCGGGCGAAGGCTTTTCTCCTATGCCTATTTTGATTCGGGGGAAGGTGTCGGCATTGAGCTGATAGATAATGCTTTTGATTCCGTTGTGACCGCCGTCTGTGCCCTTGCGGCGTATCCGAAGCCTGCCGCAGGGAAGAGATACATCATCAAACACGACAATTATGTTTTCGGGTTTTATTTTATAGAACGAAGCCGCTTCACGCACCGACTGACCGCTGTTGTTCATATAGGTCTGCGGTTTGATAACGAGGCACCTTTTGCCGTTGATATTTGCGCTGCCCGTAACCGCTTTAAACCGGATGCGGTTTATTTTAAAATTATGTTTTTCGGCAAGCATATCGGCAAAAATAAAACCCGTGTTGTGCCTTGTTGTTTCGTATTCTCTGCCCGGATTGCCGAGGCAGACTACAAGATACTCGGGCGGCCCGCCCGGGTCGAGCGTGCGGCGTCTGAAAACAGTCATATAAACCTCTTATTCAAGCGCTATGGGCGCGTTATAGTTTTCACAGTCATCCTTGTCATAAAAAGCGCCGTAAGAGACTGTCGCGTCAAGAACGCCGAGTTTTTCTCTCGCCTCGTCTGTGCTGAACTCATTGTTATGGAACAGAACGGGAACACACATAACATAACTGCCCTTTTTGGGGATTGAGTAAACCTCGCTTGTTCCCGTGAAGATGTAAACGCCGTCTTTACCGTTGTTTGCACAGTCTATGCCGAAAAGGCTGAGTTCGTCAATATCGGTGTTTTTGATTGAGATATATGTCTGAAAACACAGCCAGTTTTCAGGATGTTCGACAAGGTCTTTCGCATCGGACGCGGTCATTTCAAAGTATTTTTCAAGATAGGGGGCGCCGAAGCCCTCTTTTGAAGCATACTGGTCAACAGCCGTGTCATAAAGTCTGAAATCGCTGAGCCGGCAGACAGGCTCGCTTATTTCCTGCTCCGCGGGTGTTACGGCTTTCTTTTTGCCCGATGAGTAACCGAGATAATAAACGCCGGCTGAAATCGCGGCAACCGCGGCAAGAACGGCGCAGACTATTATGATTATTGATTTTTTACTCAAAGTATTCACCTCTTAATCTTTTTTATTATGACAAATATAAAATGAAAATACAAGTAACAATAAAAAAATTTACAATTATGTAAAATTTGGACAACATTTATGGAAGATACCGATTCTTTTAAAGGTCAGTAAAAGTCAAAAATTGAAGAAAAACGAAGAAATCGGAAGAAAACACCCTTTTTTATGCAAAAAACGGCATTCGGCAATTACAATTTGACCTTTTTTGACCTTTGACCTTTCCGGACAGATAATCTATAATCTGAGCAAAGGTCAAAGAAAGTCAAAATCAAATTTGCGAAGGGGGATGATATTTATGAGTCTGAGCAGCGAAATAGCAAATATTCTTATTAACATGCTCGATGTGAACGGTTCGGCTGAAATTCAGCGAAACGAACTCGCCCAGAGCATAGGTTGTGTGCCGAGCCAGATAAATTATGTTATCTCCTCGCGGTTCACTCCGGAACACGGCTATATTGTTGAAAGCAGGCGCGGCGGCGGCGGATACATCAAAATAACGAGACTGAATATAAGCGCCCCCGATATGATAATGCACGCCGTAAACTCAATAGGCGACAGGCTTGACAATATGAGTTCAAGGGCTTTTATTGTAAACCTTGCCCAGCAGAACTGCATTAAAAAAGACGCAGCCGAAATGATGCTGTGCGCCGTGAGCGACAGCGCCCTGCGGCCTGTTGAGCCGGAAAAACGCGATGAAGCGCGGGCGTCCATTCTCAAACAGATGCTTCTCGGCGCGGCAAGAAAAGTTAAATAACCATACGAAAGGATGATATATTATGTTATGCCAGAACTGTGAAAAAAAAGAAGCAACCACCCACATCAAACAGATAATAAACGGTGAAATGAGTGAGACTTACCTTTGCTCCGAATGCGCCAAACTGCTCGGAGCGAATGATATGTTCTCGGATTTCAATCTCAATTTTTCGGAATTTTTCGGCAACTTTTTCGGCGATATGCTCCCTGCGCACACAAGAACTTCCGCTCAAAAATGCCCGAGGTGCGGCTGCACTTTTGACGACATTGTCAAAAGCGGAAAAGTCGGATGCACCGAGTGCTACACGACATTTTATGAAAAACTGCTGCCCTCGCTGCAGAGGATTCACGGCAAACTTCAGCACGCGGGCAAAATAAGCGCTTCCGCCGATTTGCAGGACGATGAAGCGAAAACGGAAAGCGCCGGAGAAAAGCCGGAAGAAGCGCAGGACAACACTGAAAAAATCGCATCGCTCAAAAAGGCTATGGATGAAGCGGTAAGCAAACAGGATTTTGAGGAAGCGGCGAAAATCCGCGATGAAATAAAAGAACTTGAAGGAGGCGAAAACAAATGAAGTGGTATAATACAAAAGGTGAAGAATCCGATGTTGTTATCAGCACCCGCATACGCCTTTCAAGAAACCTGAAAAACTATCCCTTCCCCTGCCGTCTGAACGCGCAGGCAAAAAAAGAGGTGAGTGAAAAAATCCGCGCCGCTCTGAGCGACGGCAAAAACGGAGATTTCGGTTTTATTGATATGAGTATGCTGACAAAACCTCAGGCGATTTCGCTTGCGGAAAGGCACCTTATCAGCCCCGAATTCACAGCCTGCGCCGAAGGCAGCGCGCTTATGATTACAAAAGACGAATCCGTCAGCCTTATGCTCTGCGAGGAAGACCACATCCGCCTTCAGGTTATAAAACCCGGCCTTGCGCTTGAAGACGCATACAACGAGGCGAGCAAAATCGACACGGCGCTTGACGGCAGACTGCATTTCGCTTTTGACGATAAACTCGGTTATCTGACGCAGCACCCGACAAACCTAGGCACGGCAATGAAGGCGTCAATAATGATGCACTTGCCTGCGCTGACAAGGAGCGGCAAAATTTCACGCATTGCCTCAACTGTTTCAAAACTCGGTCTTGTTCTGAGAGGCACATACGGAGAAGGTTCAAAGCCTCTCGGCGACATCTACCTGCTGAGTAACCAAATCACGCTCGGAATAAGTGAAGAAGCGGCAATAACAAATCTCAAGTCGATTGCCTCGCACATTATTGAGCAGGAACGCACATCTGCGAAAGAACTTGCGGGAACAATAGGCGAGCAGGACAGAATCTTCCGTGCACTCGGTCTTCTGAAATACGCAAGACTGCTGACAAGCAGGAACTTTATGGAACTGATTTCACTTGTCAGGATGGGAGCCGCGACAGGTGTGCTTGACATACCGACAGAAAAGATTGACGACCTGATTATCAATATGCAGCCCGCGACAATAAGCGCGGCTAACGCCGACGCGGAGGATGTTGCGAAACGAGATAAAATAAGGGCTCAGGCAGTAAGAGAAGCGTTTGAAGATGTGAGATAAACAAACGGCAGTATTTATTCCCCGTTCACCGGAACAAAACGGTGTGCGGGGAATTTTATTATGTATATGACATAATTAATATAAATTTAAATAAAAAGAAATATTATTTTTGTTAAAATTTCAGTTTACAAAGTCAAATGTTAGTGATAATATTTTTTTGGCAATTTTTTATTTAATGTTCACAGGAGGAATACTCAATGGCAAGAAAAAAGCAGACCATGGACGGCAACAACGCTGCCGCGTATGTAAGTTACGCGTTTACTGAAGTTGCCGGCATCTACCCCATTACCCCTTCAAGCCCCATGGCGGATTATGTTGACCAGTGGAGCGCACAGGGCAAAAAGAACATTTTCGGCACAACCGTAAAGGTAGCTGAAATGCAGTCCGAAGCAGGCGCGTCGGGCACTGTTCACGGCTCACTCGCGGCAGGCGCTCTCACCACCACCTACACCGCTTCGCAGGGCCTTCTTCTTATGATTCCCAACATGTATAAAATCGCGGGTGAACTTCTGCCCTGCGTTTTTCATGTTTCCGCCCGCACGGTCGCATCGCACGCTCTTAACATTTTCGGCGATCACTCAGACGTATATGCCTGCCGTCAGACAGGCTTCGCAATGCTCGCCGAAACCAACACACAGGAAGTTATGGACTTAGGCGCGGTAGCCCACCTTGCTTCCATCGAAAGCAGAGTTCCTTTCATCAACTTCTTTGACGGTTTCCGCACATCCCACGAAATTCAGAAAATTTCGCTCTGGGATTATGAAGACCTCAAAGAGTTGTGCAATATGGACGCTGTTGAAGCGTTCCGCAAACGCGCTCTCAACCCCGAGCGTCCCGTAATGCGCGGCTCGCACGAAAACGGCGACATCTTCTTCCAGCACCGCGAGGCCTGCAACAAATACTACGACGCAGTGCCCACTATTGTTGAAAGCTATATGGACAAAGTCAACGCCAAACTCGGCACTGACTACAAACTTTTCAACTACTACGGCGCTCCCGACGCGGAACGTGTTATTATCGCTATGGGCTCCATCTGCGATGTTGCTGAAGAAGTTATTGACTACCTCACCGCGAAGGGTGAAAAAGTCGGCCTTGTCAAAGTCCGCCTTTACCGTCCGTTCTCGGCTGAAAAACTTATTGAGGCAATCCCCGCAACAGCGAAGAAAATCGCTGTTCTTGACAGAACAAAAGAACCCGGCTCACTCGGCGAGCCCCTTTACCTTGATGTTGTTACCTCGCTTGCAAAAGCCGGCAAACTCATCCCCGTTATCGGCGGCCGTTACGGTCTCGGTTCAAAAGACACACCGCCCGCAAGCGTTTTCGCAGTTTATGACGAACTCAAGAAAGACGCCCCCAAGGCACAGTTCACAATCGGCATAAACGACGATGTTACCGGCCTTTCACTTGAAGAAACCGTTGCCCCCAACACAGCGGCGGAAGGCACAATCGAGTGCAAATTCTGGGGTCTCGGCGGCGACGGCACGGTCGGCGCCAACAAAGACTCCATCAAGATTATCGGCGACCATACCGACAAATATGTTCAGGCGTATTTCCAGTATGACTCAAAGAAAACAGGCGGCATTACAATAAGCCACCTGCGTTTCGGCGACAAGCCCATCAAGAGCCCCTATTATATCAACAAAGCAGACTTCGTAGCCTGCCACAACCCCTCATATGTTGAAAAAGGCTTCAAGATGGTAAACGATGTTAAACCCGGCGGCGTATTCCTTATCAACTGCCAGTGGAGCCCCGAAGAACTCGGCACGAAGCTCAACGCGGAAGCGAAGAGAATCATTGCCAAAAACAATATTCAGCTCTACACAATCAACGCCATTGACCTTGCGGCACAGATAGGCCTCGGCAAGAGAACAAACACCGTTCTTCAGTCCGCTTTCTTCTCACTCGCAAACGTTCTTCCCAAAGAGGAAGCTATCGGCTATATGAAAGAAAAAGCCCAGAAGTTTATGAAGAAGGGCAAAGAAATTGTTGAAATGAACGAGAAAGCAATCGACGCGGGCGCTGACGCGCTTGTTAAGATTGATGTTCCCGCAGACTGGGCTGACGCGGTTGACGAAGCCGCAGCGGCAGTTGAGAACGGCCCCGAAAAACTCGTTAAACAGGTCAACAACATTATGAACCCCGTAGGCTGCATGAACGGCGACTCGCTGCCCGTTTCGGCATTTATGGACCATGTTGACGGCACATTTGAACAGGGCGCATCCGCTTATGAAAAGCGCGGCGTCGCGGTTACCGTTCCCGCCTGGGACGCTTCCACCTGCGCTCAGTGCAACAAGTGCGCATTCGTTTGCCCGCACGCAACAATCCGCCCCTTTGCCCTCAATGATGAAGAGGCTGCCGCCGCTCCCGCTCAGGCAGCACTCGCGGAAGGCAAAATCAAGGCAAAGGGTATGAAATACATTATGAGCGTTTCTCCCATGGATTGTATGGGATGCGGCGTATGTATCGGCGTATGCCCGACAAACTCGCTCAAGATGGTTCCCAGAGAGACTCAGGACGACCAGCAGGAAGTTTTCGACTACATGGTAGCGAATGTTTCAGACAAGGGCATTGCAGGCACAGACGCCATAAGCAGCCAGTTCAGCAAACCGCTGCTTGAGTTCTCAGGCTCCTGCGCAGGCTGTGCGGAAACATCATACGCACGCCTTGTTACCCAGCTTTTCGGCGACAGAATGTATATCTCCAACGCTACAGGCTGTTCCTCAATCTGGGGCGGCCCCGCGGCAACATCACCCTACACAGTCAACAAAGCAGGTCACGGCCCCGCATGGGCAAACTCCCTGTTTGAAGACAACGCCGAGCACGGCTACGGTATGTATCTCGGTCAGAACGCAATCCGAAACAGCCTCATTGAAAAAACAAAGGCTCTGCTTGAGGTTTACTGCACAGACGAAATCAAAGCCGCCGCAAACGAATACCTTGCCACTCTTGACGACGGCAAAGCAAACCAGGCCGCAACAGCCGCTTATGTTGCCGCTCTCGAAGACGGCATAGTTGAAGGCTGCACCTGCCCCGGCTGCACACTCGCGAGAGAAATCGTTGCTGAAAAAGAATACCTTGCAAAGAAGAGCATCTGGATCTTCGGCGGCGACGGCTGGGCTTATGACATCGGCTTCGGCGGCGTTGACCATGTTCTCGCATCCGGCGAAGATGTAAACATTATGGTATTCGACACGGAAGTTTACTCCAACACAGGCGGTCAGGCATCCAAGGCCTCCAACATCGGTCAGGTCGCTCAGTTCGCCGCGGCAGGCAAAGCCGTTGCGAAGAAGAGCCTTGCCGAAATCGCAATGAGTTACGGCTATGTTTATGTTGCGCAGATAGCTATGGGCGCCGACAACAACCAGACAATCAAAGCCATTACAGAGGCTGAGGCATATCACGGCCCGTCAATCATTATTGCATACGCACCCTGCGAGATGCACTCAATCAAGGGCGGCATGGTCAACTGTCAGGCAGAGATGAAGAAGGCTGTTGCATGCGGTTACTGGAACATGTTCCGCTACAACCCCGCTCTCAAGGCGGAGGGCAAGAACCCCTTCATTATTGACAGCAAAGAGGCGACAACAAGCTACCGCGACTTCATTATGAACGAGGCGCGTTACTCCTCGCTCACACGCTCATTCCCCGAGCGCGCTGAGGAACTCTTCACAAAGGCAGAGCAGACAGCCGTTGAAAGATACGACCACCTGCTCCGTCTTAAAGACCTCTACGCTCCCAAGGGCGAATAATAAAACCGTATAACAGTTTTACCCCGCTGTGAAAACAGCGGGGTTTTTGATTGTCAGATATTGGATTTTCAAGTTTAGATGACACCTCATCCGGTTTCGCGGGGCTCAACCACCTTCTCCTCAAGGAGAAGGCTGTGGCGAAGCGCCGGTTGCCGCTCACTGCGGTGCGGGTTTAAAAGAACAATTGTAGGGAACGCATATATGCGTTCCGATGGGTTTGGGGTTTGTAACTGTTTTTCCCCTTCCGTCTTGTTCGCTTCGCTCACAATCCACCTCCCCCTTGGGGGGAGGCTATGGCGGAACGCCGGACGGCGTTCCCTACGGTTTGGATGGTAGATATTGGATGTTGGAATTTGGATTGAAAAAACCGGAGCAACCGCAAAACGCAATTGCTCCGAACGGTTTATTGTTTTATATCATAATCAAAAAATATAATCGGGATATGTTATTTTGCCTGTCTGCGATGAATCGACTATGGCGCGGCAGACCTCGACTGTTTTTGCGCCCTCAACGGCATCGGTGGCGACTGGCGTGTTATTGACAACGGCATCGGCAAACACTTCAAACTCACGCGCGGCGTTGTGGTTGTTTACCGTTACATTGATAATCTGCGGTTCGTGAGCCATACCGTCTTCACCCGCCGTAAAAAGAGTCATTGACGGAGAGGTGTTGTCGCAGATAATTGTTCCTTTGGTGCCGTAAATCAGCGTTCTCATTGTGTAATCGCGCTTGCAGCCCGTTGAAACGAATATTTTGCCGGCGACATTTTCATCAAATTTCATAACCGCTATTGTGGCGTCGTCATAAGAGACGGTCGGCAGAAGTTTATGCATACCGTAAGCGAAAACTTCTTTCGGGTCTCCGACAAGCCAACGCAGAAGGTCAACCGCGTGGCAGCCGCCGCCGATAACTCCGTGACGGTCGGGGTCGGCGCGCCAGGTGTCAACAAGATACATATAATCGTGTGCGTATTCCGATTCGGCAAAATAGATTTCGCCGATTACGCCTTCATCAATAAACTGTTTCGCTTTTTCAAAAGCGGGTGTGAAACGGCAAATCTGACCGACCATAAACTTTGAGCCGGACTCTTTTTCGGCGCGTATGATTTTTTCGCAGTCTTCTCTTTTCAAGGCGAGGGGTTTTTCGCACAGAACATTTTTACCGGCCCGGAGCAGGTCGCAGGAAATGTCGGCGTGCTGCCGGTCGGGAACGGCTACGGTGACAATATCAATATCATCCCTGTTAATAATATCACAGTAATCGGTTATTCTTTTTTCTTCCGGAATACCGTATCTTTCGCCCGCGAAATCAAGGTTTTCACGGTTGCAGTCGCATATTGCGGCAATCTCCGCCCCGTAAGCGAGAGCGCCCTCAATGTGCGACATACCGAATTTCAGACCGATATGAGCGGATTTAAGTTTTTTACTGCCGTTTGCTTGCATATTATCCTCCCGTAAATCAGGTTATAAGGTCTTTTTCAAGATGGGATGTGTCGTTGATATTTCTGAAAACCACACTTCCGTAACCGTGTGTTCCTTTTTTGTAAAACACAACTTTTGTTACGCTTGTGTTGCAGAAGGAAATGTCAACATCATCGGGCAGGCTTTCTTTGAAGCCCAAAATATAAAACACCATATGAGTTATAAACCCTGCGTGCGACACAACGGCAACCTTTTGCCCGTTTTTGTATTGCGAAACGAGCATACCGACAGCCCTTGCGGCGCGCTGCTGAATTACGGCATCGGTGTCGTTTTCGCTGCCCTCAATGAGACCGCCCGAAAAATCCGCGGACGGGCACGGCGCGACATATTCGCAAAAGCTTTGCAGCGCCTCAAATGACGAGCCGCGGTAATATGTGGGCTGATGTATTTCGGAAAAAACGGGATTGACAAAAAGCGCTTTTTTGTCTTTCTGAAAATCAAGAACGCCTTTTGCAGTCTGAACGGCGCGGTTAAGGCAGCTTGAATACACGGCGTCAAGGTTTATTTCAGAGAATCTTTCGCCGAGCAGGCGCGCCTGACACAGGCCCTTTTCACTGAGCAAAGGGTCTTCTCTCATATTAAAATCCATAGCGTCTATCTGCTCCGGTGAAGCGGCGTTTGTAACCGACTGAGCGTGGCGGATGAGATAAAGTTCAAGTTCAACAACATCTTTTTCAGACATTTCAACACGCACCTTTCTTTATTATTATATCACGCGGCGCAAAGGATATTCAATAGCGTTTGACAAACATACATCCGCAGTAGTAAAATTAATATTACAATATATTAATAGAGGAGTTGCGTTTATGCAGTATCAGATTAAAGGCAATCCGCTGCCTTATGTGGAAATCAACCTTGAACAGGGCGAGCAGATGAAATGCCAGCGCGGCGCCATGAGCTGGATGTCGGCGGGTATTGAAATGAATACGCAGGGCGGCGGCTTTGGCAAAATGTTCTCAAAGGCGCTTACGGGTGAAGCGATGTTTGAAAACATTTACACCGCCCGCACCCCCGGATATATCGCTTTTGCGTCAAGCCTCCCCGGCAACATTCTGCCTGTGCCCATTGAGCCCGGAAAGGATGTTATATGCCAGAAATCCGCCTACCTTGCCGCGACAACGGGTGTTGACATCTCGATTTTCTTCCACAAAAGGCTCGGCGCAGGCTTTTTCGGCGGAGAAGGTTTCATAATGCAGAGACTTTCGGGCAACGGCCTTGCGTTTGTTGAAATTGACGGCAGCGTTGAAATCAAAGAACTCGCTCCCGGCGAAACACTTTATATAGACACGGGTTACCTCGCGATGATGGACTCCACCTGCACAATGGATATTCAGACCGTCGGCAGCGTAAAGAACGCCCTTCTCGGCGGCGAGGGAATATTCAACACGGTGGTGCGCGGACCGGGCAAAGTTTATCTTCAGAGTATGCCGGTTGCAAAACTTTCGGCTTCGCTTTACATGCCGCAGACGGGCAAATAATTATAAAAACATTTTCGGCTTTACATATAACAGCTCGGTTGTAAAGTCCCAAAACCGTTGATATACAAGGGTTTTACAATCTAAAAACATACACACTTGCATTTTTTTATTTAATATGCTATAATTCAAAAAAATTAATTCTCCTTGGAGGGGATAAAAATGCGGACAAGAAAACAGGCTTTGGGTGACAGAAACATTGTCGGCGCCAAAATTGAAGAACGCAGAAAGGCTATCGGAATGAAACAGAAGGACCTTCTTGCTCAGCTTCAGGTAAACGGGATTGAACTCAACGCGTCGGGACTTTCCAAACTTGAAGGTCAAATTCGCAATGTTACCGACATTGAACTCAAAGCGTTCAGCAAAATTCTGGGCGTTTCGGTTGATGAACTGCTCGGCCTTAAATAACTGACCGTTATTAAAATCGTAGAACCCTGTCTTTTAAGGCAGGGTTTTTGTTTTTGTTTTTTATTTTAACATTTTAAAAGTTAAAAAATTATTAAAACAGTTATTTTTCTGATTTAGAATAATAAGCGCCTGCTTTTATATTATACTGTCAAAGAATACGGAATAAAAAACCTTTTTTTAAATACACGAAAAGAGAGGCAAACGGAAAAATGAGAAAAATGAGTTTCAGAATTATCAGTGTTATGCTCTGCCTTGCGCTGCTGCTGGGTGCCGCCGCTCCCGCCGTATTTTCGCTTGACACGGAACATCTTACCGATGTTCCGATGATTTACATTCGCGGTCAGGGCCTTGACCTGGGTGTTAAACAGGATGACGGCAGTTGGGATAAAGTGTATCCGCTGACTGTTCCGAACGGCTTTGTCAAAAGCATGCTTACATCCGAAAAAATCACAAACTTTATAAAATGCTATTACACAAACAATTACGATTGGTTCTGCGACGCGCTTTATGAAGACCTGAAAGTTATATTCGATGATTTCAAACTTGACAACAACGGTAATGTCAGAGACGGCAGCAAGGCTGTTTCGGACTGGCACAAAACGCTCACCAAATCAACGGTAAACGGCAAATACCCTGTTGACAAATTCGCTTTCACTTACGATTTTCGCCTTGACCCTTATGAGGTAGCGGATGAACTTCACGAATACATTGAAGCCGTGTGCGAACTCACCGGCCACGACAAAGTTGCCGTTTTGGGCAGGTGCCTCGGTGCCAATGAAATACTCGCTTATGTTGACAAATACGGCGACGACCGTTTTTCGGATATCATCCTTTACGCGAGCGCTCTTGAAGGCTGTGTCGAGATTTCGCACCTTTTTAACGGCGATGTTTATGTTGACAACAACGGCACGGTCCGTTTTGTTGACGACTATGACATAAACAAATACATAAACGACGAGCAGATTACGGAATTCATAAGAGCGTTTCTTCACGTTTACAATGCTGTCGGCGGCGTTAAACTCGCGCTCAACGAAGTTAACCGCGTTTACAAACTCGTCTGTGAGAATGTTGTGCCCCGCATTCTGAGAGACTCATACGGCACGATGCCCGGCTACTGGGCGATGATTGAGGACGAGTGCTATGACTCGGCGAAAAAACTCGTTTTCGGCGGCGTTGAGGAAGAATGGTCGGGACTCATTGAAAAACTTGACAACTACCACAACAATGTGGCGCTTAAATCTGAAGAACTTCTGCAGAAGTGCGCTGACGATGGGGTAAATATTTATAACATTGAAAAATACGGTTTCGCGGCGTTCCCCGTAGTGAAAGACTGTGAAATGATCTGCGACAGCACCGTTAACCTCACACTTGCCAGCGAAGGCGCCACAACAGTTGATTCGTTCAAGAAAACATTCAGCAAGGATTATATGGCAAACGCCGAAAAGAACGGCACTGCAAAATATATTTCAGCCGACCGCCAGGTTGACGCATCAACCTGTATGTTCCCCGACACCACATGGTTTGTAAAGAACCTGAGACACAAGACCTTCCCCGACAGTATGAACGCGCTTGTGGCCGAAATGGTAAACGCCGAAGGCACATTCACCGTGTTTGACAGTGAGGAATGGCCGCAGTTTATGGTGTTTGATGAGGAAGCTCAGACGGCTTCGCCGATGACCGAAGAAAACTGCGAAACCACCGACAGATGGAAGACAAACTTCTTTAAAAACCTGATAATTGTTTTCAAGAACCTGAGTTATGTTTTAAGCAAATTGTTCGGTTAAAATAGAGCAGCAGACTCCCCGCAAAAACTGCGGGGAGTTTTCTTATGAAAAAGAAAAACAAATTTAATAAAAATGATGATTTTACAAAACGCCTGTGTTATAATAATAAAAGTTATGTATGAAAGGCAGTATGTTTATGCACAATCTCATAAGGCGCAACACACCGCAGATTTTTCAATCGTTCATTCTTGAAAAAACCGAAAAGGAAAACGGAAAATCCGTTTATTATATTTCGCAGCGCGCGGGCAGAATAGTGCTCGGCGGCGACTGTAAAATAAGCCAGGCGATGGCTTACTACCGCTACCTCAAAGATTACTGCGGGGTGAACATATCACACGCGGGCAACACGGAGATTCCGGAAATTACCGAAGCCCCTCTGCCCGACAGAGAGATAAAGCATATAATTGACCAGGATAAAAGGGTGTATATGAACTACTGCACCTTCGGCTACTCCTGCGCCTGGTGGGGCTGGGACGAATGGGAAAAAGAAATCGACTTTATGGCGATGAACGGCATAAATATGCCCCTTGCGGTTATCGGCACGGAGGCTGTGTGGTTTTACACATTGCGCGAGTTCAAATACAGCGAGGACGGCGCTATGCGCTACCTGTCGGGGCCCGGTTTCTGGCCGTGGCAGCTTATGGGCAATCTGTGCGCTTATTTTCCGCTCTCCGACAAGAAATTCATTGACGCGAGGCTTGAACTCGGTCAGAAGATAATAAACCGTCAGGTTGAACTCGGAATGACGCCGATTCTTCAGGGATTCTCAGGGATTGTGCCGAGGTCAATAGGCAAGGTTTTCAAAACAGCGAGGCTTCGTATGGTTAAGCCGTGGTGCAACTTCCCCTGCACCTGTATGCTCGACCCGCTTGACCCGCTTTTCACGAAAATCGGCACGGTTTTTCTCGAAAAACAGCGTCAGCTTCTCGGCGCGTATCACTACTACGCCTGCGACCCGTTTCACGAGAACACTCCGAACTCGAAAAAGAAAAGTTATCTTCCCGATGTGGGGAAAACAATAGATAAACTCTACAGGAATTTCGACTCGGAATCGGTCTGGGTTATGCAGTCATGGTCGCTCTATGAGGATATTGTCAGAGCTGTGCCGCAGGGAAGACTGCTTATTCTTGACATAGACGGTCAGAAAGCGGATGAAACAGACGGTTTTTACGGCCACGCTTTTGTTACCGGCAGAATACATAATTTCGGCGACCGCAACACGCTTCACGGCAGTATGGGCAAAATTGCCGGAAACGAATATGCTTCGGTAAAAGAAAAATACCCGAATGTATGCGGAACGGGACTTTTCCCCGAAGGCATAAGGCAGAACCCGATGCTGTTTGATCTGGCGTTTTCAATGCTGACCGAAAGCGAAAAGGCTGACATTGAGCCGTGGCTTGAAAACTACGCATTGCGCCGTTACGGCAGTAATGAAAAATGCCTTGCCGACGCGGTAAAGGCTGTTTATGAAACCGCTTATTCGCCGGAATGCACGGGGCGTGAAACGGGCTCTGTTATTTGCGCACGCCCGTCAACGCATCTGCTTCACACGGCGCCGAACGATACGCTCACCGTGCGGTATGACAACCGCCGTTTATTTGACGCACTCGGGATGTTGTTACAGGCGGAAAAAGCGGACAAAGACGGCTATGAGTATGATGTTTGCGACATTACTCGCCAGGTGCTGAGTAATTTTGCGAACTCGCTTTACACAAAGATAATGACGGCTTACTACAGCAAGGATGTAAACACATTTGAAAGGTGCACAAACCTGTTTCTGAAGGTGCTTGAGGATATTGACGCCCTTCTGATGACTCGCAGGGAACTTACCCTCAGTTACAACCTTGAACAGGCGGGCGCCTGCGCCGTTGAGGAGAAGGAAAAACAGAATTTTGAACTTAACCTGCTTACTCAGCTTACAATCTGGGGGCCGATGATGAACCCCGTCAACTATGATTACGCCTGGAAAGAGTGGGGCGGTCTTATTGAGACTTATTACCTCAAGCGCTGGCACTCATTTTTTGAACAGCTCGCGGTTTATTTTAAAAAGCACAATTTCAAAACTGAGACAGGAAAGCAGTATTGCGAACGCAACACCTATGCCGGAAACAGTTTTTATAAAAACTATGAAAAATTTGAAAAAAACTGGCTGCAGACCGTTGACCCCGCAAGCCCTGTTGAAGAAGACACCGTTGAGTGCGCGAGAAAACTCGCGGAAAAATACGCAAAATATCTTAAAGATGATGAACTGATATAGTCAGATATATTTTTCACGGGGCTGTCCGGACGGACAGCCCCGTGATTTTATTATTATTCGTTGTTTTCAGTCTGTTTATTCTCTTTGAATGTCATAACGGTTTTGAAGAGGTCGCCGTCTGTAACAAGTTCAAATCTGCCTCTCTGGACTTCGGTAAAACTCTTTGCTATCGAAAGCCCCAGACCGTTGCCATCGGTTTTTCGCGACTTGTCGTTGCGTCTGAAGCGCTGAACAAGTTCTTCCTGCGTGAGGGTAATCTTATTGGCAGATGTGTTTTTAAGCGAGATTTCGACATTGCCGCCGTTTTTGCGGATGTCAATGAACACCCTTGTGTTGGGCATTGCGTAATTGCAGATATTGTTTATAAGATTCTCAAACACGCGCCAGAGCATTGTGCCGTCGCACTCAATAAAGACAGATTCGTCGGGAACATCGAGCACCGGTGTGAGATTCTTTTCGGCAAACAGATGCAAAAACTCATCGACAATCTGCGTCAGATACAAGACGATGTCGAGCGTCTCAAAAGAGACTTCCATTGTGCCGGTGGAAACTTTTGAAACCTCTATGAGATTTTGCAGAAGATTGTTGAGTTTTTGCGACTGGTTCTTTATGATGCCGAGGTAATTTGCAAGTTCTTCTTCATCGCATCCGCCGCTGCTGACAATATCGGAATAATTGATTATTGATGTAAGCGGTGTTTTAAGGTCGTGAGAAATATTGGCGATAAGTTCGTTTCGCATTTCGGTGCTGCGGTTTTTCTCTTCAAGCGCGTTTATCATTTCATCTTTTATGGCGATGAGGTCGTCATTGATGGCTCTGAAATCGCCGAACATTATGTGGGAGTCGGGAATGCTTCCGTAATCGCCGCTCGCAATTTTTTTACTGTTTTCACGCATGGCGTTGAGGTTGAAGGCGATAAGGAAGAAAATCGCCCCGAACACAAACAAAAAGCCCACCTGGCTGAACGCGAAGAAAAGGAAATTGAAATCCGAGAGAAGCCCCGTTTCGCAGGTTTTGAATTTATAAACAAAAAAGAAAACAATCGCAAGGTCTATGGCGAGAACAGCGCTCATCGCGATAAGGGTTTTGCCGATAAACGGTATTTTTATGTTTTCGTCCTGTTCTGTTTTTTTGCTGACCTTCTGCGCTATTCTGTATGGAACGGTATTTCTGAGCACCGAGCCGGATTTTATTCTTGAAGCGAGCGAAATGCAGAAAACGAGAAGAACAACGGACTGGAACAGTTCAAGAATCAGGATAATCGCGTTCCAGAGAACTATGTTGGTCTCTTTAATGTTCGGAACAGAGGTCAGAAGAATGAGCGTCAGGGTGAAAGCGGTGTAGGCTATTACAATAAGCACCAGCACATCAAAAGGTATTCTGTCAACGAGGAACTGTTTTTTGGAATCCTTTGGCTTGCCGACGGAATACATCAGCCACCCGAGCAGAAACACGGCAACACAGATGAGAATAAACAGAACAATAAACACCGCGTATCTGAGGGTCATGGCAATATTGATGAGCATAAGGGCAAGGGCGTAATTGTCGTGAACCGTCATATCTTTGCGAACGCAGAGAGTTATTTTGCCCGAAACGCTGCCCGTCTCTTCAGAGAAAACATTGAACGAGCGTTTTTCTTTATAACAATAAGAGTCGGAGTCATCATAATCAAAACTCTCATCGCTGTTGAACACTACAAAGCCTGTTCTGTTTTCAAATTTAAACACTATGTTGGTGTTTTCGGCGCTGTATTTGCTGACATAATAATCATAGGTCTTTTGTTCGCCTGCCGACAGACCGTCGGGAGACTCGCTTTGGAAATGCAGTGTGAGATATCTGGAAATACTGTCATACTCCTGCTCCGATATTTTGCTCATCGCTTTCTGGGCAGGGTATGTATCCGAGTCGCTGCCGAAAAAATGGTAATCATACATAAAGTTTATTGCCAGAGCAATCGCCACGGCAATTTCGACAACGAAAATATATGTCAGCGCTACCGTTATTTTGTCGGAGAATTTTTTGAGTTTAATCATAGTTTACGCCTTTTCCATTTTATATCCGTAGCCGAAAACGGAAACAATGTATCTCGGCCGGGCGGGATATATTTCGATTTTTTCTCTGAGATGTCTTATGTGAACGAGAACGGTGTTTTCCGCTCCGAGCGGGTCGCACTGCCAGACCTGTTTGTAGATTTCTTTAAGGGAGAACACCGTGCCGGCGTTTTCGGCAAGGAATTTAAGAATGGAATACTCGGTGGGCGTAAGGTTCACGGGTCTGCCGTCAACCGAAACCCTCTTTTTGTCGTCATCTATTACTATTGCGCCGTTTCGCAGAACATTCTCATCTTCCGGCTGAACGGAGCCGCCGTCTGTTCTACGGGCGCGGCGCAGCTGATATTCAACTCTTGCCGCAACCTCGATTTTGTTGAACGGCTTAGTGATGTAGTCATCAACGCCGAGACGGAACGCCATACGCTTGTCTTCCGCCTCGCTTTTCGCGGTTAAAAGAATAACGGGAACATCCGAAGTTTTGCGGATTTCGCAAAGCGCCTCAACGCCGTCCATCTCAGGCATCATAACATCCATAAGAATAAGGTCGATTTTGTTTTCGGCAAGTTTTTCGAGTGCCTGCCTGCCGTTGAACGCCTCAATTATATTGTATTCCCTATTGTCGGCGAGCAGATAAATTTTTAAAGCCCTGACTATATCCTCTTCATCGTCGCATATCAGAATGTTATACATTTAATTGCTTCCTCCGAATATTAATTATAAATAACACCTGCTGTTTTCTGTATTATAAAATAAAAATCCGTGATAAACAATTGTCTTAATACAATTTGAGCGGCAATCTTAATGCAATCTTAATATTTGGGAAAAAGGGCGTTTTTAGGCGAAAGGCTCACAATTCCTTATATATCAACGGTTTTTGACGATTTGCGCCTCTATTTTTTCGCCTCTGAAACGCCCCTAAAATCCCTACTTTTGACTGCTATTGCAGACAAATTGTAAACAAATTTTCAGTTATTTTCGAGCATTGTAACCGCCTTGCGGATGGCTTCGCGTTCTTTATCGTTTTCTGCCTCGTTCATCATTTCTTCAAGGCGCGATTTAACCTCTGCTCCGTCGCGGCTGTATCTTCTCGCATATCTGCCCATACTGTCTCTGCGGTATGAGTTGCCGTTGCTGTAATTGTCGCGTGAGTAACCACCTTCACGGGAATAGCCGCCGTTACGGGAGTAATTATCTCTTGAATAATCACCGTTCATTGAGTAACCGCCTTCACTTTCCATAATACGGTCAATATTCTTGATTGTATGCACAATCTTATCTATTGAGTCAAGCATTCCGATTGAAAACTGGTTACCCTCTACGACATCATCAAGCTCATAGCAAAGCATATCGCGGATTTTTTCAAGTGTTTTTTCGCTCATTGCGTTTCCTCCTTTCAAGCGACTCGCTCAATTATAATATTCGCGTTCTGAACATCAATCGGCTGTTCGGAATTGTTCTCGACGGCTATCGTATAACAACAACCTCTCGGCACTGTCACAAATATTCCGTCATAGACATTCCAAAAGTCACCGACCGCCGCAGGTGTAACAATTGAGGAACTTGTCGGGATAGGTTCGCCGTCGATAGCGAGAGCGAGGGAAATCGGCTCAACCGTTCCGCCCTCCGCAATCGCTATATTTGCCCCGAAACAAACCTTATATCGGGCAAACTGCGAACAGCAATTATTCACGATGCCCCTTAAAGTTATAACACCTGCTCCTTCACGGTGAATGACATAGCCTCTGTTACAAGGAACTGCCGTTTCTGTGAAAAGCACATTGTTTCCTGCCGTAACCGTCTGCACGGCATTTGCTGTATATTCGGGCATAACTACCTCCTATCAACCGCAAGTGCCACAACCGCCACAACCGCTATTGCAGCAGTTAGGGTTCTGCACTACATAGGCAGGAACGGGAGTCGGATTGAGAATTGCGGTCTGTGCATTAAGGGCAGACTGAATAAAGCCGTTCTGTGCCGTCTGCGACTGTGCGAATTTGAGGTTTGTGTTCTGCGCAAGCAATTCAGCGTTGCGGTCTTTGAGGGCGTCAATCTCCTGCTGGCAAAGTTTGTCAAGAATTGACTGATTGCCTGCGGTGATAGCGGTGATAATATCACGGACGCCGTCATTGAGGGCACTCCTGTCGGCACAATTCTCGGTTGCAACTGTGTATTTCAGGTCGGCTATTGCCGCTCTGTTCTCACAGCAACAGTTCTGTTGTGCCATTGATATGCCGTTGAGAACCTGCATAAGGTTCGCCTGTGTGTTTGCTCTGCCGAGTTCCGCATTTGCGAAACCGCTTGTAATTGCTCCGTTAATGCCGTCAAGTTTTGAAACAACAGCGGCATTATCAAAGCCCCTCTGCATATCTGCCTGTGTTACTGCGGATGTTGTGTAGGGTGTCGCTCCGCCGCCGTCATAACCGCCGAAGCCGCCCCAACCTCTGCCCCACATAAAGAGGAACAGAACGATTATCCACCACGCACCATTTCCGCCGAAGCCGTCATTGTTATTGCCGGTTACCGCCGCAAAATCAGCAGGGGTCATTTCAGATGTTGTAAGTGACATAATTTGATTTCCTTTCGTTTGATCTATTTCAATTTGCAAATTGACTATTTCATACAGTTCATAAACTGTCTTGCAAGCCCTTGCAGTTGATTAAACTGTGCTTGCGACATTTGTCCGGTTCTCAACAGCTCCTCAACTTTTGATTTCGGGTCGCCTCTGAACATAGACCGAAACTCATTAAAAGCTGACATCATCTGCGAAAACTGATTGTTTTGACCGCCTAAAAGTTGAAATAAAGGATTACTCATCTTTCATCGCCTCTTTCTTGCCTTTTTTTGCCGTAATTTCGGCAATTTTCGCGTTAAATTCCTCACGGGTAATAAAATTATCGGTGTTTATGGAAACCGCCGCATTTGCACTGTCAGGGGCGTTTTTTAGTTCCTCGTAGGTAAACACCCTTAACGGCAACGGCATTCCGCTTATATCTGCGGATTTTATGTAGAATTTTGACTCCTCCGAGTCCATAAGCAGAACACTTTTGCCGGGGTTTACAAAAAATGATTTTGCTCCACTTTCGCCCTGCACCCATACAATGCCGTTATCGGATTGCGGTGTCGCCTGAGCCGGCTGTTGAACATAAGTTTGATAGGGATAATTGTTATACATCATCTTTTTTCCTCCAAAAATATATAGGTATCTCGCTTGTTGAGTCCCAAGTGTCATATACATTGCCGTTTACTACCGCTACGGCGTGTGAAGATAATGCCAAAACATAAGTTCCTTTTGGGTAATCTTTACAGAAATCCGCTACCGTATAACAGTTCGGGCAGGAGTTCGGCACAATTTCTCTTTCAAATCCTTTACTCTGTAAATAGGCACCCCAAACCGAATTTGCGGAAGGCATATCGCAGAGTTCAAGCCCTTTTAAACACACTCCCATATATGTTTTGTCCCAAGTCTCGCCGGTCGCTTTCGAGATTGCTCTCACAACGCAATCCCCGACATTTCGCTTTTTTGGGTTTAAGTTCAGGTAGATAAACATTTTGCACCTCTTTGGGGACAGCCCATTCGCAGTCATAAGCTTGTTGATAATTCATTTTTTCACCTCTGTGTATAATTTTAGGCAAAAAAAGACCTCCCTGCGAGGTCACAGAGAGGACATTGTCAGGACAAAAAAAAGACAGGCAAAGCCCGTCTTTAACCTATGTGTCTTATTAAATTTTGCATTTGTTTGTCAACTATTCTCCGTATTTGTCGAGCCGACATATCAAACTCCTCCGCTAACGGCTCATAACAAATACCGTCAAGAACTCTGCGTTTGAGTATTGTGCGGTCTCTTTCGCTGAATACCCATTCGTCAATTAAGTGTTCCCACTCGGAACGACTTAAACCTTTCATTTTCAGCCCTCGCTTGTTTATCTCCCAAATATATCTAAAACATTGCGGGTTATTAATACTGTCTCATCTGTGCAGCATTTAATCATTTCAGAAAATTCCGTGTTAATCACAAAAGCAAGGTCGCTGTGCACATAATTACTCACGCCGTCAATGATTGCGTTCGCAAAGGTTTTAAGCGCCTCTATAAAATCAGCCATAATATCCACCTTTCAATCAAGATATTTTGCGAAACACCATTTGTTTTCGCCTATCCGTGCCCAGTTGCCTTTGTATTCAAGCGGCTTAACAAGCGTGCCTTTCGGCAGCTCATCAACAACAGGGTGGTTTGTGCCTGCGCCGCTCCGCACATTAAGATTTGCCGTTGTGCATTTCAGGAGCGGACGGATAACACCGAGCACGCCTTTATAATTGTGCTTTATTTCGGCGCAGTAATACTTACCGCCCCAGTTTTGGTCGAGACTGTAAAAAGTTGAGCGGTTGCCCTTGCCGAGCGCAATGGCAGTGTGACCCGCAACGCCTGTAACGCCGTCATAAGTTCCCCATTCGACAATATCACCTTTTTGTGGAACAAAATCGGGCGTATTCTTAATCTTGATGAATTTACCCTTTAATTGCGGGTAATCATCAAAGTTATACCACAAACCTTTTGCGTAACCGTGAGGGTTTTTGTTAGTAGTAAAAGAAAAGTTTTTTATGCCGTAGCATTTTTCGAGATAAAATTTAATCTCATCCACGCACTGGTAAGGCTGAGACGGCACACCGTCATAATCGAGCTTCTTGCCGTTTGCCCATTTTAGAAAGTCAGATTTTGTCATCATCGGTACCGCCCTCCGAATAGGTAAAATAGCCGTCTTTATCTTTAACAATGGTAATTATATGCTTTGCCGCCTCCGCTGTTAAATCAACCGCTTTTGCGTCAATCACGCCCTCAATGATAATATATGTCACTGCCGGGAGCACTGCGCTTATGACGGCGCAGATTACGCCGATTTTACCGCCGAGAGCCGAAAGGCTAACCGCTACGCCTCCGATAGCGGAAAGAACAGCAATTATAAATTTTCTGCTTTTAAGCTTCTTAACCATAGTATTGACCTCCGTAATCGTCATAGTCATTGTCGCCTTTTTGTGTTATATCTGCCTTATCAACAGGCAGATTTTCTTGTTTTAAGCGTTCAATTAAATTTTGCGTTTCTTTACCTGAAATAACGCTTTTTGCAATTTTTATGCTCGCTGTTGCCGCAAACTCAACGCCGAATGTGATGAAAAAGTATTGAGTTAAGGTATCGGGCAAATATATACCCTTAACGGCAAGCGCAACAGCCGTTATCGTATAGGCAATACAGATTGTAAATGCGGCTATAACCGCCCGTGACAGACTTTTCATCTTTGCAGAATATAGGCGATAATGCCGGTTGCCGCCGCTCCGATGAGTGCTGATATAAGTTTATCCCACAGGGTGGCGGGCTTCGCCTGCAACGCAACAACAGCGTCTTTGAGTTCGTTCAGGTTCGTTGATATGCCGTCAAGTTTTACATTTATGACCTCACGGAAAGTCACAAATTCGGATGTTGACATCTCAACCTTTTTAAGCCTTTGCTCGTGATCTTCAAGTCTGCGTTCGATTTCATCCATTAGTCAGCCCTCCCGAAAAAGATTTTAATGCCGGCTGCATTATCAAAATTTGCAAATTCGCCGTCAACCGCAACGCCGAGATAATCTCCCCATTCGTCACTCCATTGCAAGCCGTTAAAGGTCACAGACTCGGTTACGGTATCGATGAGTCCTTTTGTATCGGCGATAAGAACACCCGCCACATACAGGCTCATCTTGTCAATGTCGTTTGGTAGATTTAAGTCTTGCGGAATATGCAGTGCAACCTTGCCGTCCTGTTCTACTGGATAAGCGTCAACCGCTATAAAGTCAGCGAGTTTTGCTCTCTCCGTAATAATAACTTTTTCGCCGTTAATATTAATGTTAATCATTTTCATCCTCCTATGATTCGGGCGTTGCTGTCTCAACGCCGCCAAGTTCTATGTAGTGAATGCGGATTTTTTCGATGGTTGACAAAGTCGCACTCGTTAAGATAGTGTAGCCGAGAATAGTGTATTCGTCATCACCGTCATTAACAACAAACGGCAGATTACAGAGGATAAAGGTATCGCCTTCCGCGTATAAAGACAGAGCGTTATTCCAGCCAGCGCCTGTTATATAGCCTTCTATCCCCGTGACACGGCAGTTGTGAAGCAGACCGCCGCTTGACATCTGGTCGCCCATAAGCAGAACTTCTGTGCCGTTGCCGACAACATTATCCAAAATTGCGGATGTAACAAAATCAACATCGAGTTCAAGGACTTTTTCGGTGATACCGCCGCCTTCACCTGCAACCCATTGACCGCTTGAATTGACTTTAAGGACTTTATCTTCATCCGCACTTGTTACGGCAGGAAGTTTGTCGCCTTTATTGTCGTCAACATATTTCTTTGTTGCAAGCTCAGTATCATTTGTGGGCGTCCAGCTCGGACTTGCCTGAATATCATCCGCCTTAATTGTTATATCCGCGCTTGCCGCCGTTGAAACACCGTTTATGCTTTTAAGCGCATAATAATTGCTCGGAAGTCCGTAAGCCAAAATTACCTTGTTATTCTGTACGCGATAAGTTCTTATGTATGTATCGCTGCCGTCAAGGTCAAAAACGATAAAATAAAACTCTGTGCCCGATGAGTTTTTACCTGTCGCTGCAACAGGCTCGCCTTGATAGGTGAATGTGTAGCCGTTTGCCTCCATTGTCACAAGCTGTTGAGCCGTATAATTTGAAATAGCTTCCGTTAATGCTATTTCGGCTATACTTAATTCAATAGCATTCCATTCTATCCCGTTTGCGTTGACAGATAAGAATTTTCCAATATCCGCCGTTGAATATTCGGGAATATCATCAAGCAACGCCTTGTTCGGATGTGTATGCCTTGCCGCCGTATTTGCAACAACCTGATTAACAAACGGTGACAGTTCGGGGTCGCTCGCAACATCCGCTCCGTCAATAGACGGCAAAAACTTTCCGTACAGCACTTGCGATTTTGCGAGGATATTTCCGCCTTCGTCTGTTGCTTCAAGTTGAATTGTTATAAGCTTTGAGCCTGTTGCTTCCTGCCATAGGTCACAAGTAATAGTAGTATCTTTTTCAATCGGCGCAGAACGGTATATATTGCCGTCAACGCCAAACGCCACAATATAGCTGACAATCGCTGCGTCCTCGGTCAATTCTTCGGGCGGAGTTATAATCAACCGCGTTTCGTTGTTCTCGCCTACATAGCCAAGCGGTTCATCAACCGTGCCCGCTTGAAAGTTTACTGTTTTTACTCTCATTTTCCGCCTCCTGTTCTTTTATAAGTTGTTCGCAAAACTGTATTGCGCCCTGTATAGCGTGATAATCGGCTTCCGCCTGTTTTGCACGCCGCTGTAAATCGGCTAAATGTTTTTTTAAGTCCATATTACACCTCTGTAAATGTAATATACTTTACATTATTGTAGAAGTATATTAGGTTAATTTGTCAATATTCAATCAAAATAAACAGATTTAGACAAAAAATCAATATAGCAATGAGTTCCGCTGTCTATATCTTCCATAATAAGCAGTCCGGCAGTATGAGTAACATATAAACCGTCTGTAATCTGCCCCACATCAAAGGGAGGCAGATTTGTCATAATAATAGAAGGCGTAACCCAAATTAAACCATCATTGTCAACACCTACCAATCCCATTTGATTATAGAGCATAGCATAATCATCGGTTATATCAACACCGTCTGAATAAGACTGACTGTATTGATTATTAACTTTAAAACGACCTGTTATTTCGGTTGTGCCTGATATATCAAGTTTTGTGGTTGCTCTCAAACGCAGATAATTACCTTGTATGTTCGTTATACTGCTCGGCAAATATATATCGCCCGTGAGGGTTGTATCGCCTGTTACAGATAAATTAGCGGTTGAGGTCTGTATTCCAAAAGTGCCGCCAATTTGAACATCGCCGACCGACTTTATGCCGCCATATTGACCGTTTACTTCCGAGAATACACCTCCGCTGTCTATGCCAACATTAAGTTCGTCTATATATAGCGCATTATAATAATGCTGCGTCTGTCCGCCGATATGAGTAATCATCTTATCGGCGTTAGCCCAATCAAGAATTGTATTTATATATTTTGTTGTCGAATTGTCATAAGCGAGCGTTATAGTTGACAAATGAGTTGAGTTGTTACCGTTTATGTCGCCAAAATTAATTTTCGCACCGTCTATTGTGTTTGTGCTTTTATTTCCTATACTATCAGCAAATATATTACCCGTAACGGTTATACCGTCTGCGTTTGTAACAATACTATTACCGTCAACGGCTATTGTTGCGGCATTCGGGTTTTCCGTCTCGGAATAATACAAAAGATTGCTTGTGCCGCCTCCGCCGCCTTCGTCAACAATATCCTCTGCTTTTTGTGCGGCAGAGTTCATTTCAAACTCAATATCGCTGTCCGATTTACCCTCGGAATATAACTGCTGATATAAGCCGCCGTCATAGCAGGTCACAACTTTTGTGCAAACCATATTATGGATTGTTCCGCTTGCGTCAGGCGCATTTAATCGCATACCGCTTATTAAGGTCGGGTCGCCTCTGAATTTAACAGAGCCGATTTCATATTCAGTACCTTTGTTCGCAGAACCGAGAGAATTTATTTTTGCCTGTGTCATATCGGGGCAGTTAATAGCCATTGTTGAAAAGCCGTTTGATGTTTTTTTGCCGTATGAGACAGTGCCGTTTGTGAAATACTGAAAACTCTTTTTGCCCTCTGCAACAAACCCGTTATCGTAAACATCGCCCGTTGAAATCGCGGAATATGACCCCGATATAAGATTATCAAACTCGATAGCTCCGATGTTTGCGGATGAATTGTTGTTACAGTAAGCCCGTTTGCCCGCCATTGCCGCCATTCTTCCGAGAAGCGTGCGCCCGGTCATAGCGGATGTTATTGATATTTCGCCCGAATACGGCAACGCGCCAATTGTAACTTTGCCTACATTGTCCGAGCACACCCAATCCATAGTTGCCGTGCCGCTCACATAAGCGTCATCAAGGTTGCTGTCAAGCATATTTGAGTATGTGCGATATTTTTCAAGCCCCGTTTCGCTGTATAATTCACCCGCTCTTGTTCTGATTAAGTCATATCGAGCGTGCCGTATGCAGTATTGCGCTATCGTCTTGCAGTTTGTTATGGTGGCTTTTCCGCTCTCTATAAGCGCCTCTATGCTTGACGGGAGCGCAACAGATGATATTTTACCGCTTGCGTAATACATTGCGTCATACGCCGTCACAGAGGCGGAATAACGCGTTGTGGAGCCGCAATCCACCGTCCATTTGGCGGTGTCAACAAAAAAGTACCAATATTTCGGCGCAACAGGACCGGTCAACATAACGCCTATAATAGCGCCCGTTCCGAAACTCTTACTTGATAATCCGAACAATTCAAGGTTAAGCGCCTTACTGCCTGTTGAGCCGAAAGCAACATCGCCGTTTGCGCTCATTGTATCTGTTATTTTCCAGTTCTTGATATTACTGTTGGTGTAACCTGTTGTGCTTCCTGTTGTTATTGAATTTTGTCTAGTCGGGTCACCAAAATAGAGGTCGCTTATTAATACATTGCATTGCCATACTCTGCCGTTGTCCAAGACTCCCATTGTTTGCGCTCACCTCACATTTCAATCAAGTTAAAAGCGCAGTTTTCCCACAACTCAACGCCGTTTGCCGTAGTCTTATATATCGGGGCTGTTCTGTCGCCTACATAGAATGTTCCGCTCCGTATCCCTCCCGAAACGGGGGAGGGATAGGAAACGCTGAAACTGACATCAGAAACCGCGCTTAATAACGCGCTCATTTCCGCGTTGGTTAAAGGCGGAAATTTTAGGTTGATTTTGGCTTTGACGGCAACGCGGTCTCTAATCATATTCCCGTCCGCGCCTCTGCCTGTTGACGCGCTGTCAACATCTTGTATCGACATTTGAAATCCTCCGTGCGCGGGTTCAGGGAGAGATATACCGTCACACGCTCTGCCGTTAATTGTTAAATACGCCATAATTCACCGCCTTTATACGCCATACAAGGGCGTTACGCCCGTTTGTTTAACTGTACTGTTGTGTTTTCTGACAAAAAAGTTGAAAAGGTTGTCACCGTCAACCGATATGCTGACATTTGAGCCGCCTCTGTCACTTGCGTTTGCAGCGGAAACAGCCTCATAAACGCCTTGCGATACCGCCGCAACAATATCATCGTTGTTTGCGACTGCCGTTTTGCCGCCGATTGTACCGACAAGTTCCGGACCCGCTTCTCTCGCAACAAACGCCTGTCCCTGTGACGGAAAACCGCCCTCAGCGAAGAAAGCGGGGACTTTTGGGGTTTCGGAGACTACGCCGCCCGTCCTGCCTTGCATTATTGTTCCCCAAAAGTCATTGAGAGTGAAAAAGTCCTTTATGGCATTCCAAATAACTTTTGCGATTGCTTTGCCGAGTTCCTTTAATGCCCTGAAAATCACACTCTCAGTATCGGCAATTATAATCATCAGATTTTCGGCAATAGTCATCCAATCTATTGCCTTCATTAAGTCGTCAATAGCCTTGCTTAATTTGCCGTTTTTATCCGCTGTCTCAATCGCTGTTTTGATTGCACCTGTAATTCCCTCGGCAAGGGTGCTTAATGTCTCACCTGCTTTTTCCCACTCGACCCCGTTTATTGCCGTTGCAATAGCCTCGCCTATGTCCGCACCGACCTTTTGCCAGCCCGTCATATCCATTTTTTCGTTGAATGCCGACAAAAGGTCTATCGCTTTTGTGATAACGGTTGATATAGTGTTGCCGATTGTTTCGGGGTTAATGTTTTCTATCGCGTTTCTCAGGCTCGTTCCTATGCCTGTGCCTATCTCAGTCCAGTTAATGCCGTTGAAAAAGGTTGTTATTGCCTCAAATAAATCGTTTACGGGGAAGGTTGATATAAATGTTCCAGCCGCCGATATTGCGCCTTTAAGAAGCGCCTCAAACCCTTTTGCAACCTTTTGAATTGTTGCCTCGTCATTCAGCATTGTTGAAATAGCGGTTGTGATGTTAGCCACAAGGTCACTTATTTTAAGGTTGCCGGCTGCGTTTGTGACAAAATCCGCTATACCTGAAATTGCGTTTGAAAGAACTGTGCCGATTTTTTCACCGTCGATTATCGCTATTCCCGCGTTAAGCAGTTCCGATAATCTCTTCCCGACCTCGCCGAACTTTACGCTTGAAATGAGATTAATAATGCTGTCATAAAAAGCGTTTTTGTTGAGATTTTCAAAGTATGAAATGCCGATGTCAAGGGCTTTGCTCAGCGTGTTTGATATCGTATCGCCGATTGTTTTTGTGTCAATCGTTTCAAAAAAGCCGTTAAATATGTTGCTTAATGTTTTCCCGATTGCTTTGCCGTCAATCTTTTTTATAAAGCCGAGCGCAAATTTAAACCCTGCGTTAATTGTGTTTGATATAAGTTTGCCTATATTTTTCGCGTTCAGCGTGCCTAAAAAGTTGTTAAGCGTTCCGGCAAGCTTTTCACCTATCACATCCCAGTTAGCGGTTGTGATAAAACCTCTCGCCATATCAACAACATCGTTTATTTTGCCCGCAAGGATTTTTCCCGCCTTTTCAGGCGACCAGTTCTCAATCATTTCATTGAGCTTTTCGGCGAGCGCTTTACCCGCCGCATACCATTCGCCGCTTTCTATCAGCTCACGGATGTTCTTAAAAATTCCGTCAATAGGAAGTTCCTCGAACATTGACGAGTAGTCTTTTTCTTTTTTTGCGCTGTCAGAGCCGCTGTCGCTCTCACCGTTTAAACGGTTGATTTCATCAAACCCTAAAAGTGTCCTTTGCAGTTCTTTTGTTTTTTTGGTTGCTTCCTCGGTTTTTTCCTGATATTCGGCAGGTATTTTAAGTGCTTTTGTCCACACGCTTTTACCCGCAAGAGCAGACGCAAATTGATTGAATTTATTGAGTAAATCAACAAACTTATCAACCGCCATATCAAGAACGGGGATAAGCCTTTCAATAACCGGCTCTAAACTCGCCGCAAGGCTGTTGTTAAGATATTGCCTGTCTGTGGCAAACAAATCCATTGCCTTGCTGAATGACTGGTCTAATGCTTTACTCCATTGATAAAGCGCCGTAACACCTTCGTTAAGTCCTTGCGTTATAAACTTAATCATTGTGCGGAAAACGCGGTAAGTCGCTATGCGTATCAAGCCCGAAAGCATTGCTTTAAGCCTGCTTGTCACATTGCCAATCGCCTTCGCCATAATTTCAATGGGAGCAAGAGCAATCTTGCCGAACGCCTTGCCGATATAAAAACTTGCTTTTGCTGTAACTTTAACAACGCTTGCCGTTGCCTGTGCAAGTTTTTTCATTATGTTGACCGTGCCGCCGATTATTGTTTTAAGCATATTAAAACGGAATTGCCATAATGAAATTGCGGCAGAAACAGTTGTTTGTAACATTTGCATAGGCGAAATTGCTTTACCTATGGAAGAAGCCAAGCCTTCCATATCCGTTTGCATTTGCTTTGTTTGTGCGTTTTTTATGTTTGCAAGGAAATTTGAAAATGTCGAGACGCTTTCTGCGGCTTCATCGGCTTTTTCTGAAATGTCGTCAAACAGTTTTGTAGCTGAGCCTTTTGCTTCTTCCGCCTTTTTTTGTGTGTCTTTAATTTCATTATTCACATCATTAACTTTTTGAGTCGCTTCTTCCGCCATTTTGTCGAAATCAATGGTTTCGCCTGCTTTTTTTGCGCTGTCCTTTAACTCGCGAAAATTTTCAACAAGTTCTTCGGTGTGTTCCTTGACATTATCGACAACATTATCAAGTAGGGTCATTCCCTTTGCCGAGCTTTCGGCTTCTTCCGCCATTTCCCTAATATTCGTCAACTTTTGATTTTGCTGCCAATTTTCCATTGCGTGCTCAGCATCGGTGAAAGTCTGAACTTGACCTGTTAATTTTGCAAAGGCTGCTGTTGTTCCGTTCACCATATCGGTAGTGCTTGTAAGGTCAATGTTACTGAGCCCTTTCGCTCCTTCGCTCGCCGATTTTATAGCGCTTGCAAGGGAATTAAAGTCGCTTCTTGACATTTGGCGTTCCAGTTCCTCCCAAACATCAGTAACCGCCGCTACAACCGAGCCGAAATTTTCAAGCTTTTTCTTTAACGCTTCAATGTTTGCGGAGGCGTTATCCTCAGCCGTTATATTAATTTGAATTGCACTTGTTTCTACATCAGGCATTAATTCACCTCCTCTTTTTTGCGTTGTGAATTGAAAGCAAGCATAAACTGTTCCATTTTAGCCTTGTTTTCTTCCATTTTCTTTTTGGCTTCACGCTCGGATTTCAGCCTTGCTTGCTCTGCCGTGATTGCGTAAGGCTCGGAAGAATAGGGCATAACGGTAGTTCCCTTTGCCGCAAATGCGTGTAAAATCGGCGAAACATCCGCTATTGCCTCATAAACATACATTCCCTGCAACCACGCGTGATAGTTGTATTGCTGTTCTTCGATTTCGTGTTTTTTTCTGTAAAATACGGCTAATTCAACATCGCCGAACATATATTGTTCGTATGTCATACCGTATGAAAGATAATAAGGTAAGTTATCATCTATTATTTTTGAATACGAAAAGGGAGCAGCCCAATCAGAGCCGCCCCCTTTTTGGGTCTCATCGGTATTTGTGGAAAGTTTCTCACTTACCAATCCGCTTTCCACACTATTTTTTTTGAGCCTTCCTCCGGGTCTGCGGTCAGCGTGTTGATAACATCCGCATACATAGCCACAAGTTTCTCAAAAAGCTTTGTTTTTTCGGGCATAGCCTCAAAGATAGCGGTTATCTTTTCTTCCTCAACATCGGGATGATTTGCTATAAACGCGCCTTTGAAGAGTTCCGTATAGCTTGTAACTATCCGGGATGAAACATTGCTGATTGAAAACCCGTTTTTTTCCATCTGCTTTACACTGTCTCTCGTAAATTCAAGAGTGTAGCGGATTTTGTCGTCGGTAAATGAAATTTTCTTTGCCATAATTTAAAATTCCTCCATTAAGAAATTATTTAACTGAATGAAACTGCGGATGTAGGATATAGTGATATAACCATTTCCTGTACCTCATTTACGCCTTTACCCTCAACATTAACGGATAAATAAGCTGTAAACGAAAACACGCCGTCATCACCGTTAGAACCGAATACAATTGAAAATGAGTGCGGAGTACCTTCAAGCGCTTTCAACGCCGCAAAATCGGCTTTAACATAGTTACAGGTAAATGTTAAAGGTTTACTCCTTGACCTTATTCCCGGTCTGAATGTTCTTTCATCGCTCGAAACAACCGTTGTATCTAACTGCTCCCTTTTCGCATAAGGCTCGGAAAAATCTTTAATGTCAATCAGCTTTGAGTCGTTTCGGTAAAGATAGGTTTTATAAGTTGAAAACGGTGTTGTGCGTGCCGCCATTTAATCAACTCCCCACTGTAATTACAATCGGCTCGTCGGCGCTTGCCGCCGTTCCCGTTGCAATTTCCGCCGTGTTTGTTAAAAACTCAAACGAATATGCGCCGCTGCTCTCGGTTGCAGATAAGCAAGGCAGTGCGAGTTTTGCACCGCTGTAATCGGCAACCGCAATTATTACTCCGCCTGCGGCTATATAAGCATATATTTCGCCTGCCGTTTTTTTAGAGATAAATCCGCTGTCGCCTAACTCAAAATCACAAACTACTACGCCGTAAGCCGCGGAGTAAACGCCGTCTTTAATCAGTAAAGATTTGCCCTCTGCGTTTTCATCGGGGAAACCCGCACCGAGCTTTATATCGGAAATACCCGCCATTTTACTCCCTCCTTATGAATTTGAGTCTGTCGCAGGCGTAAATGTAGCGCCTTTGGGTGTTGCGGGTGCGCTGTCTTTCACAATGTCGGTAGCAGGCGAAAGAGTGACTGTCATTTCCTGCACCTCATTTACGCCGACGCCGCTTTTGAATACATTGCCGATTGCGTCAAAATAGAATTTGCCGTCCTCGCCGTCGTCACCGAGAAATACAGCGTAAGAATAAGTGCTTTCGTTATCACAAACGCCCGCTACGCTGTCAAACATTGCCGTTGTATAGTTTGCGGTAAATGAGAGCTGGTCGAATGTCTGTAAGCCGGGTGTATATGTATTCTGCGAGTTTGAAAGTGTTGTCGTTTCAAGAGCTTCGGGAGAGCCGCCCAAATCGGGCAGTTTTTTAATGTTGCAAAGTCTTTTATAGTCGCTCTCCGTGGTGTTGTAACACATAAGATATGTTTTGTAGCTTGAAAAAGCTGTTGTGCGTGCTGCCATTTTTTTACCTCCGTTATGATTTAGTGGCATAGCCTTTAAATCTTCCCGTGAAGCGGTATGCCGTTCCGTCGTTGAATGATACGGGCTTTGTGTATTCCCGTATAAATCCGAGATTTAAAAGCGTGCTGTCTATAATTTGAAAAATTGATTTTGCCTGTTGTTTTTTTCCGCTTGCCTTATTTGAAAAAACATTGACTTCATACATAACAATATCCATATTCTCAAAACTGCTGTTTGTCATCGCCTTTTTGTATATGTAGTTGTCCGCTTCCTCAATGCTCACGCAAGGGAATGTTTCAGGAGCAAGCGTCGTTATAGAATAGACAGGAACATCGGGATAATCTGTTTCAAGGGCGGTTTTCACCGCCTGTATTATTTTGTTTTCGTTATCAATCATCCGAAAACCTCCCGAATTATCCTGTCAACATTGTTCTTCATTTCTTTTTTTGCTTCATACATTCCTCTCGCAGGCGGTGAGCCGTAAGAATGAATGCTTTTTTGCCCCGTACTTTCATCTGTGTAATACCAGCCTTTGGGATTGTTCCATTGCTCTTTGCCTTGTGGCGATAAGCTCCAATCACCCGCTTTAAATACAGGCTCAAAGCCTTCATCGTTCGGATATGGTTGGGCGAATTTCGCGCCTGTGCCAAATTCAAGGAAAAGTATATCCTTCCCTTTGGCAATAACGCATACAGAGTTATCGCCGTTTTCCTGCCAGTCAACATCGAAATCCGAGTTGCCGTCATACGGCACATCTGAATAGTGTTGCCACGCAACGCTGACTCCTAATCGAGCGATTTTTTCCAAAACAAGCTTTAATTTTTCGCTGTTATCGTCTCGCCCTTCCTGAACCCTTGCAAGCCGTTGAATTGTCTCACTTATTCCGCTTACCGTAATCACGATTGAGACACCTTCTTAACCGCTATACTTATCGAATTAAGGCTTTTAGCTACCTTTTTGACTATATAATCAAAAAGAGGAATGCCGTCATCGTCATACTCAGGCTCTTTGTCAATAAATAACACGGTGTTTTCGTCAATCGGGCAATTCATATCCGCTGTAACAATAGATTTATCGTAATCAACGGCGTTGCCGTATTGCTCCGCGCTTGTATTGCCGGTTGCCTGCGATATGTTCGCCTTCATAAGCTTCGCGTCCGCATAAGTGATTGAAAATTCACCTGTTGCGTTGTTTTCGCTGTCAACGATTTCGGTTTTCCTGAGATAAAGGCAATAGTAAAAAGGCGTTTCGTTTCGTTTGAGCGTTGTCATTACAGCACCCCCACAACAGGGATAATACGGTTAAGCATATCATCGGGAATTGAAGCCGCACCGTATGTTCGGCTTATGCCGTTTTCAGAATGTGCAGTTTCGCCCTCCGCGCCTCTCTTATTTAAAAGATAAGAGGCTATTTCAATGACATTGCCGATATACCTGTCGGGTATATCGGTTTTTGTCTCATCGAATGGATATGCACGGTTAAGCACAATGCTTTTCGCCTGTAAAAAGTAGGCAAGCACTATGTCTGTATCATTTTCGCCCGTTGTTTTTGATATAGCCGTAACAATAGTGTTTTCGGTCATAATGCCTGCCTCCTGTTTTTACTGTTTGCTTTTAGCGGGTTTCTTTTCGGGCTTCGGTTTTTCTTCGGGAACAACCTCCGTCCAGCCTTCGGAAAGATAAGCGTCTATCGTTCCGGGTGCGGTGAGTTCAACGGTTATTTCACCATTTGTAAGTTTCATAAGGCTCTCCTTAAATATTGCCGTAAAGAACGGCAACAGCTTCGGGGCGGATAACTTTCGCGCCGTAAACATGGAGACCCTTAACCGCGTCGGAGAATGAGTCCTCGGGGCGGTATTTCTCAGTTTTAACAATCTGCTCGGCATAGGTTGTCGCTTCGGGAACAGAGGCAACGATAGCAAATGATGTCTGTGATGTAACAAGATTGTTTGTCTTGTAAACCTCAAACCCTGCCATTTCACCGACAAGACCGTTTACAAATGTGCCGTTGTCGTTTGAGCCTTTGAGCGGCGCCCAGTGCGTGGTGTCTTTGAGAAACAACGCATACGCCGCGGGGTTGACTGCTAATTTTCTGCCCTGTGTGGGAACATTCTCACCGTCAAGAGCCGCGCCTAAATCTACGATATAATCATAGATATTCGCAGCGGTAAGAGAAATAGGAGAAGCGTCTGTACCGATAACATTTGCCGCTTTTGCGCCTGTGACCATTTTGCCAAACAAAAACTGGTCGGAAGTGTCCGCAAGAGCGTATGCGGCTCTGCCCATCGCCTTATCAATAACAGGACCGGCGGCTTGTTTGTTGTCAATATCGTCAAGTGCAAACGCAAAATATTTTTGCTGGTCGATTACAAGCGTCTGGTCTGTGGTTGAAAGTGTCTGCACGATGATAGGTGTGCCGATTGTGTAGTTGTTTACGGTGATAGCACCGATTGTGTTGATATGAACGGTATCGCCCTTCTGCTTGATTTCGCCTTCATAGTCTTTGTTGACGAAAGCGGTTGCAATATGTGATTTTTCGAGCGCGTAAAGAAGTCGCGCCGACCATAATTCAGGAATAAAAGTGTCTATTCTTGCCATAATTTTCTCCTTGTTTTGTTAAAGTGATTTTTGTATGGCATCCCAATTTGCATTGATTTCATCGGGTGTCATACTTTCGATTTGTTCGCGGGTAAATGTTTTATCAGGCTCTTTGTTGTTGCCTGCGGGCGGCTCGCTTCCGCCTCTCATAAGCTGGTCTCGATAGTTTTTATCGTGACTGTCAAGGAAAGTTTTAAAAGCATTAAACATTTCTTCGGGCTGTCCGTTTGCCATTGCTTCCGCGGCAGTTGACGCAAGGTCATCATTAAAGCCGAGTGCCGAATACCGCGCCTTATGTTGCGCCACGGTTTCTCTGCGCCTGCTTTCGGCAACCTCTTCTTTAAGTTTTGTGAGTTCTTCTTCGCGCTCTGCCTCTTTGCGCTCATCTTCCGTCATTTTTTCGGCTAATTTGCGTTTGTAGTCAGCCGCTTCGGAATTTGCCTTGCTCGCCGCCTGCTTGTATCTTTCGATTTCTTTTTCAAAATCGGGTGCTTCTGACTTTTCAAGCCCTTCAAGTGCCGCGAGTTTTTCTTCTGCGGTCATTTCGGCATAACCTTTTATGCCCTCAAAAATTTTCGCCATTTTCTTCCTCCTGCGTTTTATAGATTTCACTATCTGAGTTTGCGTTTTATAGATTTCACTATCTGAGTTTGCGTTTTTTGGTGTTCACTCACCGCATATATTGAATAGTTGCCTATTTAATAGCCGTAATTAAGCCAGCAACGGCAGTTGACATTGTTCGCGGCGTCTTCAAAACCGCCCGGCATTAATGCGCTGTCACCGTCATAGGTGTAAAATTTATCGTCAATGGGAATATTCACGCCGTCAATATAACTGTGCGAGGTTCTTACTTTTTCGTCGCCCATTGTCACCCATTTTTTGTATTTTGCGCCCGCCTCAACAGCTCTGTTTCTGCCTCCGCTGTTATACATTCGGTGTGCCTCTGTTTCGATAACCCTCGCTATCGCCTCATCAGGCGTAATTCCCGTATTTCCGTCGGGAATTTTCTTTTTTTTGCCCGCAGAGGGCTGTTTTTTGCTCTCTGACGGCTCATTTTTGCCGTTTTCGTCCGAGGGTATATCTTCATATATCGGAAAAGCGTAATATTCGCTTATTCGGTCATAGAGCGTTTTCCCGTCAATGTTCAAAAGCAACAGTTCTTCTATAATCTCAAAATTCGCCTGTCGTTCCTTGTCTTTAAGCAGATAACCCGTCGCCGCGTAACCTTCCAAATACATATCCGAAAGAAAATCGTGTACGGCTTGTAACAAGCTGTCTGCCGTCTTGTAATTTTCCGTTGGCTTATAAAACAAACGGTTTATTTCGTCGATTTTTGTTAAGTATCTTTTTTCCGTATCTGTCATAGCAATAAAAAAGAGACTATGCGTAAACATAGCCTCATCAGGTCAAGCCCCTGCACTCTTGCAAAGGCGTTTATTAAGTTTACCCGGCTGTAACGGTGCGCCTTGCTTTCAGCACGCTTGAATTTCACAAAATCAACAAGGGGGAACACTTGTCTATGGGCAGCATAAGAGTTGCACTTATCATCGGGGGATGGGTACGCCCCGTGAGGACTGCCTGCCGCCCATTGTCTCGGTTGATAACCCTCAGCCGAGAAAGGTTAAGAAAGGAGTGATTGAAATGCTCAGCAAATGAGCCCTCGCGCAATCATTCACTATAAGGGATTGTCTTTTTTACGCGTCCGCATACTTCAAGAACTACAATACCGTCTTTACGCTTGCGGATTTCCACTGTTCCGTCCCTGTTCAGTATCTCCGCCATTATCGGCAGACTGCTGTATAATTGTTCCGCTTGAATCTTCGGTTTCGGCATTTGTTAAAGCCTCCTGGTTTTCTTCCGTGTATTGTTTGCTCATTTCATACGCTTGCATAGCGTCAGGGAATACACCGCAATAGGAGAATGCGAGCTGCGGATGTATCTTCATATTCGTTCCTTGAAGCATAAGACTGAGTATTTGCGCCTGTTCGTAAGAGTTCTGATAGTTTTTATATGGGAACTTAATCTCAATGTTTCCGATATTAAGTCCGCTCCCTGAAAACAGCAATGCCATTTTAAGCATTTCCTTTTCACTTTGCGTAAAATATGAGACTGTTTTTGCGGCATAAGTTGTCGCGCTTTGCCAACCGTTTCGGAGCAATGTTGCCGCCCCGGTATCGCTCGTTGACGCGCCGTTTGCGCCGTTTCTGCCCGGAATACCGCAAATCGTGAGAACTGCGTCATACATATCATCGACAAAAGTCTGTGTTTGCGTTTGGTTAAGTTCCTGCACAAGATATGAGACATCGGCGTTTTCGGGTATCTTCAATCCGCCGAGTTCTTTCAACTGTTGAAAATCCTCATCCTCAATATCACAGTTTTTAAACACAAGGATAGCCTCTACAAACTGTTGAATTGAATCTGCTCTGTTGCTTTCACACAAATCTATTGCGTCAAGAAGCGGCAATACAGGTTCAAACGCTCCGAGCCTACCTAAATTCGCCCTGTATTCCACAAGCGGCACAGCGCCGTATATGTGAGACTCTTCTTTGATTATCTCGCCGCCCTGAATTTCAAAATATGCGTTTTCCGTCCAAACTGAATAAATCGCATTATCGGCGTCGGCGTTTTCATCTGATGAATTGTCCGGCTCTGCCTCAACATACTTGACGCCCATCATTCTTCGGTGTTCCAAATCGGAGCGGTAAACAATGAAAGAATACCGAGGGTCTAACACATAAGAGCGGAAAGGCGAATTATCATAATTTGTCTTTTCGGGGAGAATAATTCTGATTGCCGTGCCGCAAATGTGAAGCCAGTCAAGCAGTTCCATATCCTGTTGCTGTTTGCCTATGCGGTAAAAACAGTCATTAAGGCTGTTTAATTCATCTGTGTTCGCGTTTTCGTCTCTGCCGATATACTGTACAGGTTCGGAAAGAAGAAACCCCGTCTTAAAATCGACTATTTCAGCCGCCCTGTTGACCGTGATTTTGTTATTAACTTTCTGATTAAACTCTCTCTGCTTGCTTTCTACGGCTTCGTGATAGCCTTTATAGTATTTGTACAGAAAATGAATATCCGCAGAGTTTATTTTATGAGTTTCAAGCGCGGCATTGAGTTCATCAACAACATTGTCGCGTGTTATTTCGGTTGCATTGGTGGTGATTTCGGCTCTGCCGTTGCGTTGAACGCTCATTTTGCGCTTTTCCTCCGTTGAATTTCTTTTTTAACATAACAAATAAAGTTAAATTTTAAGTTTGTCAATGACTTGGTGCGGAATTTGTTGCTTTATCCCATTTTTTGAGGTCAAAAGCCCCACCTTTGGAACGGTTTTACTCTCGGAACGGCAAAACTCTGCGCGTATTCTGCGAGCATAGCGCAGGCATCAGGCGCGTCATCGTGTTTGTTTTTGCCTTCGTGCGTATATGAGCATAACTGAGCCAAAAACCGCTTATAATCCTTGTCGTTGCCTATTACAGACTTATCTTTAAACAAACAATGTTCTTTCACCCACGCGGAATTTGCCAAAATTTTCGTTTCCTTGTTTTGGGTTGAAAATTTTGTGGTGATTTTGGTGCGTCCGTGTTCTTTATTAATTGCCGTCTGCATATCCTGCGCCACTCTGCCGCCCGCCGCGTTGCTCTCAAAGCGTGACATCTGTACATTATGCCTTAAAATGCGCTGTAAAATTTTCGGTTCTACAACCTGAGGAAGGGCGTTATCACAGACTACATCCTCAATAAACACATTTTCGCCGTATAAATATGCAATCAAGTGTACGCAGTAGTCAGTTCCTTTGTCTTTTGTATCACACACGGAAATAATCGCGTCCGGCGACTTTTCTTCACCCGGCAATTCAAAATAACGGCGTAATTCATATTCGGGATAGAGCAAACCTTTACGCTCAATAGGTTCATTCATATACAGCGCAAGGTAGTCGGCTTCCTCCATAGTCTCCCGTATGTCGGCATAAAATGCGGATGAAAAGCCGCAATCATACATATAGTCGAAATTTGAGTTGCCGTCCTCATCCGTTGCGGGGAAAGCATAGCATTTGACGCGCTCATTCCCTATATAAGTCTGTTCTATTCTACCTATCGGGTCTCTTACGCTCCACCGTGTGGCAAGGTGAAGTTCTTTACATTGAGAGCCTTGTTTACGCTGTTTAAGGTCTGTTGTGTATGTTTGCCACAGCTTATCAAGCCTTTGTGCGTTTACGGCTTCTTCTCGGTTTTGTACAAGGTCGTCACAGCAGAGCAGACGGTTACAGCGCGTCATACCTGTAATGCTTTGGTCTATGCCTCGGCAGGTTAAGGTTGAAAATCGGTGTTTTTTACCTACATCTATGGTGCAGTTTTTAACAGAAGTAATTACTTGTGCGTTCGGGAAAACATCGCCCCATAAATACTCGTCGTTTGTCAATATCTGAATAACGCCCTGATAAATTGAGCCTGCCATAAGCCCTGAGTATGAAGCTACAAGAGAATAATCGTCAGGATAAGCGCCCGCGTACATTGACAAAAGGAATATTTCAAGCGTGGATTTGCCCGTACCGGGCGGAAGGCTTATTGTCAAAACATCAAGCTTATTATCAATCAACTCTTGTATGAGATTAACAACCGGCAGTAACTGTTTTCGTCTCGGAAGCCAAAACCTCTTTGTTGGTTCTCTGTCAAGCTCCACATACTGCATATAACTGTCAAATCTCAGCCCTCTTGCTTCTAACAAAAGCACTTCGCGAAACAGTTGTGTAAGATTATATTGACATTTAACCGCTTTTCTTATGCCGTCGGCGCATAAATCTTTAAGTTTTGCGGTAAGCGTCCACTTGTAGCCCGTCTCCTCAACGGGTTCTTCCTTGCAGATAACATAAAGCGCTTCATAGTATCGGAAATTGTCAGGGTCGTTTTTTATTTTTTCGGATATTTTTTCAAACGGCTTATCGGTATAAAGCATAAATTACCCCCGTAAAAATAAAAAAAAGAGCCTGCGATTAATTCGCAGACTCCGTTAAGCCTTAAATCGGGGCAACCCCCTTGATATTTTCTTTTGTGTGAAGCATCAACTTCATTTCAAATCGGTTTACGGCTCTAAAATCGGCTCATACTTGCCGTCAATACCCTTGCTCGCCCCGTATGAATAACAACCGCGGTAAAAAGGCTCATTGCTCAACATATATTGCAAACGCTGAAATGACAAATCAACGCCAAATTCATCTTTAATCGCAGCGCTTAACCCTCTCAGAGACATTAAAGGGCGGTTTTTAAACGCAAACCGAACAATCTTTGCCTTTTCAGGGTCAATTTCAAGTTGACCCTTTACAACTTTATAGCCAAGCGGAGGGCGACCGCCGCCGTATTCGCCTTTTGCTGCCTTAATACTGCGTCCCGCCGTCATCCGTGAATTGATATTGTCTCTCTCAATCTCAGCGCAAACAGCCATAAACGCCTCAAACAGATGCGCAAACTGCCCCATTGCCCCGAAATCTTCCGCAACCGAAATCAATTCAATGTTTTTTCTCAATAACGCTCCCTTATAGTAAAAGTACACATACATATCACGCGCTACACGGTCACTCTTTGCTACAACAACAGCCTCATAAGGCGGATTTTCTATCGCTCCGTTTACAATCTCATCAAATCCGGGGCGATATTTTGCCCCGCTTTCCCCTTCATCGGATACCCACTTGATAACAGCCCAGTTTCTCTCCGTGCAGTAATCCGCTATCGCCTTCCTCTGCGCTTCAAGCCCGAAACCGTCAACTTGCGCGTCCGTCGATACCCGTATGTACCCGATTACTCTCTTTTCAAATGTGGTATTTGTGGTGTTTTCCATAGTGTTGACTCCTTTATTTTAAATTTAAATATAGTGTATTACATTATATTGCGTTTGTCAACACCTTTTTTGCAGCCCTCTCCCCCATAGAAAAAGTTTTCCCCCCTATAACCCCCTTTACTAAAAGATTATACCCCCCTATTATCCCCCCATAAACTGACGGGATAATAGCATAAGGGGAAATCTGCGATTTCCGTTGCTTCGCCTTCGCAGGGGCTTTTTTGTTTTTGCGACACGGGAGGGGCAACCTCAAAAAATGATGCGCCGCTGGCATCCCCCCCCGGCACGCCCGAAAACCCCCGCCAATTTTAGGCGGGATTGTCCCGCCGTCAAAATAATCTTGATTATTTTGACAAAACCGCCGCGGCAGGGGCTTATTGATTGGCACACAAGGCGCGAGGGGTTACTTTTTCGACTTTTTCGGGCTTTTATTCCGCTTGTATTTGCGGAGAAGGTCGGCGAGCTCTTCGCCCTCGATTATTTCCGAAATGCTGCAATTTAACGCAATAGAAAATTTAAGCAGCGTTTCAAGCCGTGCGCCGTTAATGTCGTTGCCGCCTCTCTCATAATTTTGTATCATACGAACGCCGACGCCCGAAGCCTTTGCAAGCTGGCTTTGACTCATTCCCGCGGCTTTCCGCTTTTCCTGTAATTTTGACATTTCAAAAGCTCCTTTATTATACAGTAAAAACTGTATATAATATATAAAAAAATATGCCAATCTTTGGCGGTTTTGACGGTAAAAAAATCATTAAAAAGTATTGATTTTATACAGTAAAAACTGTATAATAAATTACAGGAAGGAGGTAAAAAGACGGTGTTAGAAAACGATAAACACGGAGGCGATGAGATGAAACTTGAATTTATCGCAACCCTTGAGCTGATTTTGGGTTTTCTCGAACTCGGAGAAGTTGAGAAAGTCGCGGAAATCATTAAAAAAATCTTAGCAGAAAATAAATAAGATTTGAAAAAATCAACATCGCCGGGGCGGTTCTCATCGTCTCCGTCTCGGTGATAGTATATAAGACGATGGGCGATTTGTCAACAATTTTATTTGGAGGAAACACAATGAAAACCACTACAAAATCAATCTATCAGAGAACACGCGCCGACCTTCTGCCCGCTTACGGAAGTAATAACGAGCTCAGGCAAGAGGCGGAAGAACTCAGAGAGGCGCACCGCTCCGATTGTTGGAGCTATGACCGCGCGGCGGCGGTGGTCATCCGCTCACATCTCCGCGAACAGTTCCCCGAATGCAAGTTTTCAATTAGAAGCGGCGGGACGGGCTGGCTTAACAGCGTAAATATTGAGCTGAAATCCGCGCCTTACGAGAAAGACGGCGAAATTACAAAGGCAATCGTCAATTATTGCAAGGCGCTACACGACGCCTTCGACAATGACGACGGGGATTATTACGCCGATTACGGCGCACATCACGACTTATACGGGGGCGCCTCTGTCGATTGGCAATATAAGCAGACCGAGCCGACGGCAGAAGTTGAACGCGATATAATCGGCTGGCGCATAGAAGCCGCCGCCGACAGGATGAGAGCAGAAAAGCAAGCCGAAGAAGAAGCCCGCAAGCGTGAAGAAGAAGCCGAGCGCGCCCGCGCCGCTTATGAACAGGCGGAACAGGAACGCCGCGCGAGACTTGCCGCAGGTATTAAGTCAATCACCGACGCGCCCGCCTATGTTTCCGCCCTGCGTGTGGATGTGTGGGGCAAAGAGGGCGACCATTTCGAGGTTCTCGAACACCTGAAAGCCAACGAACAAACCGAAGCCGCGCAATATATGAACGCTTCAATCAGCCGTGTTATTGACTTAACTCCAGACGCGTACGCGGCGCTCTGTGATAACTTCCTTGAAGATTGGGAGCCCGTCGCCGGGTTCGGCGGGTACTGGCTCGACGATGACGGCACATTAACAGGCTATTGCAATTGCGTTCTGATAACCGTTGACGGTTCGCCGCGCTTCGTTGTTGACCCGGAAGGGCATAAATATTGCCGTTACATTTATATGCTTTCTGCGGAGTCCGTAATCCTCCGCAAAATCACGGCATAAAAAAACACAAAACCGCTAATCTATCAGTGAGACGGGAGAAAGGAAATTATTATGAACATCAGCAAAAAAACAAGAATTGATGGACTGGAAAAAACTTTTTGCAAAATCGGGCACATTGAGTATTGCCTTAATGCAAGAGGAATGCACGAACCCCCGAAATATGATTATTTCGGTAGATATGTATCACGGGGACATATAACATTGCACACAAAAAACGGTGATTTTACAGCGGAGTTCAAGGAAAAAAGCGGCTGGCTCGAATACTTAATATTTGAATAAAAAAACACATAGCCGCTGACCTATCGGCAAGACGGGGGGAAGGAAAATATTATGAAATACATAATTAGAGACAGAGAAGCCGGAAACATCATCAGCAAGCACAATACATTCGATACTCTCGCCGATAAAACAACTTTTCTGCTTTTTTATCGCGGAATTGCCGAAAGCGGGAAAAAGCTTTTATTTGTGGACTTTTTGACCGTCCACAATACAAATAATTTGCTCGGATTTTTTGACGATTTCAAAAATATTCAAGTCCCCGACCGCTACGCCTTCGCCCCTGACGCGCTCGCGACCCTCGAACTTTATGCCGTTCAGGCTTGCCGCTCAAAAAAAGCGGCGGCGGACATAAAAAAACGAATAAACAACGATTACAAATCCCAAGGATTATTATAAATCGGAGGTTTGATGATGGACTTTTACACGACTGCAATTAAACAACCGCATTTATTAATTGCGGGCACAACCGGCAGCGGCAAATCAACCGCAATTCACGGAATTATTAACACTGTTTTGAACCTGCCGCGCGTCTCTCTTTGGCTCGTTGACCCGAAGCGCGTTGAACTCAATCAATACAAAAACAGTCCCAAGGTTGACGCTTATGCCTCAACCGCTCCGGGTGCCGCGCTTCTTCTGCGTTCTGCCTGTGAAGAAATGGAACGAAGGTATAGAACACTCGAAAAAGCAGGCTTGCAGAAGTGGGAAAACGGTGATATATATATAATAATTGACGAGCTCGCCGACCTTTTAATTGTTCCCGACAAGAAAACCGCTTCAGAAATCCGCGTTTATTTATCACGGCTCGCGCAACTCGGTCGCGCCGCCCGTGTTCATCTGATTGTTGCAACTCAGTTTGTCCGCCGCTCCGTTTTGCCGCTTGCCCTCGTCGCCAATATTCCCGCCGTCGTAGGTTTGAGAACACGCGACAAGCTCGAAAGCCGGTTGTTAATCGGCTGTGCAGGTTGCGAAGCTCTCCCGATGTATGGCGAATGCTATTTTGCCGCGCCTGAATTTCTGCAACCGCAAAAAATGAAAATATGCCGCGCCTCAAAAGGAGATTAAATACCGCCAAACACCACGCCCGCCGCTTTTCGGCGGGTTTTTCTTTTGCTTTATGAGCAAAAAAGAGAGACGCGGGGAAATTCCCTGCGTCTCAAAAGGAGTTGCCCGCTCAAACACCACTAAGAACGGGCATTTGTATTTTACTCTTTCTGCAGCTTTTTGTCAACCTCTGTATAACTTGCTTCTTTCGGCTGTTCCGCGCCCGCGAGTGCCAGCACATCCGCCATTTGAAGCGTATCATCAACAACGCTTTCTTTCTGCTCAACAACTACTTTCTGCTCGTCTGAATATCCGTGATGATTTTTGAGTAAGAATATCCCGAAAACAGGGTTGATTTTCTGCAATGACGCGCCCTCAACCGTCGCGCTTTCTATGAGCGTATAACACCGCTCCGCAAGTTCTTTATATCTGTGGTCTTTCATTCGCCCCGTTCTCCACATATTCAGAACATTGCGCGAAACGCCCAAGCGGAGACATAAGCCCGCCACGCTCGGCGGAATATCCTGTTGCGCGATTTCATAAAAATACTGCCCGACAGCGTCACAGACTGCGTCAAAGTCGTTTGTGTCAATGTTTGTAAATAGGTAGTTAAGCCCGGCGCCTACAAGCTTGCCTATACCGTCAGAAGCAACATTCGCGCCCCGCGCCTGTTTGGGAACAAGCATATAACCGCGCCTGTCTGCTTCTTCTGCAAGCTTGCTGACTATGGTCGGTCTGCCGCCCTTGTTTTTTTCCTGTTCTGCCATTGCTATACCTCTTTGATTTTAATTCCAAAATTGAAAAACATAAGCTTTTTTTTGATTTTATAAACCTCTGTTTTAACACCCTTGACATCTTCAACCACCTTTTGACCGTTTCGGTCAATGTAGGCGAAATCCGCACGGTAAACACACTGTTTTTCAATCCGTTTTCTGCCGTCTTTGAGCCTCGCCCCATTCTTACCGTATCGCTCAAAAAATTCATATTGAGTCGGTATAAGAACAAACGAAGGTTGTAATATCAGCCCGGATATTTCCCCCTTTTTTTCAAGAATTTTCAGCTCTGCGTAGCGGTTTGCCTCTTTCTTGCTGTCGAATGTGATGCCGTCAACAACTACTTTCTGCGCCTTATATTTACTCGTCTGACGCGGAGCATAAGGATTTTTATATTTCGGCATTGTTTTCTCTCCGTTCTCCGAGACTGCAAAAATCGTTATCGCTTTTGCTAAATCCGATTTTGTTTCCCATATTGTCCTTTTGTCTATAACACGCCTTATTAGGAGCGAAATATCTGCTTTTTGTGAAGCATTTATAGTATTTACAATCCTTACATCGCACAACCTCTACAACATCAGCGGAGGGCTGAGCAATGATAATTGAATTAACAGTCGAATTAAAATGTTCCGCCGCATTATCACGAAGGTCTTTGATTAGCTTGTCGGCGTTTATGTATTTCGTCATTAAAACACACCTCCGTCAACAAAAAGTTTTATCTCTCCGAGCGGCAATTCATCATCAATCAGAATTTTAACATCCATTAATCTCGGTTTTGTTACTTTGAAATTTTTTACATTAACTATTTTTTCTAATTCTGTTTCAATGTGTTGTTTTGTTGTTTCGCTCATAACCCAGCGTAAATTTTCATCTGCCCCGATAATTGAAAATTTACTCATATTAAACTTAACAACGGCTAAATAGGTTTTAAGAACCTCGTATTTAAGTTTTGTTTCAAACGCTTGCATTTAATCACCTCTGCTTTTCCTTTTTTCCCGCCTTTTCCGCTCCGCTCCAATCATCCACAAGCGATTTACACCATTTACACCGATAAGGTCTGTCATTATATCTCGGTTCTGCATTCTCGTTGCCGCAAATCGGACAAAATACAAGTTGCCTTTGTTTATTTCTTCCCTTTTCATTCATCTTCTGCCTCCTGAGCCTCGTTTATTTTTCTCTGTAATGCCCTTAAATGCGATTTTGTCTTTTCGGTATCTCTTTAACCATTTTTAGACTTAAATCGTCAATTTAAGGGCTTACAGGTCAATTTTTGATATGATTATTCAAAAGTTACTAACGCTTCCGCCAATCGCTCCATAACAGTTGAAGCGGCATAACATCTTCCGCTTTCCTTGTCAAACGCCTTGCGTACAAGGTCAATTTCCGCGGGCAAATCCGGCTTGAAATAACCTTTGCCGTCCTCCATATTGAGGATTAACGCGCCCTGCATTTTTTCTTTCATAATCAGATTACGGTTTCGCCTGTCATTTAACCCCGTCAATTCCGTTAATTTTCTGCGGCTTATTGCGTTTGCGTGACCCGTCGGGATATAGTCGAGAATATTCATCGTCTCACCTCCGAATTAAAACGGTAAATCTTCTTCATCAACCTCAATGTCAATTGTTCCGTCCTCGTTTCGGACAATATTAACCGTTTGGGGCAGTTCTTCTCTTGCACCGCAAAAAGCAACAGTCTCAACATTGATGATAAAGCGGCTTTTCCTTGTTCCGTCTTTGCCGTCCCATTCCTCTTTTTCCAGACTGCCGCAAACAGTTATCCATTTTCCTTTTGTAAAATACCGCTCGACAAAATCCGCCGTTCCCCGCCACGCTTTGCAGTCAATAAAAATAACTGAGTCCTTGCCTGAGTCAACAGCAACGGAAAACCGGCAAATCGCCGTTCCGTTATCCGTCTGTCTGTAATCGGGGTTGTGCGTAAGCCTGCCCGTGATTGCTATAACATTATTTGCGTTCATTTAAAATCCTCCTTAAAAGCTGTCATCGTAGCTTATAAATTCATTTCCGTTAATTCTTAACTGCATTATTTTGTCATCGCTGACAAATAAATCCTTGCCGAGCGTAACGCCCTTGCCTTTTTCATATTCAACCGAATTAAACCCTTTCGCGATATATTTATATGAGTTCTCGGTCTTGAATGTTAACTCAACATCACTGTACATTTGTTATTCCCCTTTCGATTTTTTAGATATATACGCCGCTCTGACCTCCGAGAGAGCAAACACGGCTATTATTTCACCGCTATGCTTAACAATCAGGTTATCATCCGTCATCTCGATTTTATCAGCTTCAAGGTTAATATAATCGCCGTTATCAGTCGCGAACAGCTTTACAATCGCTCTGCTCATTTTTGCCCTCCTAAATTATAAATTTTTCTTGTTTGGCATTCATAAAAGCGTTTATTCTTTCGGCGGCTTCCGTTTCCGCAATGAATGTCTGTAAATTCTTTTCCATTCCGTTAAGCATCTTTTCTTTCGCTTCCGAATAAAAATCTTTTTTGATTTCAAATCCGTAAGCGTTGCGTCCGATTTCGTAAGCCGCCCGCAGCGTTGTTCCGCTTCCCGCGACGGGGTCAATGACCGTGTCGCCCTCATCCGTGAATATCTCGATTAAGTCTTTCAGAAGATTAACGGGTTTTTGAGTCGGGTGGATTTTCGGGATGTCCGCGCCGTCTTTCTGCCAGTTGAACCAGTTGAATATCATATTGCCGTTGTTCCTGAATTTCGGTAATTTATCCCGATATAAAACAATCGCGTATTCAGTCGCCCCGACAATCTTCATATTTGCTTTCAACACTTGCGCCGAAAAGTTTTTGATAAACACAAGCGGGTAACTGTGCTTAAAGCCGTAGCGCTCGCCGTAATCCTTAACCATTGACAATTGCTCAAATGCACAAAACACAATCATCGCGGGGGCTCGGTTAGGCTGTTTAGGCTCTTTAACCAGCATATGATTGCAGAAGTGCATAAACTCGGCGATGCGGAAATCTTTATCCGTGTCAAAAAATGCTTTACCGGCAAACTCGCTTTCGCCGTTGCTGTTATCCCCGTCTTTATACCATTGAGGGTTGCTCGCATAAGCGTTATTGCCGAGATTATAAGGAATATCAGCGATTACAAGCTGTGCCTTTGGGATGTTATAGACTTTATAATTTTGAAAGTGGTCGTTAAACAACTCCCATTTAACCTCCCTCTTTATCATTTCACCGCCTCCAATTCTTTCACCCATTCATTAGCGGGCAGCTCTGCTTTTGCGTTGCTGTAAGTCTTTTTCATTGCCGATACATCTCGGATAAATCCGCTCTTTTCGTAGCGTAAAGCCTCAAAATCAAACCGCTTGCCTTTCTCGGTCAGCATTCCTACCGAGCCGATATATTTTTTCAGCGGCTCTGACAGCCCGTCAAAAAGCCTTTCGACTGCTTCTCTTGCGTTTTCGCCTTGCGTTTTTCCGTTATCCTCAACAAGAGTAAAGGGGTAATAGTAGGTTAATTCTTCGGCTTTTCTGAGAGCGGAAATATATTCTAACCATAGAGCGTGAGCATCTTCCGTTGTAATCTTATGACAGCTCTCTATTTGCTCTATAATATCGGCAGGAGTGGGCGGCGTTTTACACGCTTTCAGGCATTTAACCGCCGCGTCTTTTAACGCGTTATCGGAATAATCAGCAAGCAAAAGCGCCCAAGTATTAACCAGCAGTTCTATTTCTTTACTGTCTTTTGCGTAATAAGGGTAAATGGTTTTTATTTCAGCTAACAGTTTGGCTATTTCTTTTTTGCTTGCCATACTTCACCCTCTTTCTGTGCCTCAGATAATCTTGACGAGGATAACAAATTTTAGGGCAATCGGAAAATCTTTTACATCCGTTACAAGGGCATTTCATCGTTTTCATCCGCTTCGTCATATATTCTTTTCAGCTCGCTCATAAACGGGTCGCCCTGTTTTTCTTTGTCATCATAGTTTCCCTCATAAACCTTGATGAAATTACTGCTTGTTATCAACCAGTCAAAAGTTATTTGCCAGTTGTTTTTATTTTTGCCCATCAGAAAACTGCTGTTTGCGGCTCTGCGGATTGTGTTAATTACACCGTCCTCACCGTATTCCTTAATTCTCGCGTTAAGAGCGTTATACCGTTGCGTGTTAGGCTTTATTGCTGTTATCTGAGTTACGCCGAGAGAGTTCCACGCGTCAATCACCTGTTGAATTTGGTCTTTCTTTTGGGAGATATAGACACCTTTAGGTGGATATATCTCCTTTTCTTGAATATTCTTATTAATATTATTATTGGGGGTCATTTTGACCCCGGGGGTAGGGTCATTTTGACCCCCCCTATGACATTTCGCGCGGTATTTATTGAACACTACATTGTTGATTTCGTAAGGTTCTTTGATTATCAATTCAGAATTAACAAGATAATCAAGAGAGCGTTTTACAGTTTTTTTGCTGCAACAGACGAAATCAGCAATATAATTTACATTGCCGATAAACGGTGTAGTTCCGTCCTGCGAAAAGCCGTAAATCAAAGCATAAATTAATAAATCATTGCCTTTGAGATTAAGCCTGTTAATCATCCAACCTTGAATGACAATATAATTTTCATCTTTAACCGCCATTACAGTTGAACCCCTTTTTCAATGATTTTATCTGCCTCGATTTTGTCTCGGCAAGCTTTACAAAGTACCTTGCCGTATTTATTCATTGAGGCTTTTACAATAGTGTCAACATTGTAAACCTTTCCCTTTATTGTTTCAGGCGTGATAGCGCATCCGCAGCCCTCGTTTTCGCATATCACGGTGTTTGTTGGCGAGATTGTCACATCTTTTGTTTGTGCCGGTGTTTGCTTCGGTACAGTTGCCGTTTTTGTTTCGTTTTTCTTCGCCTGAGCGGTTTGATTTGCGTATTCATCGGTATCCGCGTCTTTGGTGTCGTCGATGCAAAACAAGCCGTTGAGAGCGTATTTGCGGGCATAAGATGAAGCTGTGCCGGTTATTTGTGAGTCGTCCATACCTTTTTTCTCGTCCGGCTCGCGAGCGTAGGCGGTTGACTTTATGTTGATTACTCCGCTTGTCGCGTCAATAAGAGTTGCCGTCGCTTTAATATAATGCCTGCCGTCGATGAATATAACTTCGTCGGCAAGATTGAGAATAAGGCTGTATTTTTTTAAAATCGGCTTAACTGCTTCGAGAATATCCTCACACGAGCGATATTTGTATTTTCCGAAGGTGCTTGTCTGAGATTTCGGTGCTTTCAATTCGCAAATTGCGCCGAGAACTCTACCATAAAAGTTATTGTTATTGTTGTCTGCCATTTTTTATTTCTCCCTTAAAATTTGAGACTGATTAAATCCTCTAAGCCTAATTTTGTGAGGCGTTCAACCGTCCGTCGCTGTTCTTCTGCTACCCGTAATTTAGTCTTATAGAATTTACAACCGAGACAGTCAATTTTTACAAGCGCAATACATCCCGCTCCGCCGTTCATTTTCACCTTGAACCCAAAGCAATCACGGTTGTATATCTTATCCGTGTGCATAGGTCGGTCGTCATTTTTTTTATAATTACTGCTCATTTAATTCGCACTCCCTTATTAATTTTGAGTTGCGTTCCTTCAACACTTCCGCCGTTTTTCAGTATTTCGCGGATGCCTGCCTTGTCAATCTTATCCGGCTGTGGAATTTTGAATTTTTGCGGTATCTTGCTTTCATCAATTATGTCAACCGCCTTGCTTTCGGTCACAGATAACTTAAATAAGCCAATATCGGCTTTGGTGGTATCAGTAGCCGCCATAAACTCTAAAATGCCGTTTTTGAGCCTCTCAACGGCATTTTCGGCGGCTTCTTTTTTTGCCTTCATACGGTCAATTTCGGATTTAACGGCTTCTTTGTCTGCTTCAAACTGCCTTATGAGCTTACAGTATGTTTCAATCTTTTCATTCGCTCCTATTGCTTCGAGCGTGTCCGCAACCGCCTGTTCGTCAATCTCATCATTCTGCAACAATTCATAAAGCGCCATTGCCTGCTCTGTCATTTCATACAGTGTCATCGTTTTCTCCTCCGTCTTTGAATTTGCCTATTAATATGTTCTCGTCGGGCGGTTGTGTCATTTATGCCTCCTTATATAATCATTCACATCGTTGATTACCTTAATAACTTCGTCTGTCTTTTCACTGGGAACCATATTAATAACTTCCCAGATATTGGACAATCTCTCAATAAGTATGTCGCCTTCATCTCTTATGTCAGCACCGCACTTATAACAGAACCTTGCTCCGGGAAGATGTCCGAGCGCTTTACACTTTGGGCATTTTACTTTTGATTTTCTTGAAGACTTTTTTACGCCTTCTTTTCTTTCGTGAAGTCCGTTGCGCTCTAAAATATTGTAAACCGTTGTTGTCGGCAAATTAAGTTCTTGTGCAATTAAACGCGGTGTGTCGCCGCCTTTTGCCATATCACAAATCAGTTCAACTATGTCCGCGTCAACTTTTTTACCTTTTGCCATATACCTTTTCCTTTCTTTAAAAATAAATTCTGTTTGAAGTGTTCCTTATATGGGCATTCCGTAACCGTCACCCCCATTGCTCCGCCATTGCTTTCGCTATGCCGGGGAAAGTTTTTGACCTGATTTTTTGGCTTCTATATTTGGTGCCTGTGTTTTTTCGTTGCGACCCGTCTTTGTTCTTACTGCCGCCCGAAACCCAACTGCATATAGGCTCAACAACATCTGTTGCCATTAGCGACGACAAGCCTTTAAGCCATAGGCAAGTCTTCTTTTGGTATGGATGCCCAAAATTAAATGGTTGAATAATCTGTGAATAAGGCGGAAGCTCATATATGCCTATCGGGATTGGATTTTCGATGCAGATTTTTTCACATTTGGCATTCAAGAATTTTTCAAAAAACTCTTTTGCTTCAAGCCCTTTTTTTAATCTTGAAACCTCGACATAATGTTTATCATTGATAACCTTGAAAAGTCTTGCAGCACCGGCATTTGATAAGTAAGTGCAGGGAGGGTGAGCAATCAACAAATCCCATTTGCCCTCTTGCTTGTGAATAGCCCAATCCTGCGTTGTAAATTCGCAATCGCCGTTAAGAAGCGGTAAGCAGTCACCTTGTATGTGCCATTCGGGATGACCGCCGGAACAAACCTGAATATCGCAGGAAAAAGCCCTGTGCCCCCGTTCCCTAAATGCCTTGCAAACCGCTTGACTTTCTTCACACGCAACTAATACATTCATCCTCACACCCCCAATACAACAACCGCAATGTTAATCGCCGTGTAGATAATTCTCGCCACATCCGCCGTAACCTGTGCCGCCTGCGCGAGCCTGTTCGGGTCTATCTGCGTGATGTCAAACTTTGATATAGCGGTTAAGATTGCTATTATGCCGTCACATAACGCTGTTATTATCTGTTCCATTTTCAGCCTCCTGTTTTTCAAGAATGATTGCTTTACCCGCAACCCATAATTCAAAATCTTTTGTACAATCGGGGCATAAATCGAAATCACGCTTGACTGCTACACGCTTAAAAAAGCCAATTTCAGAACGCTCGGAAATTGTATCGTAGAATTTTTTACACCTGTCACATTTTTTTGCGGTCATTTTTTCACCCCTTTCAATCCGAGTATGCAGTATTCCTCGCTCAATCCGTATGCATCGTCACCGTGATATATGTATTCAATCTCTTTCAGTATTTCTCTGCCTGTGTATATGCCGTTTTCCCATTCTTGCAGAAGCAGGGTGTCACCGACTTTGAAATCACGGTCATTTTTGCGGATTTCAAACTTTTTTCTCCCCTTTTCGGCAGTATTTTAAGTTTGTGTGCCATTTTAAATACACTGTCAGTCCTATGCCGCCGTTATGCGCGAAAATCGTAAAGTCCGTGACCTCATCGTCTGCGTGCTTGTTTGCAAACTCGTCAAGGGCTTCGGTGAGATAGGCATTGCCCGTGACAACTTTATTTGCGTATAATAAGTGGTATTCAAGAACAGCGGGGTAATCTGCGAATTTGTCAAATAAGTCTTTGAATTTCATTTTTTCACCTCTTTTTCTTTATTTTCGTTGTGTGGCGCAATGGAGATTTTTTCTGCGTTTTTCAGTTTTCAGTTGTCATCAACGCTCCAATAGATAAACAGAAGCCACTTCGCCGAACTCTGCTATCCAGTCATAACCGGCTTTAACGCCTCCGTGGTTAGGTGCATCATAAAAAATGTCAATCTTATTGCCAACAATGCCCCCGCCGCAGTCAACGGCTTTGAGCGTAAGAACCTGCCCATTGTTGCCCTCAATGCGGATAACCGAGCCGTAAGGAATAACATCGGGGTCAACGGCGCAGGTGGCAAGGTGCTGTGAGCGAACGCCTGTTGCGGTCTGATAGCCCCACTGTTCATCGGGCACATAGAATGTAAGCGTGAACACGCCGAGGCTGTCTTTGATGTAGTTGTCGGAGCGGGTTTTTACTATGACAGGGCATTCGTGCTGTTCGATTCGTTCTTCTATTTGCGACATAGTCGCGAGGGTTCGTTCTTCCGCCTTCTGAACTCCTGTGGCAAGTGCGCCGAGTGCGAAGTCCGCGGCGAGTAAACCTGTTATTATCTTCTTAAACATTTTTTCGTTCCTCTCTTGCTTAATCTTTTTCACCGTTCATATCCGCTCCGCAATTGCGGCAGAAATTGTCATAATTGCCGGGAGCTCCGCAGTTCGAGCAGACAAACAGGCTGCCACCGTCATTAGTCCTGACCTCATTCCAGTGAGCCTGCCAACAGTCCGCTCGAGGTATCTCCCGCCGTGTCAGCGTGTCAACGGCGTCCGTGAATTTTCCGCTGTCAAGCACAACGCTTAACTGCTGTAAATAGTCAACTGCTTCATTCCTCGTCATCGTCTGTTACCTCCGTGAACTTACCGTCAATAAGTCTGTACCAAGTGTCAGGCTTGATTTTTTTACCGTCGACTTTGTGCGATTTCACCGCCGAAATCTCGTCGTCTTTCCATTCCGCAAGCACTATATAACATCCAAGTGCGCCTTTGGCTTTTCCCATATACCCGATGTTGAGCGCGACACTGCCTTTACCGCTGACGCTTGCGGCGGAGCAGTCGCCCGTGTTGCTTGCGGCGGAGTAGTCGCCCGTGTTGCTTGCGGCGGAGTAGTAGCCCGTGTTGCTTGCGGCGGAGTAGTCGCCCGTGTTGCTTGCGGCGGAGTAGTAGCCCGTGTTGCTTGCGGCGGAGCAGTCGCCCGTGTTGCTTGCGGCGGAGTAGTAGCCCGTGTTGCTTGCGGCGGAGTAGTCGCCCGTGTTGCTTGCGGCGGAGCAGTTGCCCGTGTTGCTTGCGGCGGAGCAGTTGCCCGTGTTGCTTGC
>JAFRQM010000026.1 GCA_017428625.1 Clostridia bacterium
AGTTATCATATGAATAATCAAACACTCCGGTCGGCGCGGCCGCCTTTTTGCTCTTGTTAGGCCTGGAGGGCAGGTCAGAGAGATTGAGTTTTATTGCAGGCCGCACGCCGGCACATGTAGTGTTGGCACCGCACTGTTCAGTGATATTTCCGTCATTTGTGACACCGCAGGTGAAATAAGAATCATAACCGGGTGTAGTTAAGCGCCATTCGGAATAGCCGTCCTGCACATGCAGACCCTGACACTTTGCGTAATCGCTTCCCCGGGCATGCCTTGCATCGTTGCTCGGAAAATAAACAAAATTTGTCGCATATTTTTCCGGAAGCAAAAAGACTTTTTCATTTCCGCCGTCGGTGTCATTGATCTTGATTAAATCCTGCTGATCTTCCGTAAACGTCATCTGTAAAAACTCATTGTTAAGCCAGGCTTTCAGCGAAGATGTTTCCCAATCGTTGGCAAGCGCCCCTTTGTCGTTATAGTATTGCCTGTCGGATTTGTTTCTTATTGCATATTCGGTAAGCGGGCGGCTGTCGATTATCGTTTCGCATATCGCGAGGCCGGTCTGTGAATCGCGGACTCTCCATATAACCGGTTCATATCTGAACCAGTATATGTTGCCGCAGGTATAACCGTTATCATCCTGAAAACTATAGGCCGAAGCCGAGGTTTCATAGTTTGTGCTGGTGGGCCTGTATGTGCTGAAGGTTACGCCCCTGTATTTATCCTCACCGTAAGTCACATCGCAGTAGAGCATAAAATCGCCGGCGGTCATACTGCCGTCGCCTGATTTGCCGGTGCCGCTGTAATATCTGTATGATTTCCAGGCTGTCGCTTCGGAATCAAGAATTGAGCCCATACTCTCGGTAACATCAGTCTGAGGGAAGGAGCCGAGTTTGTAATGGGTTCTGTCAACCCAGCCATCATCACTGCCGGTGCCGTCGGAAGTGTTATCTCCGGGCTCGGAACCTGAGCCGCTGTCTTTCATAAGTTTTATGGTGAATGATTTTGCGTTTTCCGCAACAGTGAAAGTTGCCGTTGTCTGAAAATATCCGTCAGCCGAAGCGGTTACCGAGTGTTCGCCCGGTTCGAAATAAAAAATGATTTCACCGTTACCGCCGGTGACTGCTGTGCGGTCGTCATATCTTCCGTCGCCTTCGCAGTCGCAGAATCCGTCCTTTGCCGTAACTTCGGCACCGGGAATTAAAACGGTGCTTTCACCCTGCGGCGAGCAGACGGACAAAGTAACCTTGAGATAATTTTCAAACGCTTTCGTATAAAGGTGAGTTTCGTATTTCGGGCATAATGCGCCCATTTTGCCGTCAAGCAAAAAAGCACGCGCAAGGAAATACTGCGGCATTGCGGGAATATCAATCATCGCCTGAGCCGTTCCTGCGTTTTTTTCCAATGCGGTTATGCCCGAGCCGAGCATTTTGCCGCTGTCGGGGTCGTATACCGCAACAACAAGTTTGCAGGCGCCCGGGTTGACAATATCCGCCGTGGCTGTTTTGCCGTCAAAACTTAAAGATGAAATTGAATATCCTTCGCTCTTTTCTGCGGATGCGGGGTTAAGCGCAAGC